>NZ_JBEXWK010000001.1:0-725429 GCF_040629815.1 Streptomyces sp. NPDC005878
CGAGTGGCATCCGTAGGTTGCCATCGGTGACAACACTGATCCCTTCGCCTCGGACAGCTCTTGCCAATCGACGAGCAGGAAGGCCAACGCCCGCCCGCCGGACCTGCCCGGCATCCGCTCCGGCCCCGCCGGGCCGTGGGGGGCCGTGCCTCGGCTCCCGCGTGCGGAGCACGGCGGCACTTGGCCGGAAAGCGGCGAGCGACTTACGCTCGCCGCTTTCCGCGCACCACACTGGAGCCTCACGCCCAGGGAACAGTACGGACGAGGAGTTGGTGAGATGTCCACGCAGGCCGCCGAGGGCGCCGCGCAGGCCACCCGAGCCGCGATCGACGCCTATCTGGCCCGGCTCTCCGACCGGGATCTGGACGCCGCCGTGCAGGTCTTCGCCGAGTCGGTGGAGTTCAACGCTCCGGGCTCACCGGCCGTGCCGTGGTCGGGGCCCCGCACCGGGCGGGAGGGGGTCATGACGTTCTTCACCACCCTCCACGAGTACCTGAAGCCCGAGGAGTTCACGGTGACGCACATCGTGGTCGAGGGTGAACAGGGGGTGATCATCGGCCATCTCCGGGACACCGTCAAAGCCACCGGAAAACCGCTCTTGACCCCCTTCGCCGCGCATGTCACGGTCGTGGACGGCAAGATCGCCCGCTACCACCTCTTCGAGGACACCCACGCCCTGCACCGGGCCGTGACCGAGGACTGAGCCGGCGCCGGACCGCCACCCACCGCTCCAGAGAGGCACCAGATGACTCCGCCCGGCATGCCCTCCCACCCGGTCGTCCGCGCGTTCGTCGACGCGGTCAACGCCCAGGACCCGCAGGCCCTGTGGGCCGTCCTTGCCAAGGACGCCACAGTGATCGACGTCGGAACCGAACGCGATCCCCAGGCGTGGGTGGAACGGGAGCTGTTCTCCTCGCACGCCCGGATGGAGGTGGTACGGGAGTCGCCCGACGGTCTGTCGGTGACGGCGCGTTTCCACAACGACATCTGGGGGGACATCGACACCGCGTGGGAGTTCACCGTCTCCGGCCCGGTCATCCGGGGGTTCGTCACCGGCCCCGGCTGAGCATCCCCCGCCGGACGGAACCGCGCACACGCGGAAGAGGTACGCGGAACGGCAGCGGGAACAGGGAAGCAGAGGCAATGGTGTGAGCCGCACCTCGGGGCCCAGGGCTCAGCCGGCACCGAAGGAGTCGGTCCGGATCCGCCTGCTGGGCCCGGTGAGTGTGGAGGTCCAGGGCCGGCACATCGGCCTCGGGCCGCAGCAGCGCGCGCTCCTCGCGGTCCTCGCCCTCGCGCGGGGCCGCCCGGTCAGCACGTCCCGGCTCTCCGAACTTCTGTGGGAGGGGGACGCGCCGGACGGCGCGGTCAGCGCCCTGCGCACCCACGTCATGCATCTGCGGCGCATCCTGGAGCCGGGCCGGCGCGCCACCTCCGGCTTCGAGCTCCTGCTCAGCGCGGGCGCCCGCAGCAACACCAGCTACACGCTCCAGGTCGCCGACGAGCAGGTCGACGCCCTGCACTTCGTGCACCTGACCGACCAGGCCCGCAAGGCGGCGGCAGACGACGACGCCGAGGCCGCCGTCGCCCTCCTCGACGAGGCGCTCGCCCTGTGGACCGGACCCGCGCTCGAAGGCGTGAGCGACCGCAGCTTCGCGCTGGCCGAGGCGGACCGCCTGGAGGAGCTGCGCCTGGTCGCCCGCGAGGACCGGCTGGACGCGCTCGTCGAGCTGGGCCGCTACGAGGAGTCGGTGCCGGAACTGAGCACATTGGTGGCGCAGTTCCCGCTCCGCGAGCGGCTGCGCTGCCAGCTGATGCTGGCGCTGTACCGCTCGGGGCGTCAGGCCGACGCGCTCGCCTCGTACCGCGACTACTACCAGCTCCTCGACGACGAGCTGGGCATCGAGCCGGGCCGCCCGCTCAAGGAGCTCCACCAGCGCGTCCTGGTGGGCGACCCCGGGCTCGCCGCCCAGCCCTCGCCCCCGGCCGCGCCCCCGCCCGCCGCGCTCCCCGTCCCGCGCCAGCTCCCGCCGGACGTCGGCAGCTTCACCGGCCGCGCCGGGTATCTGCGCGAGCTGGACGCCCTGCTCTCGCAGTACGCCACCGGCCCCGGACAGACCCTGGTGATCTCCTCGCTGTCCGGGATGGCGGGCGTGGGCAAGACCGCCCTCGCCGTGCACTGGATGCACCGGGCCGCCGACCGCTTCCCCGACGGACAGCTGTACGCGAACCTGCGCGGCCACGCCGACGAGCCCCCGGCCACGGCCGACGACGCCCTCGGCCAACTGCTGCGGGCCCTGGGGGTCGGCGCCGGGCACCTGCCGGAGAACACCGACGAGAAGGCCGCCCTGTACCGCTCGCTCCTCGCGGGCAAGCGGATGCTGATCCTCCTCGACGACGCGGCCGGGCTCGAACAGGTGCGCCCGCTGCTGCCCGGCTCTCCGAGCTGCTTCGTCGTCGTCACCAGTCGCAACGACCTGCGGGGCCTGACCGCGTTCCACGACGCCCACCGGGTGAGCGTGGCTGCCTTCAACGACGAGGAGGCTCTCGCGCTGCTCGCCCGCGTCATCGGCGCGGACCGGGTACGCGGCGAACCCGAGGCCGCCGCCGAGGCCGTCCGGCTCTGCGGCGGCCTGCCGCTCGCCGTCCGGATCGTCGCCGCGCACCTCATCGGCGACCAGCACCTGCCGCTGGCGGAGGTGGTCCGCGCGCTGCGCGGCGAGGACCGGCTGGACGACCTGGCCCTCGACCAGGAGCAGCACACCGGCGTCCGCAGCGCCCTCGCCCTGTCCTACCGCTCGCTGCCCGCGCCCGAGCGGCAGCTCCTGCGGCTGCTCTCCCTCACCCCCGGCGCGGAGGTCTCGGCCCCGGCCGTCGCCGCGCTGGCCGGGGCACCGCCGGCCGCGACGGCCCGGCTCCTTGACCAGCTGGTCTCCCGCAGCCTGCTCCAGACGCACCGGCCCGGCCGCTTCCATCTGCACGCCCTGGTACGCCTGTTCGCCCGTGAGCGAGCCCGTGCCGAGGACCCCGCCGAGGTACGGGAGGAGGCCGTCGACCGGCTGCTCACCTGGTACCTGGCGACCGCCGAGCAGGCCGGGCACCTGCTCTACGGCACCTTCTACTCCTGGTACGCGGCGCCACCGCCCGAACCGGACGGCTCACCCACCGCGCCGCTGACCTTTACCGGCCCGCCCGCCGCGCTGTCCTGGCTGGAGGACGAGCGGGCCGCCCTGCTGGCCTGCGCCCAGTACGCCCTGGGGCACGGTCCGCGTGCCTTCGCCTGGAAGTCGGCCCTGGCCACGCACGGCCACCTCATGGAGCACGGCCAGCGCACCGCCTGGCTGCGCGCCGCGGAGACGGGACTGCGCGCCGCCGACGCCGAGCACGACGACCGCGCGCGCGCGGTGATGCACTGGAGCCTGTGCTACGTGCTGTGGGAGCTGGCCCGCCACGACGAGGCGCTGCGGCACAGCGCCCGCGCCGACGCCCTGTTCGCGCGGGCCGGACTGCCCGTGGAGCGGGCCGGCGCCGTCCTGGGGCTCGCCGCCTCCCACCGTGAACTGGGCAACCTCGACCAGGCCCAGCGCCACGCCGAGCACACCCTTGCCCTCTACCGCGACGGCGGAGAACCGGCCGGGGAGGCGTGGGCCCTGTTCCTGCTCGGCTCCGTCCGCCTGGACCGCGGCCAACTGGAGGCCGCTCAGCCGTACTTCACCGAGGCCCTGGAGCGGGCCGAGGCGTCGGGGGACGAGCACACGGTGATGCTGTCGCTGTGGGGGCTCGGCGCCCTCCACCACGCGCGGGGCGACCTGGAGGAGGCCCAGCGTCTGCTCAGCCGGGCGCTCGCCGCGCACGGCAGACTCCTTTCGACGTACGCGGCGGAGGGCGCGCTCACCACGCTGGCGGCGGTGTGCCGCGACAACGGTGATCCGCGGCTCGCCCTCAAGTACGCGATGGACGCGCTCAGCGTCACCCACCGCACCCACCGCCGGCTGGTCGAGCCGGACGCCCTCAACACCATCGGTACGGTCCTGCTGCACCTGGACGACGCGCCCGGCGCCCTGGACCACCACCGCCGCGCGCTGGACGCGGCCCGGGCGACGGGATGCCTGCGGGCGGACGCGGCGGCCTGTATCGGGCTGGCGGCGGCCCACCGGCACCTGGGCGAGAACCGCGAGGCGCTGGCGTACACCCGGCGGGCCCTGAGCACCGCCGCGCAGGCCGGGCTCAGACTCGTCGAGGGCGAGGCGCGCACCGAACTCGCCCGGGTGCACCTGGCGCTCGGCCACCGCACCAAGGCCGCGCAGGCCGTCGAGCGGGCCGTGCGGATGCACCGGGCCGCCGGACACGGGCCCGGCCTCGCCCGCGCCCTGGAGGCCGCCGCCGCCGTGCGGGGCACCGGCGGCGACCTCAGCTGACGGCACGTACCAGCGCGGTGACGACGGCGGCCACCAGCACGACGAGCGGCACGGGCGCCTTGAGCCGCCAGGCCACCAGGGCTCCGGCGAACCCGGCGAGCCGGGCGTCGAAGGTCATGCCGTGCGCGCCCGCCGATCCCACCAGCTGGGTGACGACGAGCACGGCGAGCAGCGCGGGCGTCAGGTACTCCACGAACCGGGGGAACCAGGCGGGCAGTTCGCGGTCGCCCATCACCAGCGAACCGGCGCCCTTGATGAGGAACGTGGTCACCACCAGGGCGCCGACGACGATCCACGGGTCGTTGCTCACCGGGCCTCCTTCTCCGGGCGGCTCGTCGCCATCGCCGTCCACACCACGGCGATCACACAGGCCACGGCGATGGCCGCGTCCGGGAACCCGGCCGCGGTGAGGGCCGCCGCGCACACGGCCGCGGTGGCGGCGGCCGTCCGTTTGCGGGGGGTGCCCAGGTGCGGCGCGAGCAGCAGGAAGAACAGGACGGGCGAGACGGCGTCCAGGCCGTAGGTGAGGATGTCCACGGCCTTGAACGGGCCGATCGCCCCCAGCAGCGTGCCCAGGACCCAGCCGAGCCAGAGCACCACGCCCGAGGAGAGCAGCCGGGTCCGGTCGAAGCGGCCGTCCGCGTCGCTGGCGATGGCCCAGGACTCCTCGATGACCAGCTGGGACTCGACCGCCCGGCGGGCCCGGCCGCCGCGCAGCGCGGGCAGGATGGCGAAGCCCATCACGAGGTAGCGCAGGTTCAGCAGGGTGCCCGCCACGGCCGCGGCCGCCCAGCCGCCCCCGTTGGCGATCACCGAGACCGCGGCGAACTGCGAGGAGCCGACGAAGACGAGCCCGGACATGGAGGTCGCGCCGAGCGCGCCGAAACCCGCGCCCTTGGCGAGGACGCCGAAGGAGATCCCGAACGCGAATATCGCCACGGTGAACGGCACGGCGGCCCTGGCGCCCGCCGCCCAGGCCCGGCGGCGTCCGGCGGGCGGCGCCGGGCGCGCGGGTTCGGATTCGGTGCCGGTCATCCGCTCCCGCCCGCCGCCGCCGGGGCGGCCCCGCCCACCGGGGCCGGGCCCGTGCCCTCCCGTACGGCCCGCGCGTACGCCCGCACCAGCGCGGTCGTGACGGCGCCGACCGGGTACTCCAGCGCGTCGACGGCGGTGACCGGCTGGACCTCGTACGCCGTGCCGGTCAGGAACACCTCCTGGGCACGGGCGAGTTCGGCCGGTTCCATGTGCCGCTCGACGGTCTCCAGGCCGAGTCCGCGGGCGAGCGCGAGGACTTTGCGCCGGGTGATGCCGTCCAGGACGCACTCGGGCGGCGGGGTGTGCAGGGCGCCGTCGATCACCAGGAACAGATTGGCGCCGGTGGCCTCGGCCAGCCGGCCCCGGTGGTCCAGGAGCAGCGCGTCGTCGCGGCCCGCCGCCTCCGCCTCCTGTCCGGCGAGGGAGCCGAGGGCGTACAGGGCGGCCGTCTTGGCGCGGACCGGGGCCGTGTCGGGCGCGGGGCGGCGCCAGCGTGAGGTGGCCAGCCGGATTCCGCCCGGGCCGGCGGTGAAGACCCGCGGCCAGGGCCAGGCCGCGATCGCCACATGGACCGCGGTGCCGGGGGCGACCAGGCGCAGGGTCTCGCTGCCGCGCCAGGCGACCGGGCGGACATAGCCCTCGGTCAGGCCCGCGTGGGCCACGACCTGCCGGGTGGCCGCGTCCAGTTCGTCCGCGTCCCAGGGCAGCGCGAAGCCCATCTCGCGGGCCGAGGCGACAAGGCGGAGGCTGTGCTCGTGGAGCTTGAACACCTGGCCCGCGTAGACGCGTTCGCCCTCGAAGACGCTGCCGCCGTAGTGCAGGCCGTGGCTGAGGACGTGCAGCCGGGCCTCGCGCCAGGGCACGAGCCGGCCGTCGAGCCAGATGACGCCGTCCCGGTCGTCGAGCGGCGGCGCGGCGGGCGGCCGGGCGCCGCTCGTCCCGCTCGGGGGGCCGCTCATGTGGCGAACCCCCGGTCCGCGTACGGGTAGCCCTCCAGTTCGTTGACGGGGACGGTCTCGTCCCGCCGGGACGCGTAGTAGATGCGGACCTCGTCGATCAGGCCCGCGTCGTCGAAGCGGTAGACCTCCGCTCCGCGCAGCACCTTGCCCAGGCGCGGTTTGAAGGCGGTCCACTCGCAGGTCGCGGTGCGGCTCTGCGGATCGGCGTAGACGGCGTCCACCGCCCAGTGGGAGTCGTTGGCGCGTACGTCGGCGCCCCAGCGCTCCACGACCGGGTCGATGCCCTCGATGGGGCCTGCCATCCCGACGGCCAGGTAGTGCACGACGTTCTCGGCGAGGCACCGCGCGAACAGGTCGCGGTCGACCTTGTTGCAGGCTTCGAAGTACAGCCGTACCGCGGCCTCCATGGCGGAGCGGTCCAGCGTCCGTCCGGCCGTGCGGCCCTCACCCGTGGCGTCGCTGTCCATGTCGTTCGTCTCCTCGCTCGTCGTTCCGGCTCGCTCGCACGGCCGTGTTCACAGCTCCGCCGGGGCGAAGCGCAGGGGCGGCAGGGAGGCCAGGCGGCCCTGGGCGCGCACCAGCCGCGACTGGTCGGCCGTGAAGGCGTACCGGTCGCCCTCGGCGCCCTCGCGCAGGTGCCTGCGCACCAGCTCCCTCGCCGCCGCGCGGTACGCCTCGGGCGTGGTGACCGCGGCTTCCATGGCCTCTATCGTCTCGACCAGTTCACGCAGTCCGTCGATCACGCCGTCGTACGAGAGCGACAGGCGGCTGCCGTGGTCGGCGAGGGCCCGGCGTTCGCGCAGCCACGAGTAGAGGAAGACGCCGGTGCCCGCGTCGAAGTTGCGGACCGCGCGGGCGTCGAGCGGGTAGCGGAACATCCGCTCCAGCAGGATCATGGCGATCTGTTCCTGGGCGTACGGGACGGTCTCGTCGTGGCAGGCGAGCACGGTCCTGGCATCGACCTTCAGTTCTTCCAGCACACCGATGAACCAGTTCATCTTGAGCTTGATGTGCTGATCCAGCGGCCATTGCCCCTGGTGGTGAAAGTAGTCGTGCAGATATCCCCACAGGGAGCGGGCCTGGTAGCACACCTCGGGGCGCATGCCGATCGAGGCGCGGGGCACGGATTCGGGGGTGAGGACGGCCCGCGCGGACGGCACCGCGTAGGTTTCGTGGATCCCGCGGAACTTACTGAAGAAGAAGATCGCGTAGGCCTGTTCGGCCACCTTGTCGTGGGCGGCGACGTTCTCCGGGAAGAAGACGATGCAGTTGCCCCGGGTCAGCCCTTCGCTACCGGCGAGGAGCACGGTGGCCTGGCAGTTGTTCTTGGGGTGCGGATAGCGCACGGCCAGTTCGGGCAGCGCGTCCGGCTCCTTGCGGCGGACGAGGAAGAACTCCAGCCGCCTGCCGACGGGCGGAACGCTGTTGGTGGTCTGGACGGGGGCGAGGAAGGCCGCCCAGTCGCCGTCGGCCGGGGCGGTCAGGGCGTCGCGGGAGCGGGCGAAGTGCGGCGGGGTGTCGAGCCCGGCGGCCAGCCAGCCGTCGATGTCGGCGGCCAGGGCGTCCGCCTGGCCGGTCCTGCCGTGCCCGGCGAACCAGCGCACGGCCTCGTCCCTGATGGCCCTGAGGCTCGCCCGGTCCTCCTCGCCCGGCTCCGCTATCGTGCCGTCGTCGCGCTGGCGGGTGCGGAAGGCGTCGACGCGCGGCAGGAGCCCCTGGCCGAGCCGTTCCGCCTCGCCCAGCAGTTCGTCCTGGAGGCGGTGGATGCCGAGGGTTCCGGTCACGAAGCGGCCTCCCGCAGGTGGTGCACGGTGTAGACCATCGGCACCTCGCCGAAGCTGCGCAGCACGCGCAGGCCGTGGGCCCGCGCGGCCACGACGGTGGTGACGCAGCCCTCGGTCCTGCCGTCGGCGCAGTCGATGGCCGCCTGGGCGTTGCTGGTCACCAACTGCCGCCTGCTGGCGGGCGAGATGAGGCCCGCCGGGGCGGGGTGGGTGGCCACGGTGCGCGGCTCGGCGCGTGCGCCGGGGGCGACGGCGAGCACCATCTCGTGGGTGGGCCACACGAAGGAGTCCACCATGCGGCAAACCTGGAGGTTGCCGAAGACGAGGGTGTGCAGCTCGGGGTAGACGGCGCAGGCGACGAGGGCGTGCTCGCCGTTCCTGGGCACGGTCTCCAACGCGTATTCGAGGGTCGCGTGCAGGGTCACCCGCCCCGCGCCCTCACGTCCTTGGCGCCGGAACCACTCGTGCGCCGCGGCTTCGAGATTGGTGCCGGTCGGGCCCAGGGTGTGCAGATGCCGAATCTCGCCGATGGGCGAAGGCGATAAAGAACCGGCGCCCACGCGTTCCCGCGTCACCATGTCCACTCCCCCACGTCTTCCCCCGCGGTTCCTCTGTCGCCCTCGGGCGACACGCGGGCTGTGCGTCGGTGCACGGCCGCGTCGGTGATCCTAGGCGGGGCCGCCCCGCAGCGGCCACCGCGCCCGGAGCGCACCGATCGATTTCCCACACTGTGGCCACTTCCGCCCGTTCAACGTTCCGGAAATCCGGCGACAAATGCCGTCGGGGCGGGTGCCGTTCGCGCCCTGTTCCTCCACCGAACCGGTCGGGCGGCGTACGCATCGCGTCATTCCGGGGGGCGCCCGGGGGCACACACCGGCGCAACACGCGCGTCCCGGCCACCTTCACCCCCTCCCGGGGCGGCCGGAAGCCGACGGAGCCGCTCCGGTTCGCCCTCACCGTTTCCGCGCGGCTGTGGGGATCGCCCGAAGGAGGGGCGCCCGGAGCGGCCGTCAGCCTTCCGTCCGCCCTGCCGCCGGCCCTCCGTCCGAGGGGCCGTCAGCTGTCCGTCACCTTCGCGAGGAAGGCGGCGAGGTTCACCACGACCCGCTCGATCTTCTCCTCCAGCGGGATGGTCTCGTGCAGCCGCGCGCCGACACCCGCGTCCTTCCTGCCGCGTACGTACAGCGAGCAGGCGAGGTCGTCGCAGAGGTAGACGCCCACCGAGTTGCCCTGCTGCCCGGCCCTGCCCGCCTTCGGGGCGACCATCAGGGAGACGTTGCCGTCGTGGGTCGTCAGGCAGATGGAGCACATGCTGCGCCGCCCCTGCCCGGAGGTGTGGGCGGGGGTGCGCAGGACCAGCGCCCGGGCGGCGCCCGCCAGCTCGGTGACGAGGTAGGCCCGGCCCGGGGCCTGGGGATCTCGCCAGCCGAGGTAGTCCAGGTCGTCCCAGGGGTGGTCGCCGAGGTCGCGGGGCACGGACAGGCGCTTGGCCTCGCCCTTGGTGCAGTTCACGAAGGCGGCACGGATCTCTCGTTCGGTCAGCTGCTTCATAAAGGTGAGGCTAGTTTGCCTAAAGGTGTTAGGCAAACGCATAATCGGTTCAGCCGGGAGATCGGCCGACGAGAGGAAGAGCATGGGGCGTGTGGGGCTCAGTACGGAACGTCTGACCCGGGCCGGGGCGGAGCTGGCCGACGAGGTCGGCTTCGACCAGGTGACCGTCTCGGCGCTGGCCCGGCAGTTCGACGTCAAGGTCGCGAGCCTGTACTCGCACGTCAGGAACTCCCAGGACCTCAGGACCCGGATCGCGCTGCTGGCCCTGGAGGAGCTCGCCGACCGGGGCGCCGCCGCACTGGCCGGGCGGGCGGGCAAGGACGCGCTGTCCGCGCTGGCGAACGTCTACCGCGACTACGCGCGCGAGCACCCCGGCCGCTACGCCGCGGCCCAGCTCCGGCTCACCCCCGAGGCGGCGGCCGCCAGCGCCGGCGGCCGGCACGCGCAGATGACCCGGGCCGTCCTGCGCGGGTACGACCTGAGCGAACCGGACCAGACGCACGCGGTCCGGCTGCTCGGCAGCGTCTTCCACGGCTACATCACCCTGGAGCTCGGCGGCGGCTTCAGCCACAGCGCCCCCGACACCCAGGAGACCTGGACGCGGGTCCTGGACGCGCTGGACGCGCTGTTGCGGAACTGGCCCGCGGCCTGACCCCGCCGCCCACCCGGGACGCCGGCCCCGCCCGGGCGGACGCGCGAGGCGCCCGCCACCGTCAAGCGCCCGCCACCGTCAGCGGTGGCGGGCGCCTCGCGCGGGTCACCGCACACGCGGGTCACCTCGCGTGCGGGCTTTTCACCTACGGGTCACCTCAGATACGGGTCACCTCAGATGCGGGTGTCCTCCACGGTGGGGATCCAGCGGTCCGCGTCCCGGTCCGCGTTGCCGTCGCCCGTGAGGGAGCTGCGCGGCGCGGGGGTGACCTTGGCCGGCGCCTTGGCCGGGGCCTTGCCGCAGAACGCGGGCTCCAGCGTGTTCGTCAGCCCGCTGGTGACCGTGCCGTTGTTGGAGGCGTTGGCGAAGAGCACGACCGTGCGCTTGCCGTCCCGGGTGGAGAACGTCTGCGTCTGGTAGCCCTGGACGATTCCGCCGTGGCCGAGCACCTTGCCGCAGGAGAGCGCGATCTCCCGGATTCCCAGGCCGTAGCTGATCTTCGCGGTGGGGGTGGGGAGCACGCTCGTCATCTGCCGCAGCGACTCGTCGGAGACCAGTCCGCCGGAGTCCCCGGCGAGCAGCGCGGTCATGAAGCGGTCCAGGTCACGGGCGGAGGAGACCACACCTCCCGCGCTCCACACCCAGGAAGCGGTCTGCTCGGTGGAGTCCAGCAGCGGCTTGGTGCGGTCGTCGTTGGTCAGGTAGCCGGTGACGTGCGGGCCCGCGATGGTCTTCTGCGGGACGCTGAACGTCGTCTGACGCAGCTTCAGCGGCTCGAAGATCTGCTCGCGCAGCAGCTCGGCGTAGGGCCGCCCGGTGAGGTGCTCGGCGGCAAGCCCCATCAGCACGAAGTCGGTGTTCGAGTACGAGTACGCCGTCCCCGGGGTGTACTGGAGGCCGTGCTTCACCGACATCGCCACGAGGTCCCTGGGCTCGTAGACGTTGTTGCGGATGCGCTTCTCGAAGGCAGCCGTGGTCTCCTCCCCGCTCTGTTCGAGGAGGTCGTTGGTGTGGTCGTACACCCCGGCGCGGTGCTCCATGACCTGACGGCCGGTGATGGACCAGCTCTCGGGGAGCGTCCCGGCGGGCAGGTAGTCGCGCAGCGGCTTGTCGAGGTCGATGCGGCCCTGCTCGGCGAGGCGCATCACCAGGACCGAGGTGAACATCTTGGAGTTGCTGCCGACCCGGAAGCGCCAGCCCGCGTTCATCGCCGTGCCGTCGAGGTTCGCCTTGCCCAGCGTCACCGTCCTGCTGCGCTCGGGCCTGCCGTGGTCGCGGATCACCGCGAACGCGCCCGGCGCCCCCGCGTCCACCACGCGCTGGAGCGCGGCGCGCACCGCCGCCACGTCCGGATCGGCCGGGCCCTGCGCGGCGGAGGCGCCCACCGCGCTGCCGGCCATGAGCGCGACGGACGCCGCGAGCGTGGTCACCGAGCGCCTGATCGTGATTCCAGCCATATGAGAAGTACCCCTGTTCCCCGGTGACTTGGTCAGTGCCCCGGCCTTCGTAACACTCGTACGCCCAAGATCGTATATGTCGGGTGGGCATCCGGTTGACGCATGGACGAATTCGCCGCGGCCGGTGGGCGAACGCCAGCCGCTCCCCCGCGGCCCTTGCCCGCCCACGGGCGGTCGGCGACGATCGGGGACCGGCCACCCGCCGCCTGTGGAAGGACCCCGTGGAAGGAACCGCCGTGCCCGAGTCCGTGTCCGAGTCCGTGTCCGATGTCAAAGCCGAACTCGACCAGTTGATGCGCACCTTCCTCGGGGCGTTCACCAACACCGGCGGTACGCGCCCGCGCGTCGAGGTGATCCGTGAGGTGTTCATCCCACAGGCGATGATCATCAGCAATGTCGGGGGCAGGCTCGTGGTCTACGGCCTCGACACGTTCATCGAGCCGCGCGAGAAGATCCTCACGGACGGGACGCTGACGGAGTTCTCCGAATGGGAGGTGGCGGAGCGGACCGAGGTCTTCGGTTCGATCGCGCACCGCTTCAGCGAGTACCGCAAGTCCGGCTTCCTCGACGGCGAGTGGTTCGAGGGCTCCGGCCGCAAGAGCACGCAGTTCGTCCGCACACCCGAGGGGTGGCGGATGAGCTCGATGGCCTGGGACGACGAGTAGGGCCAGGGCGGTGGCCGGGGGTGGCGATGGTCCTTTGCGGTGGTCTTCCTCCGCGACACCCACCGGATCGCGCGCACCACGACGGGGGTGTGTGAGCCTGGCCGCCGAGGGGGGCCGTCCCACTTCCGAGGAGCTGGTTGTTCCGGTGTTCCGTCTCCCACTGGCCCGTCCCGGCGCGAGATCCCTCTGGCCCCTGCTGACCGCCGCGGCGCTCTGCGTCACCGCCCTGCCCGTGACGGCCGCGGCGCTGCCCGGCGGGCATACCGTCCCCGATTCCGCCCTGGCCGCCCAGCCGCTGCCCGGCGGGCTCGGCCCCTGTGTGCCGGGCCTGTGCCCGCCGGACGGCTACCCGCCCGTCCACAACGGCCCCGTCCGGTGGCGCGACAACGGCGTCAACGTCTACGTCGGCGGCGACTTCCACGTACGGGAGAAGGCCGCCGAGGCCGAGGGCCGCGTCGTGGTGCTCGGCTCCTTCGACCAGCACAAGGCGGCGGGTGTCAGCGGTGTCTACAACGTGGGCGAGGCCGGGGTCGGCTCACGGGTCGCCCCGCCGGTCGGCGCGGACTGGCTGACCACGGGCAAAGACGTCACCGTCGCGGCCGGGCAGCGGCTGCTCGCCGAGCAGGGTGTCGTACGGCACGCGGGCGCCCTCTCCGGGACCGTCCTGGCCCGGCGCACCGTCCACGACACGGACGCGGCCCGGCCGTACACCGCGCTGCGCGGTCAGCTCGCCGACGCCAGCCAGTGCTACGCCCACCCCGGCGGAGCCACCCGGACGCCCACGGGGACGGCCGTCCACGCGGGCGGCGAGACCCTGTTCACCGGTGACGGCACCTCCATGCTCCAGGTGTTCACCGTGGACTTCGACATGCAGAGCGCGAGCGGCGGCCAGGAGGGCATCCGCTTCGCCCGTATCCCGGCCGGGGCGACGGTCCTGGTCAACGTGGTGGGGACCCACCGGACCATCAACACCTACAGCGGCACCATCGACGACTCCAGCCCGTTCAACCATCTGCGCACCCGGCTGCTGTGGAACGTCCCCGACGCGACCTCCGTCGCCTTCAAGGGGACCGGCCAGTTCCAGGGCAGTGTGCTCATCGGCAACCAGGCGTCGCTGGCGACGGTGAGTCTGCCCGGTGTCAACGGGCGTTTCTTCACGACCGGTTCTCTCACCCACACCAGCGCGCCCTCGGGCGGCGGTGGCCAGGAGTTCCACAACTACCCCTTTGACGGGAACCTGCCCGACTGCGGCACCGCGCCCGTCGAGGGCGAGGTGCGGATCCACAAGACGGACCACGCCACGGGCCGGCCGCTGGCCGGGGCGGTGTTCGAGCTGTGGGAGGAGACCAACGGCACCACCGGGCTCCAGACGTCGGGCACCCGCCCCGACACCCGCCGGGGCGACGCGTGCACGACCGGTGGCTCCGGGTCGTGCGAGCGCAGGGTGTCCCCGGGCACGTACTACTGGCTGGAGACCAGCGCCCCGCAGGGCTACGACCTGCCCTCCCCCGCCCACTTCGGGCCCCTGGTCCTCACCGGTGAGAACGCCTCGCGGGGTGTGTCGGTGACCGCCGCCAACCATCGGCACGTCGAGCCGAAGGGCTCCCTCACCGTGGAGAAGAGCGACGCCGAGACCGGCCGGCCGCTGGCGGGGGCGGTGTTCCGGCTGTGGCACGAGACCAACGGGGTCACCGGGCTCCAGACGTCGGGCGCGCACCCCGACACCCCGGTCGGCCCCGGCTGCGCGACCCCGGGTTCGGGCCGGTGCCGCTTCACGGATCTGGCCCTCGGCACCTACTACGTCCAGGAGACGGCCGTGCCCGAAGGGTATGTGCTGCCCCGCAACCCGGTCAGCGGCCCCCACCAGGTGACCGCGGCCAACGCCGCCCAGGGTGTCACCGTCAGGCTCACCAACCAGCGCGGGGAGCCCGACAAGGGAGGAAAGGGCGGCAAGGGAGGCAAAGGCGGACGCCCCTGACGCCTTCGCCCCGATGAGGGCGTGACCTGCCGGAACGGTCCGGCCCCGCGGAGCGGCCGCGCCGCCGTGTGACCCACGGCAGCGCGGCCGCTCCGGTGCGTTTCCGGGTGTGGCACATGCGTACGATCTCGGTCGGTGGGGCGGGATCGCGCTCCACAGAAGGGGAATCCATGGCCATGACCGACAGCAACGGCGTCAATCTGTCCGGAGTGACGGGCAAGCTCATCCAGACCGTCGCCCTGACGAAGAATCCCGCTCCGCAGGCGATCGCCACCGACGCCGCCAACGGACACGTCTTCGTGCTCCAGATGGAGAGCGCCGCCAAGACGCCGCTCGGGAACATGTACCTCAACCGCATCGACCGGGCCACGGGCCGGCTGACGGGCAGCATGTACCTCACGGGCTTCGGGCACGGGATCTCCATGGGGGCCGAGCCGGTCGGGACGGACACCTATCTGTGGACCGAGGTCGGTCCGGTCTCCCCCAACGACGGCGTCAGCAACGCGTTCGGTCAGGCCGTCACCCGGTTCCGCTTCGTCGACGGGGCCACCCTCGACCAGGCGGCCGTGCCCGCCGCGCAGAAGTTCTGCCCGCCGGGCGGACGCAACACCGGTCCCTCGGTGGACCTGGCCAACAACATCCTGACCATCGTCTACTTCAAGGGCAGCGTGCGCTGCTTCACCCGCTACGACCTGGCGAAGGCGGCGCAGGGCGAGTGGGTGGAGGTGGGCAGCACCTTCGAGCTGCCCGCGGGCGCGGAGACGGGCCTCACCTTCCAGGGGTACACCACCCTGGGGAGCGTCCTGTACCTGTACCAGTGGAAGAAGGACCCGGTCACGACCTACCCGGGAACCGCGTACATCACCTCGTACTCCCTGGACACCCGGACGAGGATCGACTCGCAGGTGGTCACCGGAGCCGACGGTCTGGAGCGGCGCGAGCCGGAGGGACTGGCCGTCGAGGTGGATCCCGCGTCCGGTGAGACGCGGCTGCTGTTCGGCTTCAGCGACACCGTCCCCGGGACCACTGGGCGGCGCAACGTCACCATCGGCTGGTACCCGACGCGGCCGGCGGTCGACGGGGTGAAGGTGCTGACCGACTGGGAGAACCTCACCCTCGCCGCGGGAGTCAAGGCGGGCGCGGAGGCACCGCGCGGCCGGCTGGTCGCCCTCGCCGACACCACCTACCTCCAGCTGCGCGGCACGCTCTCGGGCAGCTTCACCGCCGACACCCTGGTCGCGACGCTGCCGCAGCGGCTCTTCCCCACGCGGCCCGTACGGCAGAACACTCCGCGCAACATGTACTACGGGGTGGGTGTGTGCCGGGTCGAGGCGAACAAGCTCGGTGAGCTGTGGGCCTTCGGCGCCACCGCCGACAACGCGATCTCCTGGATCGACCTCGACTGTTTCTCGGCCGCCTGGCGATGACCGCGCCGAACCGCTCCCGCCCGCACCCACTTCCGCTCCCGCGATCCGGAGGATCGACCATGCCCTCGCGCACCACCAGCCGCCGCTCCCTGCTCGCCACGGCCCTCGCGGTCCCGACCGCGGCCGCCGGTGTGCCGCTGCTCACCGCATCGCCCGCCGCCGCGGCGGCCACCGGCGTGGTGACGATCGTGGACTGGACGGACATCGCGCTCGCCGCGGGCGTCTCCGCGAGCGCGGGCACGCCCGCGCAGGCCCGGGTGGTGAGCATCGCGGGCACCGAGTTCCTTCAGCTGCGCGGCATAGTCACCTGCGCCTTCTCCGGTGACGCGCAGCTCGGCACCCTCCCGGCGACCATCCGTCCGCCGAAGACGACCCGCGGTGTCTGCCCGCGCAACAACCACCTCGGCGTCAACGCCACCCGCGTCGAGGCCGACACGGCGGGCCGCGTCATGGTCTACGGCCCGCAGACCTCGGACCCGGTCACCTGGATCCAGCTCGACAGCTTCTCCTCGGTGCAGCGCTGACGTACGGGTGGGGCGGCGCCGGCCGCCCCGCCCCACGGGTGCGCTACAGCCCGTACCGCCGGGCCGATTCCTCCTCCTGCGCGAGGCGCGGGAGCGCCCGCGGTACCGGTTCGAAGAGGATCGTGGCGGCCACCGCGGTCTCGGCCCGCTCCGCGTCGGAGGTCTGGGCCTCCATGAAGTCCAGGTAGCGGACGGCCACTTGGTACAGCACGGGGGGCTGCGGCACGAGGCGTACATCGTGGCCAAGGGGGCGTTCGAGTCGATCCACGCGGACATGCCGCCCTTCGGTCTGGCCGCGGCGACCGGGGTGCTGCCGCTGGAGAGCCGGGTCCGTCGCGCGGCCGACCGGCTGGCCCACCGGAGCGGGGCGAACGCCAACACCTCCTCGGCGTAGGCGAGTTGACTGTCACGTCACGGGAGCACCGGCGGGGGGTGCTCTCAGCCCTCGTCCAGCACCGCCCGGATGACGTGCCGGGCGTTGGCCGCCATCGCCGGGTTGGCCGTGCGGTGGTAGGGCAGCGCGATCAGTGCCTGGGACAGGGTGCGCCCCCGGCCGCGCCTCCAGGTCGCGTCGTCCACGCCGAGCGCGTCGCGGAAGACCTCCCGGGCGTCGGCGGGCAGCAGGTTCCAGGCGGGGAAGAGGTCGCAGGCCGGATCGCCCACCCCCAGGCACCCGAAGTCGATCACCGCGGTGAGCCGGCCGTCCCGCACGAGCAGATTGCCGGGCATCAGGTCGGCGTGGAGCCACACCGGCGGACCGTCCCAGCCGGGGGCCCGCAGCGCGTCCTCCCACACGGCGAGCACGGCGTCGCAGTCGACACCCTCCTCCGGGATGCCGCGCAGCTCCTCGATCGCCGCCCGGGTCGGCCTGTCGAGCGAGGCGACGGGCCCGCCGCGGTACGCCGCCGGCGCGCCCGGCAGGGTGACGCTCCACATCGCCTCCACGAACCCGGCCAAGTCCTCGGCCAGCGCGACGGGTTCCTTCAGCGCGCCCGCCTCGGGGTGCTCCCCCTCCAGCCACCGGTACACCGACCACTCCCGGGCGAACTCCCCGCTCGGCTCCCCGGCCCCGAGTACCTGGGGAACGGCGGTGGGCAGCAGCGGCGCGAGCCGGGGCAACCACGTCCGCTCCCTCACCACGTCCTCGGCCCCGCCCTGCTCCAGCGGCAGCCGTACGACCATGTCCTCACCCAGCCGGTACACGGCGTTGACCGTCCCACCGGAGGCGAACCGCGCCACCGGAAGCCGCGCCCACCGCGGGAACCGCCCGGCGACCAACCGCCGCACGAGCGCCTCGTCGTCGCCGGGGTGCGGGCGGGGGTGCGTCTGCGCTGAACTCATGGTCCACCATCCGACCGCCGCGCGGAGTGCGGCGTCAACCAGTTTTCCCGGCCGCGGCACGTCGACAGGACTGTTGCCGGCCCCGCGCCTCACCGTCAACGGTGCCCGCGCGATCGCCCGTATCGCGGCCCATCTCGCGGTCCCGGAGAACCATTAGGGTGATGTTGATCAACCCGTCAAGAAAGGCCCCGCACCTCACCGTGACCGCCTCGCGCCCCCACGCCCTCTTCTCCTTCGGCACGCTGAGGGACGAGCGGGTGCAGACCGCTCTCTACGGCCGGCCCGTTCCCACCTCCGCCGCGTCGCTCCGCGGCTACACCACCCGGCCGCTACCGATCACCGACCCGTCCGTGATCGCCACCAGCGGCCTGGACGTGCACCTCACCCTGGAGCGCGCGTACGGCGCCGTGGTCGAGGGGGCCGTCCTGCGCCTCACCGACCAGGACCTGGCCGCCGCCGACGCCTACGAGGTCGACGACTACACCCGCCGCCGCGTCCTCCTCTCCTCCGGGGAGAGCGCCTGGGCCTACCTGGACGCGAAGCCGCTGCGCCCGGCGGCGCGCATCGTGATCGTGGGCGACAGCATCGCGTACGGGCGCTGCGATCCGCGGGGCGGGTGGGCGGCGCGGCTGGCCGCGAGCCACATCGCCGCGAACGAGGCCGACCACCGGGTCTTCAACCTGGCCATCCCGGGCAGCACCCTGGCGGAGGTCGGTGAGCAGACACCGGCGCTGCTGGGGCCCCGGCTGCCGGACACCCTGCTGGTCGCCGCCGGTGTCAACGACTCAGCCGTGCCCCTCTCTCCGGCGCCGTCCGCCCAGCCCGCGCACGACGGCCTGGCGCGCGTCGCCGACAGCCTCGACTCCCTGGCCGCCACCGCCCTCGCGCACAACGCCCGGCTCGTCGTCATGGGGCCGGTGTGGCTCGACGAGGAGCGCACCGGCGACTACGCGGGCCTGTGCTTCACCGAGGCCCGGGCACTGGAGCTGCGCGAGTCGGTACGGACGTGGTGCCTGCGGAACCACGTCGACTACGTCGACATGTGGGAGCCGCTGTACGGGAAGAGCGATCTGCTCGTCGACGGTCTGCACCCGGCGGGCGAGGGGCACGAGGCGCTCTACCAGCACCTCAGCACTGTCTGCCGCTGAACCCTCGCTCCCCACCGTCGCTCCGCGCCGTCTGCCGCCGCCGCGGACCGCCCCGCCCCGGACCGACCGCCCCGGACCGGACCGGGACCGCTCGTCAGATCGCGATCAAGCCGTCCCGCGGTGTGATCAGGACAGCATTCGCCCAGCCGGGGCCCAGGCGACAACTCGCCGCGCCTTCCTCCTGTTGGGCCTCTCGTCGGAGGCCGTCCGCCGCCCGGGGATCTCCCCCCGGGCGGCGGACGGCCGCAGTCGAGAGAGGAACACCAGCTACCGATGAACATCAGTCGTACCGTTTCCCGGGCCACGACCGCCGCCGCGCTGGCCGCGGCGCTCGGCATGGGCGCGGTCCAGGGCGCGGCCGCAGCTTCCCCGGCCGAGCGCGCGGCGACGGGCCGCACGGTCCACGCCTCCCTGTCCCCTGTCTCCGCCGTATCTCCCGCGCTCCCCGCGTACAAGGAGGACGGTGGCTGGACGGGTGACGGGCTCGCGCTCAACGCCGCCGACAACGCCCGGGTCGACGCCTTCATCGAGCGGGCCAGGAACGCCGAGCGTTCCATCAGCCCGCAGGTGAGGACGGCCGCGCTGCTCAGCGGCGCCGAGCTGATCGGGTTCGACCACCGCCTCAAGTCCCCCGACTCCCTCAAGCGCAAGGTCGCCACCTCGCTGCTCGACCACCCGGGGCAGCCGGTGAACGACGCGCTGGCCGGAATCAGCGACTCGGTCCGCTACACCCTGCAGTGGCCCGACAGCCGTTACACGGAGGGTGTCGCGCGCGCCGCCTCGGTGCTGTCCGCGTGGGGCAACGACTCCACCAAGTGGTCCAACACCTGGGCCCGTGCCAAGGGCTACAAGGCCATCAACTCCGGATGGCGCGCTCCTCGTTCGGAGCACCTCTTCGAGGTGCAGTTCCACACCCCGGCGAGCAAGCACGCCCAGGAGGTCACCCACACGCTGTACGAGGAGCAGCGCCTTCCCACGACGAGTACCGAGCGGGCGAGGGAGCTCCAGGCCCGGCAGGACGCGATCTTCGCGGCGGTTCCCGTCCCGCCGGGCGCCGACTCCCTGACCGCTCCGGCGCGGTCCGGGGCGCCCCGGCCTTCCCTGCGTCCTCAGCCCGTGGCCCCGTGACGGCAGGCTGACGGGCGGCGCTGATGGGCGGCGGCGGGCGGCGGTTTCGGGAGCGAGGACGGATTGTCAGTGCCCGCGTCCATACTCGGTGCCGCGGGAGTCGCCCGCGTGCCGTACCGAAAGGACACACATGGCCGAGGTGTTGCTGTTCCACCACGCCCAGGGCCTGACCTCCGGCGTTCTCGCGTTCGCCGAGTCGCTCAGGGCGGCGGGGCACACCGTCCACGTCCCGGATCTGTACGAGGGCCGGGTCTTCGACGACCTGGCGGACGGGGCGGCGTACGCGCAGGAGAAGGGCTTCGGCTCGTTCGTCGAGCGGGGGCGGGCGGTCGCCGAGGACCTGCCCGCCGAGCTGGTCTACGCGGGCTTCTCCCTCGGCGTGCTGCCCGCGCAGGCCCTCGCCCAGACCCGTCCGGGGGCGCGGGGCGCGCTGCTGTTCCACTCCTGTGTCCCCGTCACGGAGTTCGGCGACGCGTGGCCGCAAGGGGTTCCGGTCCAGGTCCACGGGATGGACGGGGACGAGTTCTTCATGGAGGAGGGGGACGTGGACGCGGCGCGGGACCTGGTGGGGTCGGTCCCGGACGCCGAGCTGTTCCTCTACCCCGGTAAGCAGCACCTCTTCGCCGACAGCGGTCTGCCCTCGTACGAGGAGGAGGCCGCGGAGCTGCTCACCCGGCGCGCGCTCGCCTTCCTCGCGCGCCCGTAGGAGGCACGGTCACGGCTCGCCCCCGACGCGCCGCCCCGTCGTGAAGGACGTCGGGCGCGCCCGTAGGGGGCGTTCCGGCAGGGGCGCCGGCCGGCGGCGGAGCGAGGTGCGGGGGGCGCGGGCGGTGGCCGCGTGCCTGGTCAGGGCGGTGATGTGGTCGGCGAAGTCGGGGTCGGGCAGGGGCAGGTCCAGGTCGTCGTCGACGTAGCTGAGGGCGGCGGGTATGTAGTCGAGGACGGCGTGGACCGGGTCGGGCACCGGCAGGGGGCCGGTGCGCAGGGCGCGCAGGATGCGCAGGGTGGTGGTGAGGTCGACGTCCCCGGCGCTCGCGCGGTGGGCGCTGAGGGTGTCGGTCTGGATGTGCCACCAGTCGGCCTCGGGGTGCTCGCCGAGGGCGCGGTGGTGCAGCCCCAGGCAGAACGTGGCGGCCGCGTCCCCCGCGCCGGCGGCGTACTGCCACCAGAACCGGGCGGACTCGGGGCGGCCGGCCAGATGGAGCATGCAGCCCAGGACGCGGGCGCCGGCCGGTTCGGGCAGGGCGCGGGCGAAGAAGAGCTTGAGGTCGTCGAGCGCGTCGGGGTGGATGACGAACGTCTCGCAGACGACGGTGAGGTCCTGGGCCGCGCTCACCTCGTCCAGCGGCGGCCCCGGCTCGGACAGCAGCGCCCGCCAGGCGGCCGGCAGGGGGTGCCCCGGCCGGGAGGCGAGGGCGGGCTGCGGGGCGCCGACGCGGGCGGCGAGGCGCTGCTCGGCGGCCTCGACATCGGCCCGGGTGCAGGGCCGGTGGGACAGGCGGGCACGGGCGAGCACCTGGTCAATGGGCGATGTCATCAGCGTGTCCCTCCTCGGTGGAGCGGTCCGCGAGGCCGAGGGTGTGGCGCAGGCGGCGTTTGGCGTGGCGGGCGGTGGAGCGTACGGCGGCGGCGGTGATGCCGAGGTGGTCGCCGACCTGGGCGGGGCTCAGACCGTGCAGATGGAGCAGGAGCATGACGTCCATCTGGCGCGGCGGGAGCTGGCGTACGGCGTGGAAGAGGGCGAGGCTCTCCTCCAGCTGGCCGATCGGGTCGGCGGCGCGGGCCAGGGCCACCGTCTCGAAGGCGGCCTCCTCCAGCAGCGCGGGACGCCGGCTGCGGGCGCGGGCCAGGTCGAGGGTGCGGCTGCGCAGCACACTCCAGGCGTACGCGGCGGGGTTCTCCTTGGACAGGACGACCGTCCAGATCATCAGGAGCTGTTCGAAGGCGGCGTCGACGGCTTCCTCGGCGTCGGCGCGGTGGTTGAGGACGGTCTGCGCCCAGCGCAGATAGACGGGACGGTGCATCTGGTGGAAGGCACTGAAGTCCACCGGCAGTTGCTGGTTCGTCATCGCGGGTCTGCCCGGCGCGCGGTACGGGAGGTCCTGGCTCACCGGTCTCCCTCTCCGTCCGCGCGCAGCAACTCGCTCACGCCGGTGCGGACGCCGGCGGCGGCCGCTCGCCGCAGTAACAGGGCCGCGTCGCGGCCGAACACCCGCATCGCGAGAACTGCCAGGACCACATCGCCTACCCGATCGATCGTCACGAGACCTTCGGCTCCTTCCTGGTGCACGACGGGGCCCGTCCGTCCCGCCCCCCGACGGCCCCGGAAGGCGCCGGTGCGGGCCTTCGAACAGATGACGCCCGGCGGCGCCCGAATGTGCAACCGCGGATCCCGGAAAGGTCGCCGGGCACTTGCGTTCCCGGTGCGAACATGCGTTTGCAGTGCCGTGCGTCCGCCTCAACTCCCCTGATGGAGCCGGTTCGTTACCCTCGGTAGCCGGGGCCTGACCTGCCGTGGGATCGACCGGCACCGGGGGCCGGCGCGAAGTTGCGCAAAGCGGCAGCAACGCAACGGACGGGGCCCGTGTGACGCAAGACACACGTCGTGCGAGGCAACCGATTTCACCCGGCGCCGTCGGAGCGTGGCGGGCGGCGGGCTATCGTGCACCTGCTCACAGCAGGAACGATCTCTACCGAAGCCCTTTTCGTCGAGGAGTGAGAGACATCAGACGCATATGTTCCGCCGCGTTGCTCGCGGGATCCCTCCTGGCCGCCCTGCTCGTCCCAGCCCCGGCCGCCGTGGCGGACCCGGCGCCGATGCCCACCACCGGCGCGGTCTTCAACAACCCGCAGGGCACCGCGGCCGAGCAGAACGCGATCAAGGACCACATCATCGGGGCGATCGACAACACCCAGAGCGGCCGCACGCTGCGCGCCGCCCTGTACGCCCTGACCGACACCGGCTACAGCGACGCGCTCCGGCGCGCCCACGACCGGGGCGTCCAGGTCCGGGTCGTCCTGGACTCTTCGTACTCCACCTCCACCGCGGCCACCCAGCTGGCCGCCGCCCTCGGCGAGGACATGACCCAGCCGTCCTGGCTGCACGTGTGTCCCAAGGACCGCGCGTGCATCGCGGACACGACGCTCGACCCGAGCAAGAACCACATCAACCACAACAAGTTCTTCCTCTTCTCCCGGGTGGGGGACGCGGGCGTCGCCGAGGACGTGGTGATCCAGACGTCGGCCAACCAGACCGCGGCGAACACCTCCCGGTTCTGGAACAACGCCTACACCTCGGTGGGCAACACCGACCTCTACACCGCGTACACGGCGTACTTCAACGACCTCGCCGCGGAGAAGCGCACCACCGACTACTACCGGCAGGGCACCACGTCCGGGGGCGAGAAGTACTACTTCTTCCCGCAGGCGACCGGTGACCTCATGGTCGACGTACTGAACAACGTCTCCTGCACCGGCAACACCACGGTCGGCTCCGCCTCCCACAAGACGGTCGTGCGCGTCGCCGCCTACGCCTTCACCCGCGCCGCGGTGGCGAGCAAGCTGAGGCAGCTCGCCGACCAGGACTGCTGGATCGAGGTCGTCTACAACGACACCAGCCAGCTCGCGACCCTCGGCAACCACGCGCGGATCAAGCCGTACCGGCTCCACCTCGACAACGGCACCGCCGACACCGAGGCGGACGACCTGTTCGTACACTCCAAGTACCTGCTGGTCGAGGGGAACTACGCGGGGCACCCGGACACCAAGTGGACGTTCACGGGCTCCCACAACCTCGACCTCTCCTCGCTCAGGGAGAACGACGAGGCGCTGCTGCGCGTCGAGGGCGCCACGACCCACGACGCCTACCGGAGCAACTTCCTCGCGATGCGCTCCCAGGCGACACTGACCGGCTGATTCCGGCCAGTCCGACGGTGGTGTTTCCGGACATGTCGGGCTTGCTGGTGCGCCGTTCACCGCCTGGACCGTGAACGGCGCACCACGGCTCCCGCCACGGGAACACCCATGCGACACTGACGCCGTTCCGACCACGGCAGCACCGAGGCGTGCATGAAGGAGCGGCGTCGTTGAGCGTCACCATTGAAGGACAGATAGACATCGCGGGACCGGTGGGCAAACTGCTGCACCGTCGCCCGCTCAAGAACAGCACCGTGATGCAGTCGTTCCACACCGACCCGGTGTCGGGCGACATCTTCGTGCTCCAGCTGATGCAGGGCGGTCTGACCCTCAGCGGCGAGTCCGCGCCGGTCGACTACGACACCCGCAACCGCAACGGCGACATGTGCGTGACGCGCCTCACCCGGGCGGGCGCGATCACCGGATACATGTATCTGCGCGGCTTCGGCCACGGCGTCAACCTGGGCGTCGAGAACCGCAACGGCACCATCCGGCTGTGGACCGAGACCGCGTCGCAGCCCAACAGCAGGGACGAGGGCTTCGGCACCTCCATCACCAACTTCGACTTCCGCTCGGGCTCGGTGCTCGACTACGGCTCCTCGCTCCACGCGAAGCCGTACCGCCCCACACCGACCGCGCTCTTCACCACCCCCACGATCGACCGCAGCTCCAACGAGCTCGTGCTGCGCTTCTACTCCGACGGCGCCACGCACTTCGAGCGGTACGACCTGGCCAAGGCCTCGGCGGGCGTCTTCGAGCCGCTCCAGCGCATCGAGATGCCCGCGGACCTGGGCGTGTTCCAGGGGTACGCGTCGCACCGGGGCGTGGTGTACATGCTCAACGGCGAGTCCAGCACCGCCACCCGCAACCCTCCGCCGGGCAACACCTACATCACCGCGCTGGAGTGGGCCACCGGCAAGGTTTTGGACCGGCAGTTCATCACCGCCGCGCCGGGCCTCGAATGGCGCGAGCCCGAGGGCATGCACGTGGACACCCGCAACGGTGTGACCAACCTGCACTTCGGTTTCGCCTGCGAGGACCCCGGGCCGCGCACCTGCACGCTCCTGACGATCCCCGACACGACCGAGGTCGACGGCGTCAAGGTGATGACCGACTGGACGACGATCCCCCTCGCCTCCGGTGTCACCGCCGACGTGAACCCGCCCCGGGGCCGGCTCATCAGCGTCGCCGGAACCACGACGCTCCAGCTCAGCGGAGGAGTCAAGGGCACTTTCGACGGCGACGCGGTCCTCGGCACGCTGCCCGACGCGCTGACGCCCAGCGTGGCGGCCCGCTGCAACGTGCCGCGCAACAACAACGGCGGCTACTGCGTCGCCCGGGTCGAGGCGGGTACCGACGGCGCGCTGCGCCTGTTCGGCGGGCGTGACACCAACGCCATCACCTGGGTCCAGCTCGACAGCTTCAGCGCCGTCTGGCGCTGACCGCGCCCGCAGTCCTCCCCGTCACTCGTACCAGGCCTCGTCAAGGAGACCAGCCATCATGTCCTACAACCGCCGCAGCATCCTCGGTGCCGCCTTCGCCGTGCCCGCCGCCGTCGCGGTCGCCAACCTCGCCGCCGCCTCCCCCGCGGCCGCCGCCGGCGTGGAGGCCGGCGACTGGGCCGACCTGGTCCTGGAGCCCGGCGTCACCGCGCAGACCGGCGCGACCCCGCAGGTCCGCCTCGTCACCATCGCGGGCACCACGTTCCTCCAGGCCCGCGGCATCATCAACGGCAGCTTCGCCGCCGACACCAAGGTGGCCACGCTGCCCGCCGCCATGGCCAGGCCCACCTCGTACATCCGCGCCACCGCGCCGCGCAACAACAGCGCGGGCATCAACTCCTGCCGCTTCGAGGTGAACACCGCCGGTTCGGTGACCATCTTCGGCGGCAACTCGGGCAACCCGATCACCTGGGTCCAGTTCGACTCGGTCCAGACGATCTGGCGCTGACGCCCGTACGCGACCGGGTACCGCGCCCCCGGGCGCTCCCGCCGGGCTCAGGCCCGCGCGGGAGCGCCCCGGCGCGGGCGAAGGGGGGACTCGTCTTCTCAGGGGGCGGGTACCGGCTGCGGCGGGGGCGGGCCCACATAGCGCGCCGCCGGGCGGATGATCTTCGAGTCCTCCGCCTGCTCCAGGATGTTGGCGCTCCAGCCGATGACGCGGGCCGCGCAGAACGTCGGGGTGAACATCTCCCTCGGCACCCCGCACAGCTCCATGACCACGCCGGCGTAGAACTCCACGTTGGTGTGCAGCTCCCGGCCGGGCTTGAGTTCGGCGAGGATCGCCTCGACGTGCTTCTCCACCTCGACGGCGAAGGCGACCAGCGGACCGCCGATGCCCTCGGCGATCCCGCGCAGCATCCGCGAGCGCGGGTCCTCGGTGCGGTAGACGGGGTGGCCGAAGCCCATGATCCGCTCGCCCGCGAGGACCCGCTCGCGCACCCACGCGTCGATACGTTCCGGTGAGCCGATGGCGTCGAGCGTGTCCAGGGCGCGGCTGGGGGCGCCGCCGTGGAGCGGGCCGGAGAGCGCCCCGACCGCGGCGACCAGGGACGCCGCCAGGTCCGCGCCGGTGGAGGCGACCACGCGCGCGGTGAATGTCGAGGCGTTGAAGCCGTGGTCGACGGTGGAGATGAGGTAGCGCTCGATCGCCCGGACACGGTCGGGCGCGGGCGGTGAACCCGTCATCATGTAGAGGTAGTTGGCGGCGTACGACAGGTCCTCGCGCGGCTCGACGGGGTCGAGGCCCCGGCCGAGCCGGTACAGCGCGGTGAGCAGGGTGGGGACGGCGGCGCAGGCGGCGAGCGCGTCCTCGCGGCGCCGGCCGGCGTCGAGGTCGTACACCGGGCGGAAGCCCTGCGCGGCGCCGAGCAGGGAGAGAGCGGTGCGCAGTCCGGCGAGCGGTCCGGAGGCCGCGCCGGCCGCCGCGATGCCGGGCAGCGCCTCGCTCACCTCCCGGGGCAGCCGGCGCAGGGCGGCGGTGCGGGCCGTGAAGTCGGCGCGGGCGGCGGCGTCGGGCAGTTCGCCGTGGAACATCAGGTGCCATACGTCCTCGAAGCCGCGGCTCCGCGCGAGCTCGACGGCCGAGTACTGGCGGTAGTGGTAGAAGCCCTCGCGCCCGCGGACGTCCCCGAGCGCGGTGTCCGTGACGACGACGCCCGCGAGCCCGCGGGGCACCGGCGTGGTGGTGGTCGACATCGCTGTTCCTCCTTCAATGTTGATTCGACTGTCTATGATTGACGAGAAAGCTGTCAATATTGATTGAATCAACATTGATCGATCTTGGATACGGTGGCCCCATGACGGATCAGTCGCGACTCACCACCCGCGAGGCGGCCGAACGGCTCGGTGTGAAGCCGGAGACGGTGTACGCGTACGTCAGCCGCGGCCAGCTCAGCAGCGAGCGGGCGCCCGGCGGACGCGGTTCCACCTTCGACGCCAAGGAGGTCGACGCGCTCGCCCGGCGCAGCGCCCGCCGCGAACCCGCCGTCCGCGGCGGTGAGTTGACCTTCCGTACCGAACTGACGCTCATCGACAAGGACCGCTACTACTTCCGCGGCGTCGACGCGGTCGAACTCGCCGCGGCCTACGGCTTCGAGGAGGTCGCGGAGTGGGTGTGGACCGGCACGCTGCCGCGCGGGGCCCGGTTCACCGCGCCCCGGCCGTTCCTCGACGCGGCGCGTCTCGCGGTCGGCGCGCTGCCCACGCACAGCGGCGCCATGGACCGGCTGCGGGCCGCCGCGGTCGCCGTCTCCGCCGCCGATCCGCTCCGCTTCGACCTGGAGCCCGCGGCGGTGCTCGGCTGCGCCCGGACGCTGATCCCCACCCTGGTCGGGGCGCTGCCCACGGCCGGCAGGCGGCACCGCGGCGCCGAACGGCTCGCCTGGCAGCTGTGGCACCGCCTGACCCCCCGGCTCCCCGACGAGGCGTCGATCAACGTACTGGACACGGCGCTCGCCCTGTTGATCGACCATGATCTGGCCGCGTCCACGCTCGCCGCCCGGGTGGCGGCCTCGGCGCGCGCCCATCCGTACGCGGTCGTCTCGGCCGGGCTCGGCGCGCTCGACGGACCGCTGCACGGGGCCGCCAGCGGCCTCGCCCACCAGATGCTCGCCGAGGTCCTGGAGCGCGGCGGCGCGGCCCCCGTGGTCGCCGCCCATCTGCGCTCGGGCCGCCGGGTGCCGGGGCTGGGCCACCGTCTCTACCCGGGCGAGGACCCGCGGGCCCGGGCCCTGTTCACACTGCTCGCGGAGCTTCCGCAGGCCGAGGAGGCGCTGGCCGCGGCCCAGGACGTGATCGCCACGACGGCCCGGCACACGGAACTGCACGCCAACGTCGATCTCGCGCTCGCCGTCCTCAGTGTGGCGTGCGGGATGCCCGCCGAGGCGGGCGAGACGGTGTTCGCGGTGGCGCGTACGGCGGGCTGGATCGCGCACGCCCTGGAGGAGTACGGGGAGCACCCCCTGCGGATGCGCCCCAGCGCCCACTACACGGGCCCTCGCCCGCCACAGCCGCTGCCGTGACGGGCGAGAGTGGTGCGCGCGGACCGCGCGGGCGGTGTCAGCCGTCGATGCGGTGGGTGGTCCAGAACGACGTCAGGTCCGTGGCCGTGGCGGCCTGGGCCGCCGCCTTGAACTCGGCGGTCGTCGAGACGCCGTACCAGTGCGACGTGGCGTAGTCCTTCAGGAGCTTGGCCATCGCGGTGTCACCGAGGACGCGCCGCAGGTCGTGCAGGGCGCACTTGCCGTAGCCGTAGACGACGGTGGAGTAGCGCGAGGAGTGCGCGTCCCAGTAGGCCATCGAGTTGGTGATCTTCTCGGCGGACGACGCCCAGGAGACGCTGTTCCAGCAGCCGCTGCCCGTCTTGTTCAGCGCCAGGTCGGTGGCGTAGTCGGTGAAGGACTCGTCCAGCCAGGGGCTGGTGTACTCGTCGTCGCCGACGATGCCGTAGAACCACTGGTGGCCGATCTCATGGGTGAGCGCGGTGGTGCTGACCAGGTCGAGGACGAAGCCGGGGTACTCCATGCCGCCGAACCAGTAGTTGTTGTCGATCACCGCGTCCAGCTCGCCGTACGGGTAGGCGCCGAAGCGGGCCGCGTGGGCGTCCACCGCGCTCTTGGCGGTGCTCAGCATCGACTGGGCGTCGGTGGAGCTGATGCCCGAGACGGAGTAGATGTTGATCGCGGTCCCGGCGGCCGAGGTGCCGGAGATCTTGCTGAACGGCCCCGCCGCCCAGGCGAAGTCACGGACCTTGGCGGCGGTCGCGGTGGTGACCGTACGGCCGCTGGAGCCGGGAGTGTCGACGGAGGTGCCGGTGGCGGGCACCAGCAGGGTGGTGGGGTGGTCGAGGGTCACCTTGAAGTCGGCGGCCAGGGAGTAGAACGACTCGCCGTTGTTGGTGTACGGGTCCAGGTGCCAGCCGGCCCCGTCCTTGACGGCGAGCACCGGCAGCGCGTTGCCGATGTTGTTGAACGCCCCGTCGTGGCCGAAGCGGTCGGCGCCGCTGGGGACGGTGATGCCCAGGTCGAAGCCGATCGTGGCGCTCTGTCCCTGGGCGAGCGGGGTGGGCAGGGCGATCTGCAGGGCGGTGCAGCCCACCGAGAGGGAGCCCGCGGTGCCACCGGTGACGTTGGTGACGGTGATCGGCATGGCGGAGCAGGTGCCGTGGTAGTTGTCCCACAGCCTCAGATACACCTCGCTGAGCGCGGTGGCGGAGGCGTTGGTGAAGGTCGCGCTCTCGTGGCCGGTCCACGCCGTACCGCTGGTGTTGCTGCTGAGGATGACGGTGTACGCGGGCGAGGCCGGTGTACGGGTGGAGTCACCGGGCGGGGTGGTGTCGCCGGAGGCGGTGAGGGCGACGTCGTCGACGACGAAGCTCGTCTGGAGGCTGGAGTCCTCGGTGCCGGTGAAGGCCACGTTGACGGTCTGGCCCGCGAAGGACGACACGTCGAAGGACTTCTGGACGTAACCGGTGTTCTTGTTCAGGTTCGAGTACGTCGCGAGGGTCGTGCCGCCGATCTTCGCCGTGAGCTTGTCGTACTGGGTGGACGACGTCGTCTCGGCCGTGTCGATGTGGAGCCAGAAGGTGAGGGTGGCGGTGGAGCAGCCGGAAGGGATGGTGACGCTCTGGGAGAGGGTGTCGGTGTGGGTGCCGCCGACGCCGTTCAGCCACGCGAAGTAGCCGCCACCGTGGGCGCTCTGGCCCGCGCGGTTGGTGATCAGACCGGTCTGCGACTGGCTCCACGGCGCTGTGCCGCTCTCGAAGCCGCCGTTGGCGACCACCTGGGCCGGGGTGCACGCGGCGGCGGCCCGGGGCGCCTCGTGCGGTGCGGCGGCGGCCGCGGTGCCCGGATACGAGAAGGCGGCCAGCGCGACCACGGACAGCGCGCTCGCCGCGAGGGCGGGGTGGGGGGTGGGTCTCACACGTGACTCCTTTGACGCGGCCGGGGTTCCGGCGTGCTCGGTGGCCGCCCGACGGCTCGGGTGCGCCGGAGGCGGCCGCGGACTGCGCACATCGCTCGCGCGACGGCTGCGGTGAGATTTCCTGCGCGCCTCCCCGGGGCGGTCCGGGGCGGCGGCTGCCGGAAAGCCTGGCAGATTTGACCAGGGCATGCCATCAGGGGCGGGTAAAACTGTTGCCCGGCCGGGCGGGGGTCCGTCCGCCCTGGAGAAGTCCCCCGCGCCGACGGGGAGTCAGGCCACCGGGCGGGCCCGGTCGCCGGTGCGCTCGCGCAGCGCGGCCCGCAGCCGGTCCCGGGCCCGCGTCTGGGCGGCGATGCGTGCTTCGAGGACGGCGAGCCGCTCCCGGGCGACCCGCAGCCCCCGGTCCGAGGGGGGCGCCGCGGCCACGTCACCGTCCAGGCAGGGCAGGAAGACCGCGACGTCGTCCAGGGTGAGCCCCGCGGCCAGCAGATGGCGGATGTTGCGGACCCGTACCACCGTACGGTCGTCGAAGACGCGGTAGCCGTTGGCCGCCCGTTCCGAGGTGATCAGCCCGGCCCGCTCGTAGTGGCGCAGCGCCCGCGCCGTCGTCCCGGTCGCCTTCGCCAACTCGCCGATCCGCACCCGCCCCACCTCCGGGGCAACTCCTATCACGCCACCACCGCCCCTCCGTCGACCGGGAGGATCGCCCCGGTGATGAACGAGGCGGCGGGGGACGCGAGGTAGGCGATGGCCCGGGCGACCTCCTCGGGCCGGCCGATGCGGTCCAGCGGAGTGTGCGCCCTCTGCCATGCGCGCACCGCGGCCAGCCGCTCCGGTGTCAGGCCCTGGTGCACGCCGATCGGGGTCTCGACCGCTCCGGGGGCGACGGCCACCACCCGGATGCCCCGGGGCGCCAGCTCCACGGCCCAGCCCCGGGTCAGCGTCTCCAGCGCCGTCTTGGTGGCCGCGTAGAAGGCGTTCCCGGCCCAGCCCCGCTGCCCCACCGAGGTGCTGACGTTGACGATCACCCCGCCGGACGCCTCCAGGGACGGCAGGGCGGCCCGGGCGAGCAGGACGGGCGCGACCAGGTTGGTGGCGAGCTGCGGGGCGATCCCCTCCGGGTCGAGGGCGTCGAGCGAACCGCCGCGCACGATACCGGCGTTGTTGACCAGCACGTCCAGCCGCCCGTGCAGGTCGAGCGCGGCGGCGACGATCCGCGCGGGCCCGTCCTCGGCGGTGATGTCGGCGACCAGCGGCGTGATCCCTTCCCGGCCGGCGGCGGCCTCGTGCAGGGGTTCGGCCCGCCGCCCGACGGCCAACACCCGGGCCCCCTCGTCGGCGAAGGCACGCGCGGTGGCCCGCCCTATGCCGGTACCGGCGCCGGTGACGACGACGGTCCTGGTGGACCGGGATGCGGGGGTCATGGTTGCGGTGTCCATGGCGGACATCGTTCAACCCTGCCGCCAGTGACAAGGTCAAGGGGAGCGCGGCACCGACGGCTTCCCGGCGGATACGGCCGTAGGGGCGGCCCCCGATGCCCCCGCACCGATCCCCACAGCGGCACCTAGTTCTGGCCAAAACACGGGAAATTACTTGATCGCGCCATCGCGATGAAGTCCTAATGGCGGGCGGGGGGTCCTTTCGTGGTGACGAGGAAAGCATTCGCAGAGCCGAAGAGCAGGTCAGCGGTGCCACGGCCGCCCCGCCGGGCGGGTCGCCGGGCGGGGCCCGCGTCCGGGCGGCGGTTCTTTCTCCGCCGTGGGGCGGACCGGCGAGGACAGGACACCCCCCATCACCCCCATGCGCTCCGTCGCGTCGGCGCGACCGGTGGGCGGAGCGTCCCCCTGCGCACAGTACGGAGTGAGATGTCCGAAGACACGGCCACCCTCAGCGGTGCCGTCACCTATCTGGAACTCCTGGCCATGCGGGCCTCCCGCGGAGCCTTCAGTCAACCGGCGCTCCAGGCGCGGCGGGGAGGCGCTCCCCCGCACGTCGTGGACGATCTGGAGCGGGCCGAGCAACTGGCCCTCGGGGTCGAGCAGCAGCTCGCGGACCTGGAGCGGCGCAAGAACGAGCTCGCCCTGCTCATGGACACGACCCGCGCCCTGGCCGAGCAGGACGACCTCGACTCGCTGCTCACCACCCTCGTACGCCGTACCCGGCTGCTGCTCCACGTGGACATGGCCTGGGTGCTGCTCCTCGACGGCGAGGAGGGGTCCTGCATCCGCGCGGCCGACGGGGCGATCTCCGTGCTCGGCGGGGTCGCCCGCGTCCCCGTCTGGCAGGGCATGAACGCCGTCAACGCGGTCGGGCAGTCGCCCGTGTGGACCGCCGACTGCCACCGGGACGACACGATCCCGCGCTCCGAACACATCGAGGCGGTCGTCCTGGAAGAGGGGCTGACGGCGCTGCTCGCGGTGCCGCTGCGCAGCGAGGGCAAGGTGGTCGGCGTGCTCTTCGGCGGCGACCGGGTGGCCCGTTCGTACACCGCGGACGAGGTGGCGACGCTGTCGACGGTCGCCACCTACGCCGTCGCCGCCGTGAACTCCGTGCAGGCCCTGGAGCGCGCCCGCGGCCGGGCCGCCGACCTCACCGCCGAGGTCGACCGGCTGCGCGCCCGGGAGAAGGCGCGGCGGCAGACCGCGCAGAGCGGCGGACGGCTCGTCGAACTCGCCCTCGGCGGAGTCGACGTGAAGGCGTTCACGGTCACGGCGGGCCAGGTCCTCGACGGCTCGGTCTGGCTGCGCGACGAGAACGACGACACCATGGCGCGCGACCAGGGCCGGTGGGACGACGAGCAGGAGCTGGCCGCCGCCGCCTTCACCGCCCGCGCCGAGCAGCGCGTCGTCCACCTGGACGAGAGCACCGTGGTCGCGCCCCTGCGGGCCGGCGAGGAGGATCGGGGCGCGCTGGTCCTGCGCTGCCGGGCGGGCCGTACGCCCGACACGGACCTGGTGGGGTACGCGGTCCGGGCGGCGGCGATCCTGGTCACGCTCAACCGCGGCGCCGAGTCCGCGGACCGCAAGTTCCGCGACGAGGCGCTGGACCGGCTGCTCGACGGCGTTCCCTTCAGCCGCCGCTGCCAGCGCCGGCTCAAGGGGCTCGGGCTCGATCTGAGCCGTCGGCACGCCGTGATCGTCACCCGGTTCCCGGCCGGCGAGGGGCATGCCCTGTCGACCTGGACCTCGACCTTCGTCTGGCTCCGCGGGGGCGCCAGAACGGTCCACAACGGCCACCTGGTCCTCCTGCTGCCGCACGCGGACGCGCGCGAGGCCGCCCGCGACGTGAAGCAGCGGCTGGCCAGGACCCTGGGGCGGCCGGTGGCGGTCGGCGCGGCCTCGGCCTGCGGCGGTCCCGAGGAGCTGCTCGCCGCGTACCAGGAGGCGGCCGCCTGCCTGGACGTCGTGACGATCCTCGGCAAGGAGGACGCGGACACCCCGGCGATGGCCGACGAACTCGGCTTCGTCGGCATGCTGCTGGGCGGCAGCCGTGACATCGGCGCGTTCATCGAGCAGACGCTCGGCCCGATCCTCACCTACGACGAGCGGCGCTCGACCAGTCTCGCGGCGACCCTGGAGGCGTACTTCGCGGCGGGCGCCAGTCCGACGTACGCGGCCGAGGCGCTGCGGGTGCACACCAACACGGTGGCCCGGCGGCTGGAGCGCGTCTCGCAGCTCCTGGGTCCCGAGTGGCAGCAGCCGGGCCCGGCCCTGGAGATCCAGCTGGCCCTGCGCCTGTCCAAGGTCAGCGCGTCCTTGCGGGGGCGCGCCGAGGCGGGGCAGGGGGTGCGCTGACCGACCGCGCCGACCACGCCGTCCGCGTGAGGCCCGTGCGCCCGTCCCGGTCCGTGTGCCGGGGCGGGCCCGGGTTCAGGCGGGGGCGTGCGCCACCAGGAAGTCGTCGACGACGCGCTCGACGTACTCGGCGGTGATCTGGCGTCCGGCGAGCAGCCGGCGGTACATCAGCGGGCCCGCCAGCTGGTCGACGGCGAGGTCGGGGTCGAGGTCCGCGGCCAGTTCGCCGCGCGCCTTCGCCGCGTCGAGGACGGTACGGAAGACGCGCGAGCCCTCGCGGTAGAGCGCCTCCTTCAGCTGGGCGAAGACCGGGTCGACCCCGGCCCGTTCGATGACGGCGCGCAGCCCGCGGTCGCTCACCGGGTCGTGCAGCAGGCGCCGCAGCCCGTCGAGTTCACGGACCAGGTCCTCGCGCAGGACGCCGGTCGGCGGGGTGTGCGCGGTGGAGATCCGCTCGGCGATGACGTCCCGGACCAGGCCCGAGGCGTCGGGCCAGTGGCGGTAGAGGGTCGTGCGGCCCACGCCGCTGCGGGCGGCGACGGCGACATGGGTGACCGCCGACCAGCCCTGCTCGATGAGCAGGTCGCGGGCGGCGGCCAGCGCGGCGGCGCGGCTGCGCTCGGCCCGCGGGTCGGGCCCGCGGCCCGGCGCGCCGGAGGTGCGGCTCGGCTCGGTGGGGGCGGACATCCGGCTCCGTCCTGTCGTCGTGGTGGGACGAGTGTAGGGCGCGCGGTCGGGTATCGCGGTGGCGTACGCGCAGGTCACGTGCGCCGGTGCGGCAGCACGGCCCGGCGCGGGAGCCGTCCCGGGGCCCGCTGCCGACAGTCTGCACCGATCCGGCCTGTGGAACAACTTGCCCCACATCTCGCTCTGGGGCATGCTGTTCCACAGGTACGGGACACCGTGCACCGTCGAGTGCCGGCCCGGCGTCGTCCCCCACCGCCGCGCAGACCGCAGCGCCATCCGACCCCGCATGCGAGAGGACTCCCGCCATGACCGCCACCGAGGGCCGCACTCAGCCCGATCTGACGCTGATGTACGCGACCCACGACGCCTTCCGGCGCGACCTGGCCCTGCTGGCCGCCACCGCACGGGACAACGGCACCGCGCCCGGCTCCGCGTTCCGTACCGGATGGGAGACCTTCCAGACGTTCCTGACGATCCACCACACCGCCGAGGACAAGGTGCTGTGGCCCCTGATGCGCGCCAAACTCGCCGACAGCCCGGCCCAGTTGCGGATGCTCGACGAGATGGACGCCGAGCACGAGGCACTCGACCCGCTCCTCGAAGCCGTCGAGGACGTGCTGGCCCAGGGGCGCCAGGAGCGGCTGCCCGCTCTGATCGCCGAGGTGGGCGGCAAGCTGGTCCACCACCTCGACCACGAGGAGCGGGCGGCCCTGCCCCTCGTCCTGGAGGTGCTCAGCGCCCAGGAATACGACACCTTCGGCGCCGAGCAGCGGCGGATGCTGGGGGTCAAGGGCGGCGCCCTGTACTTCCCCTGGGTGCTCGACGGCGCCTCCGAGGAGACGCGGCGCACCGCGCTCGCGGTGGTGCCGCCGCCCGTACGCCTCCTCTTCAAGGCCGTCTGGCGACCGCGCTACGAGAAGCGCACCCGGGCCTTCTCACGGGCCGCGGCCTGACCTCCGGCCCGGCCGCTCGCGGCGAGCACGACGGTGCCCGGCGTCCCCCAGGTGGACGCCGGGCACCGTGCCGTGACGAGCGGGGCCGGTTGAGGCCGGCCCGGGATCAGACGAAGTCGGCCTTGTGGGCCTCGGCCCAGTCCCGGAAGCCGCGGGCACGCCGGCCCAGTACGTTCCGCACGTCCGGGAACAGCCGCCCGCGGAAGTCGTCGCCCGACTCCAGCGCCTTGCGCAGCGCCGCCACCACACCGTCGGCGGTCGCCTCCCCGTACAGCCCCGCCATGACCGCGCGGTGCTCCTCGATCGATATCTGCTCGAAGCGCAGCTTCCTGCCGATCACCGAGCCGAGCACCGCGACCTGCTGACGTGCCGTCAGGGCTTCGGGGCCGGTGAGGGCGTAGACGCGTCCTTCGTGGCCCCGCTCGGTCAGCGCGCGCACCGCCACGTCGGCGATGTCCTCGGGGTCGACCAGCGCCTCGGGCAGATCGGCGACGGGGCTGCGCACCACGCCGTCCCCGCGCGCCGCCTCCGCCCAGCCGAGGGCGTGCGTCATGAAGCCGTTGGGCCGCAGGATCGTCCAGGCCAGGCCGGACTCCATGAGCGCCTTCTCGGCCTGGCGGTGCCACAGGCCGAGCGGGGTGTCGTTCTCCTCCTCCACCTCCGCGACCCCGAGCGTGGACAGCTGCACGATGCGCTCCACCCCCGTCTTGCGCGCGACGGCCACCAGGTTGGCGTCATGGGTGCGCTTGTTGTGGCCGAGCGACATGAGGAAGACCTCGCGTACGCCGTCGAGCGCGTCCGGCAGGGTGTCGGGCAGGCCCATGTCGGCGCCCACCACCTCGACACCGGCGGGCAGCCGGGCGCGGGAGGGGTCGCGGGTCAGGGCCCGTACACAATGGCCCGCCGCGTGCAGGCGCGACAGCACCTTGCCGCCGACGTTGCCGGTCGCCCCGGTCACCAGGATGGTCATGGTCGCAGTCTCCGTTTCAGCAGGTGGGACAGGGTGTGGATCAGTCGGTGGGACGGTCCAGGACCGTGCGCAGGGCCGCTTCGAGGCCGTCCGTGGCGGAGTCGTCCGCCGCGCGCCAGGCGATGAAGCGGTCGGGGCGCACCAGGGCCGCGCCGGAGGGCGTCACGCCGTAGCTCTTCTCCCAGCCGCTCACGCGGTGGACGGCGAGGTCGATGCCGAGCCGTCCTGCCGCGCTCTTCGCCGCGGCCTCCCATCCCGTGGCGTCGGCCCCGGCGAGCAGGACGAAGGAGCGGCCGAACAGGGCGGTGGTGGAGCCGCCCCCGTCGAGCGGTACGTACGGCGCGCGGGAGCCGGGGCGGCCGGTGGGGGCCGTGGGGTCCTCCAGGAGTTCGCCCGCGTCGCCGGGTTCCGGGACCACGGCGCCCCGGGCGCAGCGGTAGCCGAAGACCTGGACGACCGGGTCGATGGGCGCGGCGGCCGTGCCGTCGTCGAGGTCGGGGCCCAGGCGCTCGACCGTGTTGGCGAACTGCTGCTCCGCGATCATGTCGGAGACGGGCCTGCGCTCGGCGTCATGGCTGGCCAGCAGCCCGGGACCGGCCTGGCCGCGCACGGTCATGGCCAGCTTCCACGCGAGGTAGAACCCGTCCATGACGGCCGTGTTGCCGCCGAGTCCGCCGGGCGCCGGCACCACCTTCGCCGCGTCGCCCACCAGGTGCACCCGCCCCACCGTGAACCGGTCGGCGACCTCGCTCACGATCTCGGTGCGGCCCGACCCGGCCACCGTCAGCTCCAGGCCGGGCATGCCCAGACCGGTGCGTACGAGGGCGGCGCACTGCTCCTCGGTGTAGTCGCGGAAGTCGGGCTGGTCCCTGGTCATGCCGTGGATGTAGCCGTAGCGGCCGGGGATGTCCGTGGTGTAGAAGACGCCCGGAACCGGGTGCAGCAGGTGGAACAGGGCGAACCTGCGGCCCTCGGTCACCCCGCCCGCGAGCCCCGCCAGCGGGCCGCTCATGTCCGCGTCGAAGAAGACCCGGAAGACCTCGCCCAGCCGGCCCCGCCCGTGGACGCCGATGCCGAGAGCCCGGCGGGCCGGGCTCTTGCGGCCATCCGCCGCGACCATCTGCTGGGCGCGTACGGTGCGTTCGGCGCCGGTGGCCACGTCGCGCAGGAGGGCGGTGACCCCGTCGGCGTCCTGCGTGAAGGAGACCAGCTCGGTGCCGAAGGCGAGGTCGGCGCCGAGCTCGCGGGCCCGTTCGGCGAGGATGACCTCGGTGACCTCCTGGCTGGCCATCGCCCAGTCCTCGGGCGAGACATGGCCCATGCTCATCTCGCCCTGCGTCATGATGCCGCGCAGCACCGGGCCGGAGAGGGTCTCGGCGAGCGCCATGTAGAAGTCGCCGGTGCCGCCCGGTGAGGCGGCGGTGATCCGGTCGGCCACCCCGCCGATGCGCAGTGCCTCCATGGTGTGGGGGTACTGCCCGCGTGCCTTCATCACGACGGAGGTGCCGGGGTGTTTCTCGACCAGCAGCGGCCGGACGCCGTGCAGGCCGAGGAAGAGCGCGGTGGACAGGCCGGACAGGCCTCCGCCGGCGATGAGGACGGGCACGGATGCCTCGGACACGGGCACTCCCGGGTTCGGTGGACAGGACGGTGCCTTCAGCATCGGCAGCCGGGGCGGTGACCGGATCGGGGCGCGATGCCGACCGGCTGGGGGCCCGGTCGTGGCGGCGCGGCGCCGTCGTGCCACCAACGAGCCACCAACCAGGCATCAGCGGCGCGGCGGAGGGTGGAGAGCGCCCCCGGGGCCACCACCGGTGGCCGGGTGCCACCGTTCGTCCTAACGAGGAGTCTTCGTGGTCGTCTTCGTCAACAAGCTGACGCTCATCGGCAAGCCCGAGGAGCTGGAGCGGATCTACGCGCACGTCGCCGAGTTCATGGAGGAGCAGCCCGGTCTGATCCGCTACCAGCTGATCCGCTCCCAGAAGGACCCGGGCGTCTACTTCAACGTGGCGGAGTGGGACAGCAAGGAGTCCTTCGACACGGCGCTGGCCGAGCCGGAGTTCCGGGCCCGTCTCAAGGCGCTCGGCACCGTCATCAAGGGCGAGCCGCACCTGAGCGACGTCGTGGTCGAGGGCGTGGCCCGCCGGGCCGGAGCCGCCCGGTGACCCCCGACGTCGCGGCCGTGATGGCGACCGCCGGCACCCAGGTGCCCGCCGTCTCGGCGGACACGTACGCCCAGATCCTCCAGTTCTACGCCCGCCATATGCAGGTGCTCGACGCGGGCGGGGCGGAGGAGTGGGCCGAGGGCTTCACCGAGGACGGGGTGTTCGCGCAGAACGTGAAGCCCGAGCCGTGGAAGGGCCGTACCCACATCGCCACCTCCATGCGGCGCGGCATCGACCGGCTCGCCGGGCGCGGCGTGCAGCGCCGCCACTGGTTCTCCATGGTGGTCGCCGCCCCCGAGAGCACGGAGGCGGGGGACGAGGAGGCGGTCCGTACCCGGTACTACGCGGTGGTCTTCGAGACCCCGCACGGCGGCAAGGCCTCGGTGTATCTGAGCACCACCGGCGAGGACCTGCTGGTCCGGCGCTCCGGCCGGTGGCTGATCAAGCACCGCGACATCGCCCACGACGGGGCCTGAACCGGTGGCGCCCCGGGCCGCGGAGACCGCGGACGGCCGTCTCTACGACGAGATCCAGCGGTTCTACGCCCGCCAGGTGCGCCTCCTCGGCGAGGGCGACGTGGAGCGCTGGGCGCTCACCTTCACCGAGGACGCCGTCTTCGCGCAGGAGGCCCCGGCGGACAAGGTCTTCGCCGGGAACGCGCCGCCGGTACGCACCGGGCGCGCCGCTATCGCGGCCGCGGCCCGCGGGGCCGTGGGCGAGCGCCGGGCGGACGGGCGGGTGCGGCGGTATCTGATCGGGATGCTGACCGTGCGCCCCGCCCCGGACGGCGCCGTGCACACCCGTTACGACGCGGTGCTCCTCCAGACGCCGCGCGGCGGGCGCTGCGAACTCCATCTGAGCACCACCGGGCGGGACGAGCTGGTCCGTCACGACGACGGCTGGCTCGTCCGGCACCGGGTCAACTCCCATGACAGCGTCGCCGGTTCGCACACCGGCTCCGAGCAGGAGGAACACCATGGCCGATCTGACACGTGAACGGGTGGAGGCCGCCTACGCGGCCCTCATGACCGGCGACCGCAGCAAGATCACCGAATACTGGTCCGAGGACCTGCGCTTCCAGATGCCGGGCAACCACCAGTTCGCCGGCTGGTTCAACGGCCTGGACGACTACCTCCAGAAGATGGGCAAGCTGGGCGAGGCGTGCGGCGGCCGCATCCAGGCGGAGACGCTGAGCATCCTGATCAACGAGGCGGAGGGCGTCTCCGTCGACATCTACCGCCTCGACGGCTACCGCGCCCACGCCGAGGAGGGCACCGTCTCCCCGTACGAGCGGCTCCAGGTCGAGGGCGTGCACATGCTGCGCTGGGAGAACGGCCGGATCGTCGAGGGCCGCAGCGCCCTGTTCGCCGACGGTGTCACGCGCGGCAACCTGTGGTGGTCGCCGGTGGGCACCGACGGAGAGCGCACCGAGCTGTGACCGGGCCGGCCACGGGCGCGGACACGGGCCTCGCCGGGCGGCGCGTCGTCGTCACCGGGGCCGGCACCGGTATCGGGCGGGCGGTGGCGCACGCCTTCGCCGACGAGGGCGCCCGGGTGCTGGTGGTGGGGCGCGGGGCCGCCCGGCTCGCGGAGACCGCCGCCGGGCGGCCGGGGATCCACCCCTTCGCCGCCGACATCTCGGCACCGGAGGGACCGCGCCTGGTCGTCGAGGCGGCCGTGCGTGAACTGGGCGGGCTCGACGTGCTGGTGAACAACGCCGTCACCATGCGCTCGGCCCCGCTCGGCGCCATCGAGGCGGACGACACCCACCGCCAGTTCGCCACCAACCTCCTCGCGCCGCTCTTCCTCACCCAGGAGGCACTCCCCCACCTGGAAGCGGCCAAGGGCACCGTCCTCAACGTCACCACCGCCGGCAACCAGCGCGGCTGGCCCGGCCATTCCGTCTACGGCGCCACGAAGGCGGCGCTGGACTTCCTCACCCGCACCTGGGCGCTCGAACTCGCGCCGCGCGGCATCCGGGTCGCCGCCGTGGCTCCCGGCCCCGTGGAGACCCCCATCGGCGAGCACGCCGGACTCGACGCCGCCGGCATCGAGCGGATGCGCGAGCGCCAGCGCGCCCGGGTGCCGCTCGGCCGGGTGGGACGGCCCGAGGAGATCGCCTGGTGGCTGGTCCACCTCGCCCGCCCCGAGGCGTCCTTCGCCACCGGTCTGGTGCTGCCGGTGGACGGCGGCGCCGGAGTCGTGTTCTGACCACACACCCCAACGTCACGGAGTAGCAATGGAATTCGGCATCAACTTCTTCCCCACCGTCGGCCCCGAAGAGAAGCCCGCCGACGTGTACTTCGACGAGGCCCTGCGGCTCGTGGAACTGGCCGAGGAGCTCGGCTACGACCACATCAAGACCGTCGAGCACTACTTCTTCAAGTACGGCGGCTACAGCCCGGACCCGGTCACCTTCCTGGCCGCCGCGGCGGCCCGCACCAGCCGCATCAAACTGGTGACCGGCGCCGTGATCCCGGCCTTCACGCACCCGCTGAAGCTGGCCGGCAAGCTCGCCATGCTGGACAACATCTCGCGCGGCCGCCTCCAGGTCGGTTTCGGCCGGGCCTTCCTGCCCGACGAGTTCGACGCCTTCGAGCTGGCCATGGACGAAAGCCGGCCGCGCTTCCTGGACGGTCTGCGGGCCTGCCAGAAGCTGTGGGCGGAGGAGAACGTGGTCTGGGACAGCGAGTTCTACAAGTTCGGCCCGGTCACCCTGCTCCCCCGGCCCTACCAGCGCCCGCACCCGAGGATCCTGGTGGCCGCGGCCATCACCCCCTCCTCCTGCGAGCAGGCGGGGCACGACGGCCACGGGCTGCTGCTGGTGCCGTCCATCTCCAAGCGCGAGAAGGTGCAGGAGATGCTCACCCTCTACCGCAAGGCGTACGCGGAGGCGGGCCACGCGCCGGGCGGCGACGAGGTGCACCTGAGCTACGGCTGCTACCTCGCCGAGGACTCCGCCGAGGCCCGCGCCAAGGGCCGGGAGTACTCCCAGCGCACCAACGCGGTGATGGTCGACGCCGTCGCCGCGTGGGGCACCCGGCGCAGCGAGGGGTACGCCGGGTACGAGGCCATCGTCGACAAGATCAAGAAGTCGGACTTCGACAAGTCGGTGGCCGAGAACAAGACGCTGGTCGGCACCCCGGACGAGGTCACCGAGCGGCTGCGCACCATCCGCGAGTGGTACGGCGACGTCACCATCAGCCTCCAGATGATCTCCGGCAACCCGCCCTACGAGGAGACGGCCCGCACCGCCCGCCTCTTCGCCGAGCACGTCATCCCGAACTTCCGCTAGACGCAAGGCACTTCGCGCCGCGGGAGGTACGAGGAAGGGGCTCCCCCGAACACATCGGGGGAGCCCCTCTCGTATGTCCGCGCGCGGACGGGTGAGTGCGTCAGGCGCCCGACACCGAGGCCACCAGGAGCGAGGCCACGCGGGCGGCGACCGCCGCGATGGTCAGCGCCGGCGGCACCGCGCCGGAGGAGCCGTGCAGCAGCGAGCTGTCGACGACGTACAGGTTGCGCGCGCCGCGCACGCTGCCGTCGGCGGCGGTGGCCAGGCCCAGGGGGACCCCGCCCACCACGTTGCCGCCCGTGGTGCCGATGCGGTTGAAGGCGGTCCTGCTGCCGGGGGTGGCCGCGTTGAGCCGGTCCAGGGTGTGCTGGACCGCGTGGGTGGCCCGTACCGCGCGCGGGTCCTCCACGGGCCAGTTCAGGACGACGTCGTCCCGGTCGGCGTCGTGGCGGAAGGAGCCGAGCGGTTCGGTCGGCGACGCGCCGATCGTGGTGATCCACCCCTCGTCGGCGGGGGCGTCCACCCAGGGGAAGTTCAGCAGGGTCACCGGGGCGTGCGGGTTGTCCTGCCAGTCCTTGACGATGACCGAGCACGGGCCGCCCTGCGCCGGGTTGTTGGGTGCCATACCCGTCCGGGCGGTGATCACCTCACTGTTGCCGACCCGGGTGCCCACCGAGGCGTCCAGGTCCGGCAGCAGCCCCGCGGCCTTCGCGCGCAGCAGCAGCCGGGTCGTGCCGAGGGTGCCCGCCGCCAGGACCAGGTGGGTGGTGCGCACCTCGTGCCGGGCCACCGGCACACCCCGCTCGTCCAGTTCGTCGTACGCGACCAGGTGGCCCTCGCCGTCCGGGCGGATGCCGGTGACCACGCTCAGCGGACGCACCTCGACATGGCCGCTCGCCTCGGCGCGCGCCAGCACGGTGCGGTCCATGCTGCGCTGGGCACCGCTGTTCACGCCGAAGACGTTGAGCCCGGCGATGTGCGAGGCGGTCCGGCGCCCGGCCATCTCCTCGCGGATGACGTCCCAGTCGACGGCGAGGTCGACGAGGTCGTAGGGGATGCCCGCGCGCTCCAGCTGGTCCATGAAGTCGCGCGAGGAGCGGTAGAAGTCGGAGTCGAGGACGTCCTTGGGGATCGGGGAGCAGCCGATCAGCTCCCGGGCCTGCGGATACCAGACGTCGTGCATCTCCCGCTGGTCGAGGAAGTCCCCGAAGGCCCGGCGGAACAGCTCCGGCGAGGGTTCGACCATGGTGCCGTTGCTGAGCAGCGAGGCGCCGCCGACCCCGGCCGCGGCGATCATCGTCAGGCCCTCGCCCTCCAGGGATTCGAGAATGCCGGGGTAGATGTCGAGGGTCCGGTCGGTGAGCGGGGACTTCGGGCTCAGCCAGGACGCGCGGCCGTCCGGCCGGTGCTGGGTGGCGAAGGTGTCGCCGTCGGCGCGGACCTGCCAGCGGCGGCCGCGCTCCAGCACGATCGTGGCGACCCCGGCCTCGGCGAGCCGCAGGGCCGCGATCGATCCGGCGTAACCGCTGCCGACGACCAGGGCGTCGGTGCGGTGCTGATGGGTTTCCATGGGACGGCCTCTCTCGATGGATCGGAAAACAGGTGCGGAGTGGGTGGGGCGGGGCTCAGCCCAGCGGGCGCAGGGTGCGGGCCAGCAGGTTGGCGGCGTTGCGGGCGAGCGGGACGTCCGCCTCGGCGGCGACCAGGCCGTGCTCGACCAGGAGCCGGCCGACCCGGGCGGCGATCAGGGCGAACCGGAAGCCCGCGAACACCTCGTACCAGTCCAGGTGCGCCGCGACGGGCCGCCCGGCGAGCTCCTCGTAGCGGCGGATGGTCTCCGCGCGCCCGGGCAGCCCGGGCAGCCGGGGCGCGCCGACGCCCTCGCTGAGGTGGCGGTCGAGGTAGAGGTACCAGCCGAGGTCGGCCTCGCCGGGGCCCAGGAAGGTCATCTCCCAGTCCAGTACGGCCACGGGGGTCACCCCGGAGAACATCAGGTTGCCCAGGCGCGCGTCGCCCCACAGCAGGCTGGGCCGCTCCGGCTCGGGCGGCAACCCGTCCCGCAGCAGGGCCAGTGCCTCCCGAACCGGGACGCTGTCCGCGCCACCGAAGTGGTCCATATGGGCTTCGTAGTAGTCGAGTTGGGCGCCGAGCCCGTACGGTCCGTGGGCCGAACCGCGCAGGTCGTCGAGGCCGAGGGCACCCACGTCGAGGCGGTGGACGCGGTGCAGTGCCTCGACCCCGCCCCACCACACCGCCGCGCGGCCGGCCTCGTCGAGCGCGGCCACCGGTCCGCCGTCGCGGTGGTACGAGGGCAGGTCCGGCGGGACCCAGCCCTCGACGCGGTCCATGGCGTAGAAGGGCGCGCCGAGCAGCCCCGGGTCGGGTTCGAAGCCGAGGACGCCGGGCACCGGCACATCTGTGCCGCGCAGCGCGTCCAGGACGCGGTACTCCTCGTCGAGCCGGGAGCCCGGCATCACCCGGTAGCGGGTGGGGGCCACCCGGACGACCAGGCGGCGGTGCCGCTCGGCGCCCGCCGGGCCCCACTTGGTGTCGACCAGCAGCGTCTCGTGGGAGAAGCCGAGGCCCTCGGGCACCTCGACGCGGACCTGGAGGTCCGTCGCCCGCGGCAGCCGTTCGGCGAGCCAGGTCGTCAGATGTTTCCGGGTGAGTTCCGGGTCACGTTGCTGGGGCACGGGCATGGCCGGCTCCTCCATCCATATACGGGTGTTCCCCATCGTCGAGGGGGCCGATGGGGACCGGATGGAGGATCACGGCGCGGCCGGAGGTCGCCCGACGGGCTCATCGGCGGCGCTGCATCCGGCTGAGACCGGTTCCCCAACCGGGGCCGCCAGCATGGCCGTTGACCGCAGTACACCATTGGGGAGGTCGACATGTCCTGGGCACCGCCTGTGGGGGCGTTCGTGGAGCCGCAGCTGTTCCGGCACATACTCGGCCACGTTCCGAGTCCCGTCACCGTGGTCACCGCCGCGACGGCGGCCGGGCCCGCCGGACTCGTGGTGGGGTCGTTCGTGTCGGTGTCGCTGGAGCCGCCGCTCGTGGGGATCTTCATCGACGAGAAGTCCGTCAGCTGGCCGCCGATGAGCGAGGCGGGTTCCTTCACCGTCAACATCCTCGCCCACGACCAGCAGGAGCTGTGCGCCCGCTTCGCCAAGAGCGGCGGCTCCGGTGACACTGCGGGCAAGTTCGCGGGTCTGACGTGGTGGGAGTCGCCGCACGGCAATCCGGTGCTGCCGGGAACCACCGCGTGGCTGGACTGTCTGGTCCGCCAGGTCCAGCGGCTCGGCGACCACTTCTTCGCCGTCGCCGAGGTGGTGGGCCTGGGGGTGGACGCGGCGCGCCCGCCGCTGGTGTTCCACCGGGGCGCCCTGCACACCGTCGCCCCCTCCGGCGAGGGCACGGCCGGGCGCGGCTAGCAACCGTACGCGTACGGTTTCCGCCCCGCCGGCCGGACCGGCGGGGCGCGACCGTATGCGTACGCTCAGGCCAGACAGGCCAGGACGTCACCGCCGCCCAGCCGGGCCATCTCGCCCATCACCGGCGCCGAGCGGATCTGGGTGTCCACCGGCCGGCCGAGCGCCTCGGAGTAGGCGCGGTGCAGGTTGGCCACCAGCCGCTCCGGGTCGCGCAGCTCCGCGTACGCGCCGAGCGGGGTGTCGCGAGCGGCCTCGAACGGGGTGAGTCCCGCGTCGATCCCCTGGGCGGCGACCTTCTGGAGCCAGCGCAGATACGCCTCGGCCTCGTCCAGCGCCTCGGGCCCGGCGACCGGCCCGTGCCCGCCCACGACGGTCCGCGGCCCCAGCGCCCGCAGCCGGGAGATCGCCTCCAGGGAGCCCAGGACCGAGCCCGCCAGCAGGAACGGTGTGCAGCCGGGCATCAGGACGTCGCCCGCGAACAGCACCCGGTGCTCCGGCACCCACACCACCACGTCGTTGCCGGAGTGCGCGGGGCCCACGTACATCAGCTCGACGGCCAGCTCGTCGACGTACACCGTCAGCCGGTCCTCGAAGGTCACCATCGGCAGGGAGCGGGCGAGGTCGCCGAGGTCGCCCCAGGGGGTGGCGGGCCAGACGTGTTTGAGGCCCTCGCCCTTCTCGGCCATCTCGGCGCGGGTGCGGGTGTGGGCGATGACGGTGGCGTGCGGGGCGGCGACGGCGTTGCCGAAGGTGTGGTCGCCGTGGTGATGGGTGTTCAGGACGGTCCGCGGCTCGGCGCCGCCGCGTTCGAGGGCGGCGGCGCGCAGCGCGCGGGCCCTGGCCTCGGTGGCCGCGGTGTCGACGAGGGCCACCGCGTGGGGGCCGGCGAGGATCCCGGCGTTGTTCAGGCACCAGCCCCCGTCGGGCTGGACGTAGGCGTAGATCCGGTCGGCCACCTCCTCCACGCGGGGCGGCGGGACCCGGGAGGGGCGGCTGTCGTGGGGTGTCGTGGATGGCAGGCTCATGCCGTCCACGGTGGCCGCGGCCCCTGGAGGGCGGCAGGTGCGCCGATGCCCGGCGGCTGGAGGAGGGGTGTCGCCGGAGGGGCCGGGGCAGCCGGAAGGGCCCGGCGGTCCGCACACACCGCCGGGCCCGGGAGGTGCGGCCTCAGAGGGTGAGGACGACCTTGCCGTTGGCCTGCCGCCGGCGCAGCGCGTCGAGGGCCGGCTGGGGGTCGTTCCAGGAGCCGACCGCCGCGACCTCGGGTGTGAGCCGCCCCCGCGCCACCAGCCTTACCAGCGAGGCGAGGTCACGGCCGACGTCGCGCCGGGTCACCTCGTCGAAGAGGTGGAGGTAGGCGATCCGCAGTCCGGGGCGCGCATGGCCCCAGTCCAGCGGCAGCCGCAGCTCCTCGCGCACGGTGTTGCCGTAGCAGACGACCGTGCCGCCCGGCCGTACGCGGCCGAAGGCGCCGGTGAGCACCTGGCCGCCGACGCTGTCGACGAGGACGTCCACCACACCATCGGTGGCCCCCTCCTCGTACGTCTCGACGGTGTGCGCGCCCAGCGCCCGCAGGCCCTCCGCGCGGCCCGGGGAGCCGACCTGGGCGGTCACCTCGGCGCCGGCCGCGGCGGCGAGCTGCACCAGCATCCGGCCCACTCCCCCGCCCGCGCCGGTGACCAGCACGGACCTGCCGAGCAGCGGACCGGCGTACTCAAGGGCGTACAGCGCGGTCAGTCCGGCCACCGGCAGGGCGGCGGCGGCGGGCCAGTCCAGATCCGCGGGCACGGGGGCCAGCCGGGAGGGCGTCAGGGCTATCCGCTCGGCCCAGCCGTCGCGTTCGGCGAGCGCGGTGACCCGGGTGCCGGCGGCCGGTCCGCTGCCGTCGGCGGCGGCGCGCAGGACCGTGCCCGCCACGTCCCAGCCGAGCCGGGAGCCGGGCGGGAGCTGTCCCATCAGGGCGAGCTCACCGCGGTTGACGGCGATGGCGCGCACCTCCACGAGGGCCTGGTCGGGGCGTGGTTCGGGCTCGGCGACCGAGTCGAGGCGCAGGGCGGGGTCACCGCAGACGAGTGCCTTCACGAGGCCCCCGCCCACTTCGCTCGGGTCCATGGGGACATGAGTGCCGTTCTCCTTCGGTGAGAGGGGATCGCTGCCGGGATGCCGTAGAGGATGGGGGTACGAGGTCGTGGCGGGGGCACCCGCGGGTCACCACCTCAGTCCGCCGTTGACCTCCAGGACATGGCCGTTGACGTAGTCGGAGCCGTCGTCGGCGAGGAAGAGCGCGGCGTCGGCGACCTCGTCGGCCCGTCCGGCGCGCCCGGCCGCGATCTTGCCGCGGTAGTAGTCCCAGACGGCTTCGTTGCGGGCGAGCTGGCGCCCCATGCCCTCGTCGATGAAGCCCGGGCTCAGGCAGTTCACCGTGATGGGTTTGCCCGCCAGCTCGACGGCGACGACGCGGGTGAGCATCTCGATCCCCGCCTTCGACGCCGCGTACGCCGACGAGCCCGGGGCCACCCGGGTCGCCAGCGCCGACGACAGGGTGATGACGCGGCCCCCGCCGTCGCGCACCAGGTACGGAAGCGCCGAACGCACGGACAGGAACGTACCGTTGAGGTTGGTGGAGATGACGTCCGTCCAGTGCGCGGCGTCCAGCCCCTCGGCGGGACCGGCCCGGCTGACGCCCGCGCCGGCCACCAGGACGTCGAGGCGGCCGTACGCCTCGTAGGTGCCGCGCATCAGCGCCTCCACCGAGTCCGGGTCGCGGACGTCGACGGGGTGGTAGGCGAGGTCGCCCTCGCCCACCGGCGGCAGTTCGCGCCCCTCGTCGGGCTCGCGGGCGGCGCAGACGACGCGGCACCCTTCCTTGGCGTATGCCTGGGCGATCGCATACCCCAGGCCTTTGGTGCCACCGGTGACGATGGCGACCTTCCCTGCGAGTCGCACGTGTGCCTCCTCGGGGATCGTGTCGACGGGCTCCGACGGTACGGAATCCCGAGGGAGGCTGACTGAACTCCCGATGGGGGGCCGCGATGGCGCGAGTTGACGGATCCTGAACTCTCCTGGGAGAGCCTGGCGGGCCCCGGGGATAGTCTCGCTGAACAACGGGGCCGCCGGTTGCCGACGGTTTCGCCAAGCCGGAAGAACCAACGAGAGGTCGTCATGGAATTCTCGGTGCTCGGTTCGCTGCGCGTGCGGGAAAACGGTCAGGATTACGCCCCCACGGCACCCAAGCAGCGTCAGCTCCTCGCGCTGCTCGTCTTCAACGCCAATCAGGTCGTCACGGTCGGCACATGTATCGAGGAACTATGGGGAGAAAGCCCTCCGGATACCGGGCTTTCCACGCTCCAGTCGTACGTCCTCCAGCTCAGGCGCATCCTGAAGCGTGTGCCGCGTATCGGCAGCCTCAAGGCGGCGCGTGAATTGCTGCAGACCCGGGACGGCGGATATCTGCTCACCGTGCATCCCGGCGGACTCGACGTGGAGCGCTTTCACGAACTGGTACGCGAGGGCCGGTCCGAACTCGGCAGAAACGATGCCGTGGCCTCCGAACTGCTTTCCGCCGCACTGGGTCTGTGGCAGGGTTCGGCGCTCTCCGACGTCCAGGCCGGATCCGTATTGCGTATTCATCTGGCGGGTCTGGAGGAAACACGGATCAGCGTCCAGGAACAACGTATCGACGCGGATCTCCGGCTCGGCAGGCACCATGACCTTCTGGGTGAACTGAGCGCCCTGTGCGCGCTCTATCCGACGCACGAGAACCTGCACGCCCAGTTCATGCTGGCGCTGAGCCGTTCCGGCCGGCGCACCCAGGCGCTGGAGGTCGTCCAGCGCCTGCGCAGGATGCTCGGCGACGAGCTGGGGCTCGAACCGTCCCCCCGGATGAACCGCCTCCATCAGGCGGTGCTGGCCTGCGATCCGGTGATCGACGCCCCCAGCGAGACCGTCCCGCTGCTCTCGCTCGACCTGCTGGCCCACAGCGGAGCCCGCTCGGCCTGACTCCCGCCACAAACGCCCGGCCGCGAAGACCCCATGGTCTTCGCGGCCGGGCGTTTCGACGTCCGCGCCGGGTGTTGCCCCCCCGACGGGTACGGCCCGGGGCCGCGCGCCGCGGTCCGCGGCCGGCAGCGATGGTGAAACCTCCACCGGCCCTCCTTCGCGGTGTGTCCTGTGTGGCCGGACCACACCTCCCCCGCGCCCAACCAGCACTGTGACACCGCCCCTCACCAGGGACTTCACCGCACGGAAGGAGCCGGCCGGCCGGTCCTTTACCGGGCCGTGCCGTTTCCCGTGGTGTCCGCCACCACCTCGGAACGCCACGTGTGACATGTGTCTCCGGCAGGAAGCGGAGGCCACGAGATTGGAAGCGGCGGAAGGGGGGTCACCCCCCGTCCAGGGGTGGTCAGAGGGTGTCCCCTCACCCTTGGCACGCGAGCGCGCCAAGAGCATCGTTGGAGCCGGAATCAAGTGGTTCGCCGCACCGCGCGGACCTTCCTCCCACTCATTCCAAAGTCCACGGGGGACTCGATGAATGCCGCTGCACAGACACTGGAGAACTGTCCGCCGGACGACGACTGCCACCAACGCGCCGCACCCGCGGGCTGGGACGAGCGGGTGCTCACCGAGGTGAGCACCGTACTGTTCGCCTCCCTGCGCCGCAGCGACCAACGGCTGCGGGGCCTCGCGTATCTGCGCGGTCTCCTCGGAGCCGAGGGACGCCGCTCCATCCGCAACATGGCGGCCCTGCTGGGTGGTTCGGCCACCGAGCAGAGCCTGCACCACTTCGTGAGCGACTCGACCTGGGACTGGGTCCCGGTGCGGCGCTCCCTGGCCCGCCACATCACCCGCCTGGACCCGCCGTTGGCGTACGTGGTGCGACCCATGGTCATCCCGAAGACCGGGGAGAACTCCGTCGGGGTGGACCGCCAGTTCGTCTCCGAGCTGGGCCAGCTCGTCAACGCCCAGCAGGCGGTGGGGGTGTGGTCCGCCAACGAGCGCATGAGCGTGCCCCTCAACTGGCGGCTGCACCTGTCGTCCTCCTGGCTCGACGACCGTATCCGGCGCCGCCAGGCGTCCATCCCCGACGACCTGGGCGACCGCACCCTGGGCGACTGGGCGGTGGAGGCGGCCGTGGAGACGGCGAGCGACTGGGGGCTGCCGCGGCGCCCGGTCGTGCTGGACGCCCGGCACATGGACCTGGCCTCCACCGTCGCCGCGTTCCGGGCCGCGGGCGTGCCCTTCCTCGCCCGGGTCGGCGGAGCGGTCCGGCTCACCGTGACCGACCCGGCGCCGCACGGGCGCACCCCGGAGCTCCGGCAGGCCGTGCAGATCATGACCGCCGCCCGGGACCGGATGCGCCCGGCCCCGCTGCCGGGACGCGACCTCGGGAGCGGGGGGCCGACACACCTCACCACCAAGATCCGCGTCCGTCCCTCCCCCGCCGTCCAGCAGGTGGCGGGGCCCGGCGAACTGGTCCTCCTGGGCGTGGCGGAGGGCCGTCGGCAGGGTCCCGTGGAGTTGTGGCTCACCGATATGACGGAGACCCGGCTGCCCACCCTGATGCGGCTGACCCGGCTCGTCCGGCGCGCCGACCACGACTTCCGCGAGACCACCGACCGTCTGGGCATCCGGGACTTCACCGGCCGCTCGTACGCGGGCTGGCACCGCCATGTGACGCTGGCGTCGGCGGCGCACGCGGTGTCGGTGCTGGACGGGGACGAGCCGGGGCCGAGGGAGGCGGAGCGGGGGCGTCAGGACTGACCGGCCGTCGGCCCGTGGCGTGACCGGCTCCTCAGTGGCGCAGCAGGGCGCACGCGAAGTCCTCCTGGACCTTGCGCAGGTGGTTCAGGAGGGCGGGCTTGAGGCTCTTGCTGGTCTGGGTGGTGATCGAGAAGGTGAGGGACTTTTTGCCGTCCGGTGTCGCGGCGGCCAGCTGGGTGTATCCGGCGGTGTTGCCGGTGTGGCCGTAGAGCACACCGCAGCGGGTGGCGTAACGGAACAGGGCGAGTCCGGCCGAGTTGACGCCCGGGCCCGCCGGTTCGGAGGCGGCGCCGGGCAGGAACCTCAGCTGCTCCTTGCGGGTGTGCGCGGAGAAGAGGCCGCCTCCGGCGTAGCCGCGGATGAAGCGGCCGAGGTCCTTCGGGGTGGACACGACGGCGCCGGACGCCCAGACGCCCGAGGTGTCGAAGAGTTCGGTGACGTCCTCGGGCGGGGCGGGCGGGTCGACCGCGTAGCCGTGCAGGGCGGGGCGGGGCAGCCGGTGGCCGTGGGGCAGGCTGGTGTGCTCCAGGCCCAGCGGCCGGTACACGAGGCGCTTGAGCAGGTCCTCGTAGCGGCGGCCCGTCGCCGCCTCGGCCAGGAGGGCGACGGCGATGTTGTCGGAGTTGGAGTACTGGTAGCGGGTGCCCGGCCGGAAGGCGAGCGGCTCCCCGGCGGCGAACTCCAGCAGTCGGCGCGAGTCGAAGACGTGGTGGGGGTCCTCGGTCAGGATCGCCCGGAAGTCGGGCGAGGCGGTGAAGTCGGGGAGTCCGCTGGTGTGGTGGAGCAGTTGGCGCAGGGTGACCCGGTGCCAGGCGGCGGGCAGCTCCGGCAGGCGGCTGCCGAGGGTGGTCTCCAGGGTGAGCCGGCCCTGGTCGACGAGGCGCAGAGCCACGGCCCCGCTGAACGCCTTGGCGATGCTGGCGATCCGCATGTGGTCGGTGGGGCGGGGCGGCTGCCCGGTGCGGACGTCCGCGACCCCGGCCCGGTAGACCTCGGTCCGGTCGCCCCGGGTGAGGACCGCGATGACTCCGGGCGGTCCGCCGGACGCGCCCACGAGCCGGTCCAGGTCCCGTTGGAGCGTACGGTCGTGCGGGGCGGGAGGTGTCTGCGCGGCCTGGGCGGGCCGGACGAGCGCGCCGGCCGACGCGGCGGCGAGGAGAGCGGCTACGGCCAGCGGCAGCCGGGCGCGGCGTCCGGGCGGGTGTGCGACCACGTGGGTACCTCCTGAAGGCATGGCGGCGGCCGGGTCCGGCTCGCCCGTCCCCCCTGACCCAGCATCAGACGCCGGACCGCCGCACGCCTTCGCGCTGCTCCATCCGGCCCAGGGCCGCCCACGCCCGGCATCCCCGGGCCCGAGCGGAGACCTCCCGGGGCCGGCTCAGGACCCGGCGGGCTCCTGCGCCGCCGCGTCCAGCGCCTCGCGCGCCGCGTCGAGTGCGGCGGCCCGGTCGGCGGGCACCAGGCCGACACGGGTGCGCCGGTCCAGCAGGTCGGACGCGTCGAGCGCGCCCTCGTGCCGGACCGCCCACCACAGTTCGGCCCGGGTGGTCTCCACACCCTCGGCCACCGGCTCCCGCATCCGGGGGTCGGCCTCGCCGAGCGCGTGCAGGGCGGTGGCCTCGGTGCCGTACCGGGCCAGCAGCCCGCGCGGTACGGGCAGGGCGGCGAGCTCGGCGGGAGCCGCGGCGCCGACCAGGGGCAGCCGTGCGGTGCGGCAGGGCGCGGCCTCCATGCCCCGGGCGGCCAGGGCGGCGTCGAGGGCGTCCTGGGCCATGCGCCGGTAGGTGGTCAGCTTGCCGCCGACGATGGTGACGACGCCCTCGCCCGACGTCAGCACCGCGTGCCGCCGCGAGATGTCGGAGGTGCGGCCGCCCGTCGTGTCGCCCGGGGCGTCGTCGAGGAGCGGTCGCAACCCGGCGAAGGCGCCCACTACGTCGTCGCGGTGGACGGGGGTGTCCAGGGCGGTGTTGAGGATGTCGAGCAGGAAGCCGATGTCGGACTCGGGGGGTGTGGGTTCGTCTTCGAGCGGTCCGTCGACCGGCTCGTCGGTGAGCCCCACGTACACCCGGCCGTCGCCCTGCGGCAGCACCAGCACGAAACGGCTGCTCTCGCCGGGGACGGGGATGTGCAGTCCGGCGGTCAGTCCGGGCAGGGTGGTGCCGCGCAGGACCAGGTGGGTGCCGCGCGAGGGGCGCAGTTTCACGCCGTCGACCAGGTGGTCCGCCCAGACACCGGTGGCGTTGACGACGGCCCGGGCCCGGATGGTCAGCTCCTGCCCGGTCAGTTCGTCGCGGACCAGGGCGCCCGAGCCGCTGACGGACAGGGCGCGGGTGCGGGTGAGGATGCGCGCGCCGTGGCCCGCGGCCGTGCGGGCGATGGCGGTCACCAGCCGGGCGTCGTCGGCCAGTTGGCCGTCCCAGGAGAGCAGCCCTCCGTACAGGCCGTGCGGGCGCAGTCCTGGCGCGGTGCGCAGGGTCTCGACGGCCGAGAGGCGGCGCGGGCCGGGCAGGGTGCGCCGCGCGGTGCCCGCCGAGACGCGCAGCAGGTCACCGGCGCGCAGCCCGGCCTGGGCGAGCGCCGCGTTGCGCCGCGAGGTCAGCGAGGTGAGCGGCAGCACGAACGGCTGCGCGCGCACCAGGTGGGGGGCGGTGCGCTCCATCAGCACCCCGCGCTCCACCGCGCTCTCGTGGGCGACGCCGAGCTGTCCGGAGGCGAGGTAGCGCAGTCCGCCGTGGATGAGTTTGGAGCTCCAGCGGGAGGTGCCGAACGCCAGGTCGTACGCGTCGATCGCGGCGACCGACAGACCGCGCGAGGCGGCGTCGAGAGCGGCTCCGGCGCCGGTCGCGCCGAGGCCGATGACCAGGACGTCGACGGTCGTCCCGGCGGCGAGACGGTCGAGGTCGCGGGAGCGGCGGGCGGCGGTGAGGGAGAAGGAGTCCGAGCGGGGTTCGGTACGGCTCATGGGGCGAGGGTCCTCTCGAGGATGTGCCGGAGCTCGTCGTAGAACGCTTCGTCGGCGAGGTCGGGGTCCGCCGCGTCGGTCATGGTCTGGAGCGAGAGCGCGAAGGACTGCATCACCAGAAAGAGCGACCGGGCCTGGCGCAGCGGATGGTCCGCGCGGACGGATCCGTCGGCGTGCCCCTGTTCGAGCGCCTCCTGGACGAAGGCGAGCAGCGCGTCCTGGCTGGCGCCGCGCCGGTCGAAGAGGTACGGCAGCAGCAGTTCCGGGTCGACGTCGAGGATCTTGCGGAGCAGGGGGTGCTCCCGGAAGGCGCGCAGCCCCGTCACGAGCCCCTCGACCAGCTGCTCCCGCACGGGGCGGGTGGTGTCGGTGCGCGGGGCGTCCCCGAGGGTGACCGACACCCACTCCCGTGTCATGACGTCGCCCACCAGGGTGCGCACATCGGGCCAGCGCCGGTACAGGGTCATCCGGGAGACCCCGGCCCGGCGTGCGACGTCGGTGAGGGTCGTCCGGCGGACGCCGACGGCGAGCACGCAGTCCCGGGCGGCGTCGAGCACCGCCTCGTCGTCCCGACGGTTGTGACGAATGGGCTTCATCTGTCACAGTGTAACGACGGAACGGGCGACGGCAAGCCGCCCCCCACGCCGTGGGACCGGAACAACTGCGCGACGAAGCGGGTGATCAGGTGGGTTCGGTGGACATGCTGTGGAGCGGCTGGGGCGATCCGGCCAAGGCGGCGCCCCTGCCCGAGGACGTGACGGGTCTGCTGCGGGACCTGCTGGGCGTACGCCCGGCCGAGGCCCCGGCGAAGGAGCTGGCGGCCGTCGCCCCCGGCCCCTCCCGGCTGACCGACGCGGCCAGGGCCGCTCTCCACGCGGCGGTCGGCGAGGCGCACGTCCGCGGCGACGACGAGACGCGGGTGCGCCACACCCGCGGCAAGTCCACCCCCGACCTGCTGCGCATCCGCTCCGGCGAGGTCACCGACGCACCCGACGCCGTGGTGCTTCCCGCGGACCACGACGAGGTCCTGGCCGCCCTCGCGGCCTGCACCGAGCACCGCGTGGCCGTCGTCCCCTTCGGCGGCGGCACCTCCGTCGTGGGCGGACTGGCCCCCCGGGCCCCCGGCGGCGACGGTGGACACACCGCGTTCGTCGCGCTCGACCTGCGCCGCATGAACCGCCTGCTCGATCTCGACGAGGTCTCGCGCACCGCCACCCTCCAACCCGGCCTGCGCGGCCCCGAGGTGGAGGCGCTGCTCGCCGAACGGGGCTACACGCTCGGCCACTTCCCCCAGTCCTTCGAGTGGGCGACGGTCGGCGGGTTCGCGGCCGCCCGCTCCAGCGGCCAGGCCTCGGCAGGCTTCGGGCGCTTCGACGACATGGTGACGGCTCTCCAGGTGGCCACCCCGCGCGGCACCCTGGACCTCGGCCGGGCCCCGCGCTCGGCGGCCGGACCGGATCTGCGCCAGCTCGTCCTCGGCTCCGAGGGGGCGTTCGGCGTCATCACCTCGGTGACCGTACGGATCCACCCCACGGCCGCGACGAAAATCTACGAGGGCTGGCGCTTCGCGTCCTTCGCCGAGGGCCGGGCCGCCCTGCGCACCCTCGCCCAGGACGGACCGCTGCCCACCGTGCTGCGGCTCTCCGACGAGACCGAGACCATGATCGGCCTGGCCAAGCCGGACGCCATCGGCGGCGGCCTCTCCTCCGACGCCGGCTGCCTGGCGATCGTCGGGTACGAGGGCACCGCCGAGGAGGTCGCCCACCGCAGGACGCGCGTGCACGCGGCCCTGGGCGCGGCGCGGGGCGAACCGCTCGGCGAGGACCCCGGCACCGGCTGGGCCCACGGCCGCTACAACGCGCCCTATCTGCGTGACGCGCTCCTGGACGCGGGCGCGTTCGCCGAGACGCTGGAGACTGCCGCGTTCTGGTCGGACATCCCGGCCCTCTACGAGGCCGTGCGCACCGCCCTGACCACCACCCTCACCGAGGCGGGCACCCCGCCGCTGGTGATGTGCCACGTCTCGCACGTCTACCCGGCGGGCGCCTCCCTGTACTTCACGGTGGTCAGCGCCCAGGGCGAGGACGCGGTGGCGCACTGGGCCCCGGCCAAGCGGGCCGCCAACGACGCCATCCTCGCCGCGGGCGGCACCATCAGCCACCACCACGGCGTCGGCACCGACCACCGCGACTGGTACGCGCGGGAGATCGGCCCGCTCGGCGTCGAGGTGCTGCACGCGGTCAAGGACCGGCTCGACCCGGCCGGCATCCTCAACCCCGGCATCCTCCTGCCGCCGCTGCCCGCCCGCTGAGGCGCGCGGCCTCCCACTCCCCCGCCCGCAAGCACACCGTCGTCGCCCATCGGAGCGTAGCCATGCGACAGTTCACGGCCGTCGTCAACCCCACCGCGGGCGGGTCGCAGGGCGCCGCCGCCCTGATCCCGCTGGCCCGGCTGCTGCGCGAAGGAGGAGCCGGGCTGGAGGTCGAGTACAGCCGCGGCCTCGACCACGCGCGCACCCTCGCCCGCCGGGCCGCCGAGCAGGGCCGGGTGGTGCTCGGGGTCGGCGGCGACGGCATGGCGGGATGCGTGGCGGGGGCCCTGGCCGGAACGGACGCCCTGGTGGGCATCGTGCCGGCCGGGCGCGGCAACGACTTCGCCCGCGCCCTCGGACTGCCCTCCGAGCCCGCCGCGCTGGCCGGGATCCTGCTGCGCGGCGAGCCGAGGAAGGTCGACGCCATCGAGGTCGAGTCGGCCGCGCACGACAGGATCGCCGTCCTCGGCAGCGTCTACGCCGGGGTCGACGCGGTGGCCAACCGCCACGCCAACGCCTCGCGGCTGCTGCGCGGCGCCGCCTCGTACTACATGGGCGGACTTCGCGCGGTGGCCGGCTGGCGCACCGCCCACTACCGCGTGACCATCGACGGCACGGTCCACGAGCGCAGCGGCTACACCGTCGTCGCCGCCAACTCCGGGTACTACGGTTTCGGCCGGCACATCGCGCCGGGCGCGGCCGTCGACGACGGGCTGCTGGACGTGGTCATCCTCCACGACTCGCCCCGCCGGCTGTTCTTCACCGTCATGCGGGAGCTGGAGGACGGCAGCCACGTCCGCCGCCCGCAGGTGGAGGTCCTGCGCGGGCGCGAGGTGCGCATCGAGGCGGACCGACCGCTGCCGTACGGGGCGGACGGCGAGGTCGAGGCCGTCCTGCCGGTCACCGCGCGCGTCCTGCCGGGAGCCCTCACCCTGCTCGCGTGAGGCGTGCCCGCACGCCGGGGCGTACCGTCCGCGTTACGGGGAATCCGCTCGGCATGACCACTCGAGCCGATCGGGCACAGACACGAACGGACAGGCGGGTCACGGCAGTTCGGGTCCTGATCATGCTGGTGGCGTTCGCGGCGCTGGTGGCCTTCTCCGTCGTGCTCGCCGAGCTGACCCTGACCCCCTCGCCCGCCTCACGGGACATCGCGGGAGCCAACCTGCGGCCGGGGCACTCGCTGCGCGAGTACGCCGACGACTACACCTTCCTCGCCGCCTGCCGGCAGGTCGGCGGCAACCTGCTGCTGGGCGTGCCCTTCGGGCTGATCCTGCCGGTGCTGGTGCGCCGGCGGCTGCGGGCGGTGCGCGTCCTGCTGTACACGGTCGCCGTGATGGTCTTCGTCGAGCTGGTGCAGGGGGCGCTCGTCGAGGGGCGCGCCTTCGACGTGGACGACGTCATCCTCAACACCACCGGGGCGCTGCTCGGCTATCTGCTGCTGGGCCGCCGGATGGGGCGCGGCTTCCACCACCTCGGGGAGCCGCGGCAGGAGGACGAGAAGCCGGTCCGCACGCGCCGCCCGTGGCACTTCGGCGAGCGGCGGGCCGCGGCACCGCGCCGTTGAGCGGCGCGGCCCCGTACGGGCGCGCGGCCCGTCCGCCCCGTGTCCGTTCGGGGCCGCTCCCCGGGGCCGTCACCCGTTCCGCCCTTCCGCGTGCCCGACGCGCGGCCCTGTCACTACGATCCGATAGGGGCTGGTTCGTCCCGGGAGGACACCGGCCCGGCCGCGGACTCCCCCGCCCGTACGGCCGGATCCGCGAGAGGCAGGCACGCACCCATGCTCAGTACCGACTTCGTCACCGGCGCACCCAACTGGCTCGACCTGGGCAGCCCCGACACAGCCGCCTCCGCCGATTTCTACAGCGGTGTCTTCCGTTGGGACTTCCAGTCGGCCGGCCCCGACGCCGGCGGCTACGGCTTCTTCCAGAAGGGCGGCAGAACCGTCGCCGCGCTGGGCCCGCTCACCGAGGAGGGCGCGCAGCCGGCCTGGACGGTGTACTTCCTGACCCCGGACGCGGACGCCACCGCGAAGGCGGTCGAGCAGGCCGGCGGGACGGTACGGGCGGAGCCCTTCGACGTCATGGACGTGGGCCGGATGGCGTGCCTGACCGACCCGGGCGGCGCCGAGTTCTCCGTCTGGCAGCCCGCCGCCACCCGGGGCCTGGAGCAGACGTCCCAGGAGGACGCGCTGTGCTGGGCCGAGCTGCACGCCAGGGACGTACCGGCCGCGCTCTCCTTCTACCGCTCGCTGTTCGGCTGGCGCTCCCAGGAGATGGAGGCGCCGGGCATGACCTACACCGTGCTCTCCACCGCCGAGGGCGACCAGCAGGACGCCACGTTCGGCGGCGTCGCCACGGCCCAGGAGGGCATGGAGCCGCGGTGGATCCCGTACTTCGCGGTGGCCGACGCGGATGCCACCACCGGCCGGGCGCGGGAGCGCGGCGGCTCGGTGCTCATGCCCCCGGCCGACGTGCCGGGCGTCGGGCGGATCGCCTGGCTGTCCGACCCCCACGGCGCGCCCTTCGCCATCCTCAAGCCCGCTCCCCAGCACGGCTGACTCCGCCCCCGGTCCTCACATCGGGTACGAGAGCAGCCGCACCGGGCCGTCGGGCCAGGGCTCGTCGTCGTGCAGCGGTGTCCACATGGTCCGCAGGGGCATGACGACGGGTCCCACGGGCTGCTCCACCTCGACGGGCCGGTCCAGGGCGCGCCAGCCAAGGCGTTCGTAGAAGGCGGCGAGCGGCGGCCGGCAGAACAGGAGCGCGTGCCGCGGCCCCCTGGTGCGCGCGTGGTCCAGCGCCGCGCCCACGACCAGCCGCGCCAGGCCGTGTCCGCGCAGACCGGGGGCGACCGCCACCCCGCCGACGCCCATCACCGGTGTGGTGGCACCGCCGATCGACATCCGCAGCGGCAGCAGTCCCGCGTGCGCCACCAGGCGGCCCTCGTGGCGTATGCCGAAGTGGTCCTCCTTGGGCAGCCAGGTCAGGCCGGTGTGAGCGACCCCGAACGGGTCGGCGCCGTCACCCAGGATCTCGCGCTGGTCCGCCGGGGTGTAACCAGCCAGCCGCTCCACGGCGGACGGCGAGAACAGCGGGGCGGGCGACGGGGAATGGGGGCCATCAGTCATCTCGACATGATCCACTACGGGCCGGCTCCTGGCCAGGGCCGCTCGGGACGGGCCCGGCCGCGGCCGTTCCCGCCTGCTCGGGGCGGCGCGCGCGGACCGGGGTGAACAGCGCGAGGACCGCGACGAGCAGACAGCACACCCCGGCGAGGAAGCACACCGGGCCCGTGCCGTACCGCTGCGCGGCCCAGGTGAGCACGGCCGCGCCGATGGGCGCCGCCGAGTAGTGGATGGTCCAGAAGGCCGAGGTGACCCGGCCGAGCAGATGGTCCGGGGTCACCTCCTGCCGCAGCGACATCGAGCAGGTCCCCGACACGCTCACACAGCCGAGGAATACGGCGGTCAGGGCCGCGATCCCCGCCACGCTCCCGGCCGACCCCACCGCCGCCAGGGCGAGCCCGCAGACCGCGACCCCGCCGGTCCAGGTCACACCGAAGCCGAGCCGGTGGCGGATCGGGGCGACGAACAGCGCCCCGGCGACCGTGCCCAGCGCGCCGACCGCGAAGACGGTGCCGACCGCGCCGTCGCCCTGCTCCAGATCGTGCTTGAGGTGATAGATGATCAGGTCGTTGAGGCCGAGCGTCAGGAAGCTGAAGACGGACAGCAGGATCGTCAGGCTGCGCAGCACCGGATGGCTCCGCAGGAACGACACCCCGGCGGCCAGCTCCTTGCCGATCGGCTCGCGCCGCCGCTCCCGCACCCCCGCGTCGCCGGACCCGGCGCGCCCGGTGAACCGTACGAAGGTCAGGCAGGCGGCCGACACCCCGAAGCTCGCCGCGTCCACCGCGACGGCCGCCGCCGGGCCCAGCCAGGCCGCCACGACCCCCGCGAGCAGCGGCCCGACGACACCGGCCGCCGCGGCCGTGGCGTTCAGCCGCCCGTTGGCCTCGGTGATGCGGTCGCCCGGTACGAGGGACCGGACGACGGTGACGTAGGTGACGGAGAAGAACATGACGACGGCCTCGGCCAGCGGGAGGACCACGTACAGGAGCCAGATCCGCGGGCCGAACGCCCAGGCCACCGGGATCAGCGCGTACAGCACCAGCCGCACCAGGTCGGACGCGATGAGCAGTTTCCTGCGGTCCAGCCGGTCGACCACGACCCCGGCGAACACCCCCGTGCCGACCGCGGCCACTCCCGCCGCGCCCGTCAGCAACCCCATCTGCGCGACGGAGCCGGTCGCGTGCAGCACCAGGAGCGGGAGCGCGACCAGGGCGAACGAGTCACCGACGACGGAGAGGGTCTGCGTGGCCCAGAAGACACCGAAGTCACGGTCACGCCACAGGGAACGCGAACGGGCCGACACGGACTCGTCACCGATGAGTTCAGGCATCCGGGGAGGGTAGTACGGGTGCGCACACCGGGTCCCCTCAATTTCCGTGCGCCCCGCAGGACTCGGGCCCCCCGTGCGGCGGCGCCACGACACCGCGGGCCGCGCGGCGCCTCACAGGTCGTGGACCGCCGTGCGGGCGGCGGAGACGAAGGCCAGGACCGACTCCCAGAACGGGTCGTAGCACTGGTCGAAGTGCGCCGCGGCGTCCGGCTCGCCCCCGATCGACGCCCCAAGTGCCCGGTGCGGAGGGCGCGTCGCGAGCCGGAGCCTCTCGGCGGCGGCGGCCACGTTGTCCGGACCCTCCAGGTTGATCACCCAGATGAAGTGGCGGAGCCTGCCGTACTCCACCCGCAGACTGGCCTGCACCTCCCGCAGCGCGGGCAGCTGTTCGGCGTGCGTGCCGCCCGACTTGTGGATGTCCGACACCGTCCAGTACAGCTCCGCCATCTTGTGCGCCTGCTCGATCAGGCTCACGTACGCCGACCGACGCGCCTCGCCGACGCGGAGGGTGCGCTGGGTCCGTTCGGCAGCGGCGGCCTGGATCTGGGCCGCGCGGGCCGTACCGCGGCTGGTGACCCAGCTGGCGAGCACCGCCGTGCCCGCGGTCAGCGACGAGATCCAGAGGGCGGAGTCGGTCACGCCCGGGACCCTTCCCCCGCGCGCTCCCCCCGATGCGCCCGCGGCCTCACGAGGCCACCCCGCCGTTGACCCACGGCTGCGCGTGCCGGGCGGTACACGCGCCCCATCCCTCCGGAACCGAGCCTTCCGACGAGCGGGAACGAGCCGATCCGTCGAGGGTCGTCCGGCGCGAGCGGCTCCGCCCCGCTGCCGCTCAGATCGACCCCACGCTCCCCGCCCACCGGCGTGCCCCCTTCACTCGTCCACCCCTGGTGCCCCACCCGTCACTCCGGGGAGATCGACACCTTCCCATGGAGGACAGGCTCGCGCAGGGAAAGGTTCCCGTGAGCAGGGAAAGGGCGCACCAGAAAAAGTGTCAAGTGGGCGTGTCCGTAGGCCATTTCAGGACGGCCTCCCCCCCCCTCGGGGCACGGGCCGACGGCCTCTTCTGCCGGAACCCCTCCTACCGGTGCCCCTCCCTCCGCTCGTCCGCCGACCGCACCGCGCAGTCGGGGCCCGGCGACATGATCGACTCATGTCCGTCGGGGAAGCGGACCCGGTAGGGCGGTGTGCCGCCCTCCCCCAGGATCTGGACGATCTCGCCCGTTCGGTCGTGCTGGCCCACGACCCTGCCGTGCTGCACCAGCTGGTCACCCTCGGTCGCTCGCATCGAGGCCTCCCTCGGAAGCGGACTGGTCGGTACCTGCATTTTATGACCGTTTATGACCTATGGCCCTGATAAACCCGTTCTTGCCTCCTTGCCCTGTCGGAAATCTCCGCCCAAACTGCTCCCGACCGAGGAGGACGCGGATGACCACCCTGGTGATCGGAGCACGCGGCAGCGTCGGACGGCAGGTGCTCGACCAGCTCCTCGCCCTGGGCGAGCCGGTCCGGGCCTCGGCACGCGACCCGCGGAGGGCGGACCTGCCGCCCGGGGTGCCGGTGGTCGCGGCCGACCTCGACAGGCCCTCGACGCTTGCGGCCGCGCTCCGGGGCGTACGCCAGGTGTTCGTGTACGCGACCGGGGCGGGCATGGCGGACTTCGCGGCGGCCGCCCGCACCGCGGGCGTCGAGCACGTGGTGGCCCTCTCCTCCGGGAGCGTCCTCCTGCCGTACGCCCACGGCAACGCGATCGCCGAGGAGCACCGGGCGATGGAGGCGGCACTGGCCGCCTCGGGGGTGCGCTGGACCCCCATCCGGCCGCTCGTGCTCGCCAACAACGCGCTGACCTGGTCGTCCTCGATCCATACCGAGGGGGTGGTCCGGCTCCTGCACCCGGACGCGGTGACGGCGCCCATCCATGAGCGCGATGTGGCGGCCACCGCCGTCGCGGCGCTGACCGGGGTCCCCGCGACCGGGCTCAGCGATCTGCTCACGGGTGGCGAGCTGCTGTCGCAGCGCCGCCAGGTGGAGCTGATCGGCGAGGCCGCGGGCCGGCGCATCCGCGTCGAGGAGCTCAGCGAGGCGCGGGCACGACGCGAGTTCGCGCGGTTCGGGTCGCCCGAGGCGGCCTCGATCGTGCAGTTCCTCACCGCCGCCGCCCGGGGCGGCTCCCCGGCGACCGGGACCGCGCGCCGGGTGCTGGGCCGGCCCCCGCTGCCGTTCGCGCGATGGGCGGCCGACCACGCGGCGAGGTTCATCTGACGGCGGCGGGCCGCAGGTACCGCGCCACCTGTCCGCCCCTCGTCGTCGCCATCACCACCGTCGGCGTCGACGACGGCAGGCTCGGCACCGGCGAGGGCGCGGCACTCGTCGGCGCGGCCATCCTGTCCGTACCTCTCCTGCCGCTCACTGCCCTGCGCCTGCGGCCGACGGGCGAAGCCTTGGAGCGAGAACGCGGCGAGGCGGCGGAGTCCTGGTGCCGGCCCCCTTCCACCGTCCTCACCGTCTCGCGGCACACCCCGCGGTTGTCCGGGGCCAGGCGGGGTTGTCCGGCGCGGCCCGGGGCACCCGCACTTCGGGAGGTGGGCCGTGGAGGTGGGAACGGTGGCGGGGTCCGGTCGGATGCGGGCGCGGCGGGCGGCGCGGGGTCCGGTGGTGGAGGGCGCCGCGCGGGCCGGGTTCGTGGCGCGGGGCGTCATCTACATGCTGGTGGGGCTGCTGGCCGCCCGGGTGGCCACGGGCAGCGACCGCGGCCGGCAGGCCGACCGGGAGGGGGCGCTCGCGGAGATAGGGCAGCGGCCCATGGGGACGTTCGTCCTGTGGGCGCTGGCGGTGGCGCTCGCCGGTATGGCGCTGTGGCGCCTGTCGGAGGCGGTCTTCGGGGCCGCCGGGACCGACGGACGCAAGGCGCGCAAGCGTCTGCTCTCCGCGGCGCGCTGTGTCTTCTACGGTTTCGTCGCGTACACCGTCTCGACGTACGCGCTCGGCGACCGCCGGAGCGAGGGCGGCTCCAGCGACCGCGCGTCCCAGGACGTCACGGCCCGGCTGCTCGACCTGCCGGGCGGGCGCTGGATGGTCGGCGCGGCCGGGGTCGTCGCGATCGGGGTCGGGGTGTGGATCGCGGCCCGCGCCGCGCTGCGCAAGTACCACGACCGGATGCGGCTGGACGAGATGTCGGAGCGCACCCGCCGACTGGTGGACTGCACGGGCGTGGCCGGCGGGATCGCGCGGGGCGCCGTCTTCACCACCGCGGGCGGCTTCGCCCTGTGGGCGGCGGTCGGCTTCGACCCGAACCGGGCCAAGGGCATGGACGACACCCTGCGCTCCTTCACCCACACCCCCGTCGGGCCGTGGCTGCTGATGGCGGTGGCCGCGGGCCTGGTGCTCTTCGGGCTGTTCTCCTTCGCGATGGCCCGCTGGCGCAAGTTCTGAGCCGACGGACCGCGCCGAGCGGGGCTCGGGCGCACTTTGCGGGTCGGCACCGCGCGCGAGGCGCCTACGGCGAGGAGCGACAGGCCGCTCTCGACATACGCGTAGCCGAAGTCGTACAGCGCGCGATCGCCGTCGGGGCGGGCCGCCACCGCCGCGGCCGCCCGGTCGAGGTCGTGGACCCGGCCGCCCGCGCGGCGCGGCGGGCCACGAGCGCCGCCTCGTCCGCGCGCAGGTCCTCCCCCGGGTTCCACAGCCTCCGCACGGCGTGGCTCGCGTGAGACCATGGTCATGATCTTCCCCGCGGGGGGCGCCGCTCTGAACGGGATTCCCATCGGATCGAAAATTCACCGTGTGGGATGTGGGTTCGCGGGTACACGCTCCTCGCGTTGGTACGCGTTGGAAGCTTGTACAGGTCGATCGAGGGAGAGATCATGACGACGGTCGAGGTCAGCACCATGGCGGGTCCGCGGAGCCAGGTGGCGCCCGAGCTGCCCCTGGTGGAGTGCCCCGACAAGCTCGCGCCGCGGGACGCACGGGAGCTGTCGCGCCTCTTCTTCGAGCAGCTCGCGGTTCTGGAGGAGGGCACGCCCGCCTACCAGTACGCGCGCAACACGCTTATTGAGATGAACATGTCGCTCGTGCGCTTCGCTGCCCGGCGGTTCCGCCAGTACGCGGACGAGATCGAGGACGTCGTCCAGGTGGGCATGATCGGTCTGATCAAGGCGATCGACCGGTTCGAGCTGTCGCGCGAGACGCAGTTCGCCACGTTCGCCGTGCCGTACGTCGTCGGCGAGATGAAGCGCTTCTTCCGCGACACCACCTGGGCCGTGCACGTTCCGCGCCGCCTCCAGGAGCGCCGGACGGAGCTGGGGAAGGCGCGGGCCGAGCTGGAGAGCCGTCTCGACCGCTCCCCCACGGTCAAGGAACTGGCCGCCCTGATGGACATCAGCGAGGAAGAGGTCCTGGAGGCCCAGCTGGCCGCCAACGGCTACCACTCCTCGTCCCTCGACGCCGCCCTGTCCGGCAACGAGGAGGAGGGTGAGGCGGCGCTCGCCGACATCATCGGCTGGGAGGACCCGGCCATGGAACTGGTCGAGGACTTCCAGGCCCTCGCACCCGCGATGGACACCCTGACCGAGCGCGAGCGGTTCGTCGTGCATCTGCGGTTCGTGGAGGAGCGCACCCAGGCGGAGATCGGTGAGACGCTCGGTGTCTCGCAGATGCAGGTGTCCCGCATCCTGCGCCGGATCCTCACCAAGCTCCGCACCGGTATGGGCGTCGTCGCGGAATGAGCCGGCCGGCGCCCCGGCGCCGTAGTCCTTCACCGACGTAAGAACGTCATAGCGCGAGCGAGCCGGCGTCAGGACGCACACCAGCGTCCTGGCACCGGCTCGCTCGCGCCTGTGCCCGCGTCGCTCGGAGCACCAGCACTCACGGAGAGAATCGCTCGGGAAAGGAAGAGGGCGGCGGCACCGGGCCCGTGGAGGTCACCGCCCATGACAAGTCACCGGGGAAGAGCAGAGGGAACCACCTCGGCAGGGCGCCTGAAGCGCCGCTCACAGCGGCAGGAAGACCTGGATGCGCTTGCCTCCGGCAGGCAGCAGGCTCACGGTGACGCTGGTCGCCAGGCGACAGATCATCGGCCAGCCGTAACCGCCGGGGGTGAAGTCCGCGGTGGGCTCCTTCGTGGTGGGAAGCGCGTCGCTCGCGTCCTCGACCACCAGCCGCAGCCCCACCCGGTCCGCCATCGCCTCGAAGGCGGTCACACCGCCGGCGTGCCGCAGCGCGTTCGTCACCAGCTCCGAAGTCACCAGGAGAGCGTCCGCGACCTCGGGGGCCTGCGTCGACGGCCGCTCCAGCGCGGCGCCCAGCAGGTCCGTCACACGCCTGCGCGCCTCCGCGGCGTCGACCGGTACCAGACCGGTCCTCCACATCGGAGCCGTTTCCTCACTCACGTCACTGCCCCCGTCCTGCATGCGCAACCGCCCGCACTAGCCCCTGCGCACCTGCCCAGGGTTCCCACACGTCAATCCCCTCGCTCTCGCCAGGGGCGGCCCCGTCGCGACGGGGGACGCGACGGGGCCTTGGGTTCCAGGTGCCCTGAGGTACCGGGATCATGCTCGTGATGCCCGTCACACCGGCGTGACAAGGCGGCGGCCGTTATGAGGACGGTGCCAGCATCCGCTTGCTGATCCACTCCAGAGGACCGTCGCCGAGGGACTTCGCGTACTGCCGTCCGCTGTGGTGACCGTTCTGGATCATATACAGATTCGTTCTGACCGGTCCCTTGCCGTACTTGGCGAGGAAGTCCTTCACCTTGGCCTGGCCCGATTCCTTGGTGCCCAGCATGATCGAGAGGTTCACCGTGGGGCCGCCCTTGTTGATCAGATCCTGGGCGAGCTGCTCCGGGTTGTTGGCCTGCTGCTCCTTCTCGTGGCCCTTCCACAGCGGGGAGTCCGGGCGGGTGTCGGGGCCGCCGGCGATCGCGGCGCCGAACCGGCGGGGGTATTGCAGCATCATCTTCATCCCGACATAGCCACCGGAGGAGGACCCGAAGAAACCCCAGCCCCGGGGATCCTTGAACGTACGGAAGTTCTCCCGCACCAGGTCCGGGACGTCGTCCGACATCCAGGTGCCCATCTTCGGCTGGCCGGGTATGTCACTGCCGTCGTAGTAGTTCTTCTTGTCCGCGTTCAGCACCGGCATGACCACCACGAACGGCAGGCTCCTGCCCCGCCGCGCCTGTTCCGCGATGGTTTCCTGGAGCTTGAGGTCGGCGCCGTACCAGTAGTTGGTGGGATACCCGTTGCTGCCGGGGAGTGCGATCAGTACCGGAAAGGCGCTGTTCTTGTACTTCTCCTCGAAGTACTGCTTCGGGGCCCACGCCCACACCTTCCCCTCGAAGCCCGACTTCCGGCCCTTCAGCGTCGTGCGCACCACCTTGGTGCCGTCGGCGAGTTCCCGCTGCACACTCCACTCGCGCGGATTGGTCGGCAACTGCACCTTGCTGTTCCCGGGCGCCCGGCTGCGGCTCGCCGGCTTCGCGGCCTGGTCGCCGAAGCTCACCGGGTCGCTGCCTTCGGAACACCCGGCGACCAGCAGGGCCGAGCAGAGAGCGAGCACCGCAACCGGTGCCGTGGACGGGCGCTTCATACACCAACTCCGAATTCGATGGGCGGTGCGCCGCGCAGGACGGCACCGGACGGGAAAGGGCCACCCGCGCCGTACCTCCGCACACACGCCGATCGAAATCCCCGTTCCGGGCGAACAGATGCGCCCGGGGCCCTCGGCGTTCCCCGGAACACCCTGTGATCCCACTCACCCGTGTCCGTGGACGACGTCGACGGCGGCCACCGCACCGGGTTCCAGGGGGATATGGGGGTTTCTCTCATCAACTCTTTAGTGTGCAGGCGAATCAGACGGGCTGCGGTTGTTTGGGTAAGGTGTGTATCTTTTGCCTACTCGCCTGTGCTGTGCCCGCAGCAAGGGCCGGCATCCGGCGGCATCATTCAGCACGAGGAAAGCGACATCCCATGGCGGACGAGCCGGACACCACCACACTCAAGGACCAGTACGCGGCGCGGGTCACCGCCGATCTGGAAGCCAACCAGCAGGACCAGTCACGTATCCGCGCCGAACTCGACGCCCTCAAGGGCCGGCTCGAAGCCCTGGAGCGGGACCACGGTCTGCTCCAGACCATGCACCACACCCTCACCGGTGCCGCCGCCGCGGCGGGCAGGACGGCCACCGCCGTCCAGCGCACCCCCGCGAAGAACGCCACCCCGAAGGCCGACACCCCGAAGGCCGGCAAGGCCGACACCGCGAAGGTCGTCACCGCGAAGACCGCGACGACGAAGACCGCGACGTCGAAGAGCGCCTCCGGCAAGTCGGTGAAGACGGCCGCCCCGGCCAAGGTGCCCACCCCCCGCTCCAAGAAGACCGAGGTCACCTCCGAGGTCACGGCCACGGTCAAGTCCCCGGCCAAGTCGGCGGTCAAGTCCGCGGCGAAGCCCGCCCGCACCCTCCGCAAGAACACCGCTCCGGCGAAGACCGCTTCCCGGGGCAAGGCGGAGACCTCCGGCCCCACCCTGCGGGAAGTCGTCCTCGGCCTCTTCGCCGGTCACCAGGAGCCGCGTACGGTCGCCGACATCCTCACCGAGCTGACCACCGCCCACCCGGACCGCGCCACCAGCCCCCAGGTGGTCCGCAACACCCTCGAAGCACTCGTTGCCAAGGGCGAGTTGGAGCGCGAGCGCAAGCAGGGCTCCGTCTTCTACACCGCTCCCGACAAGGGCACCACCGGGACGGCCGGTACACCCACCGCCGACGCCGTCCCCGTGAAGGCCTGACACTCCTCGTCCACCGGGGTCGGATCGGGTCGACGACCTTCCCCCGGGTCGACGGCCTTCCCCGGGTCTACGACCTTCCCGGGCCGACGACTTTCCCGCCGTACGGCATCAGCCACGCAGAGCCCGGCGGACAGCACCCTGTCCGCCGAGCCCCGTGCCCCGAGTCCCGAGCCCGTGCCCCTATCCACCCCTCGTCGGCTCCGGCCGGGAAGTCGAGCCGCAGCGGGAGGAAAGAACCTCCGCGGTTTTCGTTATCCGCCACTCCCCCGTCCGTCTCCCACCGTGGAGAAGCAGTCGGTGGAGGCCCCGGGACCGCCCGGGCCCGGGGAGAGTGGACGAGGCGTGGATATGGAGTACGGGACGGCGACGGTCGCGGCGGCGCGAGCCGGTGACCAGCAGGCCCAGGACGAGCTCGTCGCGGCCTGTCTGCCGCTGGTCTACAACATCGTCGGGCGGGCGCTGAACGGTCACGCCGACGTCGACGACGTGGTCCAGGAGAGCGTGCTGCGGATGCTCGACGGCCTGCCGGGGCTGCGCGACCCGGCCAGCTTCCGGTCATGGGTGGTGGCCATCACCATGAACCAGCTGCGCGCGTACTGGCAGCGCGCCCGCACCCGGCCGGACGGCACCGGCATCCAGGAGACGAGCGACCTGCCCGACCCGGGCGCCGACTTCGTCGACCTCACGATCCTGCGGCTCGGGCTCTCCGGGCAGCGCAGGGAGGCCGCCGAGGCCACCCGCTGGCTGGAGCCCGAGGACCGGGGGCTGCTCTCGCTGTGGTGGCTGGAGACGGCCGGACAGCTGACCCGGGCCGAGGTGGCCGCGTCCCTGGAACTGTCCCACCAGCACACCGCCGTACGCGTCCAGCGCATGAAGGAGCGGCTCGACGCCTCGCGCCAGGTGTGCGGACGTTGGCGGGTGCCTCGCACTGCCACGAGCTGACCGGGCTCCTGTCGCTGTGGGACGGAGTGCCCTGCGCGCTGTGGCGCAAGCGCATCACCCGGCACACACGTGCGTGCCCGGTCTGCTCGGGGCTCGGCAGCGGACTCGTACCGCCGGAGGGGTTGCTCGCGGGGCTCGCGCTGGTGCCGGTGGTCTCGGCGGCCGGTCTGTTCGCCGCCCTGTCCGCACACCGGGCGGCGGCCCCCGCCCCCATGGCGCACACCGACGCGCCCTCCACGGACCCCGGCCCGGCACCGCGACCGCAGGCACGCGGCCGCCACCGGCAGGCTCCCCGGGGCCGGAACGCCCCGGCCGAACCGGTCACCCGCGGCGAGCTGCGCCGTGACCGGGACCGGGCCCGACGGCGCCGCCGTGCCGCCGCAGTGCTCGCCGGCGCCACCGCGATAGGCGGTCTGGCCGTGGCCATCCACCTCTCGACCGAGCCGTCGGCCCCCGGCCACACCGTCGCCGACGCCCCGGCCGGCACCACGGTCACGGCCGGGAGCCCCCAAGGCGCCACCACCACCGCGCCCGCCCCCACCCGCTCGGCCACCTCACCCTCGCCGAAGGCCAGTGCGTCGCCGTCGCCCAGCCGCTCGGCCACCTCGTCCACACCGGCCGCGCACCGCCCCGCGCCGCACAGCGCCGCCGCACGGCCCCCCGCCCCGCACACCCCCGCCGTACCGAAGAACGGTCTCGCCCGGCAGGGCTCGGACGCCCAGCAGGTGATCGCCCTCGTCAACAGCGAGCGGGCCAAGAACGGCTGCGGTCCCGTGACCGACAACGCCCAGCTCGCCACCGCCGCCCAGCGCCACTCCGACAACATGGCGGCCCAGGGTTTCTTCGACCACACCGACCCGAGCGGGGCGGGCCCCGGCGAGCGCGTCCACGCCGCCGGCTACCAGTGGTCCACCTACGGCGAGAACATCGCGCGGGGCCAGCAGAGCCCGGCCGACGTGATGACATCCTGGATGAACAGCCCCGGCCACCGCGCGAACATCCTCAACTGCGCCTTCAAGGAGCTGGGGGTGGGGATCCACAGCGGTCCCGGCGGCCCGTGGTGGACCCAGGACTTCGGCACCCGGATGTGAGACCCCGCCGCCCGCGTGCTCAGGCGGGCCCGAGCGCGCGGGCCCGGGCGATGAGCAGGGCCACGTCGTCATGGGTGTCCGGGCGGCGCAGGGCGGCGAGCAGGAAGTCGCAGGCGTCCTCCAGCGGGCGGCTCGGGCCGGTCAGCAGGTCGGTGAGGGTGGCCAGCCGGGTGTCGATGTCCTGGTCCCGGGTCTCGATCAGACCGTCGGTGTACAGGACGAGGTCGTCCCCCGGGTCGAGGCTGACGGCGGTGGTCGAGAACGGGACACCGCCCACGCCCAGCGGCGCTCCGGTGGGCAGGTCGAGCAGCCGGGGCGGGCGGCCGGGCCGCAGGTGCACCGGCGGCGGGTGCCCGGCGACGGCGATGTGGCACAGGTGGGTGTGCGGGTCGTACAGGGCGTACACACAGGTCGCCGTGGCGTCTCCCAGGTCGGCGGTGGCGGCGTCCAGATGGGTCAGCACGGTGGCCGGGTCCAGGTCGAGGCGGGCCAAGGCGCGGGCCGTGGCGCGCAGTTGGCCCATGGTGGCGGCGGCGTTGATGCCGCTGCCCATCACATCGCCGACGACCAGCGCCGTACGGTCGCCGCTGAGGGCGATGACGTCGAACCAGTCGCCGCCGGTCTCGTCGTCGGCGGCGGCCGGCTGGTAGCGGTAGGCGATGTCCAGCCCGCTGGGGTCGGCGGGGCGCTGGGGCAGCAGATGGCGTTGGAGCATCAGCGCGGTGTCACGCTGGCGCTGGTACCAGCGGGCGTTGTCGATGGACACCGCCGCGCGGGCGGCGAGTTCGGTGGCGAGCAGGACGTCGTCCTTGCTGAAGGGGGCGGGGTTGCGGGCCCGCTTGAGGTCGAGCGCGCCGAGGACCTGGCCGCGGGCGATGAGGGGGACGGCCAGGTAGGAATGGACTCCCGCGGCGGCGAGGAGGTGCACGGCGTCCTCGTTGCGCGCGATGCGCGGCAGGTCCTCGGGGCGCACCTTGGGGACCAGGACCGGGCGGCCGGTGCGGGCGCACTGGGTGACCAGCCGGGTGGGACCGTACAGGGCGACGTCGCCGACCGGGTCGGCGGCGGAGGTGGCCTCGGTGGGGTAGGCGGCATTCAGCGCCAGCGCGCGGAACCGCACGGCGCCGTTGTCCGCCTCCCCCGGCCGGGGCCCCGCGAGGACGGTGTCGAGCACGTCCACGGCCGCGATGTCGGCGACTTCGGGGACGGCGACCTCGGCCAGCTCGCGGGCGGTCACCTCCAGGTCGAGGGTGGTGCCGATCCGCACCGAGGCGTCCGCGATCAGGGAGAGGCGGCGCCGGGCCTGGGCCGCGGAGACGGCGGCCTCGTGCTGCTCGGTCACGTCGACCACGGACACCGCGGCGCCGAGGACGTGCCCTGCCTGGTCGTCGAGCCGGTACACCGACACCAGCCAGGCGTGGTCGCGCTCGGGGTCGGCGGCGGTGCGCCCGGTGGTGAACTCGTCCAGTACCGGCCGCCCCGTCGCCATCACCTCGCGCATCCGCTCCTCCACGGCGGCCCCGTCCAGGAACGGCAGCACCTCGACGATGCGGCGCCCGAGGTGCTCCTCGGCCGAGATGCCGTTGATGCGTTCGAGAGCGGGGTTGACCAGCACGTACCGCAGGTCGGTGTTGAGGACCGCTAGGCCGATGGGCGACTGGTCCACGAGCCGCAGCGACAGCGCGAGGTCGCGCTCCACCCGCCGTACGGTCGCCTGTTCGGAGGCCAGGCCGAGCGCGAACATCCGGCCGTTGTCGGCCTCCAGGCGTACGTTGCGGAACTCGACGAGCTGCGTACTGCCGTCCTTGTGCCGTACGGGGAAGACCCCCGCCCAGGTGCCGTCGCCGGACATGACCTGGGCGAACAGCTCCAGCACCACATGGCGGTGCTCCTCGGCGACCAGGAGCTTGGCGGCGTACTGCCCCAGCGCCTCCGCGGCGGTGTATCCGTACACCCGTCTCGCCTCGGGACTCCACAGCCGGATACGGCCCTCGTCGTCCAGGACGACCGCGGCCACCCCGAGCACGTCCAGGAGGCCGCCCGCCACCAGCGACGGGTCTCTCGCCCCCGAACGGGCCGGGAAGGACTGCGCATCAGCCATCACCGGCCTCCTCACCCGTACGCCCCTGCGCGGGACACGCCCGCTGACCAGGTCCAGGCCGATCGGCACGACTTTCCGCCTTCCATGCTGCGCCCCGGCGCCCGGGGGTGCGACCGGGCGGGGGCCGTTCGGCGCGGCCCGGCGGAGCCCGGAAGGGCCGTACGCCCCGGTCGGGACACGGCCCTGGTCAGCCTCCGGCCGGATACGCCGAATGGTGCGGGCGGCGGAACGGGGGGCGGCCCGTGCCGCCCGCGGTCACTTCCCGCGGCCGCCGCGGCGCCGCAGCACGAGGAGCGCCGCCGTCACGCCCGCCCCGGCCGCGACGAGCTGCCGGGGCCGCACGCGTACGGCCATCACCGCCACCGTCGCCGCCCGGCGTACGGGCGCGGGGGTGAGGTCCCGGGCCGTGCGGCCCGCCTGGCCGACCGCCCGCTGGGCCCCGGACGCCGCCGTGCTCGTCCGGTGCGTGGCCCCCTCGGCGCGCTGCTTCATGTCCGCCTCGGCCGCGAGCCTGGCCGCACTGTCGCTGATGCCCATCGGTGCCTCTCTCTCGATCCACGGGTTTCTCACGCTCTCTTCCGGGTCACCCTGGGAGAGCGGCTCAAACCGGGTGCGGGCCGGTGCTCACCCGGCTGCCGCACGGATCGCGGACGCCGGACCGGCCGGGGACGATGGGGCGCCGGACCCATGTCGGGCCCGGGCGGGCACGTGGGCCGCCGCGGCACTAGAGCGCCGATCATTGGGCACTCTCCCTACGGGCGCCCACCGGCGCCCGGAGCACCACCAGCAGGGGCGAAGGACGGGTGAACCCATGAGACCGCACACGAGCGACGCGTACGACGGGTCCGCCGCCGGGGACAGACGGTTCGCCGTCACGGCGAGGCGGACCGGCGACGCGGCGGTGCTCTCGCTCACCGGCGAGCTGGACCACGACACGGTGGAGCCGCTGCGCACTGCTCTGGCCGAGCAGATCGCGGCGGCCCCGGCCCGGATCGTGGTCGACTGCACGGGTCTGCGGTTCTGCGACTCGACCGGGCTCAACGTGCTGCTGCGGGCGCGCGCTTCGGCCGCGCACACGGAGGGCGCCGTCATCGAACTGGCGGCCCTCCAGCCGCCGGTGGCCCGGATGTTCGAAATCACCGGTGCGGCCGCGGTGTTCCGCGTCCACACCGACCTGGACCAAGCGCTCGCGGGCCGGCCGCCCGGGTAGCGGAGGAGTTGATGGGCGACACGAGCCGGACCGGGCGGAGCCAGATCCGCCGACTCGAACTCTTCGGGACGAAGGGTGTGGTGACACGCTGCCGCGACTTCACCGCGCGGGCGCTGGCCGACTGGGGGTGGACCTCGGCGGAGCCGGAGGGGGACCGCGAGCGCGCGGACGACGTGCTCCTCCTCGTCTCCGAGGTGGTCACCAACGCCTGCCTGCACGCGGGCGGGCCCCGGGAGCTGGTGCTGCGCCACGACGGCGGCCATCTGCGGGTGGAGGTCGCCGACGGCAGTCCCCTCGCGCCCGCGCGCCGCCCCCGGGCGCCCTCGCTGCCCGGCGGCCACGGTCTGATGGTGCTGGACCGGCTGGCCGAGGAGTGGGGCTCGACACCGCTGGGGGCGGGCAAGGTGGTGTGGCTGGAGGTCGCGCTGCCGTCGTGGGCGGAGGGGACGCACACACCGTAGGCCCTGATTCCCGCAGAGCCGCGCCCCGGCGGCGGCTAGCCGCGGCCGTCCGTCGCGGGGGCGTCTTCCAGCAGCCCCGTGCGCAGCCGGTCCAGGATCTGGGCGAGCAGCCGTGAGACGTGCATCTGGGAGAGGCCCACCTTCGCGCCTATCTCCGCCTGCGTCAGCTCCTCGCCGAACCGCAGCGAGAGCAGGGTGCGCTCGCGGTCCGTGAGGCCCGCGATGAGCGGTTTGAGGGACTCCAGCGCGTCGATGACCTCGAAGGCGCCCTCCTCCTCCGCCAGCCTGCGCGACGCGCCCGTACCGGCGCCGCTGTCGTCGTCGGGGAAGTCCAGCGACCGCGTCATATAGCCGTTGGCCGCCTTCTCGCCCTCGACCACCTCGGCTTCCGGCACCCCCAGGCGCGCGGCGAGCTCCGCCGTCGTCGGCGGGCGCCCCAGCTCCTGGCCGAGCGACTCCTGCGCCCCGGCGAGCCGCAGCCGCAGCTCCTGGAGGCGGCGGGGCACCTGCACGGCCCACGTGGTGTCCCGGAAGAACCGCTTCATCTCACCGCTGATGGTGGGCAGCGCGAACGAGGAGAACTCCACCCCCCGCTCCACGTCGAAGCGATTGATCGCCTTGATCAGGCCGATGGTGCCCACCTGGACGATGTCCTCCATCGGCTCGGCCCGGTTGCGGAACCGGCGCGCCGCGAACCTGACCAGGCTGAGGTTGAGCTCGACCAGGGTGTTGCGTACGTACGCGTGCTCCGGTGTGCCCTCGTCGAGCTCGGCGAGGCGGCGGAACATCGCCTCGGAGAGGGACTGGGCGTCCCGGGTGCTGAGCTCCCGGGGCCGGACGGTCTCGGGTATGCCGTCCAGCGCACGGCGCCGTACCGCCGACGCGGGCGCCGCCGACGGCGGCTGCGTGCGGGAGGTGGCTTCACGGGCGGTGCGCATGGTGCTCCTTCGACGGGGCGGGGCCTGAGCCGCCGGGGTGGCGGCGGGTCCGTCGGCCGAGCGTTCTGACTGGGTGATGCCCGTTTTGCCGCAGTTTGATGCCGATGGCGATTGATTCGCCGCAAGGCGGGGCACCCGCCCGGTATGCATCGTGGCCAAGCCAAGGAGCGCGTGACCGAGAGTCGCCGGTTCAGCCTGGAAAAGGGACCCGGCGTAGTGGGCCAATGCCGCGATCTCACCCGTCAAGTCCTGGAGCAGTGGCTCGGTCCCCGTGGTGCCCGCGAGCGCACCACGGTGGACGACGTACTGCTGCTGGTCTCCGAAGTGGTCACCAACGCGTGTACGCACGGTGACGGACCTTATGAACTCCGGATCGACCACACGGACGACAAGGTGTGGGTGCAGGTCAGCGACAACAGTCCCGAACGACCACAACCCCACGGCAGACACCGGCCCACCCGGTCCTCGGGGCACGGCCTCTATCTGCTGAAGAGGCTCTCGTCGGCCTGGGGCTGGGTGCCTCGCGGGCGCGGGAAGACCGTGTGGTTCGAGGTACCGGTGCCCCGCCCGCACGGTATGGCCCTCTGAGGCCGTCGGTCGTACGGGGCCGTCGGCGAGGGCGGGTGGGGAGTGACCGCCGAGGGCCGCACCCGGGATGTCGGGGCGGGCCGATCGTGCCAGAGTGGAGGCGCCCGTCGAGTTCGCCGCACGCGCGAACCCCCGCACGCGCGCCGCTCCCGGGCCGTGCGTGCCGACGGTTCGATGCGAGGTTGCGATGGACGTCCCCGCCCCCGGCGACGGCTCCCCGGACACCCCGGCGGGCCCGGCCGAGGACGCGCTGCGCCGACTCCTCGCCGGGCTCACCGCCGTACGGGACGGGGATCTCTCCGCGCGTCTGCCCGCCGAGGAGGGCGGCCTCCTCGGCGAGATCGCGACCATCTACAACGGGATGGTGGAGCAACTGTCCCTGGTCACCTCCGAGGTCACCCGGGTGGCCCGGGAGGTCGGCGGACAGGGGCTGCTCGGCGGCCATGCCCGGGAGCCGCGGGTGCGGGGGGTGTGGCTGGAGCTGACCTCCGGTGTGAACACCATGGCCGACAACCTCACCTCCCAGGTGCGTTCCATCGCGCAGGTCGCCACGGCGGTGGCGCGGGGCGACCTCACCCAGAAGATCCGGGTGGACGCGCGCGGCGAGATCCTGGAGCTGAAGGAGACCATCAACACGATGGTCGACCGCCTGTCGTCGTTCGCCGAGGAGGTCACCCGGGTGGCCCGCGAGGTGGGCACCGAGGGCAAGCTCGGCGGCCAGGCGACCGTACGCGGGGTGTCGGGCACCTGGAAGGACCTCACCGACAACGTCAACTCCATGGCGGGCAACCTGACCAGCCAGGTGCGCAACATCGCCCAGGTCACCACGGCCGTGGCGGGCGGCGACCTCACCCGCAGGATCGACGTGGACGCCCGGGGCGAGATCCTGGAGCTCAAGACCACCATCAACACGATGGTCGAGCAGTTGTCGTCGTTCGCCGCCGAGGTCACCCGGGTCGCCCGCGAAGTGGGCAGCGAGGGGCGGCTCGGCGGGCAGGCGGAGGTGGAGGGTGTCTCCGGCACCTGGAAGCGGCTCACCGAGAACGTCAACGAGCTGGCCGGGAACCTGACCCGGCAGGTCCGCGCGATCGCCGAGGTGACCAGCGCCGTCGCCGAGGGCGACCTGACCCGCTCGATCACGGTGGACGCTCCCGGCGAGGTGGGTGAGCTGAAGGACAACATCAACGCGATGGTCGAGTCGCTGCGGGTCACCACCCGGGCCAACGAGGCCCAGGACTGGCTCAAGACCAACCTCGCCCGGGTGTCCGCCCTGGCGCAGGGTGCGGCGGGTCTGCCGGAACTCGCCGAGCTGATCATGAGCGAGGTGCCGCCGCTGGTGGGCGCGCAGTACGGCGCCTTCTTCCTGACCCATGACAGCCCGCACGGCACCGAGCTGGTCATGACCGCCTCCTACGCCTCCCCCGACGACCCCGCGGCGGGCCCCCGGCGCTTCCTGCTGGGCCAGTCGCTGGTGGGCGAGGCGGCCCGCCGGCGGCGTACGGTCGTGGTCGACCGGGTCCCGCCCGGTTACGCCACGATCGCCTCCGGCACCGGGCACGCCGACCCCGGCCAGCTGATCATCCTGCCGGTGGTCGTCGAGGAGCAGGTGCTCGGCGTGGTGGAACTGGCCGCGCTGCGCCCCTTCAGTGAGCTGCACCGGGACTTCCTCGACCAGTTCATCGAGACCGTCGGCGTCAACGTCGGCTCGCTCATCGCGAGCGTCCGCACCGACCAGCTGCTCGGGAAGTCGCAGCGGCTCACCGCCGAACTGCGGGCCCGCTCCCAGGAGTTGCAGGAACAGCAGCAGGAGCTCCAGCGCTCCAACGCCGAGCTGAAGGAGAAGGCCGCGCTGCTCGCCGACCGCAACCGGGACATCGAGGGCAAGAACCTGGAGATCGAGCAGGCCCGCCAGGAGCTGGAGGTGCGGGCCCAGCAGTTGTCGCGCACCTCGATGTACAAGTCGCAGTTCCTCGCCAACATGAGCCACGAGCTGCGCACCCCGCTCAACAGCCTGCTCATCCTGGCCCGGCTGCTGGCCCAGAACCCGGAGGGGAACCTGACGGAGAAGCAGGTCGACTACGCCGAGGTCATCCACTCCGCGGGCTCCGACCTGCTCCAGCTCATCAACGACATCCTGGACCTGTCCAAGGTCGAGGCCGGGAAGATGGACATCCGGCCCGAGCCGTTCGCACTGCCGCAGTTGCTCGACTACCTGGAGGCCACGTTCCGGCCGGTGGCCGCCGAACGCGCGCTGGACTTCCGCATCGTGGCGGCTCCCGGCATCCCGGACGAGCTGACCACCGACGAGGCCCGGCTGCGCCAGATCTTGCGCAACCTGCTCTCCAACGCCCTGAAGTTCACCGAGACCGGCCATGTGCAGCTCGACATCCACACCGCCGAGGGCGACGAACTCCCACAGGTCCTGCGCGCGTCGGGCCCCGCGCTCGCCTTCCGGGTCACCGACACCGGGGTGGGCATCCCCGAGGACCGCCTGGAGAGCGTCTTCGGCGCGTTCCAGCAGGGCGACGGCACCGCCGCCAGACGCTACGGGGGCACCGGCCTCGGCCTGTCCATCAGCCGCGAGGTGGCCCGGCTGCTCGGCGGAGTGATCGTCGCGGAGAGCGCGGTGGGACGGGGCAGCACCTTCACGCTCTACATGCCGCTCAGCGGTCTGTCCGGACGGCACGAGGACCCGCTCGCCGAGGAGCGGCCCGTACCGCGGGCGGAGGAGGCGGGCGCGCCGCCCGAGCCGTCCGGGCACACCGTCCTGGTCGTCGACGACGACGCCCGCAACGTCTTCGCGCTCACCCAGATCCTCGAACACGCCGGGATGGTGGTGCTCACGGCGGCCGGCGGCCAGGCCGGGATCGATCTGCTGTCCTCGCGGGACGACGTGGACCTGGTGGTGATGGACGTGATGATGGCCGGGATGGACGGCTACGCGACCACCGCGGCGATCCGCCGCCGGCCGCGCTTCGCCCACCTGCCCATCATCGCGGTGACCGCGAAGGCCATGCCCGGGGAGCGCGCCAAGGCGCTCGCCGCCGGGGTCGACGAGTACGTCGCCAAACCCGTGGACGCGGACCGGCTGCTGGCGGTGATCCGCGACCACCTCACGAGGCGGTGACGCCACGCCAACTCCTTTGCACTGAGGGCGCGTTCAGTCCCGTACGCGTATCGCGACGACGCTGGTGTCGTCGTCGGTGTCGCCCGTCGCCGCCTCGAGCAGCCGCTCCACCTGTTCGTCGACCTCGCGGCCGCTCCACCGCTCGGCGAGGCCGACCAGCGTCGCGAGGCCCTGGTCGAGTGCGTCGTGGCGGCGCTCGATCAGACCGTCCGTGTAGAGCAGCAGGGTGTCACCGGGGCGCAGCGGTGTGTGGATCTCCCGGTACGTCACGGACGGGACCGCGCCGAGCAGCAGGTCGTGCGGCCCGTCGAGCAGCCGCGCGCGGCCGTCGCGCAGCAGAAGCAGCGGCAGGTGCCCCGCGCTCGACCACCGCAGGGAGCGGTCGCCCGGGTCGTAGAGGGCGCACAGGGCGGTGGCGGTCGGGCCGCCGCTCGTGCGGAGCGTGACCTCGTTCAGCCACTCCATCAGGCGTCCCGCGGTCTGGCCGCTGAAGGCCAGTCCCCGCAGCGCGTTGCGCAGGGCCACCATGCCGGTGGCGGCGTCGATGCCGTGTCCGGCGATGTCGCCGACGGCCAGCAGCACATGGCCGCTGGGCAGCGGCAGCGCGTCGTACCAGTCGCCGCCGACGCGGTACTCCTGCGCGGCCGGCCGGTAGCGGGCCGCGACGATGAGGCCGGGCAGCTCCTGGGTGCCCGGGGTCTCGGGCACGATGGCCTGCTGGAGCCGCAGCGCCATCTCGTCGCGGATGGCCGCCTGCTTCTGCACGGCCGTGAGCTGGTCGAAGGTCGCGGTCAGCGCGGCCTCGGTGCGCCGGCTCGCGGAGACGTCCTGGTAGACGCCGCTGATGCCGGTGACCACGCCGTCGTCGACGAGCGGTTCCGCCGCGACGCGGACATGGCGCATCGTGCCGTCGGCGCGGATGATCCGCAGTACCGCGAGCGCGCCCCGCTGGTGTTCGGTGAGGGTGGTGAGCAGGTGGGTGAGGGCGTCGCCGTCGTCGGGGTGCAGCCACGCGCGCATGGCGAGCAGCGGGACGGGGGCCGCGCCCCGGTCGATGCCGAAGATGCGGTAGGCGGGCGCCGACCACACCGACTCGCCGCCCACCACGCTGTCGCGGAACAGCGCCACCCCTTCGAGGTGGCCGACGGCCCGGGCCGCGGACATCTCGGGGTCGCTGCTGGCGTGCCAGAGCACCACGGTCCGTTCGCTGCCCGCGGGCAGCACCCGTACGTCCAGGAGCGGGGCGGTCGCCGCCTCGCCCGCGATCCGGGGCAGCCGGGCCACGCTCTGGCGCCGGGCCGAGCCGTGGGCGCCCCGGGCCAGCCGGGCCAGCTCGGCGTGGACGTACGGGAACGCGAGGGCGAGCGGCTGGCCGACGGGCGGCGCGGAGCCGCCCAGACTGCGGATCGCGGGCCCGTTGGTGTACTCGACGGACAGCGCGGGGAAGTCGGGCGCGCCCCGCAGCACCATCGCGGGATGGCCGAGCGCGTCCAGGACGTCCATCAGGACCGGCATCTCGGACGGCTCGCCCTCGACGCCGGCGAGCACGGTCGCGGCCACCTCGGTCAGTCCGGTGAGGGCGCGGCGCAGCCGGGGGTCGAAGTCCACCTCGTCGGGCCAGACGACGAGGGCCAGTCCCACGACCGTCCCCGGGGTGCCCAGCGGCAGCAGCGCCCGGCCCGCCGGCCTCCCGGGGCCCGGCAGCGGCTCCCCGGGCGGCGGGCCGGAGCCGAGCCAGCAGGGGGCGCCGTCCGTCATGACCGTGTGGAAGACGGCCGGGGCCCCCGGCGGGATCCACTGCCACACCACCGCTTCGGCGGCGCCCACCCCGGCGTGTCCGGCGAGCCGCAGGCAGCCCGTCTCCGTGCGCCGCCACAGCCACAGGCTCTGCGCGCCCAGGGGTGCGAGCCCGCCTTCCAGCAGGGCCCGTGCGGCCTCGTCGACGCTCTCGTAGGTCTCGGCCGCCGCCAGGGCGCGGCGGTTCCTGCGGGCCTCGTCCGGCGGGGCGCTGGCGGCGGCCGGGACGGCGCCGGGGTCGCCCCCGATGCCGTTCAGCACGTCCGCGGCCAGGTCTTCCGGGCCGACGCCGGTGTCCGCGGAGAGTTTCTCCAGGTGTTCCCGGGCCTGGGCGGGGCCGAGCCGGAGCTGCGCGGCGAGGACGCCGGTGGCCAGGTCGAGCAGGTGCTGCCGGGCGCGGTCGGCGCGGAGGCGTTCGGCCTCGGCCCAGAGCGCGGCGATGGTGGAGGCGGTCTGCGCGCCCACCGTCCCCGAGGTGTCCGGCACCGGCTTGATCACGGCATCTCCCGTCCCGAGCGGTCGGAGAGCGGGCCAACGTGTCCTTACGGGATTTTACGCGTGCGGCGCCCCCGGCTCTCGGGCAGCCGCCCGGCCCCCGGGCCCGGCCGGCCTCACTCCGTGGTGTGCCGGTGCCGGACCCACAGGGGCAGCACGAACCAGCACACCAGGTACCAGGTCGCCACCCCGCCCACCAGCCACGGCCAGTACCCGCCGTGCGAGGCCACGCGCAGCACCAGGACCAGCGAGGAGGTCATGGTGGCGAAGAGCAGCACCAGGCCGGTGAAGGTGAGCCGGGACGCCCAGACCACGGCGGTCGGCTTGATGTTGCGGCCGGAGAGGATCCGGTGGAAGGAGACCGGAGCCACCAGGGCGCCGGTGGTCAGCGAGCCCAGGACGACCGTGCAGATGTAGATCCCCTTCTCACCGTCTCCCAGCTGGTGGAAGAGCGGGGTGAAGGCGACCGTGAGGAGGAAGCCGAAGAGGATCTGCACACCGGTCTGGGCGACGCGGATCTCCTGGAGGAGGTCGCCCCATTTGCGGTCCGCGCGGTCCGCCGCGCTCTCGTCGCGCCCGTCGTCCACGCGCCGCCCGCCGTCGCCGCTGCCCATGACATCCTCCTGCTGCTGTTTCCGTCCCCGAACCACCGCCCGCAGCGCGTGTGGTCACGCATCGGTACCCGGTCCCCCGGATCGCAATCCGATGCGTACGACCCGGGGGACTCCCGGGGCACCCGTTGCGGACGGCGTTGAACGGGTACCCACAGATCATGACTATCGATCAACGAGGCCCCGCCCTGCCGGACGCCCGCGGGGAGCTCTCCGCCGCGGTCATCGGCCACCTGCGCGGCGAGGGCACCCCGCTCCCGGACACCCGGGCCGTCGACCGCGCCGAGCCCTACGGCGAGGACCTCCAGCTCGCGCTGTACGTCAGCTACGAGCCGCACTACCGCGGCTTCGCCGGGGTGGACGACGGCTGCGAGTGGGACCCCGCGCTGCTGACCGCGCGGGCCCTGCTGGAGGGGCGCTTCCTGACGGCACTGCGCCGGGACGCGGCCCGGGAGCACGACCTGGACGACGCCCTGGGCGAGCTGCTCGTGGAGCCCGTCCACGGCAGCGGGGTCTCCCACTACCTCCAGGAGGAGGGCCATCTGTGGCAGCTGCGCGAGTACGCCGCCCAGCGCTCGCTGTACCACCTGAAGGAGGCCGATCCGCACGCCTGGGTGCTGCCCCGCCTGTGGGGGCGGGCGAAGGCGGGGATGGCGGCGGTGGAGTTCGACGAGTTCGGCGGCGGGCGCGCCGAACGGGTGCACGCCCGGCTCTTCGCCGACCTGATGACCGACCTCGGCCTCGACACGGCGTACGGCCGCTATCTGGACGCGGCGTCCGCCGGGATGCTCGCCACGGTCAACCTCATGTCGCTGCTGGGGCTGCACCGGAGTCTGCGGGGCGCCCTGGTCGGCCATTTCGCCACGCTGGAGATCACCTCGTCGCCGGGTTCCCGGCGGATGGCGCTGGCGCTGAAGCGCGCGGGCGCGGGCGCCGCCGCGGAGCTGTTCTACACCGAGCACGTGGAGGCCGACGCGGTGCACGAGCAGGTCGTGCGGCACGAGGTGATCGGCGGCCTCCTGGAGGAGGAACCGCGGCTCACGGCCGATGTCGTGTTCGGTATCGACGCCACCGTGTTCCTGGAGGACCGCTTCGGCGAGGAGCTGCTCGGCCACTGGCGGGCGGGCCGCTCCTCGCTGCGCGTACCCCTCGATGACGGGCCGGGGCACGGCTCCGAGGGATAAACCAGGATTTAGTGGGATCTTTTTCGGATTCCCGGGCACTCGGCGCACATGACTCTTCTCGCCCCACCCGGCGTCTACGCCCCGCAGGCCGACACCGCCCTGCTGGCCGAGGCTCTGTACGAGGAGCCGCTGTCCCCGGGCGCCCGGGTCCTGGACGTGGGCACCGGCACCGGCGCGCTGGCCATCGCCGCCGCCATGCGCGGGGCCGAGGTGACCGCGATCGACATCTCCCGGCGCGCCGTCCTGACCGCGCGCGTCAACGCGCGGCTGGCCCGGCTGCCGGTCCGCGTGCTGCGCGGAGACCTGCTGACACCGGTCGTGGGCGGCGCCTACGACCTCATCCTGAGCAATCCGCCCTACGTCCCGGCGCGGACCGCCACCGCCCCCCGGCGCGGCGCCGCGCGGGCGTGGGACGCCGGGTACGACGGGCGGCTGCTGGTGCGCCGCATCTGCGGCGAGGCGCCGCCCCTGCTGCGCCCCGGCGGAGCGCTGCTGATGGTCCACTCCGCGCTCAGCGACCCGGACACCAGCCTGCGGGAGCTGCGCGCCGAGGGGCTGAAGGCGGCCGTCATCGCCCGCCGGTTCATCCCCTTCGGGCCGGTGCTGCGCGAGCGCCGGAGCTGGCTGGACGCGCAGGGCCTGATCGAGGACGACGAGACGACGGAAGAGCTGGTGGTCATCCGTGCCGAACGACCCGAGTGACGAGCCGCGCCGCATCCGTGTGCGGCGCGAGGGCCCCGTCCTGGTGGAGGGGCCGGTGGAGGTCGTCCTGGAGGACGGCAGCAGCGCGTTCTCCGACCGCTGTGTGGTGGCGCTGTGCACCTGCCGCCGCAGCCGGACCTACCCGTGGTGCGACACCAGCCACCGCCGCCGCGTCTGACCGCGAAGGACGAGCCGGGGGTCAGCGGCGTGCGGCGTGCACGCGGTCGGGGGTGAGCGGCAGTTCCCGGAAGCGGACGCCGGTGGCGTGGTGGACGGCGTTGCCGATCGCGGCGGCCGTCCCCACGATCCCGATCTCCCCGATGCCCTTGCTGCCCATCGGGTTGAGGTGGGGGTCCTCCTCGTCGATCCAGTGCGCCTCGATCGCGGGCACGTCGGCGTGGGCGGGCACGTGGTAGCCGGCCAGATCGCTGCCGATGAACGCGCCGGAGGCCGGGTCCACGCTGCCGCTCTCGGTGAGCGCCATCCCCAGGCCCATGACCATGCCGCCGATGAACTGGGAGCGGGCCGTGCGCGCGTTGAGGATGCGCCCGGCCGCGTAGACCCCGAGCAGTCGGCGCACCCGCACCTCGCCGGTGTCGGTGTCGACGGCGGCCTCGGCGAAGTGGGCGCCGAAGGCGTGCCGCGCGTACGGGGACTCCGCGTCCGCCGTGCCCTCGGTGTCGGCGGACGCCGTCAGCCCGCCGGGCGGCAGCGGGCCGGGGCGGGCGGCGAGCTGCCGGGTCAGGTCCCGGCACGCCTCGTGCACCGCCCAGCCCCAGGACGAGGTGCCGGAGGACCCGCCCGCGAGCGGGGCCTTGGGCAGCCCGGTGAGACCGATCTCGGTACGGACCGAGTCCACGCCCACGCCCAGCGCCTCGGCGGCGACCTGGGCGAGTACGGTACGGGCGCCGGTGCCGATGTCGGTGGCGTTGATCCGTACGACGTACAGCCCGTCGGTGTGGGCGGTGACCGTCGCGCGGCTCGGTGAGATCAGCACCGGGTAGGTGGCGGCCGCGACCCCCGTGCCGGTCAGCCACGGCCCCGAGCGGCGCACGCCCGGGCGCGGGTCGCGCTCGGCCCAGCCGAAGCGCGCGGCGCCCTCGCGCAGGCACTCGACGAGGTGCCGGCTGCTGAAGGGGTGCCCGCTGTCCGGCTCGGCCGGAGGCTCGTTGCACACCCGCAGCTCCACGGGGTCCATCCCCAAGGCGCTCGCCAGTTCGTCGACGGCCGACTCCAGGGCGTACATCCCGGGGGTCTCGCCCGGTGCGCGCATCCAGGACGGGGTGGGTACGTCCAGGGCCACCGCCCGGTGGCTGGTGCGGCTGCTCCCGCTGGTGTACATCACCCGGGCGGGCACCGCCGCCTGCTCGACGAACTCCTTGACCCGGGAGGTGTGGGTGGTCACCTCGTGGATCAGCGAGGTGAGGGTGCCGTCGGGCCGGGCGCCGAGCCGCAGGCGGTGCAGGGTGGGGGCGCGGTGTCCGACGAGTTCCGTCAACTCCCTTCGGGGCAGGGCGAGTTGGACGGGACGCCCGGTGTGCCGGGCGGCGAGCGCGGCCAGGACGACATGGGGACGGGGTGTGCCCTTGGAGCCGAAGCCGCCGCCGACGTGCTCGCTGACGACGCTGACCCGCTCCTCGGGCAGCGAGAAGAGCCGCGCCAGCACCTGGCGCACGGTGTCGGCGCCCTGGCTGGAGTCGAACACGGTGAGGGAGTCGTCCTGCCACATCGCGGTGGCGCCGTGCGGCTCCATGGGGTGGTTGTGCAGCGGGGGAACCGTGTACGACACGTCCACCCGCACCGCCGCCTCGGCGAACGCGCCCTCGGGATCACCCTGCCGGCGCTCCCCGGGGTATCCCCCGTTGACCTCGTCGGGCTCGTAGGCGTCCGGGTGGTCCCAGGCCAGGGCGGTGTCGTGCGGCTCGCTCGCGTACCCGACCCGTACGGCCCGGGCGGCCTCGCGCGCCGTCTCCAGGGTCTCGGCGACGGCCAGCGCCACCGGCCACCCGTGATGCGGCACCCGGGCGTCCTGGAGGACGGCCAGTGTCGGGTCGTCCCCCTCGGCGAGCCGGGGCGCGGTGTCGGGGGTGAGGACGGCCAGGACGCCGGGGAGCGCGAGAGCGGCCGAGGTGTCGAGAGAGGTGACCTTGCCGCGCGCGACGGTGGCGGGCACCGGCCAGGCGTGGACCCGTCCGGGCGGCGCGTACTCCGTCGCGTACTTGGCGGCGCCGGTCACCTTCGCGCGGCCTTCGCGGCGCTCGACCGGCGCGCCCAGGGGGCTCGGGCTCGATCCCACGGCGGCTCTCCTCTCGGGGTGTTCAGGACCGGGCGATCAGCGAGCCGAGCACCTCGCGGGCGAGGTCGCGGGCGAGTGTCACCTTGTAGGCGTTGTCCCGCAGCGGGACGGCGGCGGAGAGTTCGGCGTCCACGGCCCGAGCGATCGCCTCGTCGGTGGCCGGGCCGCCCAGCAGCGCGGCCTCCGTGCGCCGGGCGCGCCAGGGGCGGTGGGCCACTCCCCCGAAGGCGACCCCGATGTGCTCGACCACCCCCTTCTCCACCTTGACGGCGGCGGCGACGGAGGCGAGCGCGAAGGCGTAGGACGCGCGGTCGCGCGCCTTGCGGTAGCGCGAGACGGTGCCGCCGGGCAGGGCCGGCAGCAGCACGCTGGTGATGAGTTCGCCGGGGCGCAGCACGGTCTCCTGGTCGGGGGTGTCCCCGGGCAGCCGGTGGAACTCGGTCAGCTCGACCGTCCGGCCTCCGCCGGGCCCGGCCACCTCGACCACCGCGTCCAGGGCCGCCAGCGCGACGGCGAGGTCGGAGGGGTGGGTGGCGACGCAGTGCGGGGAGTGGCCGAGCACCGCGTGGTCGCGGTTGACGCCGTCCAGGGCGCCGCAGCCGCTGCCCGGTACCCGTTTGTTGCAGGGTTTGCCCAGGTCCTGGAAGTAGGCGCAGCGGGTGCGCTGGAGGAGGTTTCCCGCCGTGGTGGCCACGTTGCGCAACTGCCCCGAGGCGCCGCTGAGCACGGCCTGCGAGAGCACCGGATACCGGTCGCGGACCAGCGGGTGCACGGCGAGGTCGGTGTTGCGCACGGTCGCCCCGATCCGCAGGGCGCCGTCGGGCAGCTCCTCCATCCCGTCGAGGGGCAGCCGGGTGATGTCGACGAGCAGGTCGGGCCGCTCCACGCCGAGCTTCATCAGGTCGACGAGGTTGGTGCCGCCGCCCAGGTACTTGGCCTCCGGGCGGCCCCCGTGGGCGGCGGCCGCCTCCGCGACGCTCCGGGCGCGCACGTAGTTCAGGGGCTTCACGCCGTCACCTCCCGGGCCGCCAGGTCCCGTACGGCGACTTCCTGGACGGCCTCCACGATGTGCGGATACGCGCCGCACCGGCACAGGTTGCCGCTCAGGCGCTCGCGGATCTCGTCGGCGGTCAGACGCACCGGGCCGTCGCCGGGCGGGCGTTCGGTGTCGGTGACGACGGAGGGCTGGCCGGACCGGGCCTCCTGGAGCATGCCGACGGCCGAGCAGAGCTGGCCCGGTGTGCAGTAGCCGCACTGGAGCGCGTCCCGGTCGAGGAACGCCTGTTGCAGGGGGTGCAGCTCACCGTCGGAGCCCGCCGCGTCGGCCAGCCCCTCCACGGTGACCACGTCGCAGCCCTCCAGGGCGACGGCGAGCAGCAGACAGCTGTTGACCCGCCGCCCGTCGAGGAGCACGGTGCACGCCCCGCACTGCCCGTGGTCGCAGCCCTTCTTCGAGCCGGTCAGGGCGAGGTGTTCGCGCAGCAGGTCCAGCAGGGTGGTGCGGTGGTCGAGTTCGAGGACGTGGACGGTGTCGTTCACGCGCAGGCTCACGCGCGAGTGCGTCGGCGGGAGCAGGGCTCCGTGCTCGGCCGGTCCGGAGCCGGGTTGGGGGTTGGGGTCACGCGGGCCATCGCTTGCTTCCATCCTCACGGCTCCTCGGTCCGACGGGTCGGCGGAGTCTCCACCCTCGTACAGCCGACGCGCTCCGGCATCCCGGGCGCGTCCGTCCGGCCGGTCCGAACGCCGCCCGTGCGGCGGTACACCGGGCCCGTACCGGCCGAGTGGCGCAAACCCATGCCGGTTCGCGCGGTCCGCGGACGGGTAACCACCTGTCATGCTCACCTTTGGGGTCGAAGAAGAGTATTTGCTGGTGGACCCCGTGACGGGCCGGCCCCTGCCCCGCGCGGAAGAGGTACGGGCGCTGACCGGCCCGGACGCGGTCGGAGAGCCGGAGGTGCAGCTGGAGCTGCTCCAGGCTCAGGTGGAGGTGGCGACCCCGGTCTGCCTGACGCTGGCGGAGCTGGGCGGCCATCTGACGCGGCTGCGGCACCTGGTGGGGACCGCCGCCGAGCGGCTGGGCTGCCGGGTCGCCGCCGTGGGGGCCGCCCCCGTCAACGGCACGGGACCGGTCGCCGTCACTCCGCGGCCCCGCTATCTGGCGATGCGGACGAACGCGGGGCAGCTGGTCGAGGAGCAGTTCATCAACGGGATGCACGTCCACGTCGGCGTGCCCGACCGGGAGGTCGGCGTCGCCGTGCTCAACCGGATCCGGGTCTGGCTGCCCACGCTGCTGGCCATGTCGGCCAACTCGCCGCTGTGGCACGGCCGCGACACCGGGTTCGCGAGCTGGCGCACCCTGGTCTTCGGCCGCTGGCCCGTCAGCGGGCCGCCGCCGCGCTTCGCCGACCTCGACGACTACGAGAGCCGGGCGGAGGCGCTGATCGCGGCCGGGGCGGCGTGCGACAGCGGGCAGCTCTACTGGCACGCGCGCCTGTCCGAGCGCTATCCCACCATCGAGGTGCGCTGTCTGGACGTGCAGGTGCGGGTGGACGAGGCGGTGATGCTCGCCGGGATCATCCGCGGTCTGGTCGCCACCGCGATCCGCGAGCACAAGGACGGCGACCCCGTTCCGGAGTGCCCGCTCGAAATACTCCAGGCCGCGACCTGGCGCGCGGCCCGGGAGGGGCTGAACGGCGTCCTCCTCGACCCCGACGGGCAGCGGCGCAGCTGCGGCGAGGTGCTGTGCCGGCTGGCCCGGCACATCGGCCCCGCCCTGGAGGCGGCCGGCGACGGGCTGGAGGTGAACTCGCTGATGCAGCGGCTGCTGCGGCGCGGCACCGGCGCCGACCGGCAGCACCGGGCCTTCACCGAGGGCGGGATCCCGGCGGTCATGGAGCTCGTCACGAGCCAGAGCCACCGGGTCTGAGCTCCGGAACCCGTCGGGGCCCGCGCGTTCCGCCGCGCCCGCCGCCGCTCAGGGGGCTCAGGCGCCCACGTAGGCCGCCAGATGCTCGCCCGTCAGGGTGGAGCGGGCGGCCACCAGGTCGGCCGGGGTGCCCTCGAAGACGATCCGCCCGCCGTCGTGACCTGCGCCCGGGCCCAGGTCGATGATCCAGTCGGCGTGCGCCATGACCGCCGGGTGGTGTTCGACGACGATGACCGACTTGCCGGAGTCCACCAGCCGGTCGAGCAGGCCCAGCAACTGCTCGACGTCGGCCAGGTGCAGCCCGGTGGTGGGCTCGTCCAGGACGTACACCCCGCCCTTCTCGGCCATATGGGTGGCCAGCTTGAGCCGCTGGCGCTCGCCGCCGGAGAGCGTGGTGAGCGGCTGCCCGAGGGTGAGGTAGCCGAGCCCGACGTCCGAGAGCCGGGTGAGGACCTTGTGCGCCGCCGGGGTGCGCGCCTCGCCGTCGGCGAAGAACGCCTCGGCCTCGTCCACCGGCATCGCCAGCACCTCGCTGATGTCACGCCCGCCCAGACGGTAGGCGAGGACGGAGGCGTCGAACCGCTTCCCGTCGCAGTCCTCGCAGGTGGTGGCGACCCCCGCCATCATGGCCAGGTCGGTGTAGACGACTCCGGCGCCGTTGCACCCCGGGCAGGCGCCCTCGGAGTTGGCGCTGAACAGCGCGGGCTTCACGCCGTTGGCCTTGGCGAACGCCTTGCGGATCGGGTCGAGCAGCCCGGTGTACGTGGCCGGGTTGCTGCGCCGGGAGCCCTTGATGGGTCCCTGGTCGACCGGGACCACGCCCGCGCCGGGCGGGATCGAGCCGTGGACCAGGGAGCTCTTGCCGGAGCCCGCCACCCCGGTGACCACGCAGAGCACGCCCAGCGGCAGGTCGACGTCGACATCGCGCAGGTTGTGCGCCTTCGCGCCGCGGATCTCCAGGGCGCCGCTCGGGGTGCGCGGCTTCTCCTTGAGCGAGGCGCGGTCGTCGAGGTGGCGGCCGGTGACGGTGTCGCCCGCCCGCAGCCCCTCGACGGTGCCCTCGAAGCAGACGGTGCCGCCTGCCGTACCGGCGCCGGGCCCGAGGTCGACGACGTGGTCGGCGATCGCGATGGTCTGCGGCTTGTGCTCCACCACCAGCACCGTGTTGCCCTTGTCGCGCAGCCGCAGCAGCAGGTCGTTCATCCGCGCGATGTCGTGGGGGTGCAGACCGGTGGTGGGTTCGTCGAAGACGTAGGTGATGTCGGTGAGCGCGGAGCCCAGGTGGCGGATCATCTTGACGCGCTGCGCCTCGCCGCCGGAGAGCGTGCCCGAGGGCCGCTCCAGCGCCAGGTAGCCGAGACCGATCTCCACGAACGAGTCGAGGGTCCGCCGCAGGCTCGTGAGCAGCGGCGCGACGGTGGGCTCGTTCAGCTCCCCTGCCCAGGCGGCCAGGTCGCTGATCTGCAGGGCGCAGGCGTCGGCGATGCTGATGCCCGCGATCTTCGAGGAGCGGGCCGCCTCGCTCAGCCGGGTGCCGTCGCACTCGGGGCAGGTCGTGAAGGTGACCGCCCGGTCCACGAACTCCCGGATGTGCGGCTGGAGCGCCTCCCGGTCCTTGGACAGCATCGACTTCTGGATCTTCGGGATGAGCCCCTCGTAGGTGAGGTTGACGCCCTCGACCTTGACCTTGGTCGGCTCCCCGTAGAGGAAGTCGTGCATCTCCTTCTTGGTGAACCTGGCGATCGGCTTGTGGGGGTCGAGGATGCCCGACTCGGCGTAGACCCGTACGGTCCAGAAGCTGTCCGACTTCCATCCGGGGATGGTGAACGCGCCCTCGGCGAGGGACTTGGACGCGTCGTAGAGCTGGGTGAGGTCGATGTCGGAGACCGAGCCCCGGCCCTCGCAGCGGGTGCACATGCCGCCGGTGCGGTTGAAGGTCGCCTTCACGGCCTGGGTCCTGCCGGCGCCCCGTTCGACCGTGATCGAGCCGCTGGCCCGGACCGAGGGGACGTTGAAGGAGTACGCGTTGGGCGGGCCGATGTGAGGGCGGCCGAGCCTGCTGAAGAGGATGCGCAGCATCGCGTTGGCGTCGGTGGCGGTGCCGACGGTGGAGCGGGGGTCGGCGCCGATGCGCTGCTGGTCGACGACGATCGCGGTCGTCAGTCCTTCGAGGACGTCGACGTCGGGGCGGGCCAGCGTGGGCATGAAGCCCTGGATGAAGGCGCTGTACGTCTCGTTGATCAGCCGCTGCGACTCCGCGGCGATCGTGTCGAAGACCAGCGAGCTCTTGCCGGAGCCGGAGACGCCGGTGAACACCGTCAGCCGGCGTTTGGGGATCTCGACGCTGACGTCCTTGAGGTTGTTCACGCGCGCGCCGTGCACGCGGAGCACGTCGTGGCTGTCGCCGTCCCGTGGCGCGGGCGAGCCCGTGTCCGTCCTCCTGGCCGTGCCCATGGTGTCTCCCTCTGCCGTCCGGAGCGCCTCGCGCGGTCTGTGCCGGGACCGCTTCCGGACCGATCTAACCAGCTTCGGCCGACGGCGTCGCCCTGTTCGGTGGAGACGGGCGCCGACCGGGCGGCCGGCAATTCCCCCTTCGCGCCCCACGCACTCCCCCGCGCACACCACCACGTTCTCCGAATGGGACTCCGCCGGACGCATACGGCCCGTTTCAGGGAAATCCGTGCCATCTCTTTCGACGGGAATCCTTTGCCCCACGAAGGAACAACCGTCATATCCGTTCACCAAGCGAGGAGTTGCCGCCGAATTCCGTCGCACACACAGCGGGGCCGCCCGGACTCCTGGTCCGGGCGGCCCCGCTGAGGCAGGACTCGCTCTCGCTCGACGGTCCTGAAACCGGTGTCAGACGACCGGCGGACGACCGCTGTAATAGCCACCGACCTGGTCGTGGTACCCGGCGTCGCCGAGGTGCTTCTCCCTGTCGAACTCGGGGGCGGCCTTGATCTCGGCCTTCGTGCGGTTCACGTAGACCTTCTTCTCCTCCGCGTCCAGCTGCGTCACCGTACCGGCGGGCAGGAGCACGTGCTTGCCGAAGATCCACACACCGGTGTCGACCACGATGTACGCGGAACCCACTTCGTCGGAGTGCTTGTCGACCTTGCCGATGCTGCCGTCGGTCGCCTCGACGCTCCATCCCCGCAGGTCCGCGCCGGCGAGGTGGCCGCTGGTGTCCGGGTAGCCCCAGATGTTCTCCGTCATGAAACGTGATTCCTTTCGTTTGTACGCCGGAAGAGCGTCGCCGTGTACGTCATTTCGGTGACGCCCTCTCCCGACGGACCGGGTGCCCGAATCCTCCCGGTCGACACATGGCGTTCCGGGCGGCCTTCCGGTCTTGCCGGAGCCTTCGCGCGGAAGGGCCGCTACCAGCGATACCAGCGGCCGGACCCTCCCTTGGGCCGGGCGACGAAGCCGATGAGCCACAGCACCAGTACGGCGATCGCGACCCACCACAGGATCTTGAGTGCGAAGCCGGCGCCGAAAAGGATCAGGGCCAGCAGAAGAACGAGGAGCAACGGGACCATGGAAATCAACCTCCAGCTCTTCGTGTGCCCTCATTGGCGGGGCACACACATTCAGGGAGACGCTTTATCGGTGGCCGCTTTCCGGGGGTTCAAACGGTCCCGGTCGAAGAGAATGAGAAAGCTTGTGCGGGGTACCCCTTCGCGGGGCTTCGCAGAGGTCCGCCGGGGCCCACCGGTAGGAGGCCGGGCCCACCGGCACGAGGGAAGAAGAGAACAGGACGAGACCATGCCGCAGACCGTTGTGATCACCGGCGCCAGCGCCGGGGTCGGCCGCGCCACCGCCCGCCGGTTCGCGCGGCGCGGCGCCCGGGTCGTCCTCCTCGCACGCGGCAGGGCGGGGCTGGAGGCCGCCGCCGCCGAGGTGGAGGAGGCCGGGGGGCGGGCGCTGGTGCTGCCCACCGACGTCGCCCACCACGAGGAGGTGGAGAAGGCGGCCGAGCTGGCCGAGGCCGAGTTCGGCCCGATCGACGTATGGATCAACGTCGCCTTCACCTCCGTCTTCGCGCCCTTCACCGAGATCGGCCCCGAGGAGTTCCAGCGCGTCACGGACGTGGCGTACCTGGGCTTCGTCAACGGCACCCGCGCCGCCCTGGCCCGGATGGTCCCGCGCGACCGGGGCGCCGTCGTCCAGGTCGGCTCCGCCCTCGGCGAGCGCTCCATCCCGCTCCAGTCGGCCTACTGCGGCGCGAAGCACGCCGTCAACGGCTTCACCTCGTCCGTACGGACCGAACTCCTGCACCGGGGCAGCCGCGTGCGCGTCACCGTGGTGCAACTGCCGGCGGTCAACACCCCGCAGTTCTCCTGGGTGCGCTCCCGGCTGCCGAAGCATCCCCGGCCGGTGCCGCCGATCTACCAGCCCGAGGTCGTCGCCGAGACCATCGCGTACGCCGCGGACCATCCGCGCCGCAAGCAGTACTACGTGGGCGCCTCCACGGTCGCCACGCTCTGGGCCAACCGGTTCGCCCCCGCGGTGCTCGACCGCTATCTGGCCCGTACGGGCTACGCGTCGCAGCAGACCGACACGGTCCCGCCCGTGGACGGGCCGGGCAACCTGTGGCAGCCCCTCGACGACCGCCCGGGCGACGACCACGGCGCCCACGGCGTCTTCGACGACAGCGCGACCGCCCGCTCGCCCCAGGCGGCGCTGGCCCGCCACCCCGCGCTCGCGGCCGGGGCGGGCGCTCTGGCGGGCGCCGCCGCGCTGCGGTGGGCGAGGGCGCGGCGCGGGGGCGGCTGAGGCACCCACCCCGTACGGTCGGATCAAGGCAGGGACAGACGAAAGGCAGCCGGAATGACACGCGCGGCGATCTTCGACGTCGACGGAACGCTCGTCGACACCAACCACCTGCACGTGGTGTGCTGGTGGGAGGCGTTCCGCCAGGCAGGACACCGGGTGGCGACCCACGCCGTCCACCGGGCGATCGGACTGCCCTCGGAGGATCTGATCGCCCATCTGCTGGGCGAGGACCGCGACAAGGACCAGGACTCCGAGCTCAGCGCCGCCCACACGGCCCTGTACGCCACCTACTTCGAGCGCCTGGCTCCCATCGCGGGCGCCGCGGACCTCCTGCGCGCACTGGACGGACGGGGCTGGCGGGTGGTCCTCGCCACCTCCGCGGGCGGCGCCGAACTGGGCGCGCTGCGCAAGGCCATCGACGCCGACGACGTGATCGCCGGAGTGGCCAGCGCGGACGACGTCGCCTCCGGCAAGCCGGCCCCCGACCCGGTCCACCAGGCACTGGAGCTGGCGGGCGCGGACGCCGCCTGCTCGGTGTTCGTCGGCGACACGGTCTGGGACATGAAGGCGGCGGCGAAGGCCGGGGTGCGCCCCCTGGCGGTGCTGGCCGGCGGCATCCCGCGCCGCGATCTGGAGGAGTCGGGCGCGCAGGCCGTCTACGACGACCCCGCCGACCTGCTGGCCGCGCTCGACGACAGCCCGGTGGCGGAGCTCGAACGGCGTAACTGAGGGGACGCGGAACGGCGGACGCGAAAAGGCGGACGCGGACGGGCCCTGGGCTCCGTCCGCGTCCGCCGTCGGTTCCGGGCGCTCCTACCGGCCTCGGAGGGTCAGCTGGAGGTCCACCTCCTGGTCGCCCGAGGCCGTTCCCGCGTCCTCGACCTCGAAGGTCCGGTGCAGGACGTCCCGGAGGCGGGCGACCGCGACGGGGCCGCCCTGGACGTCGATGGTCACCTTGTCGCCCAGCTCGGCGGGGCTGACGTCCTCCGGCACCTGGGAGGTGTCGAACGTCGCGGTCCACACGGTGGGGCGCGCCGGGTCGGGGGTCGTGGGGCCGTGGATCGTGCCACCGGCGGTGTCCGTCGAGAAGTACCGGCGCAGCGCGTCCAGCACCGTCTCGGCGTCAGCGGCCGAGCACGCGCTGAGCACCACCTGTACGCGCTGCTCGGGCGGCGCCTGGGATGCGGCGGTGGGCTTCATGGGAGAACTCCTCCTGCTTCGATCACTTCGGGTCTGCTTCGTTCACTTCGGGCCCTGCTTCGGATCTGCTTCGGTCGGTGACGGCCCGCGTCGGTCACCCGAGGCCCTCGTTCACTCCGGGCGGCTTCGCGTCGATCGCGGTGCCCGCCGGCCGGCGGGCCGCGTCGCCCGTGCCCGGGCGCCGGAACCCGCCGTTGCCACTCTGCCCGCCTTCCCCGGTCGCCGCCTCTTCAACGGCGGCGGCGACGACGGGTTCAGGAACCGGCGTCGGCGCCCGGCCGGTCCTCCCGGTGCCTGCCGCCCGGCAGCATCTCCTGGACCTTCGCCTTCAGCCCCTGCCGGATCATGCCGACGCGGTCGCTGTCGCCCTTGACGATCGACGCCGCGGCGGCCTCGATCTGGTCCAGCGAGGCGTGCGGCGGGATCGGCGGCACGGCCGGGTCGGTACGGAACTCCACGACGCACGGCCGGTCCGCGGCGAGCGCCCGCCGCCAGGCGCCCTCGACCTCCTCGGGCTTCTCCACCCGTACGCCGTCGAGCCCGATCGAGCGCGCGAAGTCCGCGTACGGAACGTCGGGCAGCTGCTGCGACGGCAGGAACTGCGGGGCGCCGGACATGGCGCGCATCTCCCAGGTGACCTGGTTGAGGTCCTGGTTGTTGAGCACGGCGACGACCAGACGCGGGTCCTCCCACTCCTGCCAGTACTTCGCCACGGTGATCAGCTCCGCGAGGCCGTTCATCTGCATGGCCCCGTCACCGACGATCGCGAGGGCCGGGCGGCGCGGGTGGGCGAACTTGGCGCCGATCACGTACGGGACACCGGGCCCCATCGTGGCCAGCGTGCCGGAGAGCGAACCGCGCATCGTGCCGCGCATCCGCAGGTGCCGGGCGTACCAGTTGGCGGCCGAGCCGGAGTCCGCGGCGAGGATGACGTCGTCGGGCAGCAGCGCGTCGAGCGCGTGCACCACGTACTCGGGGTTGATCGGGTCCGCGTCGACCGCCGCGCGCCGCTCCATCACCTGCCACCAGCGGGCGGTGTCCTTCTCGATCTTCTTGCGCCACTTGTCGTGCTTCTTGCGCTTGAGCCGGGGCAGCAGCCGCGTCAGCGTCTCGCGGGCGTCACCGACGAGGTTGACCTCGAACGGATAGCGCAGCCCGACCATGAAGGGGTCGATGTCGATCTGCACCGCCCGTGCCTGACCGAACTCCGGCAGGAACTGTGAGTACGGGAAGCTGGATCCGACCACGAGCAGGGTGTCGCAGTCCTGCATCAGCTCGTACGAGGGCCGGGTGCCGAGGAGGCCGATGGCGCCGGTGACGTACGGCAGGTCGTCGGGGAGCGCGTCCTTGCCGAGGAGCGCCTTGGCCACACCCGCGCCCAGCACGTCCGCGAGCTGCTCGATCTCGGCCCGGGCGCCCCGCGCGCCCTGCCCGATCAGCACGGCCACCTTCTCGCCCGCGTTCAGCACCTCGGCGGCGCGGGCGATCTCGTCGTCCACGGGCACCGGGGCGTAGTGGGCGGCGCCGAGGCTGGAGGGCACCATCTTGAAGGCGTGGCCCGGGGGTTCGTAGTCGAGCTCCTGCACATCCGCCGGGATGATCACGGCGGTCACGGTGCGCCGGGCGGCGGCGGTGCGCATGGCCCGGTCGATGACGTTGGGCAGTTGCTCGGGGACGGTCACCATCTCGCAGTACTCGGACCCCACGTCCTTGTACAGGCTCAGCAGGTCGACCTCCTGCTGGTAGGAGCCGCCCATGGCGCTGCGGTTGGTCTGCCCGACGATCGCCACGATCGGCACGTGGTCGAGCTTGGCGTCGTAGAGGCCGTTGAGCAGATGGATCGCGCCGGGGCCGGAGGTGGCCGCGCACACCCCCACCTTCCCGGAGAACTTGGCATAGCCCACCGCCTGGAACGCGGCCATCTCCTCGTGCCGCGCCTGGATGAACCGGGGCTTGTCCTCGGCCCGGCCCCAGGCGGCGAGCAGGCCGTTGATGCCGTCGCCCGCGTAGGCGAAGACATGCTCGACCTCCCATTGCCGCAGCCGTTCCAGCACGTGGTCGGAGACCTTCATCGACATGGGGTGACCTTTCGGGATGAGGAAACGGGAGTCCAGGGCGACGGGCGGTCGGCGGCCCGTTCGTGGGTCCGCACGGTGGCGGCGCGGCTCCGGCGGTGCGGCCGCGGCACACCGGACGGCTCGACACGGCGACACGGAAGCCGGCGTCCTCCAGGACCTTTACGGCGGAGCGGCCGGGTCCGGTGGACGGCGCGGACTGCGCCGTCCACCCGGTCGCGCGGCGCGTGCTCAAGCGAGGGATGTTCGTCATGACGCTCGCCGTCGCGCGGAGCGGTCCCGCCGGTAGCGCCCATGGCACACCCTCTCCGTCGACACCTCTTCGGCACCGGCCCGGCCGCCGCGGGGCCCGACCGGGCGCGTTTGGCCCCGTACCCCCGCGAGGACGCCTCACACGGGCGTGCGGGCGATGTTTCCTTTCCCGTCCACCGGTCACCCGGCGTGCACGAGCGCACCGTGAGGAGCGGCCATGACCGAGTACGGCTACTTTCTGTCGAGCGAGGAGCACACGCCCGCCGAGCTGGTCAAGCAGGCCCGGATGGCCGAGCAGGCGGGATTCACCTCGTTGTGGATATCCGACCATTACCACCCCTGGAACGACAGCCAGGGCCAGGCGCCGTTCGTCTGGTCGGTGGTCGGGGCGCTGTCCCAGGCCGTGTCCCTGCCGGTGGAGACCGCGGTGACGTGCCCGACCGTGCGTATGCATCCGGCGGTCGTGGCGCAGGCCGCCGCCACCAGCGCCGTCCAGCTCGGTGGCCGCTTCCGGCTCGGGGTGGGGTCGGGTGAGGCCCTCAACGAGCACATCCTCGGCGACGTCTGGCCCGAGGCCCCGGTGCGTCTGGAGATGCTGGAGGAGGCCATCCAGGTGATGCGCCTGCTGTTCACGGGTGACCAGGTGAGCCATCGGGGCAAGCACTACACCGTGGAGAACGCCCGGCTGTACACCGTCCCGGACGAGCCCGTGCCCATCGACGTGTCCGCCTTCGGCCCGCGGGCCGGGGAGCTGGCGGGCCGCGCCGGGGACGGTCTGGTCGCCATGGCACCGGACACCGCGCTGATCGAGCGCTTCCGGCGGAGCGGGGGCGGCGGCAAGCCCGTGTCCGCCGGGCTGAAGGTGTGCTGGGGCCCCGACCGCGAGAAGGCGGTCCGCGAGGCGCACCGGTTGTGGGCCAACGAGCAGCTGCCGGGCGAGCTGCCGCAGGTGCTGCCGACGCCCCGCCACTTCGAGCAGGCGTCCGAGCTGGTGACGCCCGAGCGGGTCGCCGCCCATGTGACCTGCGGGAACGATGTGGACCAGCACGTCGCCGCGGTGCGCGAGTACGCCGACGCCGGATTCGACACCGTGTACGTCAACCAGATCGGCAAGGAGCAACGCGGCTTCTTCGACTTCTACCGCACCAAGGTCCTGCCGCGACTGGCGTAGGACGCCGGCCGCCCAGGACCACCAGCACAGCAGGTTTAGGAGCCATCCATGAACACCGTCACGCTGTCCCAGACCCTCGCCGCGAGCACCTCGTCGTCCTGGCTGTTCGTGATCGTGGGCGTCCTCGTCGTGGCCGTCCTGATCGGGGCCTTCTGGTACGGCAGCCGCCGGGCCGCGCGACGCCCGGCGCCCCCGCAGGAGCCCCAGCCGCGCGCGGATTCCTGGCAGACGCCGGACGCGGAGGCGCCTCCGGGGCATCCGCAGGGTCCGGACGCCCCGGAGCACGACCACCACATCTGACGCCCCGGGGGGCGGCCGGTGTCAGGCGTTCTCCGCCTGGAACATCCACGCGTGCTTCTCCAGCTCCCCGGTCAGGGAGATGAGCAGGTCCTGGGTGACGGGGTCCGGCTTCTCGGTCGCGGCGATCCGCTCGCGCATGCGCTCGACGACCTTGCCGAGGGCCACCACCAGCACCTGCACGGCCTCGTTGTCCTTGATCCAGCCCTCCGGGACGGTGCCGATCGCGGAGGTCTCGGCGACGGTGGCGGCCCGTCCGTCGGGGGCGATACCGAGTGCGGAGGCGCGCTCGGCCACGATGTCGGAGTGCGTGCGCGCCGTGGTGACCACATCGTCGAGCTGGAGGTGGACCGAGCGGAAGCGGGGGCCCACCACGTTCCAGTGCACCTGCTTGGCCGCCAGCGACAGGTCCACCAGGTCCACCAGGGCGCCCTGCAGCGCGTTCCCCACGACCTTCAGGTCGGCATCCGGCAGCGAGCTCTTCACGGCAGCCATGGCGTTCTCCATTCCTCAAATACTGGTCCCGGTGTGCGGGAGGTGTGCGGGAGGCGTGTTGTGCCGTCCCATCGCTGCGCCTTCCTTGAAACGCGAGGCTCAAACCGGGCGCAGGCCGACGGCACGCATCGGACGGCACACATCGGACAGCACACCTCCCGGCCGCCCGCGCGCACCCGCCCCCGCCGCCCGGGCCCGGAACCCACGCAAATACCCTGGTCCCCATGGACCTCTCCGGACACATCGCCACCGATCGCCCGCTGCTCGTGCTGGCCGTCAAGGAGGAGGCGCAGTTCCTCGACACGGATCTGCCCGTCCTCCTCACCGGCATCGGCAAGGTGAACGCGGCGAGTGCGCTGGCCACCGTCCTGGCACGCGGCCCGCACCCCTCCCGCGTGGTCAACCTGGGCACGGCCGGGGCGCTGCGCCCGGGCTGGACGGGCACCCACGTCATAGGTTCGGTGCTCCAGCACGACCTGGACAGCGACGTCCTGGCGGCGCTCACCGGGGAGCTGTACGGCCCGCCGCTCGACGTGTCCGGTCCGGGCGGCCCGACGCTGGCGACCGGTGACACCTTCATCGCGGACGAGGAGACGCGCGCCCGGCTGGCGCTGCGCGCCCACCTCGTCGACATGGAGGGCTACGCGCTGGCCTCAGTCGCCCAGCGGGCCGGGCTCCCCCTCCAGATGGTCAAGCACGTCAGCGACGAGGCGGGCGAGGGCGCGGCCAGGACCTGGCGCGAGTCGGTGGCCGAGTGCGCCCGCGTTCTCGCCGCCTGGGCACAGGAGAACATTCCGGAGTACGCCGCCTGAGCCGGGCGGACGCCGGGCGGATCCGCCTATGCCTGCCCGCCCGGCGTCCGGCCGGTGAGCGGCGGGTTGAGCCGGGCGAAACCCTCCTGGCGCTCGTAGGGGAAGTACGGGTAGGGCGCGGTCCGGGCGCTCGCCGCGTCGAGACGGGCGACCTGTCCGTCGGTCAGGGCCCAGCCGACTGCGCCGAGGTTCTGCCGCAGCTGCTCCTCGTCGCGGGCGCCGATGATGACGGAGGAGACGGTGGGGCGGCGCAGCAGCCAGTTGAGGGCGATCTGCGGGATCGTCCTGCCGGTCTCCTCGGCCAGCTCGTCGAGTGTGTCCACGACCCGGTAAAGCAGCTCGTCCTCGACGGGCGGGCCGTAGTCCGCGGTGCGGTGCAGACGGCTCTGCTCCGGCAGCGGCTGCCCGCGGCGGATCCTGCCGGTGAGCCGCCCCCAGCCGAGCGGGCTCCACACCACCGCGCCGACGCCCTGGTCGGCGGCGAGCGGCATCAGTTCCCACTCGTAGTCCCGGCCCACCAGGGAGTAGTAGACCTGGTGGGCCGCGTAGCGCTGGTAGCCGTAGCGGTCGGCGGTGGCCTGTGACTTCATCAGCTGCCAGCCGGAGAAGTTGGAGACGCCGGTGTAGCGGATCTTTCCGGCCCGTACGAGATCGTCGAGGGTGGACAGGACCTCCTCGACCGGGGTTCCCGCGTCGAAGGCGTGGAGCTGGAAGAGGTCGATGTGGTCCGTGCCCAGCCGGCGCAGCGCGTCCTCGACGCCGCGGATGAGGCGTGAGCGGGAGGTGCCGGCGTCGCCCGGCCCGTCGCCCATCGGCAGTCCCGCCTTGGTGGAGATGAGCACCTCGTCCCGCCGCCCCTTGATCGCCGCGCCGAGTACCTCCTCGGAGGCGCCCGCGGAGTAGACGTCGGCGGTGTCGAACATGGTGACCCCGGCCTCGAGGCAGATGTCCACCAGCCGGCGCGCCTGCTCCGCGTCGGTGTCGCCCCAGGCGCCGAAGAGCTCGCCGCGGCCGCCGAACGTCCCGGCGCCGAAGCTCAGTGCCGGAACCAGCAGTCCCGACGCGCCCAGCCTCCTGTATTCCATGACAGATTCCTCTCCGTGCACAGCCGGCGCGGCCACCGAGCGGCAGCCACTAACGGTTCTGCTGTTCCGTTAGGATGTGCCCTCACCGTAGCAGAGCACGACCCTTTAATGGAACAGGAGTCCCGTTATGACGTCCGCAGCCGACGCAGACCCAGGCACCGTCCGGCCCGGCGGCCGGACCGCGCGCGTACGGGCGGCGGTCCTCGCCGCCGCCGGTGACGCCCTGGCGCGCGGCGGCCTCGCCGGTCTGGACCTCGCCGAGGTGGCCCGCCGCGCCGAGGTCGGCAAGACCACGGTCTACCGGCGCTGGGGCACTCCGGCCGGTCTCGTCGCGGACCTGCTGGCGGAGATGGCCGAGCAGTCGCTGCCACGTACGGAGACGGGGACGCTCCTGGGCGATCTGCGCGCCAACGCCCGGCTCGTCCAGGGCACCCTGGCCGACGCCCGCCAGGGCGCCCTCTTCAAGGCGGTGATCGCCGCCGCGACCTGCGACGAGCAGACGGCCGCCGCCCTGCACCGCTTCTACGAGACGCGTGTGGAGGAGTGGGCCGTGTGCGTCCAGCAGGCTGTCGACCGGGGCGAGTTGGCGGAGGGGACCGACACGCGCGAGGTGATCCGCGCCGTCTCGGCCCCCCTCTACTACCGCCTCCTGACCACCGCCGCCCCCCTGGACGAGGCGGCCGCCGACCGCGCCGCCGAGGCCGCGGCCGCCGCCGCGCGCGCGGGGGTGTTCACGGCCGCGCGGGACTGAGACGCAGAGCGGGCCCGGCCGGGGCAACCGTCGACCGCCGGGGTCCCGCGTCGAACCTCGGGGCCGCCGACAGGAAGGGCGGGTTGCCGACGGAAAGGGCGGGTTGCCGGTCGCCGGACGGGCACGCCCAGGACCCGTCCGGCACGGTCGAGGCCGTATACGCGACGCACCGGGTGCGGCCGCGCGGGCCGCACCCGAAGCGCCACGTATGCGCGATCATGCTCGCTACAGCGGACTTTCGAGCATCTATTGACATGTACGCGCTACTGCGCTGCACTGATGCGCCACCTGCCCCGCACCGCCCGCTGCCCCTCCCACGACCGGGGATACGCCATGCGACTGCTCAGATTCCTGATCGCCGCGGTCTGCGCACTGGCCGCACTCACCCTGCCCGGCGTCGCCGCCGCGCCCGCGCGGGCGGCCGCCGCTCCCCCGCAGACCGTCCCCGCGCTGCGGCAGTGGACGGCCGGCTCCGGCGCGTACACCTTCACCGACACCAGCCGCATCGCCGTCGACCCGGCCTCCGCCGCCCGACTCGGCGACGAGGCGGCCACCTTGGCGGACGACCTGGCCGCCCGGACCGGGCGGACCGTCGCCGTCGTCACCGGCGCCCCGGCCACCGGCGACATCGCACTCGGCCTCGGTGACACCACGCTGCCCGCCGAGGGCTACCGGATGACCGTGGGCGCGGCCGTCACCATCCGGGCCGGGACCGACACCGGCGCCTTCTACGGCACGCGCACCCTCCTGCAACTGCTGCACCAGTCCGCCTCGGTGCCGGCCGGAACGGCGGTGGACTGGCCCACCAAGCCCGAGCGCGGACTCATGATCGACCAGGGCCGGAAGTTCTTCACCGTCGCCTGGGTCGGGCAGCACATCAAGGAGCTGGCCTACCTCAAGCTCAACTACTTCCACTTCCACCTGTCGGACACCTTCGGCTTCCGGCTGGAGAGCTCCACCCACCCCGAGATCGTCTCCACCGACCACTACACCAAGCAGGACATCGCCGATCTGGTGGCGCTGGGGCAGAGGTACCACGTCACCATCGTCCCCGAGATCGACACCCCCGGGCACATGAACGCGATCCTGGCCGCCCACCCCGAACTCAGGCTCAAGAACCGCTCCGGCACGGCGAGCGCGGAATTCATCGACCTCTCCCTGCCCGGCTCGTACACGTTGATCAAGGACCTGGTGAACGAGTACCTGCCGCTCTTCCCGGCCCGCTACTGGCACATCGGCGCGGACGAGTACGTCACCGACTACGGCAGCTACCCCCAGCTCCTCACCTACGCCCGCGCCCACTACGGGCCGGGCGCCACCGCCAAGGACACCTACTACGGATACGTCAACTGGGCCGACGCGCTGGTGCGCGCGGGCGGGAAGACCACCCGGATGTGGAACGACGGCATCAAGTCCGGCGACGGCACCGTGACGCCCAACGCGGACATCGTCGTCGAGTACTGGTACAACTACGGCCTCACGCCGCAGCAGTTGGCGGCGGCCGGGCACACCGTGGCCAACGAGTCCTGGACACCCACCTACTACGTCCTCGGCGGCGCCAAACCCGACACCAGGTGGATGTACGAGACGTGGACCCCGGACCTCTTCCAGGGCGGCGCCACCCTCAGCGACCCCGTCCGCAACCCCGGCTCGCTGATCCACGTGTGGTGCGACAACCCCGGCGCCGAGACGGAGGACCAGATCGCGGGCGGCATCATGTACCCGCTGCGCGGCCTCGCCCAGCAGACCTGGGGCTCCCCCAAGCCGGTGGCCTCCTACGCCGCGTTCACCCCGATCGTCGCCGCCGTCGGCCACAACCCCGCCTGGCCGGGCCTCTCCCAGCCCGGCAACCTCGCCCGCAACCGTCCCACCACCGCCTCCAGCACCGAGACGGCGAACTTCCCGCCCGCCTCGGCCACCGACGGCGACCCGGCGACCCGCTGGTCCAGCGCCTACAGCGACCCGCAGTGGCTCCAGGTCGACCTGGGCTCCGCCCAGAGCGTCAGCCGGGTGGTGCTGCGCTGGGAGGCGGCGTACGGGAAGGCCTTCCAGATCCAGCTCTCCGACGACGCCACCGTCTGGCGCACCCTGTACTCCACCACCGGCGGCAGCGGCGGCGTCCAGGACCTCACCGGACTCTCCGGCTCCGGGCGGTACATCCGCCTGTACGCCACCCGGCGGGGCACCTCGTACGGGTACTCGCTCTACGAGTTCGAGGCGTACGGAGGGCAGCTGAGCGGTACGCACACCCTCACCGCGGCCGGCCAAGCGCTGGACGACCCGGCGAGCTCCCCCGCATCCGGGGCGCCTGACGGTTCGGCCCACCAGCGGTCGCAGGTCGGCTGAGCCGTCGGACAGGGCCTAGGCAGGTGGTTCCGGGGGGAGCGGGGGGAGCGTCGTGACCCCCGGGGCCGGTTCGGGCCAGACGAGCAGGACGGGGCAGGGGGCGTGGTCGAGGACGAAACGGGAGGCGGGACCCAGGCTTCTCGGCCCGAGCCGGGAGCGGTCGCCGTCGCGGGCGAAGATCAGCAGGTCGGCGCCCTCGGCGGCGGCGACGACCTCCCGCTCCACCCGACCGGTGCGCTCCTCGCGCCGGCACGGGAGGCCGAGCCGGTCGGCCGCGGCGTCCAGCAGGTCGTGGGCGGAGGCGTCGGCGAGGTGCTCCAGGCGGGTGCCGGGGTCGCGCTCGCGGTGGCCGCGGCCGAGGAGCCCGGCGAAGGCGCCGTGGGCCACGCCGGGAACGTCGTGTCCGGTGACATGGAGGAGCATCACGTCGGCGCCTTCCCCCGTGTGGGCGCGGGCGGCGTCGACGCACGCGGGCCAGGAACCCTCGGTGATCCAGACGACGACGGTCATGGTGCATCAGCCTCCGAGCGCGTGCAGCGACCCCCACAGTGCCAGTACGGCGAGCGCCAGCGCGAGGGGCACGACGAGAAGACCGAGGACGGTGAACTCCCGCAGGTCGACGTCGCTGTCGTGCTCGCGGACGATGCGGCGCCACAGCAGGGTCGCCAGCGAGCCGGCGTAGGTCAGGTTGGGCCCGATGTTCACCCCGAGGAGCACGGCGAGCACCGCGCCGGGGCCGGTCGGCGCGGTCAGCGGCAGCAGGACCAGGACGGCGGGCAGGTTGTTGATGACGTTGGCCAGGACGGCGGCCAGCGCGGCGACGCCCAGCAGCGCGAGCAGCCCGGTGCCGCCCGGGACCAGATGGGCGAGGCCCGAGGCGAGGCCGTTGTCGACGACGGCGCGGACCACGACGCCCAGGGCGAGGACGAACGCGAGGAACGGCAGGGCCGCGGCCCCGACGAGCGCGGCGGGCGTGGTGCGGCGCCGTACCAGCGCACGGGTCGCCAGGACGAGCGCCCCGGCCGCCGCCGCCCAGGCCGGGTCGATCCCGACCGCCGAGGTGAGGACGAACCCGGCCAGGGTGCCCACCACGGTCAGCAGCGCGAACAGCGGCAGTTCGGGCGGCTCGCCCCCGGACGGGACCGGCGCGCCCGCGTCCAGATCGGTGGCGAAGAACCGCCGCAGCACCACGTACTCGACGCCGATGGCCGCCAGCCACGGCAGGGTCATGAGCGCGGCGAAGCGGGTGAAGCTCAGCCCGCTGGCGGTGAAGGCGAGCAGGTTGGTGAGGTTGGAGACGGGCAGCAGCAGCGACGCGGTGTTCGACAGATGGGTGCAGGCGTAGACATGGGGCTTGGGCCGCACCCCGAGCCGCGCCGCGGTGGCGAAGACGACCGGGGTGAGCAGCACCACGGTGGCGTCGAGGCTGAGCACCGCGGTGATGACCGAGGCGACGGCGAACACCTGCGCGAGAAGGCGGCGTGGTTTTCCGGCGGCGGTACGGGCCATCCAGGCCCCGCAGGCCTGGAACAGCCCCTCGTCGTCGCAGAGCTGGGCGAGGACCAGCACCGCGGCCAGGAAGCCGACGACGGGACCGAGCCGGGCGGCCTCGGCCTGCGCGTGCCCCCAGGAGATCGCCCCGCAGGCGATGACCACCCCCGCGGCCGGGACCGCCACGACCGCTTCGGGCCAGCCCCATGGGCGTACCACCGCGCACACCAGGACCGCCAGCAGCAGCCCGGCCGACACAACCTCCGCACCCCAGGTGTTCAGGGCCAACTCCTCGCAGACAGCTCCGGTGATCAGCCTCTATGGAAACAGATGCCGAACCGTCACTGCGGCAGCCCGCCCCCCGGCAGCGGGCCGGGCTGGAGTCCGCGGCGGCCCGCCGCCCAGTTCCGCAGCTCGGTGGTCGCCACGTCCTCGATCTCCTCCTGGAGCCGTCCGCGCAACTCTTCGTCCCGCTCCGCCTCGGGGACCAGCCGGTAGCGGCGGACCGCCAGCCGCAGCCTCGACCAGGCCTCGGCGGCGAGCACATGGCGCTCGGCGTGGTTGAACACCTGGCGGAACCCGCCGATGAAGACGGTGAGTCCGGCCAGGGTGGCGGTGGTCGCGGCCGGCGCCCGGATACCCGCGGCGACGACCGTGGCGGCGCCGGTGAGCAGGGCGCTCAGCTCGGTCGCCCAGTGCCAGCGGCGGGCCCGGTCGCGGGTGCGGGCGTACCAGTCGAGATCGGCGAGGGCCTGCTCCAGGAGCGGGTCGTCGGCGGCGGCGGGCTGCGGTGGTGTTCGTCTGCGTATCGGCACGCCCCCATGGTCCCCCCGCCATGCCCGTGTTGAGCACGGTGGGTGTCCCGTTGCGCAACCGGCCCGGTGAGCGTCTGAGTACGGAACTGAGTACGACCGCTCAGGTCCGCGTGCCACGGTGGGAGGGAGGCTGGTGCCATGACTACGCCGCCCTTCGTCAGCCCGCCGCCGCTCCTCCCGACGCCCCCGCTCCGGCCCGGACCGTCGCGCGCCAGGCGCGCCGGGATCATCGGTGCCGTCTGCGCGCTGGTCCTGGCGCTCGCCGCCGGGGCGGCGTGGTGGCTGACACGGGACCACGACGGCTCGCCGCTGGCCGGGCGGCCGCGCGTCACGGACACCGCGGCCGGGCTCTCGTACGCCGTGCCCGAGGGCTGGAAGAGCAACGAGGGCAAGGACCTGATCCAGGCCTTCACCTCCTCGATCACCACCAAGGGCGCCGACGGCACCGGCGGAGCCGCCGTGCTCGCGGGCCGGGGCGCTCCTCTCGACGAGTCCGCGCTGCGGGCGCGCACCGAGACCGCGGCCCGCTCCAACGCGGAGTTCTTCTACCCGGACGGCAGGTCCAGCGTGGAGGAGTCCCGGGCGACGGAGGTCAGCGGCCGTCCCGCCTACACGGTGGTGCTGCGCACCCAGGACGAGAACGGCAGGGCGGGGCGGCTGCGTCTGACCATCGTCGCGAGCGGCGAGGACCGGTCGGCCTTCCTCCTCGGTGTCACCGAGTCACCCGCATCACCCGCATCAGGCGCACCGGGCGAATCGGCCGAGAGCCGCGAGGTGGACGAGGTGCTGGCCGACGCCGCCGTACGGTGACGGCACCGCCCGCCACCGGTCCGGGCCGCTGTGACAGGCTGCCCGGGGAAAGAACCGGTCTGCCAGGAGGCGCGACACCATGAACACAGCCGAACCGCTCGACCACCGCGCGGCCGTCGCCGCGGAGAGCGCCCGCTTCGCGGGTCTGGTCGAGGGCGCCGACCTGTCGCTCGCCGTCCCCACCTGTCCGGGCTGGACCCTGGCCGACCTGATCAGGCACACCGGCGGCGCGCAGCGCATGTTCACCGCGCTCGTGCGCGCCCTCGTCCAGGAGCGGCCCGCGAGCCGGGGGGATGTGCGGCTGCCGGAGCGGGAGGACGGCTACGCCGACTGGCTCGCGGCGGGCGCGGCCGAGGCGGAGCGGGTGTTCGCCGGAACCGACCTCGACGCGCCGATGTGGGTGTGGGGCGCGGACGGCCACGCCCGTTTCTGGGTGCGCCGGATGCTGTTCGAGACGCTGGTGCACCGCTTCGACGCGGAACGGGCGCTCGGGCTGCCCTCCGCGATCGACCCGGCGCTCGCCCGGGACGGCGTCGACGAGTTCCTGGTCAACCTGCCCTTCGCCGCGTTCTTCGCGCCCGGGGTCGCCGAGTTGCGCTCCGCCGGGCCCGTCCAGCACATCCGGTTCGCCAGTACGGACACGGACGACGAGTGGCTCGTCCGGTTGCGTCCCGACGGCTTCGGCCTCGTGGACGGCCAGGACGGTCCGGGCCACGGGGGTCCGGGCCACGGGGAGATGAGCGCCGACGCCACCGTCCGGGCCGGCGCCGCCGACCTGCTGCTGCTCGTCTACGGCCGCCTCGACCGCTCGGCCGCAGCGGTGCGGAGCAGCGGGGACGAGGAACTGCTCCAGCGCTGGTTCACCCACTCGGCCTTCTGATCCCGGGGGGAGAGGATCGGCCGGATTTCCTCCGGTGAGGCGGCGTCGCGCGGTGGCGCGGCGCCGCCTCACGGTGTTTGGCCCCGCCGACCCAGGGCACGCGGGAACCCTGTCCGCCTGCACCCAGCCCACGGGAGCCGAACGTGACCACCCCTACTCCGGACCGTCCCCGCATCCTCGTCGTCGGAGCCGGGTTCGCCGGGTACCAGGCCGCTCGCACCCTCTCCCGCCGCATGCGCGGCCGGGCCCGGATCACCCTGCTCAACCCCACGGACTACTTTCTCTACCTCCCCCTGCTGCCCCAGGTGTCCGCCGGGATCCTGGAGCCACGCCGCGTGACCGTCTCGCTCAGCGGGACCCTGCCCGGCGTACGGCTCGTCCTCGGTGAGGCCGGGCGCGTCGATCTGGACGCCTCGACGGTGCACTACACCGGGCCCGAGGGCCGGGCGGGCGAGCTGGAGTACGACCGGCTCGTGCTCGCCGTCGGCAGTGTCAACAAGCTGCTCCCGGTGCCGGGCGTCACCGAGCACGCGCACGGCTTCCGCGGGATGCCGGAGGCGCTGTACCTGCGCGACCACATCACCCGGCAGATGGAGCTGGCCGCGCAGGGCACCGACACCCTTCGGGAACAGGGCGCGCGGCGCACCTTCGTGGTGGTCGGCGGCGGCTACACCGGCACCGAAGTGGCCGCGCAGGGAAAGCTGTTCACCGACGCCCTCGACCGGCGCCGGCCCGCGCGCTGGGTCCTGCTCGACATCGCCGACCGGCTGCTGCCCGAACTCGACCGCAGGATGTCCACCACCGCGGGGCGGGTGCTGCGCCGCCGCGGTGTCGACGTCCGCACCGGGACCTCCGTGAAGGAGGCGACCGAGGACGGGGTGCTGCTGGACGACGGGGAGTTCATCCCGACCCGCACCCTGATCTGGTGCGTCGGTGTGCGCCCCGATCCGCTGGTCTCCGAGCTCGGTCTCGCCGTGGAGCGCGGACGGCTGCTGGTGGAGCCGCAGTTGAGCGTGCCGGGCAGGCCCGAGGTGTTCGCCTGCGGCGACGCGGCGGCCGTGCCCGATCTGACGCGGCCGGGCGAGTTCACCCCGATGACCGCGCAGCACGCCGCCCGGCAGGGCAAGACGGCCGCGCTCAACGTCGCCGCCTCGCTCGGCCACGGCGAGCAGCGGCCGTACAAGCACAACGACCTGGGGTTCGTCGTGGACCTCGGCGGGGTGCAGGCCGCGGCCAACCCGCTCGGCATGCCGCTCTCGGGGCCGCTCGCCGGGGCCGTCACCCGCGGCTACCACCTCGCCGCCATGCCCGGCAACCGGGTGCGCGTCGCCGCCGACTGGCTGCTGGACGCCGTACTCCCCCGTCAGGGCGTCCAGCTGGGCCTCGTGCGGTCCTGGTCGGTCCCGCTGGACACGGAGACGCCGGAGCTGGCCCGCGTCCCGGGCGGCCCCGCACCCACGACCCGAAAGGACTGACCATGAAGAGCGACCGTACGGCCGACCTCGCCCGACTCGCGGAACTGGGACAGCAGTTGCGGGTCGACGCGGTCCGTGCCGCCGACGCCGCGGGCTCCGGCCACCCCACCTCGTCGATGTCCGCGGCCGATCTGGCGGCCGTACTCCTGGCCGGGCACCTGCGCTACGACTTCGACAAACCCGAGCACCCCGCCAACGACCGGCTGATCCTCTCCAAGGGGCACGCCTCGCCGCTGCTGTACGCGATGTACCGCGCGGTCGGCGTCGTGGACGACGAGGAGCTGCTCACCTTCCGCAAGCTCGGCAGCCGGCTGGAGGGACACCCCACACCCCGTCTGCCGTGGGTGGACGTGGCCACCGGCTCGCTGGGGCAGGGTCTGCCGGTCGGGGTCGGGATGGCGCTGGCGGGCAAGCACCTCGACCGCCTCCCCTATCGCGTCTGGGTGCTGTGCGGCGACAGCGAGCTGGCGGAGGGATCGGTGTGGGAGGCGGCCGAGCACGCCGGGGACCAGCACCTGGACAATCTGACGCTGGTCGTGGACGTCAACCGGCTCGGCCAGCGCGGTCCCACCCGCCACCAGCGCGACCTCGCCGCGTACGCGCGCAGGTTCCGCGCCTTCGACTGGCACACCATCGAGGTGGACGGCCACGACGTGGAGGCGGTCGACGCGGCGTACCGGGAGGCGGCGCAGACGTCGCGCAGGCCGACCGCGATCCTCGCGGGCACCGTGAAGGGCAAGGGCGTCGCCTCCGTCGAGGACCGCGAGGGCCTGCACGGCAAGCCGCTGCCGGACGCCGTGGCGGCCGTCGAGGAGCTCGGCGGCCCCCGCTTCATCCGCGTGGACGTCCAGGCCCCGCCCTCCGCCCGCGCGCCCCGGCCCTCCTCCGGCCGGCTGGAGCTGCCCCGCTACGAGGTGGGCGAGAAGGTCGCCACCCGCACGGCGTACGGGCAGGCGCTCACCGCGCTCGGCACGGCCCGCGGCGACGTGGTGGTGCTCGACGGCGAGGTGGGCGACTCGACGAAGGCGGAGCTGTTCGCCAAGGAGCACCCCGAGCGGTACTTCGAGTGCTACATCGCCGAACAGCAGATGCTGGCGGCGGCCGTGGGCATGGCGAGGCGCGGCTGGCGGCCGTACACGTGCACCTTCGCCGCGTTCCTGACCCGCGGCCACGACTTCCTGCGGATGGCCGCGATCAGCCGGGCCTCGCTGACCGTGGCGGGCTCGCACGCCGGGGTCGCCATCGGACAGGACGGGCCCTCGCAGATGGGCCTGGAGGACCTGGCGATGTTCCGTGCGGTGCACGGCAGTACGGTGCTCTACCCCTGCGACGCCAACCAGACGGCGAAGCTCGTCGCGGCGACGGCGGACGGCGAGGGCATCCGCTATCTGCGGACCACCCGGGGCGAGAGCCCGGTCATCTACGGGCCCGACGAGGAGTTCCCCGTCGGCGGCGCCAAGGTGCTGCGCGCCTCCCCGCACGACAAGGTGACCCTGGTCGCGGCGGGCGCCACCGTCCACGAGGCGCTGGAGGCCGCGGACGCGCTGGAGGCGGGCGGCATCCCGGTACGGGTGATCGACCTGTACTCGGTCAAGCCGGTCGACGAGCAGGTGCTCCAGGAGGCCGCCGCCCTGACGGGGTGTCTGGTGACGATCGAGGACCACCACTCCCAGGGCGGCATCGGCGACGCGGTCGCGGAGTGCTTCGCGGACGGCCGCCCCATGCCCCGGCTCGTCCGGCTCGCCGTCGAGAACATGCCGGGGTCCGCGACCCCCGAGGAGCAGCTGGCCGAGGCCGGCATCGACGCTGCGTCCGTCACCGCGACCGTCCGCGTGCTCTACGAACGCGTCGTCACGAGCTGATCGGCGGGTTTGCTCCGCCGTTGCGGGGCAACCCGGAAAGCATCACACGCGAGGAGCCATGGCGAACACATCTGAGAACCAGTCCGGAAACAAGCGCAAGGCCCAGGAGGACCTGCCCGGCGCGATGGACGTGCTGCGCGGCGCCCGGGCCCAGCTCGCCGAACTCACCGGCATGGAGGCGGAGTCGGTCTCCTCCTTCGAACGCTCCGAGGACGGCTGGCTGCTGCGCGTCGAGGTCCTGGAACTCGCCCGGGTCCCGGACACCATGAGCCTGCTCGCCTCGTACGAGGTGGAGCTGGACCCGCACGGCGAGTTGACCGGATACAAGCGACTGCGCCGATACGAGCGGGGACGGGCCGACCGCAACACGTGACCCCGGGCGGAACACCTTCCCCCGGGGCCGCACGGCCCCATCCGACCCGCACACCACTGACAGCGAAGGAGGACCGGACACCATGACGGTTGTCCCGGCACAACAGGGCGGCAGCGGCGGGACCAGTGGTCTCTACGACGTCCTTGAACTGGTACTGGACCGAGGGCTCGTGATCGACGCGTTCGTGCGCGTCTCCCTCGTCGGCATCGAGATACTCAAGATCGACGTCCGTGTGGTCGTCGCGAGCGTCGACACCTATCTGCGCTTCGCCGAGGCGTGCAACCGCCTCGACCTGGAGGCCGGCCCGCGCAAGAGCCCGGGGCTGCCCGACCTGGTCGGCGAGATCACCGAATCCGGCGCGCGCGGCAAGTCCAAGGGCGCGCTCTCGGGCGCCGCGCAGACCATCTCCGACGCCTTCCAGCAGGCGCGTGAGGAATCCGAGCCGGAACAGCGACCCCGCAGCCGGCGGACCGCCGCGCGCCGTAAGGAGGAGCAGGAATGACCACGTACGTCTACGGGATCGCCCACCGCACCCACACGCGGCTGCCCGAGGAGATGGGCGGCGTCGGGGATCCGCCGCGTCCGGTGCGTACGGTGGCCGAGGGCGAGCTGGTGGCCCTGGTGAGCGACGCGCCCGAGGACCTGCGGCCCAAGCGACGTGACCTGATGGCCCATCAGAGCGTGCTGGCCGAGGCGGGTGCGGGCGGCGCGGTCCTGCCGATGCGCTTCGGCGGCGTCTCGCCCGACGACGAGGCCGTCCGGGCCGCGCTCGCCGAGCACGGCGAGCGGTACCTGGAGCGCCTGAAGGCGCTGGAGGGCCGCGTCGAGTACAACATCAAGGCCGCCCACGACGAGGAGGCGGTGCTGCACCAGGTGCTCTCGGAGAGCGCGGAGCTGCGCGCCATGAGCGAGGCCAACCGCAAGGCGGGCGGCGGCACCTACGAGCAGAAGCTCCAGCTGGGCGAGCGGATCGCCGCGGCCGTGCAGCAGCGCGAGTCCCGTGACGCCACCCTGCTCCAGCAGGCTCTGGAGGGCGCCGCCGAGGAGCAGCGGCCCGGCCCGCAGTCCACCGGCTGGCTGGCCAACCTCTCGTTCCTGGTCTCCCGCGACCGCGCCGACGAGTTCGTCGCGGCGGTGGAGTCCCTGCGCAAGGAGGCGCCGCACCTCGTCGTCCAGGTACACGGCCCGCTGCCTCCGTACAGCTTCACGGAGTGATGGGCCCGACCGACGGGAGGCCCGCGTGGGCCTGATCAAAGAGCTGCTGCTGCTCCCCGCGGCACCCGTGCGCGGCACCTTCTGGGTGCTGGAGCAGGTGGTGTCGCAGGCGGAGCAGCAGTACTACGACCCCTCGGCCATACGTAACGAACTCGCCGCGCTGGAAGAGAAGTTGATGGCGGGCGAGATCGACGAGGCCGAGTTCGACCGCCGCGAGGACGAGCTCCTCGACCGGCTGGAGAACAGGAATCCCTCACGATGAACAACCGGCTGGCAGTAGGGCTCGCGGTAGGCGCGGGCTATGTGCTAGGTCGCACCAAGAAGGCCAAGCTCGCTTTCGGCATCGGCACCATGGTGCTCGGCAAGCGCCTCAAGCTCAGCCCCGGGGCGCTCGCACAGTTCGCGGCCGGGCAGCTGGAGAACAACCCCCAGTTCAAGGAGATCGGCGACCAACTCCGCCAGGACCTGCGCGGGGTGGGCAAGGCGGCGACCGGCGCCATGGTGAACCGGCGCCTGGAAGGGCTCGCGGACCGGCTGCACGACCGCACCCTCGACGTCCAGGACCGTATGTCCGGGGTGGCGAAGGAGGGGACCGACAAGGCCGAGGAGGCCTCCGCCCCCGCGAGGAAGACCGCCGACCGGGCGAAGCGGTCCGCGCCGGCGAAGAAGGCGCAGTCGGCGGCGAAGAAGTCCGAGCCGGCCCGCCGGGCCGTCGGCGCGAAGAAGACCGCGGCTCGCCGGACCTCCGGATCCAAGACCCGCTCCTCGGAGCGCGCCGAGACGAAGGAGGGTCGCGACCGTGAGTGAGAACGGCAAGAAGCAGGGGACGGGGCTGATCGACAGCGCGGTCACCGACCGCCTCAAGTCCGAACTCCAGTCCCTGGCGCTCGCCCAGGTCGAGCGGGCCCTGGTCGGCATCGGGCGCAAGCTCGGCGAGTCCACGGTGAAGCTGAACGACATAGCCGAGGGGCGCAGCCCCGGATTCGCCGAGCTGGCCCTGAAGGGCGGGCGCAAGCTCACCGAGGGCAAGGGCCCGATGCGCACCGCCCTGGAGCTGGGCGCCGACCACCTGAAGGAGAATGTCACGGACGCGTTCAAGAACCTGGGCGGCAAGCGCGGCAAGAGCGGCGGCGGCCGCAAGCCGACGGTCATCATGGAGTCGGTGGACGTGGGCGTACCGGTCCGCGACGCCTACGACCAGTGGACGCAGTACCAGGAGTTCTCCCACTTCGCGAAGGGTGTGCGCAGCGCGGAGAGCGCGGACGACACCACGTCGGACTGGAAGCTGAAGGTCTTCTGGTCCACCCGCAGCTGGAAGGCGCACACCACCGAGCAGATACCGGACGCGCGGATCGCGTGGACCTCGGAGGGCGCCAAGGGCACCACCAAGGGTGTCGTCACCTTCCACCCGCTGGGCGCCTCGCTCACCCGGGTGCTGCTGGTGATCGAGTACTACCCCAAGGGCCTGTTCGAGAAGACCGGCAACATCTGGCGCGCCCAGGGCCGCCGGGCCCGCCTGGACCTGAAGAACTTCGCCCGCCACATCGCCCTGCGCGGGGAGGCCCCGGAGGGGTGGCGCGGTGAGATCCGCGACGGCGAGGTCGTCCTGAGCCACGAGGACGCGCTGGAGCGCGAGGAGAAGACGCGCGAGGCCTCGCACGAGGGGGACGCGCACGAGGAGGACGCGGACGGCGGCGGCAAGGCCTCGCAGGAGGACACCTACGAGGAGGCCTATGACGACGAGGAGCCGCTGGAGGGCGAGTACGACGAGGAAGCCGAGGAGGCCGAGGAGCCCGAAGAGATCGAGGAGCCCGAGGACCCCGAAGAGGACGAGGACGTCCCGGAGGACGCCCACGACGAGGCTCCCGAGGACGACTCCGTCGAGTACGCGGACGAGTGGGAAGAGGACGAGGCCGAGGAGCCCGAGCCCGAGCCTGAGCCGGAGCCCGAGGAATCCGGGCGGCGGCCCGCCAAGTCCGGTTCGCGGAGGCGTTGATGACGACCCCGGGACGGCTCTCCGATCCGTATGCGTCGGACGGCGGCAGCGCGAACCTCGCCGATATCCTCGAACGCGTCCTCGACAAGGGAATCGTCATAGCCGGGGACATCCGCATCAACCTCCTCGACATCGAGCTGCTCACCATCAAACTGCGCCTCATCGTGGCCTCCCTCGACAAGGCGAAGGAGATGGGAATCGACTGGTGGGAGGACGACCCGGCGCTCTCCGGGGCCGCCCGACGCCGTGAACTCGCCCGGGAGAACGAGCAGTTGCAGGCCCGGGTTGCCGAGCTGGAGAGCCGCTACGGCTCCCGGGGGGCCGAGCGCGAGGAACAGGCGGAGGCAGTACGTGATGAGTGACGCGCTCTGGTACGTGTACGCGGTGGTGCGTCCCTTCGAGGGGGTGTTGCCCGAAGGGGTGCGCGCCCTGGACGGCGAGCCGCCGCGGCTGATCGACCACCGCGGGCTGTGCGCCGCGGCGAGCCCGGTACCCGCCGAGGACTTCGACGCGGCGCCGCTGCGCAGGCATCTGGAGGACCTGGACTGGCTCTCCGGCACCGCCCGCGCCCATCAGGCGGTGGTGGCCGCGCTGTCCTCGGTGACGTGCGCGGTCCCGCTGCGGCTCGCGACGGTGTGCCGCGACATCAGCGGGGTGCGCCGGCTCCTCGACTCCGGGTACGACAGCTTCACCGCGGCCCTGGACCGTCTGGACGGGCGGGTGGAGTGGGGCGTCAAGGTGTACGCGGACGCCCGTGGCCCCGAGCCCGCGGCGGCGCCCGCGGGCAGGCCCGCGTCCGGGCGGGACTATCTGCGCCGCAGGCTCGGCCAGCGCCAGGCCCGGGACGACACCTGGCGCCAGGCGGGCATCCTCTCCCGCGATCTGCACCAGGAGCTGTCCGGGCACGCCGAGGCGGAGCGGCTGCACCGGCCCCAGAGCGCGCAGGTCTCGGGGCAGCCGGGCGAGAACGTGCTCAACGCCGCCTATCTGGTACCGCGCGAGCGCAGCGCGGAGTTCATCGCTCTGGTGGAGCGGCACAGGTCGCGGGTCGAGGGTGTGCGCGTCGAGGTGACGGGGCCCTGGGCGCCGTACTCGTTCGCGGGTGACCTGGACGCGGAAGGAGGAAGTGGTGACCCGGACGGTATCGGCTGAGGCCGTACCCGCCGAGCGGCAGGTCGCCCTGGTCGACCTGCTCGACCGGCTGCTCGCGGGAGGCGTGGTCCTCGCCGGCGACCTCACCCTGCGCATCGCGGACGTGGACCTCGTCCGGATCGACCTCAACGCCCTGGTCAGTTCGGTGAGCGCGCGGGTCCCCTCGCCGTTCGAGGAGGGCGGCGAGAGCGACGCGTCCGCGCTGCCGGCGCCCGGTGAGAGCCGCGGCCTTCCCGGGGAGGGCGCGTGAGCGGGCCGAGGCGGGTCGAGCTGGACCCGGACACGGTGGAGCGCGATCTGGCGCGACTGGTCCTGACGGTGGTCGAGCTGCTACGGCAGCTGATGGAACGTCAGGCCCTGCGGCGGGTCGAGACAGGCGAACTGACAGAGGATCAGGAGGAGCGCATCGGGCTGACGTTGATGCTCCTGGAGGACCGGATGGGCGAGCTCAGGTCGAAGTTCGGCCTGCGGCCGGAGGATCTCAACATCGACCTGGGCCCGCTCGGCCCGCTGCTGCCCGTGGAGCCCTCCGCCGGTGGCGACGGATCGCAGGAGGGCGGGCGGTGAGCGGCCACGGTGACGGCAAGTCCACCGCGGCGGTCGGCAGCAAGGACTCCGGCGGGACGGGCGGCAGCAAGGACTCCGGCACCCGGCTCACGGTCTTCGTCGCGCTCGGCGCGAACCTGCTCATCGCGGCGGCGAAGGGGGCCGGCGGTGTCGTCGCCGGCTCCCCCGCGCTGCTCTCCGAGGCGGCGCACTCCGTCGCGGACAGCCTGAACGAGGTGTTCCTGCTGGCCGCGCTGCGCCGCAGCCGCCGCCCGCCGGACCGCCGCCACCCCTTCGGCTACGGCAAGGAGCGCTTCTTCTGGTCCCTGCTCGCGGCCGTGGGCATCTTCGTGATGGGCGGCTGCTTCTCCGTCTTCCAGGGCATCGAGGCCCTGCGCTCGGGCGCCCACGAGACGCACTCCGGATACATCGCCGGGCTCGTCGTCCTCGCGGTGGCCCTCGTCGCCGAGGGCGCGTCCCTGTGGCGGGCTCTGCACCAGGTACGGACGCAGCCGGGCGGCATCGGGAGCGACCCGGCGCTGCGCACGGTCGTCGCGGAGGACGGCACGGCTGTCCTCGGCGTCGCCCTCGCGATCATCGGGATGGCGCTGCACATGGCGACCGGGCAGTCGGTGTGGGAGGGCTCGGCCTCGCTGGCCATCGGCGTGCTCCTCGGATACGTGGCGTACCGGCTCGGCAAGGAGGCCCGCGACCAGCTGATCGGCGAGGCGGTGGACCCCGAGATGCGCGACCGCATCCGGGCACTGCTGGCGGCGCAGCCGGAGATCGACAGCGTGGAGGCCCTGCTCACCATGCGGCTGGGCACCGACTCCGCGCTCGTGGCGGCCCGGGTGGACCTGATGCCGGGAATGGAGAGCGAGGAGATCGAGCTGGTCTGCGAGCGCATCAAGGCATCGGTGGCCAACATCTGGCCGGACGCCGATCAGGTCTTCCTCGATGTCACCGACGCGCCCACGGCCGACGCCCGGGCGCGCGGCGAACGGATCGCCTGAATCGTCTGAACCGCTCGTCACCCGGCCGCGATTGACCGGGAAAAGGCCTGGAACACAGGCCGGGACGTGGCCCGGGGCAAGGCCCGGGACAAAGCCCCTGTCCGGAATTCACCGTGCATGACACGGCCGGGCAGGGGCACTCGACTGGGTGGAGGTGCATAAGCATGGTTCCCCTGCTTGTCGTTCTGCTGCTCGCGCTGCTTCTCTTCGGCGCCGGCTTCGCACTCCAGGTTCTGTGGTGGGTCGCCCTCGTCGTCCTCGTCCTGTGGCTCGTCGGTTTCGTCGCACGTCCCGCCGCGGGCGGCGGCCGTGGACGGCGGGGCCGCTGGTACCGCTGGTGACGCGCCCTTCGGAGCAGTTCCCCGGGCGCGCCCCGCGAAGGTGAGGTACACGTTGTCGCTGTACGCGTTCGAGGAACGGCCGAAAGGTCTGGCCCGGACGTGACCGCTGAATTCCGAGAGATCAGGGTGTGAGTACCGTGACCGCAAAGAACGAGAAGGCCAAGGCGAAGGCCGAGCAGGCCAAGGGAAAGGTCAAGGAGACCGTGGCCCGCGCCGTCGGCAACGAGAGCAAGACCGCCGAGGGCCGCACGGAGAAGTCCAAGGGCGATCTCCGCCAGGCCAAGGAAAAGGCGAAGGACGCTTTCAAGAAGTAACCGTCTCCCGGCCTTGCGGGGCCCCGCGACCCACGCGTCGCGGGGCCCCTTTTCCATGGCTCGTCACGGAGCGCAGTCCTACGGCTCGCGCGGTTCGCCGAACCCGGTCAGGATGGGTGGGCTGGGCCCGCCCCATGTTCAGGAGGACATGATGCTGCTGCCCGACAAGGAGACCCTCGCGCGGCTGCTCTCGCACTACCGGGCGCACGAACGCGCGGTCCTCGTCCAGCCCCACGAGCCTGCCCTGCGCAGGCGCTTCGAGGACACCGCCTACACGCTCTGTGTGCTCATGGGCGAGCGCACCGCACGCGAGGCCGTACACGCCGCCGAGCGCTATCTGGCCCTCGGCCGCCCCGCGCCGCGCCCCCCGTTCGCCCCGACGGCTCCCCCGCCGTCGGCGTCCAGGTAGCGCTCCCCCGGCGTACCCGGTCGTACACCGTACGACCGGGTACGTCAGGACGCGTCCGTCCCGGAGAAGGGGTGTCGGCGCGGTGTCACAGCTCGCGCAGCGCGGGCAGCAGCTTCGCCTCGGCCCACTCGATGAAGGGGAGCTGGTGCTCGCCGCCGATCTGGACGAGGGCGACCTCGGTGAAGCCCGCCTCGACGTACGGCCGTACGGCGTCGACGAAGGCCCCGACGTCGTCGCCGCACGGAATGGACTCCGCCACGTCCTTCGGGGTGACGAACTGCGTGGCGCCCTCGAAGCCGGACGGTCCGGGCAGCTCGGAGTTGACCGGCCAGCCGGAGGCGAACCACCGGAACTGGTCGTGGGCGCGGGCGACCGCCGCATCCCGGTCGGGGTCGTAGCAGACCGGCAGCTGCCCCACCCGGGGCTTGCCGGCCCCGCCGTGCCGGTCGAAGGACTGGAGCAGCTCCGCCTTGGGCTCGGTGGCGATGACGAGGTCGGCGGAGCGGCCCGCCAGCGCGCAGGAGACCTCGCCCGATACGGCGATCCCGATGGGCGGCGGCTCGTCCGGCAGGTCCCACAGCCGGGCGTTGGACACGTCGAAGTGGGCGCCCTGGTGGTTGACGTTGCCGCCTTCGAACAGGGCGCGGATGATGTCGACGGCCTCGTCCAGCATGTCGAGGCGGACCTGGGGCGAGGGCCATCCGGTGCCCACCACATGCTCGTTGAGGTTCTCGCCGGAGCCGAGGCCGAGCCGGAACCGCCCCTCGGACAGCAGCTGCATCGTCGCCGCCTTCTGCGCGACGACGACGGGGTGGTAGCGGAAGGTGGGGCAGGTCACGTACGTCATCAGCGGGATGCGCGTGGTGGCCTGGGCGGCCGCCCCGAGCACGCTCCAGGCGTACGAGGCGTGTCCCTGGGACTCCAGCCAGGGGAAGTAGTGGTCGGAGGTGACGGAGAAGTCGAAGCCGGCGCGCTCCGCGGCGACCAGGTCGGAGACGAGGGCGCGGGGGCCGGTCTGCTCGGTCATCATCGTGTAGCCGATTTGCACCATAACCTCACGTTTACCTGGCTCCTCGGATCGAAAACCTCCCGGCTGCGCCATCGCGGTCACCCTCTTGCGGGAGGCCCGCGAATGGCCCACTCCACACCGCCGTGGTCAGTCCGGCTGGAGCGAGCGCCACACACGGTCGGGCAGGAGCCGGTAGGCCTGGGCGAGGTCGATGTCGTACGTACTGGACAGCCAGCGGCGCGCTGTTTCGGCCGGGGGTCCGAGGACGAGGACGTCGATCAGGGGCGAGGGCAGCGGCACGATCTCGCCCGCTTCGATCCGGGGCCCCAGCCAGGCGGCGATCGCGGCCAGCTTGTCCGCCTTGACCCGGCGGATCTCGTCGGCGTGGGCGGCGAGGTAGCCGGAGTAGGCGGAGGCGTGCAGGAAGAGCGCCACGTCGGGGTGCTCCTCGGTGAAGCGCAGATAGCACTGCACGAGCGCGCGGATGCCGGTGCGGGCGGTGCGGGCCCGCATCAGCACGGCGGTCATCTCGTCGAAGAGCTGCTCCATGCAGCGGGTGTAGAGGGCGGCGGCGAGACCGTCGAAGCTGCCGAAGTGGTGGTAGAGGCTCCCGAGGCTGACCCCGCTGGCCCGGGTGACGGCGCTGACCGTGAACCCCTGCTGGCCCGACTCGGCGAACACCCGCAGCGCCGCGGTCAGCAGCCGGTCGATCGTGGCCTCGCCGCGCTGCTGCCTAGGCGACACGGCCGTGCTCCGCGCGGTGCCTGCCGGGCCCGTTCCGTCGCGCTCGGGCCGTGGGGGTGCTCCAGGGGGCACCGGTCGGGACGCTGTCTGCCATGGCGGCAACCCTAGCGCAGCGATCTCCACCGACCTGTAGAAGACTGTTCTAGAAATCGACTCCCCAACGCCCCTTCCAAGTACCACACTTGCCGTTATGACTCGACTGACGCGACGCCCGACCGGCGAACGGCCGGAGACCGACGCAGCCACCGAGGACGGCATCCTGGACGACTTCTGGTGGCCGGTGGCCACGCTGCCCGCCGCCGGTGAGGGCACCGAGGCGCAGCACCCGGCCGACTCGCTGACGGCGGGAAAACGGTGATGCGCGGGGCGGAACCGGTGTCTACTGTGGCGCGGTGACTCTTTCCCATGATGTGGCCGGAAGCGGCCCGGCGGTTCTCCTGCTCCACTCGACGGTCTGCGACCGGCGGATGTGGGAGCCCAACGTCCCCGCGCTCGTCGACGCCGGTTACCAGGTGGTCCGCTGCGACCTGCGCGGCTTCGGCGAGACCCCCATGCCCGACCGCCCGTACAACAACGCGGAGGACGTCGTCGCCCTCCTGGACACCCTCGGTATCGAACGCACGGCGCTGGTCGGGTCCTCCGGCGGCGGCCGGGTCGCGCTGGAGATCGCGGCCCGCATGCCCGAGCGGGTCACCGCCCTCGCGCTGCTCTGCACCGCGCTGGCCGGGCACGAACCCGGCGCCGAGCTCCAGGCGTTCGGCGAGCGCGAGGACACCCTGATCGAGACCGGTGACATAGCCGGGGCGACCGACCTCAACGTGGACGCCTGGGTGGGCCCGGAGGCCGACCGGGCGGTCCGCGAGCTGGTGCGCCGGATGCAGCGCAACGCCTTCGACGTCCAACTGGCCGCCGAGGAGGAGTTCGGGCAGATCAGGGTGGAGACCGACCCCGCCTCGATCAAGGCCCCGACGCTGCTGGTCTCGGGCGACCACGACTTCGCGGACTTCCACGACATCGCCGTCCGCCTCACCGGTCTGCTCGGTGACGCCCGGCACGTCGCGCTGCCCTGGGCGGGCCATCTGCCCAGCCTGGAGCGCCCGGACGAGGTGAACTCCCTGCTCGTCGGCTTCCTGCGCGAGACACACGCGGCGGGCTGAGCCCCGGCGGGTCCCCGCGGGGCCCCGGCGCCGTCAGCCGCCCGCCGCGTAACAGCGGACGGCCACGGTCCGCCGGGGCCCCCACTCCTGCTCGACCTCGGCCAGCAACTCCCAGCCCAGCCGCTCGTACAGGGCGATCGCGGCGGTGTCGGAGGCCACCACGTCGAGCACCGGATGCAGCCCGCGCGCCCGGGCCTCGCTGACCGCGCGGGCCAGGAGCAGCCCTCCGATGCCGTGGCCGCGCGCCCCGGGAGCGACGAAGAGCCGGCCGACCACCGCGGTCGCGTCGGGGCCCACACCCGCGCGGGCGCTCCACAGGCCGGGCGCCACATCACCGGTACCCCTGAGCGCCAGACCGACGTGCCCGGCCACCCGGCCGTCCAGTTCGGCCACCCAGGCCGAGAGGAGCGAGGGCGGGGCGAGCCAGTCGGCGGGGCGCTCGGGCCAGTTGACGGGGTAGCCGTCGCGCTCGTGCACGGCGGCGAGCGCCCGGACACAGGCGTCCAGGTCGCGGTCGGTCCGGGGGCGGAGGTACGGGTGGGCGTGGGACGGGACGGGGCTCTCGCTGTTCACCGCGTCATGGAAACACGGGCCCGGATCCGGTCGATTCGCCGCCTCCGGATGCCGGGGGCATGACGGGGGCCGTTGCCCATGAGGTGGGACGGTCGGCATCGGACCGGGGAGACGACGGACGGTCGCGGGGCCGCGGGTCAGACCAGGGCGTCGTGGACGAAGCACCAGCGCCAGTCCTCGCCCGGCTCGAAGGACCGCATGACGGGGTGCTCCTCGCTCGCGGCGTGCGCGCGGGCGTGCCGGCGCGGGGAGGAGTCGCAGCAGCCGACATGACCGCAGACGAGGCAGAGCCGCAGATGGACCCAGGGGGAGCCCTCGCGCAGACAGTCCTCGCACCCCTGCGGAGTGCGGGGCTCCACATCGCGGATCATGGCCAGATGCGGGTCGGGCTCGGTGGTCATCGCGTCCTCCGTCGGGGGGTGGCCTCCTGCGTCCTCCAGGGTAGGAACGCCCGGCACCGGCCGCACTCCGTCGCCGCTCGCTTCCGGGGCGCCGCGGAGGGACCCTGGGAGTACGTGGGCGAGCCCTGGAGGTGACCGCCATGACCGCACTCGCCGGGTGGCACGTGGAGCTGGAGTTCTCCCAGGTCGGGGACCGCACCAGCGCCGTGGGCCTCCTCAGACTCGCCGACGGCACCGAGATGAGGGGGCGCGGCTACGCCATGCGCCACCCCCTGGACCCCGAGCAGGTGCGGGTCGGCGAGGAGATCGCGGGTTCCCGGGTCCTGATGGACCTGGCGTCCCAACTGCTCCAGAAGGCGCACACCGAGATCGACGAGGCGGTGGGACACCGGACCCGCCCGCTGACGCGCTGACCCGCCGATGCGCTGACGCGCTGACCCACTGATCCGCCGACCCGCTGTCGCTGCGGCCACTGGCCGCGAGCACCGTCGAGAAACCCTCTCCGGACCCTCGGTCCACGCCCCCGTGACGGCCCTGGCGGGTGGGCGCGACGGCCCCGCGCCCCCGCCCCGGGGCGGGCCCCTCTCCCCCGCCGCCCCAGGCTCGCACGCGGCCCCGTACGCCCTCCACGCACCCCCTCTGATCTGGCCTTTCGTACGCGGGAAATTTACGATCACAGGACAGGGAAAGGGGGGACCGGATGGACCGGAACATCCGCACCATCGACGACGTACTCAAGCTCATGGACGGCCTGTTCGCGCCCGAGGCCGACCGGTGGACCGCCGGTGCGGCGTCCTGGTGGGACGAGTTCTACGCGGACCACGCCAAACCCGTGCCGTTCTTCGTGGCCAAGCCGGACGAGAACCTCGTGACGTATCTCGACCGCGGTCTGATCACCCCGGGCCGGGTGCTCGACCTGGGCTGCGGGCCGGGCCGCAACGCGCTCCACCTCGCCTCGCGGGGGTTCGAGGTGGACGCCGTCGACCTCTCCGCGGGGGCCGTCGAGTGGGCCGAGGAGCGCGCCAAGGAGGCGGGGGCCGACATCCGGTTCCACCGCGGCGACGCCTTCACGCTCGCCCACACGGTGCTGAGCGGTCCGTACGACCTGGTCTACGACTCCGGTTGCTTCCACCATCTGCCGCCGCACCGCCGTATCAGCTACCTCGACCTGCTCGACCGGGTACTGGCGCCGGGCGGCCACCTCTCCCTCACCTGTTTCGCGGCCGGTGAGATGGGCTCCGAGCTGCCCGACGGCGACTTCTACCGCCAGAAAGGGCTCCACGGCGGACTCGCCTACACGCCGCAGTCCCTGCGCTGGATCTTCTCCGACCTCGCGGAGGTCGAGCTGCGCCGGATGCGCAACGAACCCCCGGACTCGCCGCGCTTCGGTGAGCCGTTCCTATGGACCGCGCTCTTCCGCCGCGAGCCCGTGGCGTCGTAACGGACAGACGGAATCAGGCCGTTCACGGCACGGCACGCCGCGGCGCACCGCATCCCCTCCGGGTGGAAGGGGCGCGGTGCGTCCGGGGGTGCGGGGTCGTGCCGTGCGTACGGCTACCGCTTCGCGTAGTCCGAGTAGCCCATCCAGTCGATGATGACGCACGGCTCGTCGCCGAGGACCCAGGCGTCATGGCCGGGTGCGGCGTTCATGTAGTCGCCGGGGCCGAAGTCCTCCTCCTGGCCGTCGTTCATGACGACCTTGATGCGCCCGGAGATCACATAGCCGGCGTGGGCGACCAGGCAGCTGTCCGTCTGCGCGATCGGTTTGATGTGCTCGGACCAGCGCCAGCCGGGCTCGAACGTCGCCCGGCCGACCTGCCCCCCGCCGACGTTGACCAACTCCAGACGCCCCTTGCCGTCCTCGAACGGACGGACCTCCTCCGGCGCTTCGAAACTCTTGCGTACGAGACCGGCCATGAGTGCTTCTCCTCGGGCGGCGGGGTGGGTGGGGAACGAACGACGCTCCGAACGTAACCAGGGCCGGGGAGGGCCGCACACGGCATGGGCCGTCCGGGTGACGCGTGTGAAGGGTGAGGGGCGAAGGGCGGGGGACGGCGGGTGAGGGGCAAGGATCCGGGGGCGTCCGGCGGACGCGTACCGTCCGCCCCCGCGAATTCCCCCGGGCAGTGGTCCAGTGCGCGGCACCCCCGGTGACCCACGCTGTGGCGACCCCGCGCCCGGAATTGGTCTAGTCCTGTTTTGGTCCAGTCCATTGACATGTCTCTGATCACAGGGATATCCCATATCCAACACCGCTGCGCCCCACGGGAATTGGCGGGCCCTCCCCTCACACCTTGGACAGACATGAGACGCATGCGTACCCTCCGCGCGGTTCTCACCGCGACCGTCACCGCCGTGGCCACCGCGGGCCTCGCCGTGCTCGGCGGCGGCTCCGCCCAGGCCGCCACCCCCCTGCCGGCCCATGTCTTCGCCCCCTACTTCGAGGCCTGGACCGGCGACAGCCCCGCCGCCCTGGCCGCCCAGTCCGGCGCGAAGCACCTGACGATGGCGTTCATCCAGACGGCGTCCAAGGGCTCCTGCACGCCGTACTGGAACGGCGACAGCGGTATGCCGATCGCCTCCTCCACCTTCGGCGCCGACATCAAGACCATCCAGTCGCGCGGCGGGGACGTCATCCCGTCCTTCGGCGGCTACACCGCGGACACCACCGGCACCGAGATCGCCGACAGCTGTACCGACGTCAACCAGATCGCCGCCGCGTACGAGAAGGTCATCACGACCTACGACATCTCCCGGCTCGACATGGACATCGAGGTCGACTCGCTGGACAACAGCGCGGGCATCGACCGGCGCAACAAGGCGATCAAGCAGGTCCAGGACTGGGCGGCGGCCAACGGCCGCAAGGTGGAGATCTCGTACACCCTCCCCACCACCACCTCCGGTCTCGCCTCCAGCGGCCTCGCCGTGCTGCGCAACGCCGTGAGCAACGGGGCACGCGTCGACGTCGCCAACCTCATGACGTTCGACTACTACGACAACGCCTCCCACAACATGGCCAACGACACCCAGACGGCGGCCCAGGGGCTCTACAACCAGCTCGCCCAGCTCTACCCGGGCAAGTCCCCGGCCCAGCTGTGGGGCATGATCGGCGTCACCGAGATGCCGGGCGTCGACGACTTCGGCCCCGCCGAGACGTTCACGCTCGCCAACGCCACGCAGGTGTACAACTGGGCGGTCTCCAAGGGCATCAACACCCTCTCCTTCTGGGCGCTCCAGCGCGACAACGGCGGCTGCCCCGGCGGCGCCGCCGCGGACAACTGCTCCGGCATCCAGCAGAACACCTGGGACTTCAGCCACATCTTCGAGCCCTTCACCTCGGGCAGCACCGCTCCCGCCAACGACTTCTCCGTGGCGGCCTCACCCGCCACCGGGTCGGTGACGGCCGGCGGTTCGGCCACGACGACGGTCAAGACCGCGGTGACGGCGGGCCAGGCGCAGTCCGTGAACCTCACCGTCAGCGGCGCCCCGGCCGGGGTGACGGCCTCGCTCAGCCCCGCCTCGGTGACGGCGGGCGGCTCGTCCACGCTGACCGTGTCGACGACCTCGGCGGCCGTCTCGGGCACGTACACCCTCACCGTGACCGGCTCCAACGCCGCCGCGAGCCACTCGGCGACGTACACGCTGACCATCACCGGCGGCAGCGGCCACCAGTGCACGGCCACCCCGTGGAACACCACCTCCGTCTACACCGGCGGGACACAGGTGTCGCACAAGGGCCACACCTGGAAGGCCAAGTGGTGGACGCAGGGCGAGGAGCCCGGCACCACCGGCGAGTGGGGTGTGTGGCAGGACCTCGGGGCCTGCTGAACGCGGCGCGGCTGAGGCAGGGGTGTCCGGTGCGGTGCTCCGCGCCGGACACCCCCGCGTGCGGGCGCGGTGCGCCCTCGGTGTCTCAAAAGCGTCTGCCACGGGCCACCGGCCCGGCAAGCTTCTCGGTGATCGTCCGCAGCGGACGACATCTACATGTGCCGTGTGTGCCGAATGGAGCCCGAGCATGTCGAACATCCCCGCCGACCTGCGCTACACCCTGTTCCACCAGTGGGTCCGAGACGAGGGCGACGGCGTGCTCGCGGTGGGCCTCACCGACTATGCCCGACAGGCCCTCGGCGACATCGAGTTCCTCGACCTGCCCGACGCGGGGAAGACCGTCTCCCGCAAGGAGGCGGTCGGCACGGTGGAGTCGGTGAAGGCCGCGAACGACATCTACGCGCCCCTCGCGGGCGAGATCGTGGAGACCAACGCGGACGCGGTCGCCACCCCGCAGAAGGTCAACACCGAGCCGTACGGCGTCTGGCTCTTCAAACTCGCCCCCGCCGAGGGTGAGCCGGTGGATGAGCTCCTGACGGCGGAGCAGTACCGGGCGGCCACGGGCGCCTGAGCGGGCGCAACTCCGGTCGCCGCGGCGGGCGGTGGCGACCGGTGCCGGGACGCCGTCCCCCGCCCGTGTGCCGGGCGGCGGGCGCCGGGACGTGCGCGGGCGCCGGGACGTGCGCGGGCGCCGGGACGTGCGCGGGCGCCGGCCCCGGTCGTGCCGGGGCCGGCGCCCATGCGCTCGGGTACGTCACGCCACGGGCGGAGTGTTCTGCCCCCCGCCCTGCTCGCCCTCCGAGCCCAGCTGCTGCTTGAGCCTGTCCTGGGCCGTGTCCACCTGGCCGCTGTACTTGCCCTGCGTTTTGTCGTCGACGAAGTCACCGGCGCGGTCGACACCCTTACCCGCCTGGTCCTCGTGCCCCTTGAGCATTTGCTTGAGCTTGTCCATGACGGACATGTCGTGTCCTCCTAGAGCAGGCAGCCCCCGGACTCCAGGATCACCCCTTCCCCCGCCACTCCGCATCCGGGCGAAGGAACGCGGGAGGTCACCGGCCGGGCAGGGCCCCACCACCGCGGACGCGCTTCGCGAAACCACCGGGCCCCGGGCGGTCTCGTGCGGTCTACCGGCGTGCCGCCGCCACGAAGGCCCGGATCAGCCGCTCCGACTTCACCCCGCGTGCGCTCTCCACCCCGCTGGAGACGTCCACCCCCCACGCCCCCGTGGCCTCGACCGCCTGCCGGACGTTCTGCGGGTGCAGGCCTCCCGCGAGCAGCCAGCGGCCGGTGGGGGCGGTGAACCCGGGCGAGGCCCAGTTCCAGGGCTTGCCGGAGCCGGGGTCGGGGGCGTCGAGCAGCAGCATGTCCTCCTTCAGCTCCCCGCAGCGCACCGGGGTCCGGCCGGCGGAGGTGGCCCGGATCAGGGTGCGGCCCGGTGCGCGCAGGGCCCGGTAGTACTCGGGGCCCTCGTCGCCGTGGAACTGGACGGCGCGGATCCCGCTGTCCCGCGTCAGCCGCACGACCTCCTCCACCGGCTGCCCCCGGAAGACACCCACCGTGAGCACGTGCTCCGGGACCCGTTCGCTCAGGCGCCGGGCGGTTTCGGTGTCGACCGTGCGCGGGCTCTCGGCGAAGACGAACCCCACCGCGTCGGCCCCGGCCTCCACGGCCGTGTCCACGTCGCGCTCGGTCCGCAGCCCGCAGATCTTGACGAAGAGATCACTCATGGCCCCAGTCAACCAAACCCCCGGCCCCGGGCCGGCCCGCCTGGTCATGGGGGCGCGCGAAGTGCCGTACAGTTGTGTTCACCGACGCGGGGTGGAGCAGCTCGGTAGCTCGCTGGGCTCATAACCCAGAGGTCGCAGGTTCAAATCCTGTCCCCGCTACTGCCGAAGAGGCCCGCATCCCCTGGATGCGGGCCTCTTCGTTCGTCCCCTCGCGTCTACGGGTCCGTACGCCTCACAACGCGCGGTCCAGTAGCGCGAGCAGGGCCTCCCAGTGCCGGGCGTCGGCGGCCGCGTCGTAGGCCGCGGTGTCGGCCTGGGTGAAGCCGTGCTGGGCGCCCGTGTAGACCTCGGCCCGGTGGCGTACCCCGGCCGCCGAGAGCGCCTTGTCGAGGCGGTCGATCTGCTCGGCGGGCATGCCCGGGTCCTGGTCGGCGTGGCCGAAGTACAGCTCCGCGGTGATCTTCTCGGCGAGCAGGTGCGGGCTGTCGGGGGCGTCGGTGGCCATCCGGCCGCCGTGGAAGCCGGCGGCCGCCGCGACGCGCTCGGGGAAGGACCCGGCGGTGCGCAGGGCGAGGCTCGCGCCCATGCAGTAACCGGTGACGCCCACCGGCCCGTCCGTGGTCAGCGGGGACCGCGCCAGCCAGCTCAGATACGCGTCCGCGTCCCGTACCACCAGCTCGGAGGTGAGGGCGAATATGTGCGGGCCCAGGGTCTCGAAGAGGTCGGGGCGCTGCTGGGGGTCGATGAAGTCGGGCAGCTCGGCGATCGGCGCGCGGCCCGCGCGGTAGAACACGTTGGGGACCAGGACGGTGTATCCGGCCGCCGCGATGCGGTCGGCCATCCCGTTGAGATGGGGGCGGAGCCCGAAAGCGTCCATGTAGAGCAGGACCCCGGGGTGCGGGGTGTTGTCGTCGGGGTGGACGAGGTAGGCGTCGGCGGTGCCGTCCTGCGTGGGGATGTCCACGGAGGATCCGAGCACTGTGGTCATGAACGTCTCTCTTCTCGTTCGGTGTTGCACGCGGGACACCTCGCCAGCGTGTCACAACGACCGGGACGCGAAGATCCTTTTCTTGCCGTTCCGCACCGGTTGGGCGGATCCGCTGTGCGGCGTTTTCCGGCCGTTTCCCGTTCCACGGGCCGGAATTGACCCCGCCGGGGCGGTGGCGGCGGTGGGGCCGCCGCACACCGTCCCGGCGCGTCCGCCGGCCCGGGGCCGGTTCGGATGCCACAAGGCGTCAGGTCAGGACCACGACCTTGTGCATGCCCTCGGCGACGTGCGGGATGCCGGTCTTGTCGTCCGGCACGAAGCAGAGCAGCGCGTAGGTGCCCGGCGGCAGGTGGTGGGTCTGCAGCAGGGCGGTGCGTCCCGGCGAGATGGCGCCGAGGCCGAGCGAGGGCCCGGTGAAGGGCGGCCGGCCGGAGGGGGTGGAGGCGAAGAACTTCTGGAGCTGGGCGTCGGTGGTGCCGCGCTTGACGGGCTGGAGGCCCATCTCGTGGATCTCGTCCGAGGCGTTGTGGACGAGGACGTTCTCCCCGGCCCGGCGCAGGCCGTTGACGTCGAAGCGGGGGCCCTTCGCGGTCTCGCGGGTGATCACGATGCTGTCGGGGAAGTCCGCCAGGTCGCCGGACGAGCCGTCGCGCAGGTGCAGCACGCGGGTGACGGGGTGGGCCGGGTCGGCGAGGAAGGCGGTGAAGTCCAGGAGGACGACCGGGCCGGCGCCGACGGGGGTGGTGAAGGTCTCCGGCACGGACGGGGTGACCTGGGCGCCGCCGAGCAGCTCGGCCTCGTCCCGCACCGCGGAGATGCCTCGCGCGGCGGCGGCGGGCTTCCTGCTGACGGCCTTGCCCAGATCGGCGAGGACCTTGCGTACGGAGACACCGCGGTGCGGCCGGAAGGCCTGGAGGAAGTGGCCCTTGGGGTCGTCGGTCCGTACGTGGAAGGCCACCAGGCCGGCCTGTGCGGTGTCCGGGGCGTGGATGCCCGAGGCCCCGATCGCCACCTCCACCCGGCTGCCGTGGTGGCCGCCGTGCTCCTCGCCACGGGCGGTGGCATCGGCGGTGGCGGCGCCACCGAGGGCGGTGGCGAAGGCCAGGGCGGCGGCGGCCGCCGCCCTGGTCCCGCTGCGCAGCAGTGCGGTACGCATGAGTCTCCTGTCGTCGTGTGACCCCCTGTCACAGAGCAGCACCTCGGGCGCTGAGTGACCGTCAGCCACGCAGACGACGGGGCCGATCGGGGTATCCCCGCACCGGCCGGGCTCAGAGCCTGTCCTTGAACCCCCGTCGCCCGCCCGGAGGGCGGGCGCAGCGGCGGTCGGTGCGTGCGATCGGCGTGCGGCGTCCCAGGTCATGTGGCGGAGCCACCTGTCCTGGGACGCCGTGCGGTGAGCGTGCGTGCCGGGCGTCGGGGCGCAGACGGGGGTTGAAAGACAGGCTCTCAACGCGGGGTGTCCACCGCCCGGTCCACGAGGGCCGCGGCGGCGCCGGTGTACCGCGCCGGGTCGCAGAGCTCGGTCAGTTCCGCTGGGGTGAGGTGGCCGCGCAGCTCCTCGGACTCGGCGAGCACCTCCGCCAGCGGCCGGCCGGTGCTCGCCGCGAGGTGGGAGGCCCGGGAGAGTGCTTGCTTGGCCTCCGCCCTGCCGAGCCGCGGCGCCAGGACGGCGGCGATCCGCTCGGAGACGATCTGGCCGCCGGTCAGCGCCAGGTTCCCGGCCATCCGCTCCGGCCGCACCTCCAGCCCCTCGGCCAGTTCGACCAGGGTGTGGGTGGCGCCGCCGGTCAGCCGCAGGCACTCGCGCAGCAGCTGCCACTCCGCGTGCCAGGCCCCGGCGGAGCGCTCGTCCTCGCAGAGCACGCACTGGGTGACGCCCGCGGCCAGGACGGGCACCTGGAGGGCCGCGCTGCGCAGCAGGGTCGCGAGGACGGGGTTGCGCTTGTGCGGCATGGCCGAGGAGCTGCCGCGGCCGGTGACGGCGGGCTCGGCGACCTCCCCGACCTCGGTGCGCGTCAGCGACTGCACATCCACCGCGATCTTGCCGAGGGCGGCGGCGGTGAAGGCCAGCGCGGCGGCGAGGTCGGCGACCGGGGTGCGCAGGGTGTGCCAGGGCAGGCCGCCCGCGGCGAGCCCGGTCTCCTGGGCGAACGCCTCGGTGAGCCGTGCCGCGTACTCCCCCGGGTCCGGCGGGGCCGCCCCGTCCAGGCGCGCGTACTCCAGATATCCGGCGAGCGTTCCCGCCGCCCCGCCCAGGGAGACGGGCAGCCCGCCGTCCAGGACGCGCTCCAGCCGCAGATCGGCGTCGAGCAGCAGTTGCCGCCAGCCCGCGGCCTTCAGCCCGAACGTGGTGGGGACGGCGTGCAGGGCCAGGGTGCGGCCCGCCATGGTGGTGTCGCGGTGGCGCCGGGCGAGAACGGCCAGCGCGTCGGCGGACCTGGCGAGGTCGGCGCGCATCAGGGGCAGCGCCCGCCGGGCCACCAGCATCGCGCCGGTGTCGAAGATGTCCTGGCTGGTGGAGCCGCGGTGGACGTAGTGCGCGGCGGCCGGGTCCACGGCGGCGACGCGCCCGCTCAGCGCCTGCACTAGACCCACGACCGGGTTGGCGCTCTCGCGCGCGGCCAGCGCCAGCGCCCGCAGATCGAGGTGCTCGGCGCGGGCCTGGGCGCCGATGACCTCGGCGGCCTCCTTCGGCAGCGTGCCGAGGCGGGCCTGGGCCCGTGCCAGCGCGGCCTCGGCGTCGAGCATCGCCTGGAGCCACGCCACGTCGCCGACGGCCTCCTCCACCGGGGTTCCGGCGCGGACCGGTGAGAGCAGACCGGAGTCGGGCGGGCTGTCGGGGCGGCCGGTCATACGAGGGCTCCTTGGAGACGGTCGGCGGCGGCCGACGCGACGGGACGGGGGGCGAGGGCGAGCACCGCGCGGGCGATGGCGTCGGAGTCGGCCAGGGTCACGGAGTCCACCCCGGGCCGGATCCCGGCGGCGGTCACCCAGTGCACGGCCTCCGTGGGCACCCCGTAGGCGAACCGGCGCGGGTGGGCCCGGCCCCGGGCGTCACGGACGCGGTAGGGCCGCTCGGCCACGGCGAGGCCGCCGGTCTCGTACCAGGCGCCCCCGGCGGTGGGCACGCGGTGGTTCACGGCCTGCCCGGTGGCGACCAGGTGCTGCAGGAGCGGGTCGGCGGCGCGCCGCAGATCCGCCTCGGGCAGCCGTGCCTCGATCAGCACCCGGGCCCGCAGGGGCGGTCCGGGGACGGCCCGGGAGTGGGCGACGAAGGCGGGGTCGACCGTGTCGATACGTATCTCGGTCGCCGGGCCGGTCAGTTCCAGGACGCCCGCCTCGATGAGCGCGATCATCTCCTCGATGCGCGAGGTGGGCGGGCCGATGGAGAGGAAGGCGTTGAGCGGTGTGTACCAGCCGTCGAGCTCGTCGCGGTGCGAGTCGCCGTGCAGTCCGCAGTGGTCGACCGCGAGCCGTACCTCGTTGCGCAGGTCGCGCAGGACGTCGAGGGCGGCCTTGAGGGGACCGCTGAGGTTGCCCCGCCGGGCCTCGCGCACATCGGCGCGCAGATAGCGCAGGAGCCAGTCGCGGAACGCGTCCCGGTCGCCGAACTCCTGCTCCCCGTACGGGTGCGAGAGCCGCTCCCAGCTCCAGCGCTCCGCCTCGGGGATGCCGGCGGCGTCGAGCAGCGCGCCGCGGCCTTCGGCGCTCTCGCACGCCAGGAACCGGTCGACCAGGTCCGGGCGCTCGGCGTCGCGGCCGTGGGCGGTGAGCCAGGTGCCGTAGTAGACGCTCTCCACCTCACGGGCGATCAGCGGCCATAACTCCTCCCGGAGACCGATCCGTTGGCCGTGTGCGGCCCGCTCGCGCAGCTTCTCGACGTGCTCGGGGGTGAGCAGCCGGGGGAGATGGCGCTCGGAGGCGCCCTTCTCGTTCTCACCGCGGGCGTGGTACGGCACACCCCGGCGCGACGTGGCGTACATCCTGGGCTCCTGCCCCGAGGGCCGGTACACCAGCCGTCCCCCGACCCGGGCGAAGGAGCCGCCGCGGCCCTGGGTGAGCAGGGTCATGTGGTCGAAGAAGGTGAGGCCGAGCCCGCGCAGCAGGACCGGTTCGCCCGCGGCGACGGCGCCGAGGTCGAGGTCGGCGGGGTTGGCGGGCTGGAGGTAGCGCAGACCGTGGACCCGGGCGAGGCTGGCGGTCCGCTCCTCGCGGGCGGTGGGCCGCACCGGAACGTGGCCCTGGGCGAGCACCACCGCGTCGAGACCGCTGAGCCAGGTCCCGTCGGAGAGGCCGACGGCCTGCTCGCAGTCGGCTTCTCCGTGGCTGTCCGCGAGGGCGACGGCACGCGAGCGGTGGATCTCGACTCTGACGTGCGCCGGGGCATGCCGGACGACCTGCTGGAACATCGCGGAGAGGTAGCTGCCGTAGAAGGCCCGGCTCGGATAGGTGTTCGGCCCGAGGTCGCGGGCCTCGGCGAGGGTCTGCTCGTCGTGACCGGCGCGGTCACCGGACGCGGCGATCTCGCGCGCCCACTCCTCCAGGGTGGGACCGGGCTCGATGGGCCCCTCGATGCACGAGCCTGCGTCGGTGTGGACGGTGATCTGCGAGGCCACCGTGTTCATCAGCAGCAGCCGGGACTGGTCGGTGCGCCACACGGCGCCCGCGCCGGGCTCGCAGGGCTCCACCACGTGGATGGTCACCGCGGAGTGCGCGGGCCGCCCGCGTTCGTTGGCGCACAGCCGCTCCAGCACCGACAGACCGCGCGGACCGGCGCCGACCAGGCACACCGTCCTGGGAACCTCACTCCTCATACCCACACTCTCCTGTCGTCCTGCCCGGTGCCTTCGGGGGTGGCGCGGAGCGACTTGCGGGGAACCGGGTGGTTCGGCGCCGCTTGTCGTTCCTCACAGCGGGACGATAGCCACGGTGAGGTCGCGGGATCCAAGGAGGCCGATCAACTGCGGCATGGCGCACGCGCGTTGACGGGACCGCGTCCGGCTCGGCCGGTCACAAAGAAGCGCAGGTCACCGCGGTGGAGCCGGGCGCACCCGGATGGCGGCGGCGTATCGCGCGGGCGGTCGCCGGCCCGCACGATGGACAAGCGGAAGCATGCGGTCCGCACAGCAGAGCCGTCCGTGTGGAGGTGCGGGAGCGATGTGGCGACCTGATGGCTGGGACGTACGGGTGCGCGTCGGCGTGCTCACCCCGCACGCCGACGTGGGCCCCGAGTCGGAGTTCCGCGCCATGGCGCCGCCCGACGTGGGTGTGCACACCGCCCGGGTGCCGTTCGGCGCCATGCGGTCCGGCGGCGCCATGGACGCCACGATCCCCCTCGCGCCGGTACGGGCCTTCGCCGAGCCGCCGCACGTGGACGAGGCCGCCGCCCGGCTGGCCGCCGCGCCGCTGGCCGCCATCGGCTACGCCTTCACCAGCTCCGCGTACGTCATCGGCGCGGACGGCGAGGCGGCGATGCTCGACCGGCTCGCGGCCGGCGCCGACGGGCTGCCGGTGGTCGCCACGTGCGCCTCGACGGTGGAGGCCCTGCGCCTGCTGGGCGCCACCCGGATCTGCCTGGTCGACCCGCCCTGGTTCGACCGCGAGCTCAACGACCTGGGCCGCGCCTACTACGAGGCCGCGGGTTTCGACGTGCGTTTCTCCGCCCCCTGCGACCTCCCCAGCGGGCAGTCCCTCATCCGGCCGCGCGCACTGCACGACTGGGTGGCCGCCCACACCCCCGAGGAGTCGGAGGCCGTCGTGGTGGGCGGCAACGGCTTCCGCGCGGTGGGGATGGTGGAGTGCCTCGAATCCACCCTGGGGCGACCGGTACTGACGGCCAATCAGGTACTGCTGTGGGCGGTCCTGCACGCGGCCGACAGCCACACCGAGGCGATCACGGGGTACGGAAGGCTGTTCGCCCTGGACACGCCGTCCCTGTAGGGGGAGGGCGCGGCCCCGGTGGCATCCTTCGCACACGGAGAGCACCAAGCCCCTCCTGCGCCGGACACCCCAGGGCCGCACCCCTTCACGGCCGTACGCTCACTCGGCCACCCGCAGGACGATCTTGCCGCGGGTGCGGCCCGAGGCCTGCTCCCGGTGGGCCCGCGCGACCTCCGCCAGCGGCAGGACCGACGCCACCTCGACCTTGATCGCACCGGCGTCGATCAGCCCGGCCAGGGTGGTCAGGGCCGCGCCGTCCGGCTCCACCAGGAACGGCCTGGCGCGCACACCGGCCGCGGCGGCCTTCTCGGCGAGTTCGCCGGACACCCCGGAGGGGACGGCGACCAGCAGGCCGTCCGGGCGCAGCACGCCGAGGGAGCGCGTGCTGGTGCTGTCGATCTCGTCACCGACGAGGTCGACGACCACGTCGACGCCCGAGACCGCCTTCTCGAAGGGGGCGGCGGTGTAGTCCACGACCTCGTCGGCGCCGAGCTGTCGCAGCCAGGCGTGCTTGCCCGCACTGGCGGTGGCGATCACGTGGGCGCCGAGGTGCTTGGCGATCTGGACGGCGAAGTGGCCCACACCACCCGCCGCGGCGTGGACGAGCACGCGCTGACCGGGGCGTACGTCGGCGGTGTCCACCAGGATCTGCCAGGCGGTGAGCGCGGCCAGCGGGACGGCAGCGGCCTCGTCGTGGCTGAGGGAGGAGGGCTTGCGGGCGAACTGGCGGGCGGGGGCGGTGACGTACTCGCCGTACCCGCCGGCGGCGCGGGGGAACCACGGCATGCCGTACACCTCGTCGCCCACCTCCAGGGTGTGCACGCCGAAGCCGACCTCCTCGACCACACCGGCGACGTCCCAGCCGAGGACGAACGGCGGCTCCCCGAGGATGCCCGCCATACCGCCGCCCTCGCGCGTCTTCACGTCGACCGGGTTGACCCCGGCGGCGACGACCCGCACCAGGACCTCGGTCGGCAGGGGCGCGGGCCGGGGCGCCTCGGTGACCTCCAGGACCTCGGGGCCGCCGAAGACGGACTGGGTGACGGCGCGCATCGTGGGGGTGGGGTGGGACATGGCTGACTCCTCGGATGCGGGCGACCGGCGCCCGCGCGGTGAACGATGCGGCAAAGCTATGGGAGGGGTAGTAGTAACCTGCAAGGGCGCCTACTATCTTTTGGATAGCATCGACTCGATCGCGCCCCGCGCGGAGGAACCATCCATGAGCACGACATGCGGCACCGGCACCCACGACAAGCACGACGTCTACGCGGCCCTGTGCCCCTGCCGGAACGTGCTGGAGCTGCTGGCCAACAAGTGGAGCGCGCTGGCGATCGGTGCCATGGAGGACGGTCCCGTACGGTTCGGCGCGCTCCAGCGCGTACTCCAGGGAGTCAGCCCCAAGGTACTCACCCAGACGCTGCGCCGCCTGGAGGAGGCGGGACTGGTGTCCCGCACGGTCTACCCGGCCGTGCCCCCGCACGTCGAGTACGCCCTGACCGAGCTGGGCCGCAGCGCCGCCGAGCCGCTGGCGCACATGCGCGACTGGGCGGAGCGGAACGTGGATCTGCTGTACGCGGGGCAGTAGCGCGGGCGGAGGGCGGCGAACTCCCTTGCCATGATCGTCGCGGGGCCGTGAGGATGACGCCATGCCTCACTTCACCGCTCCCGACGGGACCCGGCTCGCCTACCACGTGCGCGGCGAGGGCGAGCCGCTGCTCTGTGTGCCCGGCGGGCCGATGCGCGCCTCGGCCTACCTCGGCGACCTCGGCGGGCTCTCGGCACGGCGCCGCCTGATCCTGCTCGACCTGCGCGGGACCGGCGACTCGGACGTCCCCGCCGACCCGGCGACGTACCGCTGCGACCGGCAGGTGGCGGACGTCGAGGCCCTCCGCGAGCAGCTCGGCCTCGACCGCGTCGACCTTCTGGCGCACTCGGCGGGCGGCGACCTCGCCCTGCTGTACGCGGCCCGCCACCCGCACCGCGTCCGTACGCTCACCCTGGTCACCGCCCGCGCGCGTGCCCTCGGCATCGACTTCACCGAGGAGCACCGCCGGGAGGCGGCCGCCCTGCGCGCGGCCGAGCCGTGGTTCGAGGACGCCCACGCGTCCTTGGAGCGGATCCAGGCCGGATCCGACGCGGACGCGGACTGGGACGCCGCCGGCCCGTTCTTCTACGGCCGCTGGAACGCGGCGGCCCGGGCCCACGCCGCGACCGAGGTGGAGCAGACCAACGCCGAGGCCGCCGAGGCGTACGCGTCGCCCGACGCCTTCTCCCCCGCCGCCGCCCGCGCCGCGATGGAGTCACTCGACGCACCGGTCCTGCTGCTCACCGGGGAACTGGACAGCGGGCCGCGGCCCCGGGTCGCGGCGACGATCGCCGCGCTGTTCCCGAAGGCGCGGCTCACCGTGCAGCCGGGTGCGGGCCACTTCCCGTGGCTCGACGACCCCCAGGGTTTCACGCGGACGGTGACGGCGTTCCTGGATTCGGGCGGTGGCCGGCACCGGTACGCGGAAGGTCACACGTCCGGCAGCCACTCCACCGCGTAGTACTTCAGCCACGCGTCCTCCGCGACCAGGCTCATCCCCGCGGCGGTCATCACCCGCTGGGAGGCGAGGTTGGCATGGGCTGTGTCGCCCTTCACACGGGTGACGCCCTGGGCGCGGGCGAACAGCAGCAGGGCGCGCAGGGCTTCGGTGGCGTAGCCCCTGCCCTGCGCCGACGGGACCAGGCCGTAGCCGATGGTGACGGTCCCGTCGAGGTCGGGGGCTCCGTGGAAGCCCAGACCGCCGATGGCGCGGCCGTCCTCGCGACGGAGGATCTCGTACGCGCCGAACGGCTGCGGGTCGCCCGCGCCCTCGTACGTCTCCAGGTAGCGCAGGGCCCCGGCGGTGTCCGCCTCGGTGGGGTATCCGGGTGCCCAGTGCGCGTTCCCGCCCGGCTCGTCCGCCGTCAGCTTCAGCGCCTCCTCGACGCTCATGGGGTGGAGGACGAGCCGTGGTGTGACGAGACATTCCATACCCGGTGGGATATCACCGGGTATGGCGTGTCGCAATCGTATGGCCCGAGGCGCCTGCCCACAGGGGCGCGCATACCCCTGCCTGCTAACGGAGTTCATCGACTGGGCCGACGGTCGCGCGGATGCCGGGCAGCACCTTCTCGCCGAGGGTCTGCCGGAGCTGCCACTCGATCAGGTCCACGCCTCTCGCGCCGGTGACCGCGTTCATGGGTACGCCGACGCCGGTGCGCAGACGTGTCGCGGTGACGCGCGGTCCGTGCCCGGTGAGGACGACCTCGGTATGAGTGGGGCCGAACTCCACGCCCAGCGCGTCCAGCACGGCGCGGACATGCCGGTCGATCGCCTCCGTCTGCGCCGCCTCCAGCGGCACGGGCGTCACACGCTCCCGCGCGAGCGGGTCGCCGGGATCGGAGTGTGTATGGGTGATGGCGACGACCACATGTTCGCCCCGCTCCGAGAAGGCCTCCACGCTGTACGGGACTCCGGCACGCCCCATCGCCGTATCCGCTTCGGCCTGCACACCCGCCTGCATACCGGCCTGTACCCCGGCCTGGGCGAGCCGCCGTCTCATCGCCTGCTGGTCCATGACGAGGTCGACGAGTTCGGGGGTGTGCCAGTCCAGCCCCAGTACCTGGGCGACCAGTGCGGCCTGCGGCAGGCAGTCGTCGAAGAAGCAGCCGATCCTGGTCACCGGCTCGACGGCGTCGACGGCCCGGGCCAGCGCGATCCACTCCTCGTCGGAGGCGTCCGGACGCAGGACGACGATCCGGCCGTGATCCTTCGGGTCGTCCATCGCGGCGAGGTGCCCGGGCCAGCACAGGACGGACGTGGCGACCTTCTGTCCGGCCGTCTCGCCGAACGCGCGCATACGGGCCGGTATACCGCCTCCGACGCCGAACACCAGCACATGCTCCGTCACGGCAACCCCTCCCCTCCGTGATCTTTTCCGTAGCCCCCTCAACTGTCAAGCGCCGTAGGTCGCTTCACGCCCTGGGTGGCCCGGGACGCTCTGAAGTCCTCACGGCTCGACGCCCGAACATACGGCGGAGCCCCGCGCGTGCCGTGGTCCAGCGGCACGCGCGGGGCTCCCCTGCGCCGGTCCGTCGCCTTACGGCTTGACGTTGACGACCTTCATCTCCAGCGGGTAGCCGGACGAACCGCAGTTCAGCGTCGACGCCTTCTCCGTGCCGAGCTTGCGGTAGCCCTGGTCCCCCTTGTACGGGCCGTTCACCCGGCCCGGACCGGCGCACTTGGCCTGCACGTACCAGGTGCCGTTGCCGTGCGAACACCAGCCGACGGCCACGTGGTCGTTGGTGTGCGACACATAGGCGCTGCACCCCGTCGGACCGACGGCCGCGTTCGCCGAGGAAGCGGTGCCCAGGATGACACCGGCCGCCACCAGACCCACCGCCGACGCCATGCCGCCCAGCTTCTTCACCATGTCGTTCATACGTTCTCACTCCCCGCGTAATTTCGACTTGCGTGAGTGAGACTAGTGCGATTGTCGTGTACGCGCGTCCTCCTGAAAGACGATGACGAACTGCGCTTCATGCCCCTCGCATCGCGCCAACCATCGCCTTTCCGACCGTAGTTGTACGCATACGTCACATCAGTGCCTGGGGGGGGCCGACGCCGCTCGGCCGGGAATCCCGCCTCGGAAAACGGAGCGCGGCGCGTCCGGCGGCCCAAGTGGCCGCGGGACGCGCCGCGCGGGAGTGCGAGCGTGCGGTGGTGCGGAGGTCGCGCGCGGTGAACCGCCCCTGTCGCGGGGCGGTTCACCGACCGGCGTCAGTGGTGCCGGTTGCCCTCGTGGTGGGCGCGGCCCCACATGGCGGTGTCGAGGATCCGGCCGTTGTCGTTGCGCAGGGTGGCGGTGTCGCGGTGGTTGTCCCAGACGTAGTTGTGACGGTCCTGGTAGACGTCGCGGCTGGTGTCGTGGCCCACGCCCGTGTGGACCTTGACCGCCGAGTGCCCCTCCAGGCGCATGGCGTGGAAGCGGTAGCGGGCTCCGTCGCCGGCGGTCAGGGTGAAGCCGCGCAGGTTGACGGCGTGGCGCCCGGTGTTCATGACCTCCACCCACTCGCCGTTGAGGCTCCGGTTCGAGCGGTCGTCGCGGCCGGGGCTGTTGTACTGCACCTTGCCGATGACCACGGTGGAGCGGTCGGCGTGCCGGTGGTGGCCGTCCGCAGCGGCGGGCAGGGCGGCGGCGCCGATCAGGGCGCCCCCGGCGAGGACGGTGGCGAGGATACGGCGGCTGGTGCGCGAAGCAGTCATGTGCGTGCTCTCTCAAGGACAAGCCCCGGACCAGGCTTTGGTCGGACCGGTGACGGGGCGGGCCAGGTTCCCGGCTGGTGCCGAGGAGCCACACTCTGGCCCGCCGGAGCGATCAAGACCCGTCGACCCGACGTTCTTTACGAATTCCGGACATTTCCGTAACCACCACTTATGTCAACTCCCCAGCGTCTGTACGCCACCCGCTCGGCCGCCCCGCCCTTCTGTAACAGGGCCGCGTGTCGCGCCTCGCCCCGAGGGGCGACCCGGCCCGGGCTGGGGCCGGGCGTCAATCCCCGACCGCCACCGTTACCACCGGCGGTGGACGCCCCCTTCCGCACACGGCACCGCCCCAACACTCAGCCCACCGCCGCCACCCCACGTTCCAGCCTCGCCACGTGCCTGCGCAGGCCCAGCGAGAACACCCAGGCCGCCAGGAACAGGGCGGTCGCGATGGCCAGGGTGCACCAGCGCAGATCCTTGGAGACCACGAAGCCCGGACCGAGGCCGGGGTGTACGGAGTTCAGCAGGACGTGGAAGAACAGTGTCAGGGCGAGCAGATACAGGCCGTACCACGCCGGTTTGCTCCAGCTCTTCAAGGCGCGTCCGTCCATGCCGGAGAGCGGCAGCATCCCGAACACCACGACCTCGATACCGCCGACGACCACCAGCCCCACCGTGTACGCGAGCGCGTGGTGCAGGCCGTCGGGCCCGGCCTTACGACCCGCCTCGATCAACGGTGTCCCGAGGACCCACACCAGCAGGGAGGCGCTCAGGACGCAGATCCCACTGATCATCACCGCCTGCCCCTTCGGCATGGTGTGGCGCGGGGCGGGAGGTGTGGTGCCGAGCACCATGTAGACCGCCACCAGCCCGTACACGTACGGGACGGGGAACGCCAGGCCGCGCGAGAGGGTCGCCATCAGCACCGCCAGGACAAGGCCCGCCGGAACCACCCTCAACTCGGCCCGTATACCGCCCCGCCCGGGGCGCAGCAGGGAGTCCTTCGTCTTCTCGTACGTCACCAGGACCAGCAGGGTGCCCACCGCCGCTCCCAGTACCTTGCCCACCGTGGACCCGTTCCAGTGGGCCGTGGCGTCGGCCCAGACGATGAGCGCCCCACCGAGCAGGGCGAAGCAGCCCATCCGCAGCCAGCCCGGCAGCCGGGCCGCGCCCGTCGACACCGAACGCTCGGACCGGCGTTGGCGCCACCAGCGGCTGAGCGCGTTGTCCGCCAGCTGCGAGGGGAAGGCCTTCTCCAGCAGCAGCACGAGCAGCAGGAACCACGCGGCCATACCCACCGACCCCGCGATGTCCTTGAGCGCCCAGGACACGTCCGCCGGTGTGCGCATACTGCCCACCAGTCCCGCCGGGTGGCCACGGTGTCCGTCCTGCCCGCCCTCGTCCGGTGGTCCGGCGGACCCACTGGGCCCTGGGGACGCCTCGGGGCCGGCCACTCCGTCGTGCGAGTCGGTGCGGTCGGGGTCGGGGGTGTGCGAGGCGGGCGTGGTGGCGGTGGGGGTGGGAGGCAGAGGTGTGATCCCGGGCAGGTCGGGTTTGGGCAGGACACCGGACCTGGACTCCTTGTGGTGTTCGACCGGAGAGCCCTGGGGCAGGAAGTACGCCGTGAAGGGTTCGGGCGGCAGGTCGATGGTCCCCGCCCGCTCCACCGCGCGTTCCGGACATTCGAGGTCCACCGGCTGGTGGCCCCTCATGTCCGGGGGAATGTAGGCATGGAGGTCGATGAACCTCCAGTGGCCGGGCGCGGCGTCGCCCTTGTACGAGTCCGCGTCCAACCAGGGGTCGAGCAGCCCCTTTCCGCCGATCAGGATCCTCCCCCAGGTGCAGGCGGCGGGGTAGTCCGTCATATGGATGGTGATCTCGTACTTACCCGTGGGCGGCGGGGTGACAGGGGGTGGGGTCACCGTGAAGGTCTGCGCGGCGGAGAGTGCTTCGGCGGCCCCCACCTGGGCCTCCCCCGGCCGAGCACCGGTGGCGCCTCCGCCAATGGCGGGCGCGGCTTCGCAAGTCGCCGTCACCCGGTACGTACCCGCGCCGGCGCCCGGCGTGACGGTGAAGGAGCCGGATAGTCCGCCATCCGTCCCGGCGGTCGCGCTGGAACCCGGCAGGTCCGCCGTGTCCCAGAGCAGACGGGCGGGGCTCCCGCACAGGAATCCCTTCCCGGACACTTCCACCTTCGTCCCGGGAGTCCCGGTGCCGGGCGAGAGGGTGAGGGACGGGGTGGGACGCGGGGGTCGGACCACCGGATCCGCCGCCGCCACTTCATAGGTGACCTTCTGCGTCATCGCGGGGCGCGCGTCACAGGTCGCGACCACGCCGTACCGTCCGGGCGGTGCCTTCGCGGGCACCTTGACCGGCTGCGAGAACCCGCCGGACGCGTCGGTGCGGAGGGCGATCGGGGCCGGCAGGTCGCCGGTCAGGGTGAGCGGGCCCGCCGGTGTCTCGCCGTCCGCCCCGCAATCGAAGCGGCTGCCGGACACGACCACGGTCCCGCCCTGCTTCACCGTCTTCGGCTGAACCGAGAGCAGCGGAGACAGGGGAGGGTCGGTCACCGTCACCGTCGGCGTGGGCTTGACTGGTTGTGCCGTGGACTTGGACGGGGCGGGTTGGGACGGGGTCGGTTTGGACGGGGTCAGTTTGGACGGGGCGGGCTTGGACGGGCTTGGCTTCGGTGTGACCGGATCCGGCTCCGCCGCCGGTGACGTCCGCACCGCCGGAGACGTGGATCCCGAAGGTTCCTGCTCCGCCCGGGACTTGGCGGGAGCTGGGCCCGACACGGGGGGCGAGAGTGCGTGGTCCGACGGCGATGGTGTCCGTCCGGCCGCCACGGTCGTCACCCCCGCAACCCCCCGCACACCACTCGCGAAGCTCGGCCCCGCCATACCCAGGAGCGACACCCCTGTGAGCAGCACCGTCAGCACTGCCATCGGTAATCCGCACGTCTTCCGCCTGCGTCCCACAGTGTCCCCCTCGTAACCGCACGGCCTCCCCAGCCGTCCCCGTTCGGGTGCACTTGTTTGACGCTCCGGCGCCACCTCTTCGTTTCCCTCGCGGGTACGGCGCACGGGAGTGCAGGGCGGAAAGAGGCACGCTCCGCACGCCCCCAGGGCCGGCAACCGTCTCCGACCCCCCGCCTCCGCGACGGCGGTGTGCGGCCCGCGGTGTCTCCAACGTGTGAATCTTGTGCGCACTCACCTGTGCTGTTGCCGCAGAGATGGGTAGCATCCGGCGGCAACATCCAGCACGAGGAAAGCGAATTCTCATGGCGGACGAGCCGGACTTCACCACACTCAAGGACCAGTACGCGGCGCGCGTCACCGCCGACCTGGAAGCCAACCAGCAGGACCAGGCACGCATCCGCGCGGAACTCGACACACTGAAGGGGCAACTCGAAGCCCTGGAGCGGGACCACGGTCTGCTGCAAACCATGCAGCACACCCTCGTCAGCACGGCCGGCGCGGCGGCGCAGGCGTCGGCGGCGGCAGAAACCGCGAAGGGGACGCGCAAGCGCACCACCAAGGCACAGCCCACCACCAAGGCACAGTCAACCGCCAAGGCACCGGCTCCCGTCGCGGCCTCCGCCTCCGCGGCCACACCCACCGCCGCGGCGGTGCCCAAGCCGCGCAAGGCCCGGTCCCAGAAGCCGGAGGCGCAGGAGGCGGAGGAGGCGACGAAGACCAAGACGGTCAAGGCGGCCAAGGGCGCCAAGACGGCTCCGAGCCCCAAGAAGGCCGCCGCCCGGCCCAGGAAGTCGGCCTCCAAGGGCGCGGAAAGCAGTGGTCCCACCCTGCGCGAGGTGGTGCTCGGTCTCTTCGCGGGCCACCAGGAGCCGCGTACGGTCGCCGACATCCTCACCGAGCTGACCACCGCCCACCCGGACCGCAAGACCAGCCCCCAGGTGGTCCGCAACACCCTCGAAGCACTCGTCGCCAAGGGCGAGTTGGAGCGCGAGCGCAAGCAGGGCTCCGTCTTCTACACGGCCGGCCGTACGTCGGCGCCCGCCGAGAAGTCGGAGGAGAAGGCCGAGGCACCCACCGCCGCGCCCGAAGCCGTGGATGCCCCCGCCACGGCTTCCGCCTCGGCGCCCGCGCCCGCGACCGCCTGACGGAGGCGCGCGGCCCTCACGTCGTAGCCACCCCGGTGCCCAGGCATCCGCAACGGGGTGGCCACGTCCGCCTCAGCCGGCCTCGCTCATCGCCGGTCGCCACCCGGGACGGGGTTCATGGTGATCATCCCGTCCCCCTCGCCGGAGCCGGCCGAGTCATCCGAGCCACCCCAGCCACCCGAGCCGCCGGTGGCATCGGAACCGCCAGAGGCATCCGAGCCACCCGAACGACCCGAACCACCCGAGGCACCTGACCCACCGGTTTCCTGACCCTGGCCTTGGTCCTGGCCTTGGTCCTGGCCTTGGTCCTGCCCGTCGCCCTGGCCCTGGCCCTGGCCTCCGTCCCCGATCGTCGCCCCCGTGGCCGTCAGCGCGGTGGTGACCGGTTGGAAGAACGTCTCGCCGCCGGCGGTGCAGTTCCCGCTGCCGCCCGAGGTGAGTCCGATCGCGCTGCCGTCCGCGGTGAACAGGGACCCGCCGCTGTCGCCCGGCTCGGCGCAGACGTCGGTCTGGATCAACCCGCTGACCGTGCCCTCGGGGTAGTTCACCGTGGCGTCGAGACCGGTGACCGTGCCGTCGTGCAGACCGGTCGTGCTGCCCATACGCAGAACGCGCTGCCCCACGGTCGCGTCGGCCGCGCCGGTGATCTCGACCAGTTTCCCCGCCCCCGTGTCCACCGCGCTGGGAGCCTGCGTGGCGGCGTCGTCGTAGGTGAGCAGGGAGAAGTCGCCGTTGCCGGGGAAGGTCGCCTTCTGGACGGTCGCGGCGGGGGCACCACCCGCGTTCAGGGACCACTTCTTGGCCGCGACACCGCAGTGGCCCGCCGTGAGAAACCCCGGTTTGCCGTCCCGGGTCGTGACGTTGAAGCCCAGCGAGCAGCGCGCGCCGCCGCCGAAGATGGCGTCACCGCCCTCGCTGAACGCCTTGAACTGCCCGGCGGACTTCTGGATCCGGGCCGTGTCGGCACCGAGGGCGCGTACGGCCTTCTCCAGTCTGGCCCACTGCGCGCCCTTCACCGTCCGGTCCGCCGAGACCACGATGCGGTTGGTCCGGGGGTCGACGGCCCAGGCGGTCCCCGGGATGGTCGCCGTACGGGCGAGGGTGTGCGCCGCCGAGCGCAGTTCGGCCGCGCTGTTGCGGACCGCGCGCGGTACCGCCCCGGCCTTCTTCACCTGGGCGTCGGCGTTGCGGTCGTTACCGGCGACGTTCACGATGACCTGCTGCTTGGCGGCGTCGTAGTACGAACCCGCGAACGTGTCACCGAGCTGGTGGGCCAGCCCGCGCACCGCGAGCGCCGCCGCCGCGGTGTTCATCCTTCCGTTCGCGGCTCCGGGCGGGGATGCGGACTGTGGCTGTGACGCGTTCGCACGTGGGAGCAGTACGGCCGCCGCTATGAGGCCCGCGGCCCCCGCTCCCGCCATCACGGCCCGCCGCTTGGGTATGCGCCTGTGAGTCAACTCGCCGCCTCCTGGTATCTGTTCCGTAACCGATCGGAATGGGGTGGAAGGTGTGCGCCCCTAGGTACGGACGGGACGCGTGGGGTGTTCACCTTCGTTGCGAAAGAACACTATTGACGACCAGTCAGCAAAGCCGCACAGCCGTCCCCGGGACCGACCGCTGCCCACGAACCGGCACTCCGCCCCGCCTCGTCACCGGCCCGCGAACCTCCCGCTCACCTCCGTGAGGAGGCGGCGCGCGTCCGCGCCGAGATGGGGTCCCGCGAGCCACGCGGCCGGACGCGAGCCGAGCGAGGTGTTGGAGACGAGGACCAGTCCTCCGTCACCCCGGCGCACCAGCCAGCCCCCGCCGGAAGAGCCTTCGGTCATGGTGCAGCCCATGCGGTACATGTCCGGTTGCTCGGCCGCGACCGAGAACGACCCCGGCCGGTCGGCACAGTGGAAGAGGGACGAGCCGTCGAACGGGCGGCCCGCCGGGTACCCCACGATGTCGACCGGGCTGCTGGACCCGGACAGCTCGGCGTCGAAACCGACGTCCGCCGCCGCCCCGGCCGTCTCCTCCAGCGACTTCACCGCCCCCGCCGCCCGGCGTACGTGCAGTACGGCGAAGTCGAAGGCCGCTCCCGCTCCGGCGCCTGCCGTACCGCGGTCGATCCACTGCTGGGACGTCTGCGCCCAGTCCGCCCACCAGATGCCCAGCGGGGCGGCGCTGTTGGAGGCCCCGGCCGCCGTCGGCCCGCGTTTGTCGAAGCCGGGGACGAAGACGATGTTCCGCAGCCATCCGCCGTCCTTGCCGGAGTGGACGCAGTGCCCGGCGGTCCACACCAGGTCGGACCGGCCCGGGTGGGCGGGGTCGCGCACCACGGTGCCCGAGCAGGCCGCGGGGCCCTTGGGGGTGTCGAAGAAGAGCCGGCCCGCGGTGGGCTCGTGGTCGCCGTAAGGTCGGGCGACGGGGCGGGCGGGCACGGCGTCCGGCTCGGGGTCGGAGACACCGCGGGGCATGTGCCGGCCGTCGAAGGCACGCTCGCCCTCGGTGGCGCCCGCCATCCGCTCCGGCCCCCACAACCCGTCCACCACGGGGTTGACGAAGTCCGCGGCGCCCCGCAGCCACCGCCCCACACTCCAGTCCTGCCGGCCCCCCGGTGTCCGGCCCGGGTCGGCCTGCCGCGCTGCCCCGGCCGGACCGGCGGAGCCGATCGGGCCGGAACCGCCCTGTGGTCCGGTGGAGCTCTTGGTGACGGTGTACGCGAGTCCACCGGCCACCACGGCGACGAGCAACCACACGGCCGGCCCCCGGAGGCGACGGCGAAGACGGCCGACCATGCGAAGACGGCGAAAAGGCACGGGCTCCTCCTCGGGCGCGACACGCTACTGCCCGGTTGATACGGCACCGCGCCCCCGGGCGTTCAACCACCCCTTGGCCGTTCGGCCAACCGGCGCTGCGGGCACGACGGTTGAGGTCCCCCGGCCGTTCGGTCGTCGCGGCTCGGCACCGAGCCGCCACCACGACCCTGTGGACCGCAGTTCGGGCCCACCCCCGCACCCCGGCTCAGCACCACCACGACCCGGTGGACCACAGACCCGGCCCGTCCCCCTCCCCCGGCTCAGACGATGTCCAGCCGCACCGAGATCCGCTTCAGCTTCCGCAGTTCGCTCTCGCTGAGGCCGCCCCACACCCCGCGCTTCTCGTCGTTCGACAGCGCCCACTCCAGGCAGGCGGTGGTCACCGGGCATCTGCGGCAGATCGCCTTGGCCTCGGCCAGCTGCTGGTCCGCGCAACGCCTGCTGTACGTCGGGAAGAACAGCTCCGGGTCCTCGGTGCGGCACGCCGCACGCTTTCGCCAGTTCACAAGAAGACTCCCTCCTCGGCAACGAGTGACGCGATCGACTCCCGTAGGGGTCTTGCGCGTTGTTACGTCGGCCGCTGACGGTCCGTTCAAAGCGGACCGCGTCCGAGGAGGGCGCCTCACCGCCGGGCGAAGACCCCGATGCCGTTGGCGACGGCGCGTTCGAAGCTGCCGGGGGGCCGGTTGCGTACGACGACGCCCGGGTCGCCGGGGCCCCGGGTGGCGAGCGTGGAAGAGCCGCCGCCGTCGAGGTTGACCGCGTCGTCGGCGCCCATGTCCCCCAGCAGCCGGGCGAGTTCGGCCAGGGTGAGGCCGGCGTCGCTCTCGGCGGCGCCGTTCAGGGTGACGAGGTAGAGGCGGTGTCCGTGGCCGCCGATTCCGGCGCCGGTACGGGTGGCGGCCGTACGGTCGTCGAGCCCGGCCAGGGGGGTGCCGTCGCGCAGCACGGGCATACCGCCCACCGCGAAGGTCAGCGGGCCCCGGGTGCCGCGCAGCCGGTGGCCGAGCGTCGCCCGGTCGCCGGGTTCGAGCGCGCGCAGGGCGGACGCGCCCTTCTCACGCCCCACCAGGACCGTCGTACCGGCGGGGATCGGTCCCGCGCCCAGGACGTCCGAGGTGCTGACGACGCGGCCGCGCCGTACCGTCACCTCGTAGGTGTCCGTGGTGCAGGGAGCGCCGCGCACCACGTCGGTGCCGCACGCGGCCCGCGCCCGGGAGGCGGAGCCCCACTTGGTGGTGAAGGCGCCCACCCCGTCCACCGGCACGGCGTACTGGTTGAGGCCGTCCAGGCGCAGCCGTCCCCGGCGGGTGTCGACCGCGCCCTCCAGGGTGAGGCGGTCGAGGCGTCCGGTGCGGGCCGGGCCGACGCCGATGACGTCCCGGGCGCTGGTGCCGGGCGGCAGGGCGGGGCCGAACCGCTGGCCGTCGGGGACGGCGGCCTTCAGCGGGCGGCCGGACGCGACGGCCGGGCCGGAGGAGGCGCCGGTGGCCTCCACACCGGGGTGCTGGCTCTCGCTGATGTTGAAGAAGTCCCCGTTGACGGCCGCGACCGCGCCCTGGGCGTCGGCCATCGCGCTCACCTTCGCCCGGGCGGCCACCGCGCCCGGGGTGAGGAGGTCGACCTCGACGTGGGGGTTGTCCAGCTCCGCCACCACGAGGTGACCGCGCGTCAGCCCGTGGGAGGCGGTGACGGTGAAGCTCCGGTAGGAGACGCCGGGGGCGACGGCCACCGAGCGCCCGTATCCGACGGCCGGTGCGCCCCGGGCGGCGCCCGGGGCGAGCGCGCCCTGGCCCACGACCATGCCCACCGCGGCGATCCCGGTCACCGCCACGCGTGTCCAGCCCCAGGACCACCCCATCGCGCCTCTTCTCCTGAGACCCACTCAGCACCGGCAGCCGCAGCCTAGCGAGGGGCGCGGCGGCCCACGGGCAGGCTCGACACGATGGCCGGGAACGGCCCCCGCGAAGCCGGTGCGGCGGCTCCGGCGGCGGCTTCGGATCGAGCGGCATGCCGCAGTACGCTCAGAGGCGTCCCGCTCCCCCGGGAACGGTGCTGAACCGGGCCGCGTCCCACACGGCGGCGAAGCGGAAACCCAGCAGACCTGGAGAAGCACATGAGCACTTCACCGACCGGCTCCACCCCGGGTGAAGTTCATGGCGGCACGCCCCCGGCGCCCTCCACGGTGGTGACACCGGAGATCACCCACGCCGAGTGCCGCAAGTGCGGGACGCGTGTGGCCGGGCTGGACGGGCGGTACGCCTGTGGCGTGTGCGGGTGGACCAACGACTGGTCCGAGGGGCACCGGCCGCTGCCGCGCGCCGAGGACGACCCCGACTTCCCCGGCCCGGGTATCGTGCCGGGGAACCCGCTGGCGGACGAAGGAGGCGTGTGAGGGCCCTTCGTCCGCAGGTCGTCTCCGTGCTGCGCCATTGGGGCGCGCGGATGTTCCCCGGCGCCCCGGAGCACCACGGCGTGCTGCCGCCGCTGCTCGTCGTGCTCACCTTCGTCACCGGCCTGGTGGACGCCGTGAGCTATCTGGGTCTGCACCATGTCTTCGTCGCGAACATGACCGGCAACGTGGTCTTCCTCGGCTTCGCCCTGGCGGGCGGGACGGGGCTGTCCGCCGTCGCCTCCACCGTGGCGGGCGTGTCGTTCCTGGCGGGCGCGACGGCCGGCGGGCGGATCGCGCCGCGGATCGCCCGGCCGGTGCGGCTGTTCGCCCTGCTGGTGGCGGTGCACGCCGTACTGGTGGCGGCGGCGCTGGTGACGGGTCTGGCGGACCACACCGCGTACGTACTGATCGTGCTGCTCGCGTTCGGCATGGGGGCGCAGAACGCGGTGGTCCGCACGATCGCGGTGCCGGATCTCACCACCACCGTCCTCACACTCACCCTCACCGGCCTCGCCGCCGACCGGCCGGGGCCGGCCACCGTACGCCGGGTGCTCTCGGTGGCGGCGATGTTCGGCGGGGCGCTGGCGGGCGGACTGCTGCAGACGCGGCACGGCACGCCCGCGGCGCTGGCCCCGGCGCTGCTCCTGCTCACGGCCGTCGCCCTGGCGGCCTGGTCCGCGCAGGGGTGAGCGCGTCGGGCGGGCCGCCCTCTCACGCCGACTGCTGGTGCCAGGCGTCCTGGAAGTTGCGGCGGGCGCGGTGCAGCCGGGAGCGGACGGTGCCGACGGGGAGGGCGAGGGTCCGGGCCATCTCCTCCTCGTTCATGCCGTAGACGGCACGCAGTATGAGGACCTGCCGGTGGTGGTCGGGCAACCGGTCCATGGCGTCGGAGATGTGGACGGTGTCCAGGGGGTTGCCGTCCAGGGCGCGGTCGGTCAGGTCGTCGGTGGGACCCTGGCTGAGCCGTTTCGAGGTGCGGACGGCCTCCCGTACGGTGACGGCGCGGACCCAGCCGTAGAAGGCCTCGGGTTCGCGCAGCCCGCGGATGCCGCGGAATATGGCGAGCATGGCCTCCTGGGCGGCGTCGGAGCTGTGGCCCCGGGCGATCGGCAGGCAGAGCCGGCCGACGAAGGGGGCGATGTGCAGGAGGATGTCGTTCATGGCCCGGTCGTCCCCGGCCTGGGCGCGCGGCAGCAGGGCCGTGGTGACGGGGGCCTGCGTGTCGTTCATGGTGATCACCGCGGGAGTACTCCTGGGCTCGGTCTGCTCGTACGAATGCGGGGCGGGTGCGGGCCGGGCGCCGGCCGCGCGTCGCTCACGCGGGCACCGCCACCGCGCCCTCGGCGTCGTCGCGATGGTCGGCGAAGGCGAGCAGGGAGGTGTGCAGGGCGGAGCGCAGCTCCTCCATCTGCTCGTGGGTGAAGCAACCCGCGCTGTAGGGGAGTTCGATGCCGAGCCGGCCCTCGAAGGAGACCACGCACACCATCACCGGCCCGCGTCCCGCCTCGGGGAAGTAGTGCTCGCGGGCGGGGGCGAGGCGTACGTCGGTGACCTGGAGGCCGTCCGGGGTCGCCGGGCCGGGGACGCGGCCCATGTTGGTCACGATGACGCTGGTGGCGAGGAGGGCGGGGTGCTGCGGGACCTGGGGCAGGAGGTGGAGTTCCTGGAGGTGGTCGCCGCGGGTGATGGCGGTGTGCAGGTTCTCCGTGACCCGGCGGGCCAGCGCCAGCGGGTCGGCGTCGTGTGCCACGTCGAGCACGTCCAGGCAGGAGGTGACCGCGGGCACCATCACCTCGCGGGCCAGCGGCGGGTCGAGCCGGGCGCGCAGGTCGACGGGGGACATACAGCCGAGGGTGCGCGTCCCGGGCTCGCCGCCGAGGCGGCGGCGTACGGCGGTCAGGGCGGCGGCGGCGATCAGTCCGTGGACCGAGACACCCTCGGCCTTCGCGAAGCGCCGCAGCCGCTCGGTGTCCTCGGCCTCCAGCAGCAGGCGCCGGACGCCGAGTTCGGGCTCGCCGGGCGGGCGCTGTGCGCCCACGGCCTCGTAGGGCAGGCAGACGACGGGCCGCTGCCGGGTGCGCTCGACGCGGAGCGCGAGATACTCCTCGGCCTCCGTCGCGGAGACGGCGGGCAGCAGTTCGGAGACGGGGGCGGGCCACTCCTCGTTGTACCGGCCCGCCGCGCCCGGCAGGTCACCGGCCAGCCGGGTGTAGGTGTCCCAGAGCGCGTTCTGGAGGGCGATGGCGCTGTGGCCGTCGGTGATGGTGTGGTCGACGCTGAGGATCACGGTGTGCTCGTCGCCGCCGCGCAGCAGGACGGCCCGGGCCAGGGGGCCGCCGACGGGCAGCGGGGTGTTGAACTCCTCGGTGAAGGAGTCGGGTCCGCCCTCGCGCACCAGCAACCGGGGCACCTCGTGCTCCGCCAGCGGCTGAAGCACCGCCACCCCGTCCTCGACGGCGATCCGGCAGCGCAGCGAGGGGTGCTCGGCGACCTTGGCGGCGAACGCGGCGGCGAGCAGCTCCTCGTCGAGGTCGCCGCGGACGGTGCAGGAGAGCACGGCACGGCTCCGCTGCGCCACGTAGAGGGTTTCGACCGGGCATAACCTGCGCTGCATCCCCATGACCTTTCGACTTTCCTTTCCCGGCGGTATACCGGGCCCGGCCGCGCCCCGACCGCCCGCAAAGGGCCGCTCACACGGATCGGCGGGAGCGGGGCGCACGCATACGAAGCACGCATGCGAAACACGTATACGGAGACGGAACCCTTCCCCCGTTGCGCGCCAGCCGTATTGGCCGGTGCACGGATCCCGAATCGCGCTTCAGTGAAGCGGCAATTCCATTCCCTCGCAAGGGTTTCGGAAGAGCCCGCGAAGTGACGTATCCCTCAACCGCCGCGAACCCGGCCCGCTTCCGCAGTCGGGGGAATACCCACCGCGTCCCGACCGCTAACCCGGCCGGACCCCGCACCTCCGTGACGCCGCGCGATATGGCTCAACTTCGGCGTTTGACGAGCCTTGCCGAGCGCTCGTATACCGCGTTTCCCTCAAGGGGCACATGCCAACAGCACGGTCTTGCCTCGCCTCATGGCCGGTTTGTTGACACAAAGTAAATTGCCCAAGCTGGCTCGAATCGTGCGGCCGTGCCCCTGACATAAGACGAGCGAAACCGGTCAACCGGCCGGGTTTTGCCGGTTCACCGGAAGACACGCCCGGCCAGATCATCCCCTTGACCCGCCGACTTCCCCTCATGCAGGGTTGCTGTTCCGAGGAAGGCCGCGCCCCGTCACGGCACTGCCTGCTCTCACCGGAGTTCCGCACCCGCAGCGGTATTCCGGCGACGCATTCCCCCTTTCGTTCCCATGCCCATTTCCGCTCTTCCGGCGGGCGGATCGTCCACGCCTGCCCAGCGGCTTCCCGGTAAGGGCCCGCCGGCTCCTTCCGCGTGCCGAGAATGCCAAAGACGCCTAATAAGGGTTGGTGCCATGTCTGTCCAGGAGGACACCAGTAGCCCGCTGACCGGGGCCCAGCAGGGACTCTGGTTCGCCCAGCGGCTCGACCCCGCGAACGCCGCCTACAACACCGCCGAGTACGTGGAGATCCACGGCCCCGTGGACACCGCGCTCTTCGAGACCGCGCTGCGCCGCACGGTCGGTGAGGCGGACACCTTCGCCCTGCGGTTCACCGACACCGCCGACGGGCCCCGCTCCGCGCCGGCCGCGGACGACGACTGGCCGCTGCACCTGGTGGACGTCAGCGGTGAGGCCGACCCGCGCGCGGCGGCCGAGGCCTGGATACGCGCCGACATGGCGACGGCGGCCGACCTCGGCGAGGGCCCGCTGTTCACCCACGCCCTCTTCACGGTGGCCCCCGACCGCTTCTTCTGGTTCCTGCGGGCCCACCACATCCTCCTCGACGGCTACAGCTACAAGCTCGTCGCCCGCCGTCTTTCCGAGGTCTACACGGCGCTCGCGGACGGCCGGGAGGTGCCCCGGAGTCCGTTCGCCCCGGTCAGCCGGCTGCTCGACGAGGAGGCGGCCTACCGCGCCTCCGACCGGTTCGTACGCGACCGTGCCCACTGGACCGGCCGGTTCGCGGACGCGCCGGGAGCCACCGGGCTCACCGAGGGCACCGCACCGCCCGCCGCCTCCTTCCTGCGCCGTACCACCCTGCTCTCCGCCGCCGACACCGAGCGCCTGGCCGCCGCCGCGGCCCGTCTGGGCGGGGCGCGCAACGACCTCGTGGTCGCGGCCGTCGCCGCCTATCTGCACCGGGTCACCGCACAGCGGGACATCGTGCTGGGCCTGCCCACCATGAGCCGGCTCGGCTCCACGGCGCTGCGCACACCCGGCACGGCGTCCAACATCCTGCCGCTGCGCCTGGCCGTCACCCCCGCCACCACGGCCGGGGACCTCATCAAGGCGGTCGCCGCCGGGTTACGCGACGTCCGCAGGCACCAGCAGTACCGCGCCGAGGACCTGCGCCGCGACCTCAGACTCGTCGGCGGGGCACGGCGGTTGTACGGGCCGGTCGTCAACCTCGTCCCGTTCGACGAGGAACCGCCCTTCGGCGGCCACCGCACCACCTCGCACCACCTGTCCGGCGGCGCCGTCGAGGACCTCCAGATCAACGTCCGGCCCGGCGCGGGCGGCGAAGGGCTGTGGATCGCCTTCGACGCCAACCCCGCCCTCTACACCGAGGCCGAACTCGACGACCACCAGCGGCGGTTGCTGCACCTGCTCGACCAGCTCGCCGAGGCCGACGCCACCCTGCCCCTCGCGCGCACGAGCCTGCTGCTCCCCGGTGAGGGCCGGGCCGACGCCCCCGCCGATTCCATACGCACCGCGCCCGACGCCGATCTGGCCGCCCGCTTCGAGGCCCGGGCGGCGCGCACCCCGCACGCCGTGGCCGTCACCTGCGAGGGCGCCTCGCTCACGTACGCCGGGCTCAACGCCCGCGCCAACCGGCTCGCCCGCCTCCTCGTCGAGCGCGGCGCGGGGCCGGGCGAGGTGGTGGCCCTGGCGCTGCCCCGCTCCCTGGAGCTCGTCACCGCCCTGCTGGCGGTGGTCAAGTCCGGCGCCGCGTATCTGCCGCTGGACCCCGGCTACCCGGCCGAGCGCATCCGCGCGGTGGCCCGCGACGCCGCGCCCGCGCTGCTCGTCACCGACGCGGCCACCGCGCCGACGCTTCCCGGGACCGGCGCCGACATCCTGGTCCTCGGCGAACCGGCTCTCGAAGGCCATCTGGCGGCGCGGCCGGACACCGACCTCACCGACGCCGAACGCGCCGCCCCGCTCACCCCCGGCGCCCCGGCGTACATCATCCACACCTCCGGCTCCACCGGCCGCCCCAAGGGCGTGGTGATCCCGCACTCCAACGTCGTGCGGCTCTTCGAGACCTCCGCCGGCCACTTCGCCTTCGGCCCGGACGACGTGTGGACCCTCTTCCACTCGTACGCCTTCGACTTCTCCGTCTGGGAGATCTGGGGGCCGCTGCTGCACGGCGGCCGGCTCGTCGTCGTCCCGTACGCCACCAGCCGCTCCCCGCGCGACTTCCTGCGGCTGCTGCGCGAGGAGGGCGTCACCGTCCTCAACCAGACGCCCTCCGCCTTCCAGCAGCTCATCGAGGCCGACCGGGAGGCCGGCGACGAGGACGGCCCGCTCGCCCTGCGCTACGTGGTGTTCGGCGGCGAGGCCCTGGAGCCCGCGCATCTGCGCCCCTGGCTGGAGCGCCACGGCGACGCCTCGCCCGTCCTGGTCAACATGTACGGGATCACCGAGACCACCGTGCACGTCACCCACCACCGTGTCACCCGAGAGCTGATCGAGGACCCGCGCGGGCGCAGTGTGATCGGCACCCCGCTTCCGGACCTGCGCGTATACGTCCTCGACCACTGCCTCCAGCCGGTCGTGCCGGGCCGGGTGGGCGAGATGTACGTGGCGGGCCCCGGACTCGCCCTCGGCTACCTGGGCCGCCCCGAACTCACCGCCGAACGGTTCGTCGCCGACCCCTTCGGCGCTCCGGGCGAGCGCATGTACCGCACCGGTGACCTGGCCCGGCGCGCGCCCGACGGCACCCTGGAGTACGCGGGGCGCTCGGACCAGCAGGTGAAGATCCGCGGGTTCCGCATCGAACCCGGCGAGATCGAGGCCGTGCTCGTCGGCCACCCGGACGTGGCCCGCGCCGCCGTGGTGGCCCGGGAGTCGCAGGGAGCGGCCGACCGGATCCTGGTGGCGTACGCCGTCCCCGCCCCGGGGTCGCGTCCCGAACCGGCGGCGCTGCGGGCCCATCTGGCCGCGTCGCTGCCCGAGCACATGGTGCCCAGCGCGTGCGTCGTCCTGGAGGCGCTGCCGCTGACCGCCAACGGCAAGCTGGACACCAAGGCGCTGCCCGCCCCCGACTTCGCGGCCGCGGCGACCGGCCGGGCCCCGGCCTCCGGGTCCCAGGCGCTGGTGTGCCGGCTGTACGAGGAGCTGCTGGGGCTGCCGGAGGGAACGGTCGGCGCCGAGGACAACTTCTTCGACCTCGGCGGGCACTCGCTGCTCGCCACCCGGCTGATGACCCGGCTGCGCGCGGCCACCGGCGCCGAGGTCTCCATGGCCGACTTCTTCGCCCGGCCCACCCCGGCGGCGCTCGCCGGCCGGGTTCCCGCCGAGGGCGGCCCGGCCCTCAGGCCGCCGCTGGTGCGCGCCGAGCGGCCGGACCCGCTGCCGCTCTCCGCGACCCAGCAGAGCATGTGGTTCCTCAACCAGCTGGACGGGGCCGCCGCCACGTACAACATTCCGCTGGTGGTCCCGCTGGAGCGGGAGGTCGACGTGGACGCGCTGCGCGCGGCGCTGGCCGATGTCGCTGACCGGCACGAGAGCCTGCGCACCCTGCTGCCGGAGACCGGCGGCACCCCGCGCCAGGAGATACGTCCGCCGGGCTCCCTGCTTCCCGTGCTGCACGTGGTGGACTGTCCCCCGCGGGAGGTGGAGGCGTATGTCGCCCTGGCGCGCGGACACCGCTTCGACCTGACCCGGGACCAGCCGCTGTGGGCCGGTCTCTACGGGACGGGGGCGGCCCGGACGCTGGTGGTCGTCCTGCACCACAGCGCGGCCGACGGCTGGTCGCTGCGCCCGCTGGCCGAGGACCTGTCCACCGCGTACGCGGCCCGCGCCGAGGGCCGCGACCCGGGCTGGGACGAACTTCCCGTCCAGTACGCCGACTACACTCTCTGGCAACGCGCGCTGCTCGAAGGCACGGACGCCGACGGCGGGTTGAGGGAGCGTCAGCTCGCCTTCTGGAAGGAGGCGCTCGACGGTCTGCCGGTGGAGATACCGCTGCCCACGGACCGGCCGCGCCCCCAGGCCCCGGCCCGCCGGGGCGCCCATCTCACCCTCGACGTCTCCCCCGGTCTGCACCGCGCCCTGCTGCGGCTCGCCGACGAGAGCGGTGCGAGCCTGTTCATGGTGCTGCAAAGCGGCCTCGCCGCCCTGCTCACCCGTTGGGGCGCGGGCACGGACATCCCGATCGGCACACCCGTCGCGGGACGCGCCGACGAGGCACTCGACGACCTGATCGGCCTGATGGCCACCTCGCTGGTGCTGCGGACCGACACCTCCGGCGACCCGGAGTTCCGCGACCTGATCGCCCGGGTACGGGACGTCGACCTCGCCGCCTACGACCACCAGGACCTGCCCTTCGACCGGCTCGTGGAGGAGCTCAACCCGCCCCGCACCCCCGCCCGCCACCCGCTCTTCCAGGTCATGCTGGCCCTCCAGAACAACACCGAGGCCGTGCTGCGGCTCGGCGGCAACGAGGCGCCGCTGCGGCCCAGCGCCACCGGCACCGCCAAGTTCGACCTGTTCGTGGACGTGGTGGAGCACCGCGCCGAGGACGGGTCCGCGGACGGGCTCGCCTGCCACATCGAGTACGCCGCCGACCTGTTCGACCACGCGACCGTGGACCGCGCCGCCCACGCCCTGCACGCGCTCCTGACCGCCGTGGCGGACGACCCCGGGGTGCGCCTGGGTGCGCTGCCCGCCCCCGGGCCCGTCGTACGGGCCGAGGAGGCGGCGGACACCGCGTCCGGCACGGCGGAGCTGGAGCGCGCCCTCCTCGACCGGGGTGACCTGCGGGACGCGGTGGCCGTGCCGGGAGCGGACGGGCGGACGGCCGTGTTCGCCGTGCCCACCCGGGCCGCCGCGGTCGAACAGGCGGCCCGCGCCCTGCGGCGTCCCGGAGCGGACTCCGGGACCGGCCCCCGGATCACCGCCGTCAGCGATCTGCCCAGGCACGCCGACGGCACCCTGGACACCGACGCCCTCGGCAAACTGCCCTTCATCGACACCGAGGCCGCCGAGGAGTGGCAGCGCGGCCTGGCCGCGCTGCCCGGTGTGCAAGCGGCGACCGTGACCCTGGAGGAGGTCACCGAGCCGATCGGCCGGCTCTACATCGGCTCCTCCGGTACCCGCGCCGACGCCCCCGCCCACGCCCCGGGCGACGGCGCCGCCACCGCCGTGCCCGCGCTCAGCGAAGGGCCCGAACTGCCGGAGCCCACGGTGAGCGGCTGGGCCGAGGCGCTGCGGCGGGCGGCCGGGGGCGGCCCGCACGCCGAGGTCGTCCACGTCCGGGCCGACGGCACCGAGACCCGGCGCAGCTACGCCTCGCTGATCGAGGAGGCCTCCCGTGTCCTCGGCGGCCTGCGGAAGCTCGGGCTGCGCCCCGGTGACCAGGTGATCCTCCAGTGCGAGGACACCGAGGACTTCCTCGCCACGCTGTGGGGCTGCGTCCTGGGCGGGTTCGTGACCGTACCGCTGACCGTCCCCGTCTCGTACGCGACGGCCTCGGCGCCCGTGGCGAAGCTGGAGGGCGTGTGGGAGATGCTGCACCGCCCCTGGGTGGTCACCTCCGCCTCCGGTGAGGAGGGGCTGCGCGACCTGGCGCGGCGCCGGGAGTGGCAGGGGCTGCGGCTCACCACGACCGACGCGCTGCGGGCCGGACCGCCCGACGGGGACTGGCACCCCGCGCGGCCCGACGACGTGGTGCTGATGCTGCTGACCTCGGGGAGCACCGGGCTGCCCAAGGCGGTCCGGCTCAGCCACCGCAACGTGCTGACCCGGGCCGCCGCGACCGCCACCCTCAACTCCCTCACCGAGCACGACGTCTCGGTCAACTGGATCCCGCTGGACCACGTCACCGGTGTGGTCATGTTCCATCTGCGCGACGTGTATCTCGGCTGCCGCCAGGTGCACGCGCCGACCTCCTGGATCCTGGAGGACCCGCTGCGCTGGATGGACCTGGCGCACCGGCACCGGGCCACCGTCACCTGGGCGCCCAACTTCGCCTTCGGCCTGGTCAGCGAGCAGGCGCACCGGATGTCCGGGCGGCCCTGGGACCTCTCCCCGATGCGGCTGGTGATGAACGCGGGCGAGGTCGTCGTCGCGGCCACCGCCCGGCGCTGGCTGGAGGTGATGAAGCCGTTCGGGCTGCCGCAGGACGTCATGCACCCGTGCTGGGGCATGTCCGAGACGTCGTCGGTGGTCACCGACACCGTGCTCTCGGCGCAACCGCTGCCCGGCGAGGAGGCGTTCGTCAGCTGCGGGCTGCCCTATCCGGGCTTCGCCATGCGGATCGTGGACGACCAGGACCGTATCGTCGCGGAGGGCACCGCGGGCCGGCTCCAGGTGCGCGGCACCACCGTGACCTCCGGCTACCACGACAACCCGAAGGTGAACGCCGAGTCGTTCACCCCCGAGGGCTGGTTCGAGACCGGTGACCTGGCCTTCCTGCGGGCGGGCGAGCTCTACATCACCGGCCGCGCCAAGGACGTCATCATCGTCAACGGCGTCAACCACTACAGTCACGAGATCGAGACGTGCGTCGAGGAACTGCCCTTCGTGGTTAGGAGTTTCACCGCGGCCTGCGCGGTGCGCACCGACCCGGCGGCGGGCACCGACGAGCTCGCGCTCTTCTTCCACCTGGAGGAGGGCATGGACACCGAGCGGGCGCTGCGGGCGATCCGGGGCAAGGTGACCCGCGAGATCGGCATCAGCCCGGCGCATCTCATGCCGGTCGAGGCGGCCGTGATCCCCAAGACGGAGATCGGCAAGATCCAGCGCACCCAGTTGCGCAAGCGGTTCGAGGCGGGCGAGTTCGACCCGGTCGCGCAGGCCTCGGAGATCCTGCTCGGCAGCACCGCGACCGTGCCCGACTGGTTCCTGCGCCCGGTGTGGCAGCGCGCCGAGCGCGTCCACGCCCCGGCCGCGCCGGGCGGCCACACCTTGGTGTTGGCCGGGCGCCACACCCCGGCCGCCGAGGTCGCGGCCGCCGTCGCGGACCTGCTGCGCGAGGGCGGCGGCCGGTGCACGGTGGTCACCGCCGGGGCCGGGTTCGCCCGGAGCGACGCGGCCACCTACCGGGTGCGCGTGGACGCAGTCGACGACTACGGGCGCCTGCTGGACGCTCTCGCGGCGGACGACCGGCCCGTGGAGACCGTCCTGCACCTGGGCGCGCTCGGCGCCCCAAGCGGTGAGCCGGAGAGCGCGGCCGAGCTGCTGGAGGCCCAGCGCGACGGCGCCGACGCCCTGCTCTGCCTGGCTCAGGCCCTGACAACCCGTCACGAGGATGGCCGCCGGGTCGCCCTGTACGTCGTGGGCGCCGGCTGCCAGGCGGTGGGTGCGCACGAGCGCCCCTCCTACGCCCATGGTGCCGTCGGCGGGCTCCTCAAGAGTCTGCGCGAGGAGCTGCCCTGGCTGAGCACCGTCCAGGTGGACCTGGCGCCCGAGGGCGGCCCCGGGGAGCGCGCCGGGCTGCTGGTGGCGGAGGCCGCCGCTCCCGTGGCCGACGCCGAGGTCGCCTTCCGCGACGGGCAGCGCTGGATCCGCCGCCTGGCGCCCCTGCCCGACCCGCTGCCGCGCGCCGCCGCACCCGCTATCGACGGGTTCCGCCTGCTCAGCGGCGGTCTTGGCGGGGTCGCCGGACGTCTCGCCGAGCATCTGCTGAAGACCCCCGGCACCCGGCTGCTCCTGGTCGGGCGCACCCAACTGCCCGACGAGGACGCCTGGGACAAGCACCTCGCCGAGGGCGGTCCGTTCGCCCGCCGCATCCAGACGTACCGGAGCCTGCGCGAGCTGGGCGAGGTGCGGTACGCGAGCGCCGACATCACCGACCCGGACGCGCTGCGCGCCGTCGTCGACGAGGCGGCCTCGGCCTGGTCCGTCCCGCTCGGCCAGATCGTGCACCTGGCGGGCCGCTTCGAGCAGCGGGCGGTGGCCGACCTGTCCCTGGACGAGTGGCGTGCGGCGCTCGCCGCGAAGGTCACCGGCGGCTGGGCGCTGCACCGCCTCGCCCAGGAGCGCTCCGTCCGCTCCTTCGTCTCGTTCTCCTCGGTCAACGGCTTCTTCGGCGGCTCCATGAGCAGCTCCTACGCCGCCGCCAACGCGTTCCTCGACGCCCTCGCCGCCCATCGGCGCGGAGCCGGCCTGGACGCGCAGAGCCTGGCCTGGAGCATGTGGGACGAGCTCGGCATGAGTGAGGGGTACGGCCTCAAGTCGCTGACGGAGGCGCGCGGTTACCGCGTCCTGGACGCCTCCGCGGCCCTGCGCTCCTTCGACCTGGCCCGCACCCTGGACGAGCCGCACCTGCTGATCGGCACCGACCGGTCGCTGCCCTGGGTGCGCGGCCACATCCGGGCGGCGCCGCGCCCGGTGCACCGCCTCGCGGGCCGGGTGGCCCTGGAGGACGACGCGGACCTCGGCGCGCTGTACACGGCGGCCGGGAAGAGCGCCGAGGCGGCCGGCGCGAGAGGCAACTGGGTGCTGCGGGCGGCCGGTTCGTCACGGACCGAGGCACCCGGGGCCGCCGACGACACGGCCGAGGGGCTGCGCCGGCTGGAGAAGGTCCTGAGCGCCATCTGGTGCCGTGTCCTGGAGCGCGACCGGGTCGGCGTCGAGGAGAACTTCTTCGACCTCGGCGGCCACTCCCTGCTCCTGGTCCGCGCCCAGGGCGCGGTCAACGAGGAGCTGGGCTGCGAGCTGAGCGTGGTCGACCTGTTCAGCCACCCCAGCGTCCGGGCCCTGGCCCGCCACCTCACCGCCCTCGGCGTCGGTGGCGCCGCGCCGCAGGCCGCACCGACGGCGGCGGACAGCGCCCCGCCCACCGGACTCGACCGCGTACGGCAGCGGGCCGAGCGCCAGCGTGCCGCCCGTGCCGCCCGCCGTCCCGCCCCGAACACCCCGCACACCGAGCACGAAGGACCCCGCAACGATGGATGAGACAGACCGGCCGGAGTACGGGCCCGGGACGGCGGTCGCGGTCGTCGCCATGGCGGCACGCTTCCCCGGCGCCGACACGGTCGAGGAGTTCTGGGAGAACCTGGCGGCCGGCCGGGAGTCGATCCGGCCCGTCACCGACGAGGAGTTCCTCGCGGCGGGCGGCGACCCCGCGCACCTGTCCGACCCCGATCTGGTGCGGATGGCCTCGGTGGTCGAGGGCATCGACCGCTTCGACTCCGCCTTCTTCGGCTACAGCCCGGCCGAGGCCGAGGTCGTCGACCCGCAGCAGCGCCTCCTGCTGGAGTGCGCCTACCACGCGCTGGAGGAGGCGGGATACGCGGGCGGGCACGGCGACCTCCAGGTGGGGGTGTACGCGGGAGCGGGCGACAGCCGCTACTACCCCGGGCACGTCCACCCGCGCTTCGCCGGGCAGAGCGCGTCGGTGGCCCTGGTCCACGCGGCCACCAGCAACTCGCTGGGCACCCTGGCCACCCGTATCTCCTACGAACTGGGGCTGACCGGGCCCAGCCTCTCCCTCCAGACGGCGTGCTCCACCGCCCTCGTCGCGATCCACACCGCCTGCCAGGACCTGATCGACTACCGCTGCGACGTCGCCCTGGCGGGGGCCGCCTCGCTCAACCCGTCGGCGCTGCTCGGCTACCGGCACGTGCCCGACGGGCCGTTCTCGCCGGACGGCCGCTGCCGGGCGTTCGCCGCCGACGCGGCGGGCACCTCCTCGGGCGACGGCGTCGGCATGGTCGTCCTCAAGCGCCTGGAGGACGCCCTCGCCGACGGGGACCGCATCCGGGCGGTGGTGCGGGGCTCGGCCATCAACAACGACGGCCGCCGCAAGGTCGGGTTCACCGCCCCCAGCACCGAGGGCCAGACGGAGGCCGTCCTCGCCGCCCAGGTCGCCGCGGGTGTCGACGCCGGCTCGATCGGCTACGTGGAGGCCCACGGCACCGCCACCAGGATCGGCGACCCGATCGAAGTGGCCGCGCTGACCCGGGCGTTCCGCGAGAGCAGCGACCGCGAGGGGTTCTGCGCCCTGGGGTCGGTCAAGAGCAACATCGGGCATCTGGGCGCCGCCGCCGGGATCGCCGGCTTCATCAAGGTCGTGCTGGCGCTCGAACACGGGCAGATACCGCCGACCCTCCACGCCGAGCGGCCCAACCCGCTGATCGACTTCGCGGCGAGCCCGTTCCGGGTGCCGACGGCGCTGGAGGAGTGGGACGCGGGGGCGGCGCCGCGCCGGGCCGCCGTCAGCGCCTTCGGCGTCGGCGGCACCAACGCCCATGTGATCGTGGAGGAGGCCCCGCCCGCCGCACCCGCCCCGGCCCCGCGCCAGGGGGACGGCGAGCGGTGGCACGTCCTGCCGCTCTCCGCCCGCACCACGGGGGCCCTGCGCGGCCAGGCGGCGAAACTCGGACGCCACCTCACCGCGCACCCCGGCCTCGACCTCGCCGACGTCGCCCACACCCTGCGCACCGACCGCCCCGCCATGCCCCACCGGGCCGCGGTGGCCGCGCGGAGCGCCGAGGAGGCCGCGCGGATCCTGCTGCACCCCCTCCAGGCCCCGGCCGAGGTGCGCGGCGAGGAGGCGCCGCCGGTGGCCTTCCTGCTGCCCGGCGGCGGCACCCAGTACACCGGCATGGGCGCCGGGCTCTACCGCGAACTCCCCGTCTACCGGGACGCCGTCGACCACTGCGCCGACATCCTGCGCCCCGCGACCGGCCGCGATCTGCGCACCGCGCTGTACGAGCACACCGAACCCGGCGGCATCGACGCCTTCCTGGCCCTGGTGGTCACCGAATACGCCCTGGCCACCGCGCTGATGGAGCACGGTGTCCGGCCGGCCGCGTTCATCGGGCACTCGCTGGGCGAGTACACCGCGGCGACCCTCGCCGGGGTGATGACCCTGGAGGAGATGCTGCCGCTCGCCGCCGAGCGGATCCGGCTGATCAGCTCGGCCGGAGGCGCCACCGTCGGTGTGGCCCTGGGCGAGGAGGCCCTGCGCGGCTACCTCACCGACGACCTGTCACTGGCCGCCGTCAACGGCCCGGCCGCCTGTACGGTCGCGGGGCGCGCGGAGGCGGTGGCGGCGCTGGAGGCGCGGCTGCTCGCGGACGAGGTCGCCTTCCGCCGGCTGCGGATGCCGGCGGCCGCGCACTCCCACGTCCTGGACCCGATCCTGCCGGGCTTCGCGGACCTCCTGCGGACCGTGGCCCTGCGGGCGCCCACCGTCCCGTACGTCACCAACGTCACCGGGACCTGGGTCACCGACGAGCAGGCGACGAGTGTCGGGCACTGGCTCGACCACACCCGCCGCACGGTCCGCTTCGCGGACGGCATCGCCGCGCTGTGGGAGCGCGGCAACCCGCTGTTCGTCGAGATCGGCCCCGGCGACAGCCTCGCCAAGCTGGCCGCGGCCCGGCTCGCGGACGCCCCCGTGACCACGGTGCCCACCATGCGCCACGCCAAGGCCGCGAGCCCCGACGGGCAGGTCTTCGCGGAGGCGCTGGGCCGGCTGTGGAGCGCGGGCGTGCCCGCCGACATCACCGGCCCCGGCGAGGCGCGCGAACCGCGCCGGGTGCCGCTGCCGGGGTACGCCTTCGACCGGCGCCGCCACTGGATCGACGCACCCGGCGCCAAGGCGCCCACCGCCGGGGACGACGGGACGGACGGGACGGACGGCGCCGGCCGCGCGCCCCGGCCGTATCTGACCACCGCGTACGCGGCGCCCCGCACCCCCCAGGAGCGCGCCGTGGCCGCGTGCTGGGAGGAGGCCCTGGGCATCGAGGGCATCGGCGTCCACGACAACTATTTCGACCTGGGCGGCGACTCGATGCGCGCCGTGATGCTGGCCGGACGGATGCGTACCGAGGGCGTCCTCGACGTCCCGGCCGCCGCGTTCCTGTCCGCGCCCACCATCGCCGGGCTCGTGGCGCTCGCCGGGCGCGCGGGCGCCGCCGGGCGGGACGCGTTCGCGCCGCTGCTGCCGCTGCGCGCCGACGGCGACCAGCGCCCGCTGTTCTGTGTGCACCCGGGCGCGGGCATCGCCTGGCGCTACACCGGGCTGCTGCCCCATCTCGGGTCCCGCCAGCCGGTGTACGGGCTCCAGGCGCACGGCCTGGACGGCACGCTGGAGCCGGCCGCCGACGCCAAGGAGATGGTCGACTCCTACCTCGCCCGGCTGCGCGAGGTGCAGCCGCGCGGCCCGTACCGGCTGATGGGCTGGTCCTACGGCGGCTTCGTCGCCCACGCGATGGCCACCGCCCTGCAACGGCAGGGCGAGGACGTCGAGTTGCTGGCGATGCTGGACGCGCCGCTGACCGGGGACGAGCCCGCCGACCCGGCCGCGACCGAGCGCCAGGTGGCGTCCCTGCTCGTCCGGGTCGCGGGCGTGGAGATGCCCGAGGGCGGTGCGGACGTCGACGAGGTGGTCCGGCTGATCGGCGAGGACGGCGCGGAGCGCGGCCCCTCGCCGGTGACCCGCGAGGAGGCGCTCGCCATCGCCCGGGTGATGCGCAACAACCTCGCCGTCGCGAGCGGCTTCGCCCCCGAGGTGTTCCGGGGCGACGTGCTCTTCTTCAGCGCCACCGAGGGCGCGGGTGCCGCCGACCCGGCCGACGTCTCCCTGGCGGCCGGGAAGGCCGACGGCTGGCGCCCGTACGTGAGCGGCGTCCTCACCGACCACGCCGTGCCCTGCGGCCACTACGAGATGACCGAGCCGGAGCCGATGGCCCGGATCGGTGCGGTCCTGGCCGCCGCCCTGCGGCCCGCCGCCGGATGACCCCCCGCACACCGCGCCGCACACCCGGCTGTGCGGCACCGAAGGGAGCAGCCGTGCCCAGTCCGTTCGACCCCGGCGACGACGACGAGCCGTCGCACCTGGTGCTCGTCAACGCGGCGGGAGAGCACTCCCTGTGGCCCGCGTTCGCCGCCGTACCGGCCGGCTGGGAGGCCACCGGCCCCGCCGCGGCCCACGGCGTCTGCCTCGCCCGCCTGGCGCGGGCCCACGCCCACCCGTCCCCCGCTACCCCCTCAGGAGCCCTCTCGTGACCCAGGACCTGTACGAACTCGGTGACGCGCCGCCGCTCGGCGAGGCGCCCAAGCGCATGTACGCCTCGCTCATCCGGCCCGAGCGCTACGGGCAGCCCATCGACGCCTTCCGTACCGAGGTCGTGGACGTGCCCCCGGTCGGGCGCGGCCAGGTGCTCATCAAGGTGATGGCGGCGGGCGTCAACTACAACAACGTGTGGGCCTCGCTCGGTGACCCGGTCGACGTCATAGCCGCCCGGCAGAAGCGCGGCGCGGTGGAGGACTTCCACATCGGCGGCTCCGACGCGTCCGGCGTCGTCTGGGCGGTCGGCGAGGGCGTACGCCTGAAGCCCGGCGACGAGATCGTGCTGCTGGCCAGTGTGTGGGACGAGAGCGCCGAGGACATCCGGCTCGGCGCCGACCCCTGCACCTCCGCCTCGCAGAGCGTGTGGGGCTACGAGGAGAACTACGGGTCGTTCGCGCAGTTCGCGGTCGTCGACGAGTACCAGTGCCACCCCAAGCCGAAGCGGCTCTCCTGGGCGGAGGCCGCCTGCTACATGGCGACCGCCGCCACCGCCTACCGCCAGCTCTTCGGCTGGGAGCCGCACACCGTCCGCCCCGGCGACGTCGTGCTGATCTGGGGCGGCGCGGGGGGCCTGGGCTGCATGGCGATCCAGTTGGTCAAGCAGCGCGGCGGCATCCCCATCGCGGTCGTCTCCAGCGACGAACGCGGCGAGTACTGCGTGGAACTGGGCGCCAAGGGCTACATCAACCGCCGCGACTTCGACCACTGGGGCCGGCTGCCCGACACCTCCGACGACGACGCCATGGCCCAGTGGCTCAAGGGCGCGCGCGCCTTCGGCCGCCGCTTCTGGGAGGTGCTGGGTGAGCGCCGGGCGCCCAGGATCGTCCTGGAGCACTCGGGCGCCGACACCATCCCGACCTCCATGTACCTGTGCGACAACGCGGGCATGGTCGTCATCTGCGGCGGCACCACCGGCTACAACGGCGACGTGGACCTGCGGTTCCTGTGGATGCGCCAGAAGCGGCTCCAGGGCTCCCACGTCTCCAACGCGCGCGAGGCCCGTGAGGTCACCACGCTCATCGACCAGGGGCTGCTCGACCCGTGTCTGTCGCTCACCCTCGGCTTCGAGGAGATCGGCAAGGCCCACCAGCTGATCCACGACAACCAGCATCCGGCCGGGAACATGGCGGTCCTGGTCAACGCCAAGGAGTAGCGGTTTGGTCGGGCCGCCGCACCACGGGGGCGGCGGCCCAGCTGAACACCCCGGGCCCGGCCCGGCGCACCCGGACGTCGAGGACATGGCCGGGCAGTGCCCTCGGCCGGGCGCGGAAGCCGCCGGGCACCGGACGTGCCTCGATCGCGAGCAGAGTGGCCGGTGCCTGTCCGGCGGGCAGCAGGGCGGCGAACGCCTTGTAGGCCGCCTCCTTGGCCGAGAACACGGCGAGGAGCCGACGCGCCGCCGTCGGGGCGGACGTGCCGTCCGTCCAGGTCCGCTCGTCGGGCCCGAGCACGATGTGCGCGCTCTCCAGGGGTAGTTCGCGCAGTTCGAGGTCGCACCCCACGGCGTGGAAGCGCGTGAGGGACGCGGCGAGCGCGACGGCGAGGCCGCCGGAGTGGCTGATCGAACCCACCCGCCCGGCGGGGAACCGGGGCCGTCTGCCGTCGCGGAGGATCTCCGGTACGGGATGCCCGGGCCCGGCCAGCGCCCGGCGGGCGGCGAGGCGTCCGGCCAGGAAGTCACGGCGGCGCGGCGGCGGCATGGCGGCGGCGAGTTCACGCTCCCCGGGCCCCGCCGGGCACGTTTGCGGTTCGCCTGCCCGTGCCAGGCCGAGCGAGAGCCCTTCGGCGTGCAGGGCGGGACGCAACAGAAGCAGCGCGTGCTCGGCGGCTGCCGGGCCGGGGTCCGGGTCCGGCCCGATGCCATCTGAGTCCGGGTCCGGCCGGACGCCACCTGAGTCCGGGTACGGCCGGGTGACACCGAAGGCCGGGTGCGGCCGGGTGGTACGGGCGCCCGGCGCCCGGTCCACCACCTCGCGCCGCCCCGCGGCTTCACGCACGCAGCAGCTTCTTGATGATCTTCCCGGCCGGGTTGCGCGGCACCTGGTCGATGAACTCGATGCGCCGGGGGCGCTTGTACGAGGCGAGCCGCTGGGCGAGATGCGTCTGCAACTCGGCGGCCGCGGTGCCCTCCTCGGCGACGACGTACGCCAGCGGGACCTCGCCGAAGTCCTCGTCCGGCACCCCGACGACCGCCGCGTCGCGTACCGCCGGGTGGGCCTGGAGGGCGCGCTCGATCTCCGAGGGGTAGACGTTCTGGCCGGCCCGGATGATCAGGTCCTTGCTGCGGTCGATCAGCCGGATCAGTCCGTCCCGGTCGATGTGGCCGAGGTCGCCGGTGCGGATCCAGCCGTCCACGGTGATCTCGGCCGTGGCCGCCTCGTCGCCCCAGTAGCCGCGCATCAGCCCGGGTCCGCGCACCCAGATCTCCCCGATCGCGCCGGGCGCCACCTCCTGGCCGCGCTCGTCCAGGGCGCGCGCGGACATCCCCGGGACGACCCGGCCGGCCGGGATCACCTCGGGCACCGCGTCGGGTGCCGGGTGCTCCTCCGGGCCCAGCGTGACGAACGGGCCGCCGACCTCGGTCATCCCGTACACCTGGCGGAAGCCGCAGCCGAGCCGTTCGACGGCCTCGGCGTAGATGTCCGGCGGCATGGGCGCGGCTCCGTACAGGATCTCGCGCAGGGTGGAGAGGTCCGTGGTCTCGGCGGACTTCGCGCGCAGCAGGAAGCGGAGCATCTGCGGGACGAGCCAGACGTGGGTGGCGCGGTGGGTCTCGATGGCGGCGAGCGCGGTCTGCGGCTTGAAGCCGGGCATCAGGACCACGGTCGCGCCAGCCGCCATGTAGGTCAGCGAGACGACCATGCTGCCGTGGTAGAGCGGGCAGCAGTTGACCAGCACCATGGCGTCGTCGGGCCGGGCCACGGCCAGCCAGCCGAGCGCGATGGCGCGGAACGAGGCGTGGTCGACGGTGACGCCCTTGGCCTGCCCGGTCGTCGCGGAGGTGTGCAGGATCGCCGCGGGGGCGTCGTCCGGGATGTCGTCGAGCGCCGGTCCGCCCTCGGCGCCGAGCGCGGCGAACGCCTCGTCGTCCAGCGGGATACGGGTGCGCACCGGCAGGTCCGGGTGGCGGGCCAGCAGCGCCGCCTCGCCGATCACCGCGACGGCGCCGGTGCGTTCGACGATCCCGGTCACCTCGGCCGGGGTCAGGCTGTGGTTGAGGGGGACGAAGAGCGCGCCGATACGGGCGAGCGCGAAGTACGTCTCCAGGACCTCGACGCGGTCCAGGGAGAGCACGGCGACGCGGTCGCCGGGCCGGATGCCGAGCCCGGCGAGTCCGTGCGCGAGGGCGATGCCGCGGTCGTGGAACTGGGCCCAGGTGACGGAGCGGTGCTCGTCCACCAGGGCCGTCCGGTCCGGGAAGCACTGGCGGTTGCGCTCCGCCAACTGGGTCAGCCACATCAGGCGGCGCCCGGCTGCGGGGTGGCGGCGTCGCGGCCGGCGATGAACCGCTCGTAGTCGGCGATGGTGGTCAGGCCCTCCATGTCCTCGGCCGTCACCTCGACGCCGGTGCGCTGCTCGATGAGCAGGATCAGCCGGACGAGGTCGCCGGAGTCGATCCCGCTGGCGCTGAGGTCCTCGTCGTCGCCGATGGCCTCGGCGAACTCCGGTGTGCCGGTCAGCTCGACCAGCATCGTCCTGATGGTGCTCATGGGCGTACCCCTCTCGTTGCACGGACTACCGAAGAGAGAGGCGCGGCCGGTCCCGCGCACTCCCCCGCCCCCGCGTGACCTTCGTCACGGGCCGACGGCATGTGCCCGGGGATTGGGCGCCCCGGGCCCGGCCTCTTCCTTCTGTGAAGGCACCGCCACCGCGGCGGTACGGGACGAAGGGGTGGTCGACGGCGTGGAGCAGCTCAACGCGCACTTCGAGGCGCTGCTCGCGGCCGGGGAGCAGATCGAGCCCCGGGACTGGATGCCCGACGGCTACCGGCGGATGCTGATCCGGCAGATCTCCCAGCACGCGCACTCCGAGATCATCGGTATGCAGCCCGAGGGCTCCTGGCTCACCCGGGCCCCCTCACTGCACCGCAAGGCCAGTCTGCTGGCGAAGGTGCAGGACGAGGCGGGCCACGGGCTCTACCTCTACTCGGCGGCGGAGACCCTCGGGGTGTCGCGCGCCGAGCTCCTCGACGCGCTGCACAGCGGCCACCAGCGGTACGCGGCCACCTTCAACCACCCCGCCCTGACCTGGGCCGACACCGGTGCCATCGCCTGGCTCACGGACGGCGCGGCCGTCGTCAACCAGGCCCCGCTGTGCCACACCTCGTACGGGCCGTACGCGCGGGCGATGCGCCGGGTGTGCCAGGAGGAGGCGTTCCACGTCCGCCAGGGCTACGACGTGCTGTGGTCGCTGTGCCGGGGGACGCCCGAGCAGAAGCAGATGGCACAGGACGCGGTCGACCGCTGGTGGCTGCCGGCCGTGGCCCTGATGTTCGGGCCGCCGGACACGGTGGCGGGCGGCGCGGACGACCGCACCGCCGCCATGGGCGCCGCCGTCTCGCAGCGGTCGATGGCCTGGGGCATCAAGCGGCACACCAACGACGAGCTGCGCCAGCGGTTCGTCGACAACGTGGTGCCGCAGGCGGAGCGGATGGGGGTGACCCTGCCCGATCCGGCGATCCGCTGGAACGAGGAGCGGGGGCACTACGACTTCAGCCCCATCGACTGGCAGTTGTTCCGCGGCGCCCTCGGCGACGGCTCGCAGTGCAGTCGCCGGCGGCTCGCCCACCGGGTGGCGGCGCACGAGGACGGCGCCTGGGTCCGCGAGGCCGTCGACGCCTACGCGGCGGGCCTGGCCGACGGGACGGACGGCGACGACGAGGAAAGGCACGTGGCATGAGCGAGCGGTCCGCACGGGGGCTGACGCCGTGGGAGGTGTTCATCCGGCCGCGCCGGGGCCTGGCCCACCAGCACGTGGGCTCGGTGCACGGCGCCGACGCCGACATGGCGCTCGCCAACGCCCGTGACCTGTACACGCGCCGGGGCGAGACGGTGTCGGTGTGGGTGGTGCGCTCCGACGCGGTGCACGCCGCCTCGCCGAGCGAGAAGGACCCGTTCTTCAGCAACGCCGCCCACAAGCCGTACCGCTACCCCGAGCACTACATCCCGCTGAACGAGGAGAGCGGCCATGACGGCTGAGCCCTCCCGTACGGACGCGGACCTCGCCGCCTACGTCCTGCGGCTCGGTGACGACGCGCTGGTGCTGTGCCAGCGGCTGTGCTCCCTGGTGACCCGGGCCCCCACCATCGAGGAGGACCTGGCGCTCGCCAACATCGCGCTCGACCTGCTCGGCCACGCCCGCACCCTGCTCGCGTACAGCGGCCGCCTCGACGGCACCGGCCGCGGCGAGGACGAACTGGCCTACCAGCGCACCGATCGCGAGTTCCGCAACGTCCTCCTGACGGAGCTGGCGCCCGCCGACTTCGCGGTGACGGTCGCCCGCCAGCTGGTGTACGCGCACTACAGCACGCTGCTGTGGAGCGCGCTGGAGAAGTCCCGCGACGACACCCTGGCGGCCTTCGGTGCCCGCGCCGCCCGTGAGGCGGAGTACCACCGGATGCACGCCGACCAGTGGACGGTCCGCCTGGGCCGGGGCACCGCGGAGAGCCGTCGCCGGATGCGGGCCGGGCTGGACCTGGTGTGGCCGTACGTGGACGAACTCTTCGCGGCGGACGACCTGGTGGAGCGGCTGGACGCGGACGGGACCGCCGTCGCCCCGGCGCGGCTGCGCGAGGAGTGGGAACGCGGTGTGACCGCCGTCCTCGACGACGCGCGCCTCACGGTGCCCACTGCGTCATGGCGGGCGACGGGCGGCCGGGACGGGCTGCACACCGAGGAGTTCGCGCCGCTGATGGCCGAGTTCCGGTCCGTGCGCCTCCAGTACCCGGGAGGCACCTGGTGAGTACCGCGCGGCTGGACGCCGACGAGGTGCGGGCCCGGGTGAACACCGTGCCCGACCCCGAACTCCCCATGATCACGCTGGCCGACCTCGGGGTCATCCGCGCGGTCGCGGCGGCGGACGACGGCGCCCTGGAGGTCGTCATCACCCCGACCTACCTCGGCTGCCCCGCCATGCCCGAGATCGAGGCCGGGATCCGGGCCGTGCTCACCGAGAGCGGCCACCCCGACGCCCGGGTGCGTCAGGTGCTCTCGCCCGCCTGGACCACCGACTGGATCACCGCAGAGGGCCGCCGCAAGCTCTCCGAGCACGGCATCGTGCCGCCCGGCTCCGCGCGGGCCCCCCTGTCGGTCCGGCTCGGTACGGGCGTGCCCTGCCCGCACTGCGGCTCGGTGGCGACCCGGCCGCAGAGCCCGTTCGGGGCGACCCGCTGCCAAGCCGTCCTGGTGTGCACCGCGTGCCGGGAGACCTTCGCGCATCTGAAGGCGATGTGACGCGCCATCATGACGACAGTGACGCCAGTGACGACTGACGGCGCCCCGGTGGCCGCGCGCCGGGCGACCGGCTGGTACCGGCTGCCGGTCACCGCGGTGGAGGCGGTGGGCGAGGAGTCGGTGGCGATCAGCCTGGCCGTGCCCGGCCCGCTCACGGAGGTCTTCGCGCACCGCGCCGGCCAGCACGTGGTCGTCCGGCACCGGCCCGAGGGGCGGGAGCTGCGGCGCAGCTACTCGGTCTGTCTGCCGCCCCGCGATCCGGCGGGTCTGCGGATCGTGGTCAAGCGCCTGGGCGCGGACGGCTTCGCCGAGTACGCCACCACGGACCTCGCCGTCGGCGACACCCTCGAACTCGGCCCGCCCACGGGCGACTTCCGGCTGGCAAACGTGCCCGGCGCGCACCACGTGCTGGTGGCGGGCGGCAGCGGGATCACTCCCCTGCTGAGCATGGCGGCCGCGGCCCTGCGCCAGGACCCCGCCTGCCGGGTCTCGCTGGTGTACGCCAGCCGCAGCGCCCAGTCGGTGCTCCTCGCGGACGAGCTGACCGACCTCAAGGACGCCCACGTCGGCCGGTTCTTCGCCCTGCACGTGCTCTCCCGCGAGGAGCGCGAGAGCGAGCTGCTGTCGGGACGGATCGACGCGGCCCGGCTGCCCCGGCTCCTCGCCCTGCTGGGCGCCGAGCCCGACCCGCGCACCCACTTCTACCTGTGCGGGCCGTGGGGGCTGGTGGAGACCGTCCGTGAGGCGCTCGCCGCGTGGGGCGCGGACGAGGCGCGGGTGCGCTTCGAGCTCTTCTCCACCGGCGGCGGCCTGCCGCCCGCTCCCCCGCCCGAGCCGCTGGGCCGCACCGGTCTCATCTCGGCCCGGCTGGCCGGCCGTACCACCGAGACGGTGATGCGGCCCGAGGACCGGGTGGTGCTGGACGCGGTCCTGCGGGCCCGGCCCGAGACCCCGTACTCCTGCCGCGACGGCCTGTGCGGCAGCTGCCGCGCCAAGGTGGTCCGGGGCAGTGCGGTGATGGACCGTCAGTACGCGCTCGGCCCGGCGGAGTTGGCCGCCGGTTACACGCTGCCCTGCCGGGCCCGGCCGGAGTCGGACGAGATCGCGCTCGACTTCGACGCCTGAGAGGGCCGCCCCGGCGCCCGCGCCCCGCACACGCAGGGCCGTTTCCCCGGCCGCCGCGACGAACCGCGCGGCCCCCGAGATCACAGGAGTGTGGAGCATGACCAGTACGGGCAGGCTGAGCGGCCGGACGGCGCTGGTGACCGGCGGCAGCCGCGGGATCGGCCGGGCGATCTCGCTGCGGCTCGCCGCCGAGGGCGCCCTGGTGGCCGTCCACTACGGGTACCGCACCGAGACGGCCGAGGAGGCCGTCGCCGAGATCGAGGCGGCGGGGGGCCGGGCGTTCGCGCTCCGCGCCGAACTCGGCGTGCCCGGCGACGCCGAGGCCCTGTGGACCGCCTTCGACAAGGGGCTCTCCGAGTACGGCGCCCGGCCCGGTCTGGACATCCTCGTCAACAACGCCGGCATCACCCTGCCGAAGCGGATCTCGGACGTGAGCGAGGAGGAGTACGACCGGCTCTTCGCCGTCAACGTCAAGGCCCCCTTCTTCGTGATCCAGCAGGGGCTCGGCCGGCTGCGCGACGGCGGCCGGATCATCACCATCTCCTCCGGCGTCACCCGGATCGCCATGCCGAACATCTCCGCGTACGCGATGACCAAGGGCGCGCTCGACACCCTGACCCTGGCCCTCGCCCCCGAGCTGGGCCCGCGGGGGATCACCGTCAACGCGGTGGCACCCGGCTTCACCTACACCGAGATCAACCCGACGCTGAAGGTGCCCGAGGTGCTGAACGCGTACGCCGCCGCCTCCGTCTTCAACCGGATCGGCCGCCCCTCGGACATCGCCGACGTGGTGGCGTTCGTGGCGAGCGACGACGCGCGCTGGGTCACCGGCCAGTGGCTGGACGCGACCGGGGGCGCGCACATCGGAATGCCGGCCTGACCGCCCGGCCCGCCCACGACCTACGGAGACCCATGACCGAGCAGACCAGCGCCCCCGCCCCGCCCCCGGCCGACGCGCCCCAGGTGCGGTTCGAGGGGACGACGCCGTACGAGGACTACATCCACGCCTCGCTGCTGTCCTCCCTCCAGCGGCCGCTCTCCCACGACCCGGGCGAGATGGCGTTCATCGTCACCACCCAGGTGATGGAGCTGTGGTTCACCCTCATCGTGTACGAGTGGCGCACGGCCCGGGACGCGCTGCTCAAGGACGATCTGGAGCAGGCCATGGACGCGCTGCGCCGCAGCCGCCGCTCGCACCGGGCGCTCAACGACTCCTGGACGCCGCTGGCGGCGCTGACCCCGGCGCAGTTCAACGGGTTCCGCGCCGCGTTCGGCGAGGCCTCCGGGTTCCAGTCGGCGATGTACCGGCACATGGAGTTCCTGCTCGCCGACAAGTCCCGCTCCATGGTGCAGGCGCACCGGGGGCACCCGGCCGTCTACGCCGAGCTGGAGCAGGCGCTGTCCGAGCCGTCGCTCTACGACGAGGTGCTGCGCTTCCTCTACCGGCGGGGTCTGCCCGTGCCGGAGCACGTGGTGGAGCGGGACGTGACCGAGGCGTACGAGCCGGACTCCTGGGTCGAGGAGGTGTGGCGGCAGATCTACGCGGGGCCGCAGGACGATCCGCTGGTGCGTCTGGGCGAGGAGCTCACCGAGGTCGCCGAGCTGGTGCTGCGCTGGCGCAGCGACCATCTGCTCGCGACCCGCCGGGCGATGGGCGCCAAGGCGGGCAGCGGCGGCTCCCCGGGCGTGGCGTGGCTGGAGAAGCGCGCCCGCCGGTCGGTGTTCCCCGAGCTCTGGACGGCACGCAGCCATGTCTGAGACACCCGCGCGCCGGAGCCCCTCGGCGTTTGCGCTGGAGGAGGAGCGCCGGGTGCTGGGCATCCGCCCGGTACTGGCCCCCGTCCACCGGAAGTACGGCGCGCATCCGCACCAGGTGTACGACCTGTGGCCGGCCGAGGATCCCGAGGCACCACTGGTGATGCTGCTGCACGGCGGCTACTGGCGCTACGACCGGATGCATCTGACCCCGTTCGCGGCCCATCTCGCGCGGCACGGGTTCACCACGGTCCTGCCGGGCTTCCGCCGCTCGGGCGGGGCGGGCGGCTATCCCGCGACCTTCGACGACATCGCGCTCGCCGTGGACACGATTCCCGAGGGCCGGCCTTTCGTGCTGGCGGGCCACTGCTCGGGCGGCCATCTCGCCCTGTGGGCCGGGGCGCGCGGCCTGCTGCCCGAGAGTTCGCCCTGGTACACGACCCGGCTCCCCACGGCGGTCCTGGGCCTCGCCCCGCTCACGGACCTGGCGGCCACGATCCGCGACGACCTCAGCGACGGCGCCGGACTGCAACTGCTGGGCGGCGCCGAAGAGGCCGAGGCGCGGCTGCCGCTGGTCGACCCGCTGACGCTGCTGCGGGGCGCGGGGACGACCGGGGTACGGACGGTGGTGCTGCACGGGGAGGTGGACGAGGAGGTGCCACTGGGGCAGTTCGCCGACTACATCGCGGCGCACCGGGACGCGGAGCTCGTGGTGCTGCCCGGGACCGGGCACTACACGCTCATCGAGCCGGGCTCCGAGGCTTCCCTCGCGGTGATCGGGACGCTGGGGCGGCTCGCTTCGGCGTTCGGCTGAGCACACCGGCCGTGGCGCTGTCCGTCCGGCGTGTCCGGCCGCTTCCGAACCGGGGACACGGGGGTGCACAAGCGTTTACCCTGGAGGGGGTGAACACGCGTGCACCCCCGCCCCGACCAGCCTCTGGAGCAGCATGACCGCGGCGCCGGCGCCCGCCGACCCCCTGCACCAACCCCGCACCCGCTTCATGGTGCCCGTGCTCGCCTTCTGCGGCGTGGTCGTCGCCGTGATGCAGACGCTGGTCGTGCCCCTGCTGCCGCATGTCCCGGAGCTCACCGGCAGCACCCCGGGCGCGGCGGGCTGGCTCGTCACCGTCACCCTCCTCACCGGCGCGGTCTTCACCCCCGTCCTCGGCCGGGTCGGCGACATGTACGGCAAGCGGCGCGTCCTGCTCGCCTCGCTCGGCGTGCTCACCGCCGGCTCGGTGCTGTGCGCCGCCACCTCCGACATCGGCGTGCTCATCGCGGGCCGGGCCCTCCAGGGCGCCGCCCTCGCCGTCATCCCGCTCGGCATCAGCATCATCCGCGACGAGCTGCCGCCCGCCCGGGTGCTGCCCTCCATAGCCCTGATGAGCTCCACCCTCGGCATCGGCGCCGCCGTGGGCCTCCCCGTCGCGGCGCTGGTCGTGGAGAACTTCGACTGGCACACCATGTTCTGGGCGTCGGCCGCCCTCGGCCTGCTCGATCTGATCCTGGTGCTCCGGATCGTCCCGGAGTCCCCCGTGCGCACCCCCGGCCGCTTCGACGTGCCCGGCACGCTCGGGCTCACCGCGGCCCTGGTCGGCCTGCTGCTCGCGATCACGCAGGGCTCCGACTGGGGCTGGACCTCGGCGCCCACCCTCGGCCTGCTGGCCGGTTCGCTGGTGATCGCCCTCGTCTGGGGCCGCTACGAGCTGCGGACCGAGTCCCCGATCGTCGACCTGCGGGTCTCCGCGCGGCCCACCGTCCTGCTCACCAACATCGCCGCGCTCTTCATCGGCTTCGCCTTCTACGCCAACTCGCTGGTGACCGCGCAGATGGTGCAGGAGCCCAAGGCGACCGGGTACGGACTGGGCGCCTCCATCGTCGTCAGCGGACTCTGCCTGCTGCCCGGCGGCCTGTCGATGGTGGCGCTGTCACCGGTGTCGGCCAGGATCTCCGCCACGTACGGCCCCCGGAGCGCGCTCGCCCTGGCCGCCTGTGTGATGGCGGTGGGCTACGTCGTACGGTTCTTCACCAGCCACAGCCTCTGGCTGATCGTGGCCGGTGCCACCGTGGTCTCCGCCGGCACCGCCATCGCGTACTCGGCGCTCCCGGCCCTGGTGATGCAGGGCGTCCCGGTGAGCGAGACCGGCGCCGCCAACGGACTCAACACCCTGATGCGCTCGGTGGGTCAGGCGTGTTGCAGCGCCGTGGTCACCGCGGTCCTGGCCAACGTCACGTTCGTGGCGGCGGGCCGCACCGCGCCCACCCTCCACGCGTATCTGCTGATCTTCCTGATCGCGGCGGGCGCCGCGCTCCTGGCCCTGGTGGCGACGGCGTTCCTGCCCGCGCGGCGGCCCGACCGCGCCGGGGCGGCCGTCCCCGGTACGGTCGAGGGGACGACCGCGCGGCCCGCGGCCCAGGAGGGCAGATGACCACCGCCGAACACACCGCCACCGGCGCAGCCGAGCACGGCACGGGCCGCGACGCCATCCTGCGGGCCGCGCGCCGCGCCTTCGCGCTGCGGGCCTACGCCGAGGTGACCCTGCGCGGCATCGCGGCCGACGCCGGCGTCAGCCCCTCCCTGATCGTGAAGCGCTTCGGCAGCAAGGAGCGGCTGTTCCACACGGTCGCCGACTTCCAGCCGGTCGCCGACGAACTGTTCGCGGCGCCGCGCGCCGTGCTGGGACGGCATCTGGTGCTCACGATGCTGCGCCTGCGCGAGGAGTTCCGGGGCGATCCGCTGCTGCGGGTCGTCTTCTCGCTCGGCCGGGACGACGAGCGCACCCTGCTGCGCGACCGGTTCCGCGAGCAGATCACCGCACGGCTGGCAGCCCTGCTCGCGGGGCGCGACGGGGAGCTGCGGGCCGAGTTGATCGCCGGGCAACTGCTGGGGCTCGGGGCGACCTTGAGCCTGCACCGCCCCGGCGCGGGGAACCTCGCCACGGCGGAGCGCGTCGCGGACCTGTACGCGCCCGGTCTGCAACGGCTGATAGACGGCGACTGAGCGCTTCGGACTCGCGCACCCCTGCCTGCCGAGCAGGCGCGACAGGGCAGAGTGGGGCCCGCGCCCGGGTGCGCGCCCGGAGCCGGGGATCGAGGGAGAGGGCCGCTTGATGAACCAGCCATTCGGTTTCTACCAGAACGAGATCTACTTCGAGGGCCTCGGCGGTGTGGTGTCGCGGTTCCCTTTCACCTACGAGGAGTTGGAGTCCCGAGCCGGGGCGGCGCTCGGGCCGTCGCTGTGGTCGTACGTGGCGGGCGGCGCGGGCGACGAGCGCACCCAGCGGGCCAACGCCTCGGCCTTCGAGCGCTGGGGACTGTTCCCGAGGATGTTCGTCGGGGCGGCGCAGCGGGATCTGTCGGTGGAGCTCTTCGGGATGACGCTGCCGTCGCCGCTGTTCATGGCGCCGATCGGCGTCGTCGGGCTGTGCGCCCAGGACGGGCACGGGGATCTGGCGACGGCCCGCGCGGCCGCCCGCACCGGCGTCCCGATGGTCGCCTCGACGCTGTCCGTCGATCCCCTGGAGGAGGTGGCCGCCGAGTTCGGCTCCACGCCCGGCTTCTTCCAGCTGTACACGCCCACCGACCGGGAGCTGGCCGAGAGCCTGGTGCGGCGGGCGGAGAAGGCGGAGTTCAAGGCCGTCGTCGTCACCCTGGACACCTGGGTCACGGGGTGGCGCCCCCGCGATCTGAGCACCGGCAACTTCCCCCAGCTGCGCGGCCACTGCCTGGCCAACTACACCAGCGACCCGGTCTTCCGGGCCGCCCTGGAGCGTACGCCGGAGGAGGACCCCAGGGCCGCCGCCGGCCGCTGGGCGCAGATTTTCGGCAACCCGCTCACCTGGGACGACCTGCCCTGGCTGCGGTCGCTCACCGAGCTGCCGCTGATCGTGAAGGGCATCTGCCATCCCGAGGACGCCCGGCGCGCCAGGGACGGCGGGGTGGACGGCCTCTACTGCTCCAACCACGGCGGACGCCAGGCCAACGGCGGGCTGCCGGCGCTCGACGCGCTGCCCGGGGTGGTCGAGGCGGCCGGCGGCCTGCCCGTCCTGTTCGACTCGGGGGTGCGCACCGGGGCGGACGTGGTGAAGGCCGTCGCGCTGGGCGCCACGGCGGTGGGTGTCGGTCGCCCGTACGCGTACGGGCTGGCCCTGGGCGGTACCGACGGTGTCGTCCACGTCCTGCGCTCGCTGCTCGCGGAGGCGGACCTGCTGATGGCGGTGGACGGCTATCCCACCCTCGCCGACCTCACCCCCGAAGCCCTCCAGCGGGTCCTCTGAGGAGGCGCACCGGCCGGGTCCGGCCGCACCGGCCCGGGGTTGGTCCGGGCCGGGCCGGTGCTCGCGCGGCCGGTGGATGCGTCAGCGCGAGGCCGTCACGCCGACGGCTTCCAGCCGGGCCGGATCGGCCCGCAGGATGGCCTCCTGGGTGAGCCGCAGCGGCGGGCCCGGCTCGACGCCGAGCTCCTCGCGGATGACCTGGCGCGCGCTGCGGTAGACGCCGAGGGCGTCGCCCTGGCGGCCCACCCGGTACAGGGCCGCCATCAGCTGCCGGTAGAAGGGCTCGCGCAGCGGGTGCTGGACGACCAGTCCCTTGAGCTCCTCTATCACGGCGTGGTGGCGGCCGAGCGCCAGGGCGGATTCGATATTCAACTCGATGCAATTGAGCCGTTTCTCGTCCGCCACGGCGGCGAACGAGCTGATCTCGGAAGACCCCGACATGCCGTCCAGAACAGGCCCCCGCCACAGTGCGAGGGCATTTCTCAGACACTCGGACGCGGCCGGGTAGTCGGCCGCCAGGTAACGGGCCCGGCCGCTTTCATACAGCCTCTCGAAGGTCCGGACATCGAGTTGGTTCGGACCGGCTTCGAGAATGTAACCCGGGGAAACAGTGACGATGGGCGAGGCGCGTCCGGGCGCGGCGAGCAGCTTGCGCAGCTGTGACACATAGACCCGCAGGCTGGCCGCCGCACAGCGCGGCGGATGCTGTTCCCAGAGCTCCGCCATGAGTTTGTCGCCCGGTACGGTCTCCCCTGCCCGGATCGTCAGCAGAGCCAGCAGCTTGGCGATCTTCGGTGGCGCCGGCGTCAGATCGACGTCGCCGCGGGTCACCCGGAGCCGCCCCAGTACCTCGTAGCGCAGCGGATGACTGGGTCGTGCAGAGGACAGGGACACGTGACGCAACCCCCTTGAATGCATGCCGGGCATTCAACTAGTTCGGATCTCCCCGTTCATCCCGGGCTCTCGCGCCCACGATGCACGCGATTGCCGATAAACATCGTAGTCGAGCAGTCGTTACGTCACCATTAAAAGGGCGCTAACACCTGGAGCGCAGCACCCACGAGCCATTTCGGCCATCAATCAGCGGGAATTCGATTACTAATTCCGGGCGCCGTATACGGACGGCGGAGGCGGGCGGCCCGGGGTTCACCGGGGCCGCCCGCCTCGGGCGCGGGAGCGGATACGCTCAGACGGACGGTGCCGGTTCGGGCTGCGGGGCCCCGGCCTTGGGCGTCTCGGCGAGCCAGGAGAAGACCCGGTCGTGGAAGAGCGTCATGGAGCCGGAGTGGCAGTGCGCTCCCCCGCCCTCGTCCGCGCTGAAGACATGCAGGGTCTTGGGACTGTTGAGGCCGGTGTACACCTTCTTCGCGTGTTCCAGACCGGCGAAGAACATGTCCTCCTCGGCATCGAGCACGAGGACCGGACAGCGCACCCGCCCGATCACGTCCGCGAGGCTGAACGCGGGCATCCGGCGCAGCAGTTGGGCCGGACTGTGCGCGCCGAACGTCCACATCGCCTGCCGCAGCAGCCAGCGCGTGAAGGTCTGCTGGACCGCGATCCCGTACATCACCGGGTTGGCGAAGTCGTCGCAGCCCTGCTCCACCCATTCCAGGACGAAGGGTGGCAGCCACACCACGTCACCGAGCTGCCAGACGGCGTCGTGGACCACGCACCCGGCGAGCCGGTGCTCGAACGCGGCGGCCCGGACGGCGAGCAGCCCCCCGAGGCTGGTCCCCATCAGGGTGACGCGCTCGGGGTCCACTCCCGGCTGGGCGAGGGCGAAGTCCACCACGGGCGTGACCACCTCCTCCCAGTCCGGCCGGAAGGTGAGCCCCTGTTCGCGCAGGACCGAGCCCTGGCCGGGCCCCTCGAAGCAGAGGCAGTGGTAGCCGCGCGCCTGGGCGGCGGCCGCGACGAAGAAGTAGCCCTCTTCGAGCGTGGAGTCGATGCCGCCGTGGTGGACGAGGGTCGGGCGGGGCCCCTGGGAGTCGTCGGCGCGGTAGAAGTACCCCGGCAGCGAACCGTCGCCGTACGGGATGCGCACGAACTCCGGTGGGCGCTCCATGAGGCGGGCGGCCTCGGCGAAGGTCTCCTTGGAGAGCCGCATCAGCCGCGCCGCCTCGGGGTCGTGCGCCGGATCGTCGCGCAGGAAGAACTCGGCGGTGCGGTAGTAGGTGTGGGCGCGCAGCAGGGCGGCGCGGGCGTCGACGGCCCGGTCCCGGGCGAGGGCGGCGGTGGCGAGGTGGTGGACGCGTTCGGCCAGCGCGGTCCACTCGCGCCGCCAGGCGTCCGTGTCCCCGTCGGGGATGCGCGAGGCGACGGCGATGACCTCGCCGAGCTGGGCGCCGCCGAAGTCGGCGTAGCCGGCCGCCCGTAAGGCCTGGTAGTCGAAGGCGGGGTCGTCGAAGAGGAACTTCATGGGTGCGGCTCCTGGGTGGGGAGGCGGTTCGGGGCCCGTCCGCGGGGACGGGCGGATGGCCGTGCGCGTACGCGCGGCCGACCAGTGCGTACCGGTGTCCGGCCGGGTGGTGCGCCGGGCTACCGGGGTGTGGGGCGGGTCCTGGTGCCGTCGAGGAAGGTGTCGACGATGGCCTCGGCGAAGGCCGCCGACTCCACCGGACGCTGGCGCAGGATCAGCCGCGCGAGCATCGGTCCGGTGAGCAGTTCGACGGCCTGGTCGACGTCGAGTCCGGGACGCAGCTCCCCGCTGTCCAGACCGTCGCGCAGCACCTGCCGCATGGCGTCCCTCCGCGCGGCGACCGCGGTGTCCTCGTACCGCTCCACGAGCTGCGGGCGGTGCACCGCCTCCCCGAGGAGGCCGGCCAGGAGGCGGTGCAGATTGGTGTCCTGGCCGCGGTGGCGGATCTGGTCGACCAGGTCCACGAGCCGGTCGCGCAGGGGCAGTCCCTCGGAGGGGGTGACGGGCACGTCGAGGCTGCTCAGGGCCGCGAGCACCAGCTCTTCCTTGTTGCGCCAGCGGCGGTAGACCGTGGCGCGGGCGACTCCGGCCCGCTGCGCCACCAGGTCCATCGACAGCGCGCTGAAGCTGAGCCCCTCGCCCAGCAGGCCCAGGGTGCTCTCCAGGATGGCGCGGTCGGCGGCGGGGTCGCGCCGGCGCCCGCCGCGGGCGGGATTCCGGGCGGGTGGCGCGGGGACGGGCCGGAGGCCGGCGGGCGCGGCGCCCTCGGCCTCCGGTGACACGGGTGGGGGCATGCTCAGACCTCCGTGGGGTGGTGGACTCTGGTGGTTTCCTCCGCTCCGGCGTGCCCGTCCGGGGTGCGGGCCGGCAGCAGGAGCAGGCTGATCAGGGCGCCGAGGAGGGTGACTCCGGCGGCGACCAGTGCGGTGAGGTGCATCGCCGAGACGAACGCGTCGACGGCGTGGTCCGCGAGGGCGGCGCCGCGCGGACCGAGCCCGTCGGCCACGGCGAGGCCGCTCTGCACGGACTCCCCGGCCCGGTCGCGCAGGTGGTTGGGTACGGCCGTGAGGTGGCCGGACATCCGCGAGCGGTACGCGGTGGAGAGCACCGAGCCGAGGACCGCGACGCCGAGTGCCCCGCCCACCTGGCGGAAGGTGGTGTTGACGGCGGAGCCGGTGCCGGCCCGCTGCCGGGGCAGGGCCGACATCACGGCGGCCGTGGCGGGCGGCATCACACAGGCGATGCCCACGCCGAGCACGAAGAAGACGGATTCGAGCAGCCACAGCGAGGTGTGCTCGTCGACGGTGGCGACGGTGACGAAGGCCAGGGTGGTCAGCAGCATCCCGGTGGTGCACACCGGCCGTACCCCGATCCGCTTGGCGGCCAGGGTCGCGGGCGGTGAGCACGCCAACTGGGCCACGGCCAGCGGCAGCAGGCAGTACCCGGCCTCCAGGGGCGTCCAGCCGCGCACGCTCTGGAGATAGAAGACCAGGAAGAACGTGGCGCCGAGCAGCGCGAAGAAGACCAGGCCGATGACGGTCACGGCGGCCGAGAAGCGCGGGACGCGGAACAGCGCCACGTCCAGCGCGGGGCGCGCGGCCCGCCGCTCCCAGGCGACGAAGGCCGCCAGGACCACGAGCCCGCCGAGCATCGTCGCCCAGACCCGGGCCGCCGCCCAGTCGTCCTTCTCGCCGCCCTGGATCACCCCGTACACCAGCAGCGTCAGACCCGCCACGGACAGGGCGACGCCCACGGGGTCGTAGCCGCCGCGTCCGGGGTCGCGGGACTCCGGCACGACGACGAGCGCGGCGATGACGCCGATGACGACGATCGGGATGTTGATGAGGAAGACCGAGCCCCACCAGAAGTGCTCCAGGAGCGCGCCGCCGGTGATGGGGCCCACCGCGACCGCCAGTCCGGCCGCGCCGGCCCAGATGCCGACGGCCTTGGCGTGTTCGGCGGGCGGGAAGACGTTCATGATGATCGCCAGCGTGGCCGGCATCACCAGGGCGCCGCCGACGCCGAGTCCCGCGCGGGCGGCGACGAGTTCGCCCGCGCTGCCGGCGTAGGCGGACCACAGCGAGCAGCCGCCGAAGACGACGAGCCCGGCCACCAGGGTGCGTTTGCGGCCCCAGCGGTCGGCCAGGACGCCGGTGCTGAAGAGCAGGGCCGCGAAGACGAGCGTGTAGGAGTCCACCGACCACTGGAGCGCGCCGGAGGAGGCGCCCAGGCCCTGGGGTGCGGGCTCGGCGAGCGTCTTGAGCGCGACGTTCAGGATCGAGGTGTCGAGGACCACGAGCAGGAGGCTCACCACGAGGACGCCCAGGACCCACCAGCGGTGGGCGGCGGCCTGGTCCTGCTCGGCCGGACGGGATGCGAGCTGAGTGGTCACGGATGCCGCTCCTCGGAAGGAAGAGGGTGCTGCGTGAACTGCCGTCTGTCGCTGTGCGGTTACCGACGCTAGACCCGGCCGCCAATCGAGTCAATGCCGTATCGAAACAGTGCTGACTCCTATCCGGGCGGCTCGGACGGACACACGAGAGCGCGGCACTGCGTGCCAACTCCCCCTCCTCGTACGTACGGACGGACTCCGCACCCCCCTCTCCACGGCACGCTGCGGGAAGGCCCGAAGCTGCGACGTGCGGCGCAAGGCTGCCTTTACAGGTCCTTTTCACTTCCCGCCAACGATGGTTCGACAGATGGCACTTGGTGCCGCGACAGCCCGGACCCGGCGACACCGGACCGAGCGCCACCGGACCCAGCGACAGGGGAAGAGATGCACAGGACGTTGACCGAGGCCGTACGCGCCGGAGCGGAGCAGCACCCCGACCGGCCCGCGTTCGTGTACCTGCACGAGGACGGCCGGGCCATGCGGCCCGAGGAGCTCACCTACGGCGAACTGGACCGCCGCGCCCGGCTGATCGCCACCCGGCTGCGCCGGGAGTCGCCGGGCGACCCGGACCGGCCGGTGCTGCTGCTCTACCCGCCCACCCTGGAGTTCGTCACCGCCTTCCTCGGCTGCTTCTACGCCGGGCGCACGGCCATCCCGGCGCCGCTGCCGGACGAGCCGGGCGAGCGCATCGCCCGGGTCAGCGGCATCCTGCGGGACGCCTCGGTCGGCGCGGTCCTCACCGTCCCCGGGCAGCGCCAGGCGCTCGCCGCCTGGCTGGCCGCGTCGGGCGAGCGGGACGTGGTGTGCCTGGCGCCGGAGGACGACGGCGAGGACCCCGCGCTGTGGCTCCCGCCGCAGGTCCGCGACGACGACATCGCCTTCCTCCAGTACAGCTCGGGCTCCACCAGCCGCCCCAAGGGCGTCATGGTCACGCACGCCAACCTGGCCGCCAACCAGGAGGCCATCCACCGCGCGATGCTCACCGGGCCCGGGGTCGTCACCGGCAGCTGGCTGCCGCTCTACCACGACATGGGCCTCATCGGGATGACGCTACACCCGCTGTGGATGGGCGGCACCAGCGTCCAGATGTCGCCCATCTCCTTCATCAAGCAGCCGCACCGCTGGCTGCGGATGATCCACGACTACCGCGTCGAGGGCACCGCCTCGCCCGACTTCGGCTACGAGCTGTGCGCCCGCCGCACCACCGACGAGCAGGCCGAGGGACTCGACCTGTCCAGCCTGCGGGTCGCGCTCAACGGCGCCGAGCCGGTGCGCGCCGCCACCATCCGCACCTTCACCGCCCGCTTCGCGGCCCACGGGCTGCGCCCCGAGGCCCTGTTCCCCTGCTACGGCCTGGCCGAGAACACCCTGCTCGCCTCCGCCGGGGACACCACGGCCCACCACGTCGAACTCGTCGTCGACGCGCACCTGCTGGAGCAGCACGAACTGCGCCCCGCCCGCCCCGACCGCACCTCCAGGACCCTGGTCGGCTGCGGTGCTCCGGCCGGCAGCGAGGTGCTCATCGTGGACCCGATGACCCGCGAGGCCCTGGCCGACGGCCGGGTCGGGGAGATCTGGCTGCGCGGGCCCTCCGTCGCGCGCGGTTACTGGAACCGCCCCGAGGCCACCGAGGAGACCTTCCGCGCCGAGACCGCGGACGGCCGCCCGGGCTTTCTGCGCACCGGCGACCTCGGCGCCCTGGTGGACGGGGAGCTCTTCGTCACCGGCCGCATCAAGGAGATGCTCATCCACCACGGCCGCAACCTCTACCCGCAGGACATCGAGCAGGCCGTGCAGGACTCGGGCCCGGCCCTGCGCCGAGGCGGCGGCGCGGTGTTCACCGTCGGGGACGAGGAGGACGACCGCAGCCATGTCGTGGTGGTGCAGGAGGTGCGGCCGAGCCGCCAGGGCGAGCACGACCTGCCCGCCCTCGCCGCGCAGGTCCAGGCGGTGCTCAGCCGCAGGTTCCAGCTCCCCGCCACCAGTGTGGTCCTGGTGCGCCCCGGCGCGGTCCGCAAGACCACCAGCGGCAAGACCCAGCGCACCCTGATGCGCCGTCTGTTCCTCGACGGCTCCCTGTCCGTACTCCACCAGCGCCTGGAACGGCCGGTGGCGGCCCTCGCCGCCCCGCCCGCCCAGAGCGCCGAGCAGTCCGCTCCGCTGGCCGCCCCCGGCCGCTGAGCCCGCCCGGCCCACCGAGCGCCCCCAAGGAAGAGGTTCCCCATGTCCATCGCGCCCGACACCCGCACCGCGATCCGCCCGCAGACCCCCGTCCTGGCCCCCGCGGACCTGGAGAAGTGGCTCATCGACCGGGTCGCCTTCCATCTGCACCGACCCGCCCGGGAGATCGACCCGACGACCCCGCTCGCCGACTACGGCATCGACTCCGTGGCCGCCATCGGCATCTGCGGCGAGATAGAGGAGCGCCATCTGCTGGCGGTCCCGCCGACCCTCGCCTACGACTTCCCGACGGTCCGTGCCATCGCCGGGCACCTGGCCGCACTGCTCGCCGTGGGGGACGCCGGGGCCGCCTCATGAGCGCACCCGAACCGGTCGCGGTCGTCGGGCTCGACTGCCGCTTCCCCGGGGCCCGGGACGCCGGCGAGTTCTGGCAGCTCCTGATGGAGGGCCGGGACGGCACCCGGCGCGTCCCCGAGGAGCGCTGGGAGGCGGACCGCTACCGGCTCGACGGCCCGGCGGCCCCCGGCGCGGCCCGGCCCCCGGGCCGTTCCAACACCGTACGCGGCGGGTTCATCGACGACCCCGACGCCTTCGACCCGGCCTTCTTCGGGATCGCGCCGCGCGAGGCGGCCGCCATGGACCCGCAGCAGCGGCTCCTGCTCCAGTGCTCCTGGCGCGCCGTCGAGGACGCGACGGTGGCCCCCGAGGACCTGGCCGGCACCGACACGGGCGTCTTCGTGGGGGTGATGGCCAACGAGTGGGCCCATCTGCAACTCGCCGACTACGACCGGATCACCGCCCGGCACGGCTCCGGCAACGGCTACTTCATGGGCGCCAACCGCGTCTCGTACCACCTGGACCTGCGGGGTCCCAGCCTCGCCGTCGACACGGCCTGTTCGTCCTCGCTGGTCGCCCTGCACCTCGCCGCCACAGCGCTGCGGGCGGGCGACTGCGACTACGCGCTCGCCGGGGGCACCAACCTGATCATGACGCCGGTTCTCAACATCTTCTACACCCAGGCGGGTCTCTCCGCGCCGGACGGCCGCTGCAAGCCGTTCAGCGCCTCGGCCGACGGGATCGGGCGCGCCGAGGGCGTCGCCGTCCTGGTGCTGCGCCGGCTCGCCGACGCGCTGGCCGACCGCCAGCCCGTCTACGCCGTACTGCGCGGCACCGGCGTCAACCAGGACGGCCGCAGCAACGGCATCACCGCGCCCAACCGGTGGGCCCAGCAGCAGCTCATCGAGCGGGTGTGGCGGGCGGCCGGGGTGGGTGCCGACGACATCGGCTTCATCGAGGCACACGGTACCGGCACCCTGCTCGGCGACATGATGGAGGCGCAGGCGCTCGGGCACCTCACCGGCGGCCGCAGCGGCGGCAGCGTCGCCCTCGGCTCGGTCAAGAGCAACTTCGGGCATGCCGAGGGCGCGGCCGGGATCGCCGGGGTCGTCAAGACGGTCCTCGCGCTGCACCACCGCACCGTGCCGCCCAGCCGGTTCGCCGACGACGAGAACCCCGGGCTGCAACTGCCCGAGCGGCGACTGAGGTTGCTCAGATCGCCGCTGCGGCTGCCGTCCGGCACCGTGCACGCCGCCGTCAGCAGCTTCGGCATGGGCGGCACCAACGCGCACGCCGTACTGGCCTCGCCGCCGCGCGCGGTGCACCGCTCCGGCGCGCGGGTGCCGGGTGTGTTCACCGTCTCGGCCCGCTCGGCACGCCAGCTGGGCCCCAATCTGCTGGCCCAGGCCGACGCGCTGGCCCGGCTGCCTCAGGACCGGCTCGCCCAGCTGTGCTGGACCAGCAACCGGGTCAAGTCCCGGCTGCCGCACCGGGCCGCCGTCGCCGCGGGCGATATGGCGACCCTGGTGGCGGGGCTGCGCGAGGCGGCCGCGCGCACCCGTGACGAGGACGGCGGGGTGCGGCGCACGGCGCCCGCGGTGGCGTTCGCGTTCACCGGCCAGGGCGCCCAGCACCCCGGTATGGCCGCCTCCTGGTACGCCTCCTCCCCCGTCTACGCCCGCCTGCTCGACGAGATCGACAAGCAGCTCGCCGTCCACGTCGGGCGCTCGGTGCGCGACGCGGTCCTGGAGGGCGACCCGGGGGTGCACCGCACGGGCCTGGCCCAGCCCGCGCTCTTCGCGGTCGAGTACGCGATGGCGGGCGCCCTGGCCGACGCCGGGATCCGGCCCGCCGCCGTCATCGGCCACAGCATCGGCGAGTTCGCCGCCGCCTGCGCGGCCGGGGTGCTCGACCCCGCCGACGCGGCCCGGCTGGTCGCCCGCCGCGGAGCCCTCATGGAGGCGCTGCCGGACGGCGGCGGCATGCTCTCCGTACCGCTGCCCGAGGCGGAGACGCGGGCGCTGCTCGGCGACCCCGCGCGGGTGTGCGTCGCCGCCGTCAACGGCCCGCGCACCACCGTCGTCGCCGGTGAGCTCACCGAACTGGTCAGGTTGCGCGCCGAGTTGGCGGACCGGGGCGTCACCGCCCGCCCGCTGACCGTCTCGCACGCCTTCCACTCCCCGCTGATGCGCCCGGCTGTCGAGCCGTTCCGGGCCGAGGGCGCGGACCTGGCGGTGCGCCCGCCCGCGGTGCCGGTCTTCTCCACCCTGTACGGACGGGTCATGGGCGACGAGGAGCGTATGGACGCCGCGTACTGGGCGCGCCAGCTCACCGCACCGGTACGGTTCGCCGACGCCGCCGCCGAGCTGCTGGCCTGCGGCGTCACCCACGTCGTGGAGATCGGTCCGCGCGCCGTGCTCACCCCCCTGCTGGCCCGGCTCCGGCCCGCCGACGCGGAACCGGTGCACTGCCTGGCCGCCCACCCGGGCGAGCGCGCGCCCCGCCACCCGCTGCACCACCTGCTCGGCGAACTGTGGAGCACGGGCGCCGACCCCACCTGGGACGGCCTCTACCCGGAGGCGGACCGGGTGCCGCGCCGACTGCCGCCGTACGTCTTCGACGACACCTTCCGCGCCTGGCGCTCGGCCACCGCCCCCGAACCGGCCGCGCCCCACGTGATCACCCGGGAAACGGCGGCGTCGGAGCCGACAGCGGCGGACCCCGCGCCGGCGCCGCCGGGCGGTGGCGCCCCCCAGCGGGTGTCCGAGGTGACCCGCCGCCTGGTGTGCCGGGTCGGCGGACACGACCCCTCGGTGGTACGGGACCGCTCCCGCCTCGCCGAGGACCTCGGCTTCGACTCGATCCAGGTCATGGAGCTCAAGACCCGCGTCGAGAACGAGCTGCCCGAGCTCGGCAGTCTGCCCGTCGAGGAGCTGCTCGCGAGTCTGGAGACCGTGGGCGACCTCAGCCGCTATCTCACCGAGCGCCTGCTCGTCCCGGCCGCGCCCGCGGCGGCGCCCGAGCCGTCCACTCCGGAAGGACCGCGCACATGAGCCCGTCACCCGCACCCGTCGCCCACCTGGTCTCGGTCGGCACCTGTCTGCCGGGCGAACCCGTGGACAACGCCACCCTGGCCAAACTCGTCGGCGTCGACGAGCAGTGGGCCGAGATGTTCATCGGCAACGTCAGCCGGCACTTCGCCGTCGACCTGGAGACCGGCCTGGTCCGCCACTCCCTGGCGGACATCGCCTCGACCGCCGCCGACCGGGCGCTGGCGGCGGCGGGCCTGGAGGCGGCCGACATCGACTGCGTCGTCATGGGCACCGCCACCCCGGACCAGCTGATGCCCGCCACCGTCAACCTGGTGGCGGACCGCCTCGGCATCGACAACGTCCCCACCTACCAGCTCCAGTCCGGCTGCGCCGGGGCCGTCCAGGCGCTCGACGTGGCCCGCACCCTGCTGCTGGCCGGGCGCTGCTCGACGGTCCTGGTGATCGGCGGCGACGTCTGCGCCAAGCACCTGGAGACCGACTTCGACGCCGGCTCGCGCACCCCCGCCGAGCTGGTCAACTACATCCTGTTCGGCGACGGGGCGGGCGCCGCCGTCCTCAGCGCCGAGTCCTTCGGGGAGCGCGTCGAGATCCGGCAGGTCCTCAACCGCCTGGTGGGCCTGGGCAAGGCGCCCGGACAGGTCATCGACTGGTTCGGCCTGGGCGACCGGCACAGCGAACGCACCGCGGTCAGCGAGGACTACAAGGCGATCGAGGCGGCCGTGCCGGTGCTTGCGACCCAGATGTTCTGGGAGCTCATCGGGGACGTGGGCTGGACCGCGGACCAGGTGGACTACCTCCTCCCGCCTCAGCTGTCGGGCCGGATGAGCGACCGCATCTCCGACGCGATGCCCGCCCCGCTGGCCCGGCGCGTCAACGTGGTGCGCACGGTGGGCAACAACGGCAACGCCCTGCCCTTCCTCCAGCTCGCCGAACTGCTCGGCCAGTGGGAGGGCGGCGGACGGGCCGTCACCGTCGCCGTGGAGTCCAGCAAGTGGATCAAGTCCGGTATCGCCCTGGAGCGCGCATGACGACCACCGAACCGCTCAACGCCCCCGTCGGCACCGGCGGTTGGCTCGACCCGCAGGCGCTGCGGACCCTGCGCGGCCTGTACGCGGCCGGACGCCTGGAAGCCGAATACCCCTCGGTACGGACCCTGCTCGCCCGGCTGCCCGGGGCGCAGCTGCCCGCCGCGGGGCAACTGCTCGCCCGGCTCGACCGCGAGGAGGTCGCCCGCCACCACCCGGACGCACCCGTGGTCACCGTCGCCGTGACCGGCCAGTCCACCGTCGCCCCGCTGGTGGCCCCGCTCACCGCGGAGCTGGCGCGCCACGGGCTGCTCCTGGACCCGGTGCTCTCGCCGTACGGCTCGTATCTGGCCGATCTGCTCGGGCCCGGCACCCCGGGCGGCGCCCCGCCGCGCCTCACGCTGTGCCTGCTGGACGCGCACACCGTCTTCGAGGAGGTGCCGCTGCCCTGGCGGGTCGAGGACGTCCGGGCCGCGGCCCGGTCCCGGCTCGCCCTGCTCGGCCGGGCCGTCCGCGCCCACCAGGACGCCGGGCGCGGCCCGCTCGTCCTCAACACCGTCCCGCTGCTGCACGGCCACGCCCGCCAGCTCGTCGACCTGCGCTCCCGGGCCCGGCTCGGTGTCGTGTGGCGGGAGTTCAACAGCGGGCTGCTCGCCCTCGCCGAGGAGCACCCCGGGCTGACCGTGGTCGACCTCGACCCGCTGGTCGGCCAGGGCACCCCCGCGTACGAGCCGCGCACGGGCCTGTACGCCAAGGCGCGCCTCGCCGAGGGCCTGCTGGCGGCCTATGCCCGCGATGTCGGCCACCTCGTCACCGGGCTGCTCGGCCGGACCCGCAAGTGCCTCGTCCTCGATCTGGACGGGACGCTGTGGGGCGGGGTGCTCGGTGAGGACGGCGTGGAGGGCGTGGAGCTCGGCGGCGGTTTCCGGGGGGAGGCGTTCGTCGAGTTCCAGCGGGTCCTCGCCCAGCTCGGCTCCCAGGGCGTGCTGCTCGCCGTCAGCAGCAAGAACGACGACGACCAGGTGCGCCGGGCGCTGCGCGAACACCCCTCGATGCTGCTGCGCGAGGACGACTTCGTCCGCGTCAACGCCAACTGGTCGGCCAAGCACGACAATCTGCGCGACATCGCCGAGCGGCTCGGGATCGGTCTGGACAGTTTCGTCTTCGTCGACGACAGCACCTTCGAGTGCGGTCTGGTACGGGAGCAGCTGCCGCAGGTCGCGGTGGTCCGGGTCGACGAGGAGCCGGCCCTGCACCCGGCCGCGCTGCTCGCGGACGGCTGGTTCGACCTGCCCGTGCTCACCGACGAGGACCGCGAGCGGGCCGGCCGCTACCGCACGGAGGTGCGGCGCCAGGAGTTCCGCGAGGACGCCGGCTCCTACCAGGACTACCTCGACGGCCTCGGCATCGAGGTGACGGTCCGCCCGCCGGAGCCCGCGGAGCTGCCCCGGGTCTCCCAGCTCACCCTGCGCACCAACCAGTTCCACCTCGCCCCCGAGCGGCTGCAACTGCCGCAGGTGCGGGCGTGGGTGGAGGATCCGCGGCGCACGGTGCTGGTGGTCCACGCCCGCGACCGGTTCGGCGACCACGGCCTGGTCGGCGCGGTGTTCCTGCGCCGTGACGCCGAGGACCTGCACATCGACAACTACGTGCTGAGCTGCCGGGTGTTCTCGCGCGGCATCGAGAGCGGCTGCCTGGCGGCCGTCCTGGAGCACGCGGCCTCCTCCGGCGCCCGCGGCGCACAGGCCCGCCACCGGCCCACCTCGCGCAACGCCGCCTTCTCCTCCTTCTACCCCGACCACGGCTTCGTCCCCACCGGCGTGGCCCCCGACGACCCCACCACCGTGGTCTTCCGCCACGCCCTGCGCGACCTCACGCCCGCCCCCGCCCATCTGCGGCTGCACACCGCCTTCGAGGAGAGCTGACCATGACCGCCACCGCCATCGCCGACGCCGCCGGGTTCTGCGCGCTCCTGGAGGACGAACTCGGCATCCGCCTCACCCCCGAGGATCTCGACCGGCCACTGGACGAAGTGGCCGAGTGGGACTCGGTCCATCTGCTGCGCCTGGTCACCGTGGTGGAGAGCGTCACCGGCCGCCGCATCCCGGTGGCCGGTCTCCTGGAGGCCGTGACCTTCCAGCAGATGTACGAGGTGGTGCGCGCGTGAACGCGCCCGCCACGGTTCCCCGGTGCCTGGTCCGGGCGCCGCGCGAGGACGCGGCGCTGCGGCTGTTCTGCTTCCACCACGCGGGCGGCGGCGCCTCGTTCTACGGCCCCTGGCCGGCCCGGGTGGTGGACGGCGTGGACGTCGTGCCGGTGCAGCTGCCCGGCCGCGAGTCCCGGTTGCGCGAACCGCGCTTCCAGGACGCGGGAGCCGCGGCCGGGGCCCTGGCCGGGGAACTCGCCCCGTGGCTGGACCGGCCGTACGCGGTGTACGGGCACAGCATGGGCGCGCTGATCGCCTTCGCGGTGGTGGCGGCCCGGATGCGGGCGGGGGGCCGGGCACCGCTCGCCCTGTTCGTCGGCGCGTACGCGGCCCCGCACCTCACCCCGCCGCTGCCGCCGGCCGAGCTGTACGGGGACGCGGACCTCGCCCGGCTGCTGGTGGACGTCGGCGGGCTGCACCCGCAGTTCCTGGGCCGCGCCGACTGGCTGCGCGCGCTGCTCCCCGTCGTCCGGGACGACCTGCGGATCTGCGCCAGCCACCGGGAGGCGGGGCTGCCGGACCCGGACGAGGAGGGGCCGCCGCCGCTGGACATCCGGGCCTTCGCGGGCGCGGACGACGCGCTCGTGGACGCCGGCGCGGTGTACGCCTGGGAGCGGTACGCGCGGGAGTTCCGGCTCACGACGGTGCCGGGCGGGCACTTCTTCCCGCGCGAGGCCCCCGAACCGTTCTTCGAGGAGCTCAACCGCTCCCTGGCCGGGCTGCTCGACGAAGCCCGGCGGGCCCCGGTCTGACGGGTCCCCGTGTGAGGGGCCGCCTCACCGCGGACGCACCACGCGGGGCACCCCGGCCATGCGCCGCCGTGCCTCCTCGGCGTTCTTCTCGTACAGCGCGCGCTGCTCGGCCACGCCGGGCATGACCCACAGGGGGCGTGTGGTGCCGTCGGCGAACGCGAGCCCGTCGGTGTCGGGGCTCAGGCCGGTGAGGGTGAGCGCGAACGGCTCCTGATAGTCGACGGCGCCGTCCGCGGTGAGCCGGAAGGGGCGGTCGTGGCCGGGGTAGATGACGTCGGCCTCCCGCACCACCCGGTCGATGCTGCGAGCCGCGAGGTCGGCGTCCCAGAAGACGAGGGGGTTGCGGCCGGTGGTGGCCACGTACGCGAAGTGCAGGGCGTCGCCGGTGATCGCGGCCACCCCGGCGTCGGTGTCGACCAGGACGCCGATGCTGCCGGGCGAGTGGCCGGGCAGGGCGATGACGCTCACGCCGGGCAGGATCTCCTCGCCGTCCGCCACCTCCCGGACCGGCAGTTGTTCGAGCAGGAGTCCGGTCCAGGCGGGGGTCGCCCAGTCGTTGGAGTGCGGCGCGTGGGCGTAGCGGCGTTCGTCGCCGTGGAGGAGGAGCTCGGCGCGGGGGAACAGGTCGATGTTCTGCACGTGGTCCCAGTGGGCGTGGGTGAGCACCACGGTGTCGATGTCCCGCGCCGTCAGGCCGCGGGCGGCGAGCGCCGCCCACAGGTGGGGGCGCCGCCCGACGTGGGCGGCGTCGACGAGGACGGTGCGGGGGTGGCCGGTGGCGTCGGCGCCCCGGACGAGGAAGACGCCGCAGAAGGCGGGGTAGCCCTGGTCGGTGTCGAGGGCGAAGCCGGGCAGGAGGATGTCGATCGTCGGCATGGGACTCCCTTGGGTGTGGCCGCCGGGAAGGCGCGGCGGCCGGTCCGGTGTCAGCCGTCGGCCGCCTCGTGGAGGGCGGCGCGCAGCGCCTGGAGGCTGTGCGGGTTGGCGAGGGTGGACAGGTCGCCGGGGACGTCCTGGGTGACGCAGTCGCGGATGAGGCGGCGCATCACCTTGCCGGTGCGGGTGCGCGGCAGTTCGGGCAGGGCGACCACCCGGCTGGGCCGGAAGGCGGGTCCGAGCGCCTCGGCCACCCGCGCCCGGATCCGCTCGGCCTGCGGCGCCGACAGCGTCCCCGACGCGGGCACCACGAAGCACCACAGGGCCTCGCCCTTCACCGGGTGCGGCACCCCGACCGCCGCCGCCTCGGCCACGGCGGGGTCCTTCAGCGCGGCCTCCTCGACCTCGGCGGGGCCGAGCCGTTTGCCGGCGACCTTCATCACGTCGTCGAGGCGGCCGTGCACGAACCACTCCCCGTCGGAGCGGGACACCAGGTCGCCGTGGGACCACCGGCCGGGTCTGCGGCCGAAGTAGGTGCGGGCGAACCGCTCGGGCGAGCGCCACAGGCCCCGGGTCATGCCCGGCCAGGACTGGCGCACCACCAGCTCGCCCAGCTCGCCCTCGCCCGCCTCGGCGCCGTCGGCGTCCTCGATGACCGCGTCGATGCCGAGGCACGGCCCGGTGAAGCCGCACGGGGTCTGGGGGACGGTGGGCGCGGACGCCAGGAGCGAGCCGCCGACCTCCGTACCGCCGCTGATGTTGATGACGGGGCAGCGCCCGCCGCCGACCTCCTCGAAGTACCAGCGCCAGGCGTCCTCGGTCCAGGCCTCGCCGGTGGAGCCGAGGACGCGCAGCCCGGACGCGGCGGGCCCCGGGGCGCCGGTGGCCATCATGGCGCGCGCGAGACTGGGCGAGCTGCCGAAGACGCTGACCCGATGCTCCTCCAGGAGCCGCTCCAGCCGGTCCGGGCCGGGGTGGTCGAGGGCGCCCTCGTACGCGAGGACGCAGGCGCCCGCGAGGGTGCAGCCGATCACGACGAGGGCGAACATGATCCACCCGGGGTCGGTGACCCAGAACGCCACGTCGTCGGGGCGTACGTCGAGGTTGTAGCGGACCTCCGAGCCGACCTGCACGGGGAAGCCGCCGTGGGTGTGGACGGCGCCCTTGGGGCGCCCGGTGGTGCCGGAGGTGTACAGCAGCAGGAAGGGCGCGCCGGCCGCCAGCGGAACCGTCTCGGCGGGCTCGGCCTCGGTGAGCGCCCGCCAGGCGGTGGTGGCGACGGCCGCCGTCGGCGCGGTGCCGGGCGGCTCGTCGACGACCACCAGGTGGGCCACGTCCGGGACCTTCTCCACCGCGGCGCGGGCGACCGGCAGCATCTCGTACCGTTTCCCGCGCCGGGTGGTGGCCCCGGCCGTGACCAGCACCCGGGCCCCGGCGTCGGCGAGGCGCACCGCCAGGGCGTCGGTGCCGAAGCCGGAGAACATGGGGACCAGGACCGCGCCGATCCGGGCGCAGGCGAAGAGCAGCAGGAAGGCCTCGGGACCGGGCGGCAGATACCCAGCCACCCGGTCCCCTTCCCCCACTCCCAGGCCGCGGAGTCCCGTCGCGACCCGGGCGCTCAGGCGCGCCGCCTCGCGGTAGCCGAGGCGTCCGCGTGTGCCGTCCTCGCGCTCCCACCGCAGCGCGGTGGCGTCCGGGCGCCCGCGCCGCACGTGGCGCTCCAGACAGGAGTCGACGAGGTTGGTGCGCCCGCCGGGGAACCAGCGGGTGGCGGCGATCCCGCCGCGCCCGTCGCGGGCGCACAGCGGCTCCTCGTGCCAGACGACGCCGATGTCGCGGGCGGCGGCCGTCCAGTACCACTCCGGGTCCGCGACCGAGCGGGCCTGCAACGCCCGGTAGCCGTCCAGGCCGTGGGCCCGGCAGAACCGGGCGACGTTGCTGTGCTCGGTCAGCTCCCGGCCGGGGTACCAGGCGTACTCGCCCATCTCACGCCTCCGGGTTCTCGACGAGCGCGGCGATGCCCTGGCCGCCGCCGACGCACAGCGCGACGACGGCGAACCGGCCGCCGGTTCGGCGCAGTTCGTGGGCGGCCTTGAGGAGGAGGATCGTGCCGGTCGCGCCGACCGGATGGCCGAGCGCGATCGCCCCGCCGTTGGGGTTGACCCGCTCGGGGTCCAGCTTGAGGTCGTCGAGGACGGCGAGGACCTGCGCGGCGAACGCCTCGTTGAGCTCGACCACCGCGATGTCGCCGACGTCGAGCCCGGCGCGCCGCAGCAGCTTCCTGATGGCACCGGCCGGCGCGAAGCCCATGATCTCCGGCTCCAGCGCGGTGACCACCACATCGCGCAGCAGACACAGCGGGACCGTTCCCGCGCGCAGGTCCGTGACGCGCGTCAGCACCACGGCGGCGGCCCCGTCGTTGATCCCGGCCGAGTTCCCCGCGGTGACCGTGCCGCCGGGAGTGAACGCGGGGTCGAGCCGGGCGAGGCGCTCCTCGGTGGTGCCGGGGCGCGGGTGCTCGTCCTGCTCGACCGTGCCGTCCGGGGTGGGTACGGGGACGGTCTGGGCGGTGAACCGCCCCTCGGCCAGAGCTTCGGCGGCCCGCTGCTGGCTCCCGGCGGCCCAGCTGTCCTGGCGCGCCCGGGAGATGGCGAACCGCGCGGCCACCGCCTCTCCCGTGAGCCCCATCGGCCCGCCCGAGAAGGGGTCGGTGACCAGGGAGAACGTCCCGTCGATCCGGGGCTCCCCGGGGAGTTCGTCGGCGGCCCGCTCGCCGTAGTCGAGCAGCGGCTGACGGGTCATCGACTCGTTGCCGCCGGCCACCATGACCTGTGCCTCGCCCAGAGCGAGCGTCTGGGCCGCGGACCAGACGGCCTGGAGGCCCGAGCCGCACAGCCGGTTGACGTTGTACGCGCGGACCCCGGTGGGCAGTCCGGCGGCCAGGGCCGCGCGCCGCGCGTTGAACGCGTCCGGTCCGACCTGGCCGACGCAACCGAGGACGACCTCGTCGACGGTGTGCGGGCCGACGTCCGCGCGCAGCAGCGCCTCCCGGATCACCAGGGCACCGAGCCGGTGCGCCGGGACGGACCGCAGCGCCCCTTTGAAGCGGCCCACGGGGGTGCGCGCCCCCTGGACGACGGCGATGTCGGACAGCATCGGATGTCCCCGCCCCTCTGGCCGGTCGACGACCACTGGTGGAGGTGGAGGGCCGCGCCCTCCCTGCCGGACTGACGGAACGGTACCGTTCCGGCTCGTAGGGCGTGAACGTACACCAGCCCGTCACGGAACGCAACCGTTCCGTTCCGTGTTAGTCTCCGATCATGACCGCCCTCCCCGACCACGACGTGCGCCACGACGGCGACGCGCGCCGCCCGCCCGCGGGCGCGGGTGTGCTGCGCGAGTCCGTGACCGAGACGATCCGCCGCGCGATGTTCGAGGAGCTGGCGGAGTCCGGGTATGCGCGAATGTCCATGGAGGCCGTGACGCGCCGCGCGGGGGTCGGCAAGGCCGCGCTCTACCGGCGCTGGCCGTCCAAGGAGGCCATGGTCGTCGAGCTGGTCTCCGAGGCGGCCGCGGCCCACATCCCGACGACCGGCGACTCGGGGTCGCTCCACGGCGACGTCGAACGGTTCCTCCGCGAGACCCTGAGCGCGCTGCGGCACCCGCTGGTCGGCCGGATCATCCCCGACCTGCTGGCCGAGTCGGCCCGCAGCGCCTCGCTCCACGAGGCGCTGCACCTGGCCGTCCTCGGGCCGCGCCGCGCGGCCGTCGCCACCCTCCTCGACCGCGCGGCGCTCCGGGGCGAGCTGCCGCCCGGCATCGACACGGCCCTGGCCACCGACCTGTTCGGCGCGCCGCTGTACTTCCGCGTGCTCGCGGCGGGCGGCCCCACCGACGACGCCTATGTCACGCGCCTGACCCACGCCGTCGTGGCGGCGGTCGCCGCGAGCCGCTGACCGCCGGGCGCGCTCACCCCGGCAGCGGCGCCGCCTCCATGTCGCAGCATCCGCCGCGCCGCATCAGCCGCCCCACCGACAGCCACACCTCGTCGGCGTCCGCGTGCCGCTCCGGCGGCTCGAAGTCCGGCGGCTCGAAGGCGGCCACCAGCTCCTCGGTCTCGTACGGCACTCCGCCCCGCAGCACCGAGACGGTCCGCACCAGCGCGTCGAAGTCCTCGAACGGGTCGCCGTCCACCACCGTCAGATCGGCGATCTTCCCCCGCTCCACGGTCCCGAGATGCCGCTCCAACCCGAAGAGGCGGGCCGGGAACACGGTCGCGGTGCGCAGGGCCGCCGCCGGGGAGAGCCCGCCCCGGTGCAGCGCGCGCAGCCCCAGGTGGAGCGAGAGGCCCACGGGCACGATCGGCGCGTCCGTGCCGAGCGCGACCAGACCGCCCGCCGCGAGCACCCTGCGGTAGACGTCCGTCTCGGTGCGCAGGGTGGCGAGCTGGGCCTCGGTCGGCGGCATACCCGCCGACTGCCGTACCGCCGCGGAGTCCCACGGCGGCATGACCACGGTGACCCGGGGATCCGCCGCGAGAGCGGGATCGGCGCCGATGAGTGGCGCGGAGGTGAACGGGGTGGCGATGAGCGCGAAGTTCACCCCGCGCGCCGAGTAGATCTCCACCACGTCCTCGTACGCGTGCCCCGACGCGGTGGTGGCGTGCCCGGACTCGGCGCGCTGGGTCGCCTGGAGATGGGTCGTCAGGTCCTGGCCGACCTGGACACCGGGTGAGAGCAGATGACTTCCACAGCGCACTCCGATGCGCTCGTGGGCGAACCGCGCCGCCTCCTCCATCACCCAGCCCGGCGCCCGGACATAGGTCTTGACGAAGTCCCAGTCGAGTGCGGCGGCCCGCTCCAGCGTCCGCCGCAGCCCGTCCCGGGTGCGATGGGCGCGCCCCATGCTGTACGCCACCCGGGAGCCGTCGAGCAACTCCCCCGTGGTCAGCAACCGGGGCCCGGCGAGCTGCCCGGCGGCGACCGCCTCGCGGATCCTGGCCTGTTCGTACGCGAAGCCGCCGAGCGAGACGGCGGTGGTGATCCCGTAGGTGAGCTGGCCCACCGTCTGACGGCCGCCGTAGGTGCTCTGCCAGGGGTGGGTGTGCGTGTCCCACAGTCCGGGCACGACCGTACGCCCCGAGGCGTCGACCCGCCGCAGCGCGCCCCGGCCGGCCCGGTGCGGCTCGACGGAGGCGACGCGCCCGCCCCGTACGACGATGTCGACGTCGTCCCGGACCCTCTTGCCCGTGCCGTCCCACAGCCGGCCCGCGTGCACCACGGTGTCGGCGGGCGTGGGCCTGCGCGCCTCCAGCGGTACCCGCACGGTCCGCGCGGGCCCGCCCTCGACGCCGATGAGCCGCAGGCGCGCGCCGGAGAGGTACAGCAGCGTCCTGGAGTCCCCCGACCAGGAGGGGTGGTCGGCGGGCTCGTCGGTGAGGGTGCGCGGCGGGCCCTGCGGGGCGCCGTCGGGGGCGACGGGCAGCAGACAGAGGGCGGACTCGACGATCACCGCCATCCAGCGCCCGTCCGGTGACCAGACGGGCCCCGAGTCGTACCGGTCGGAGAGGGACGCGTGCGGCGCCACCGCGTGCAGCCGGGCGGTGCCGGTCGCGGTGTCGACGACCCGGATGAGGTTGTAGCCCTCCCTGAAGCGCGCGTTGAGGCGGTTGCGGTCGCAGAACGCGAGATGGCGTCCGTCGGGCGACCAGCTGGGGCGGCCGGGCAGACCGCCGCCGCCCAGGGGCGTGGCCAGGACGCGTTCGGCGCCGGAGGCGAGGTCGCGCAGGAGGAGGCGGCCGGTCATGTCGAAACAGGCGAGCCGTGTGCCGTCGGGCGAGAGCGCCGGGTGCACCCGGCCGCCGGTCGCCAGCGCGGTCTCCTCGCCGGTGGCCAGCTCCCGGCGGTGGACGCCGAGGAGCCCGTCGCGGTCGTCGGTGTAGAGCAGCGCCGTTCCGTCGCGGGTCCAGACCGGGCCGAGCAGATAGCGCGTGGGCGCCGACGCCCGCAGCCGCCGGGGCGGGCGGCTGCCCGAGGTGTCCGCCAGCCACAGCGTGTTGAGGGCGGCGAACGCGATGTGCCGCCCGTCGGGCGAGAGCGCGGGCAGATGGATGCCCCGCACCGGCCGCACCCGGCCCTCGCCGAGGTCGTACTCCTTGACCCGGTACCGCGGCCGCTCCACGGGCAGCACACCCTCGAACGGGATCGGCTCCGCGGCACCGGGCCGTTCCGGCCGTACGAGGGTGAAGTGTCCGTCGACGGTCAGGAGCAGCTCGCCCGCCGCCGTCCAGCGCGGCGGCACGGGCGCGATGTCCCCGGCGACGGCCACCGCTTCACCGTCGACGACGAGCACGCAGGAGCCGTTCGGCGCGGCCGTGGTGCGCAGATACGCGAGCCGGCGGCCGTCGGGCGCGAGCGCGGGGCACATGACCTGCGCGGCCGCGGTCTCCGTGTGCACGACGCCGACGGACCCGGTCCCCTCCGCCGCGACGGCGGCGACGGTCCGCGCCTCCACCCCGAGCCCTAGCGCGGTCGTGACGACCTTGGCGCGCACGAACAGGACGCGTGTCCCGTCCGGCGACCAGGTGGGGTCGAAGTCCTCCCAGGCGCCGTCCTGGAGCGGCCCGTCCTGGCCGGGGAGCCCGGTCAGCCGGGTGAGCCGGCCGGTGCGCAGGTCCAGCACATGGACGCGGTACGCGCTGCCGGCCACCGGGTCGCCCGCGCGCTCGGAGGCGAACGCGATACGCGTCCCGTCGGGCGACCAGGACGGCCCCCGGTCGTCCCACGGACCGTCGGTGCGCCGGCGCAGGTCCGAGCCGTCCGGCCGCATGGTCCACACGTGGTAACCGCCGCCCTGGTAGGCGCAGAAGGCGATGAGCGACCCGTCGGGCGCGTGGACGGGCCGCACCGGTTCCAGCCCGGCCGGGGTGAGCGGCACCGCCTCGCCGCCGTGCCGGGGCAGCGACCACAGCACGCTCTGGACCTCCGCGACCAGCCGGTCCCCGGCGGGCGACAGGCTCGCGGAGCCGTTGGTGGCCGCGCTGAACGACAGGGAGAGCCCCGCGCGTCGGCGGGCCGCCGCGGGTGTCGTCCCGACGGCGGTCACGGCCCCGGCGGCACCGGCCGCAGCGAGCAGTTGGCGACGGGAGAGGGAGCTCGCGGCGGGGCCGCCGGTGTCACGATCCATGCCCCCACACGCTGGCGCACCACGCTCCCCAGCGGCAACGGTGCCATTCCGGCCAAACGGGCGACGGTCAGATCCGCCAGGACCGTATCCGGTCGGCCGCGTCGTACGCGTCGGTGTGACCCGCGTCCATGTCACGGGCGAGATCGATGAGGGCGCCGTACGGGGCATCCAGGCCCTCGCCCGCCGCGTTCATGTACGCCACGACCACGGCCGCGCCGAAGAGCGCGTTGCGGGCGGGCAGCGGGCGCAGACGGATGATCGCGTGCATCAGGGCCCCGGCGCGCCAGGAGTTGTCGACGGTCGCCTCCACCCGGGGGGTGTTGACGCGGTGGCGGCCGACGGCGGCCACCAGGCCGGAGAAGTCGTGGACGGTGGGCTGTTTGGGCAGCACTTCCGTCTGGCGCTCCAGCAGCCAGCGGATGTCGATGTGGAACTCCACCGTCAGGCGGCCCGCCCCGAGGTGTCCCCCCGGCCGGGCGCGTCGTCCGGGAAGGCCGCGTCGAACGCGTCGCCCTGTTCGGCGATGAAGGAGCGGAAGACCTCGGCCGCGCCCTCCAGCCGTGGATCGCGCACCGCCTCGTACGCCGCCTGGGTGATGAGCGCGGTCACCGTCGACCCCTCCGCCGCCGCGCGCTCCTTCAGCAGCGCGTGCAGATGCTCGTCGACGCGGATCGTCACCGACTTGGACATGCTTCGACCGTACCGCAGGGCGCGCGGCGCGGGACCGCCTCGTCCGAAACGGTCCCGGCGCGCAGGCGCCCGCCGGGCAAGTCCGGTAAGGGCGTCAGCCGTTCGCCGCGTACCGCCAGAAGTCGTTCATCGCGTCGGGGAGCGGGCTGGGGCCGGTCAGCTCCAGCTGGGTGAGCAGGATCGTGGCCGTGCCGGTGGAGGGGACGATGTGCGAGGCCGTGCCGGTGCCGCCGATCCAGCCGTACCGGCCCGGCACGTTCCACGGCTCCTGCGGCTCGACGTCGACCGAGCCGCCGAAGCCCCAGCCCTGGCCGAGCAGGAACAGCCTGCTCCCCGCGCGCTGGGCCGGGGTGAGGTGATCGGCCGTCATCTGCCGTACGGCGGCGGGCGACAGGACGCGGCGGCCGTCCAGCGTCCCCTCGCCGAGCAGCATCCGGGCGAAGGCGTACACGTCGTCGACGGTCGAGACGAGGCCGCCCGCCCCGGACGGGAAGGCGGGCGGGGCGCTCCACTGGCCGTCCTGGGGGTCGACCAGTTCGAGCCCGCCGCGGTCGGCGCTCCCGGCCCGGTAGTACCCGGTGAAGCGGCCCAGGTCGGCGGCCGGGACCGCGAACCCGGTGTCGGTCATGCCCAGGGGTTCGAAGATCCGCTCGGCCAGGAAGTCGGCGAGGGGGAGCCCGCTGACCCGGGCGGCCAGGACGCCCTGGATGTCCGAGCACGCGTTGTACAGCCAGGCCTCGCCCGGCTGGCACAGCAGGGGGATACGGCCGAGCGCCGCCATCCACGCGTCCGGGGCCGCCACCGCCTGCGGCTGCGGGGGGCCCTGCAGCAGTTCGGTGAAGAGCGGCGCGACCGCCGGGAGGGAGAAGTCGCCCGGGAAGCCGTAGCCCGCGCGGAAGGTGAGCAGGTCCTCCACCGTGATGGGGCGGGCGGCCGGGACCACGTCGTCGAGGGGGCTCTCGGGGGTGCGCACCACCTTCGGGGACGCCAGCTCCGGAAGCCACCGCGCCACCGGGGAGTCCAGCGCGATCCGGCCCTCGTCGACCAGCGTCATCACCGCCGCCGCCATGATCGGCTTGGTCAGCGAGGCGATACGGAAGATCGAGTCCCGGGCCATCGGGGTGCCGCCCCCGGCGTCGGTGGAGCCGACGGCCGCCACCTCCACCCGGTCTCCCCGCGCCACCAGGGCCACGGCCCCCGGCGCACGGCCGTCGCCCACGTGCTTGCCGAGGATGTCGTGCAGCTCGCTCATCGGTCCGCCTTCACAAGTAGGTACTGGGCCGTCGGAAAGTAGACTGCCGGCCGCCCCGAAACTCATCGGTCCCGCCGCCGCCGCACCATCGCGGCCCCTCCCACCTGCGCAAAAGGCTAGGATCACAAGGATTTTTCACCACGGGGAAGGAAGACGACCGGTGCGGGTTCGGGGCAGGGGCATCGCGCTGGCGACCGCGGGAGCGGCGCTGGCGGTGATGCTGGCGGGGTGCGGAAGCGGCGAGTCCGAACACGAGGCCGCGGGCGGCGGTTCGGGCGCGCCCGAACCGGAGCGGGGCGAGGGCGAGGGCGCGCCGGGCAAAGGGCCGGACGCGGGGAGCGGCGGACGGGCCGACGTCCGCGCCGCGTTGATGGCCGCGGCCAGGAAGACGGGCGAGCAGAGCTCGTACAAGACGCTCCAGAGCGGGGAGCCGGGCGCGGGCCGCTCCGAGATGATGTTCCGGAAGTCGCCGTCCGCGAGCACCATCAAGGCGTGGAACACGCCCTCCAAGGCGAACCCGAGCGGCTTCACCCAGATGATCTCGGTCGGCGGGCAGACGTACCTGCACACCGACGACGTGCCCGGCAAGAGCTGGTACACGATGGACGACACCGCCGACACCGCCGACACCGCCGACACCGCCGACACCGCCGACGCGGGCGGGGACAAGGGCTCCGGCGGGCCGCGGGCGGCCGGATACGTCCCGGAGTTCGCGGGCGCGCTCGCCGCGTCCCCGTCCACCCGGCGCGTCGGGGAGGAGCGGGTCGGCGGGCGGGCGGCCGACCACTACCGGGGCACGGTCGTCATGGACGAGCTGGCCGCGTACACCGGGCCCGCCATCGACCGGCGGGTCCGCGACGACTATGTCGCCGCCTCCCGGCAGCAGGGCATGAAGTCGGTCGTCATCGACCTGTGGGTCGGCAAGGACGGGCTGGTCCTCAAGTCCCGTGAGGCGGGGCAGGGCCAAGAGGGGCCCGGGCTGCTCGTGGAGGAGTACTCGGACTTCGGCGCGGTCCCGCCGATCACGGCGCCCGCGGCGGACACGGTCGCCACCTGGAAGGAGTTCGTCGACGGCCTGTCGCAGCGGTCGTAGGCGGCGGAGATACGTGTGAGGGGTGCCGCCCGGCCGGGCGGCACCCCTCGGTCGTCGTGGACGGGGATCAGCGGTTGAAGACGCTGGTGCGGCTCCCTTCGACGACCGCCGTGCCGTCCAGCGGTGCCTGGTTGGCGAGTCCGCACAGCTGCGCGGGCGTCAGACCCGCCAGCGCCTTGAAGTCGCGGTTCAGATGCGCCTGGTCGTAGTAGCCGCACGCCGCCGCGAGTTCGGCGAGCGACTTGTGCGAGCCGTACGGGAGCGTCAGCGCCCGCTGGAACCGCAGGATCCGGGCGACCGACTGCAACGGCAGACCGATCTGCTCCCGGAAGAGCACCTGGAGTCGGCGCCCTCCGCGGCCGGTGGCCCCGGCCAGTTCACCCAGTGTCATCCCGCCGTGGCGGGCGCTCAGCCTGCTCCACGCCTCGGCGACCACGGGTGACGGCACGGGTCCGTCGGCCAGCAGGCCCGCCAGGGCGTCGTCGAGGAGCGCCCAGCGCGCCTCCCAGTCGGGCGCCGCGGCCAGCCGTTCGGTCAGCCGCTCCGTCCATCTCCTGCCCAGCAGTTCGTCGGGGTGGACGGTCTCGTTGGCCAGGTGGTGCATGGATATGCCCAGGCACATATAGGCGCCCAGCGGAGTGAAATCCACTTCGACGGCCTGCCCCGAGCCCCGGTAGCCACCGAGGACGGGTGAGGTCCGCAGACCCCCGACCAGCGAGTACCACGACCCGCCCGATCCGCGGTCGGCGGCGTCGAACAGGTGCAGCGGGTCCCCCCAGCCGACGATCAGCGTCACCGTGGCGGCGGGCAGGGTCAGGCGCGCGGGCATGCCCCCCGGTGTGCGCCGGCCCCGGTACTTGACCACCTGGCCCCGCAACCAGTCGGGCGCCGCTCGTTCCACACTCTCCCCTCGGTCTTCGGTAATCAAGGATGCTTTGGCCTCCACCTGCAACCCTCTCCTCACCATGCGCGTGTTCCGCCGACCGGAATCCGGCAAGGCAGTGCGCCTTCTTACAAGACCAGCGGTCGGCCTCGGCAGCAGTCTGGGATGGCACAGGCAGTGAAGGCCAGGAATGGACGAACCCCTGGCCGAATATCGGCCATCACCCGAGGCCGGGCGCATATGCCTCTGGTCTACGGCCAGTCGGGCGGTGGTGCGGACGGCCCGGCGGGGGCCGGTCCGCCCTCCTGCTGCCACCCGCCCACGGGGGTGGCGGGTGGCAGCAGGAGGGCGGACCGCGCCGGGGGAACCGCGTGGCCGGACCCCGGCGTCCTCCCCGGCGTCCGGCTGATCACCGCCTGTCGCACGGAGGACGTCCCCCATGGCCGCACCGGCTGACCGCTACCTCTACCTCGCCCGCCACGGCGAGGCCCTGCCCGACGAGAGCGGACTGACGGAGAACGGGCGCCGCCAGGCCGTCCTGCTCGGCCGGCGGCTCAGGGGCAGCCCGCTCTCCGTGGTGCTGCACAGTCCGCTCGCGCGCGCGGAGCAGACCGCGCGCCTGATCCACGGCGAACTCGACGGCGTCCCCCTGGAACCGTCGGAGCTCGCCGGCGACTACATCCCCTACGTACCGCGCGCGGACGAACTGCCGCCGCGGTGGGCCGAGGGGATGCTCGACCGGCTCGCGCACTACCCGGCGGAGATGCGCGAGCGGGGGCGGGAGCTGGCGCCCGCCGCGCTGGAGCGGTTCGCGCGGCCCGCCGAGGGGGACGGACCGCGCCACGAACTGGTGGTCACCCACAACTTCCTCATCGGCTGGCTCGTCCGCGCCGCCCTCGACGCCCCGGACTGGCGCTGGCAGGGCCTCAACCACGCCAACGCGGCGCTGACCGTGATCCGTTACGCGACCGACCGCCCCGCCTCCGTCGTCTTCTTCAACGACATGGGCCATCTGCCCCCGGAGCTGCGCTGGACCGGCTTCCCCCCGGAGTTCCGCGTCTGAGCGGCGCGACCGCGGCCCGGCGGCGCCGTCGGCCAGCCCCCGGTGGGCGGTGAGCGCGGATGGCCGGATTCCGGGCGGCGGTACGCCCATGCCGTCTGCCTATGATCGTTTCGGAGATCCGGGCGGGGCGCCGATCCGGCGATCGGGGTACCGGCCCGGCGCGACCGCACACGACCACGGAGGCTGAACGGGCATGGCTGAGCGACAGGTTGTCATCGTCACCGGAGGCGGGACCGGGATCGGCGCCGCCACCGCCCGGCTGCTGGCCGACGCCGGACACCGCGTGGTCGTGGCCGGGCGCCGGCCCGAGCCGCTGCACAAGGTCGCCGAGGAGACCGGCGCCCTGGCCCACCCCTGCGACATCGGCGACCCCGAGGCCGTCCAGGGCCTGGTGGACGCGGCCCTCGCGGCGTACGGGCGGCTCGACGGTCTGGTCCTCAACGCCGGGACCGGGCGCAGCGGAGCCGTCGGTGACACCTCCGTGGAGGACTGGGAGCTGGTGATGCGCACCAACCTCACCGGCCCGTTCCTGCTGCTGCGCGCCGCGCTGCCGCAACTGGTCGAGGCCCGCGGCTCCGTCGTCGCGGTCGCCTCGGTGTCCGCGCTGCGCAACGGGATGGGCAACGCCGCCTACGCCACGTCGAAGGCCGCCCTGCTCCAGCTCTGCCGCTCCCTGGCCGTCGACTACGGGGCGCGAGGGCTGCGGGCCAACACCGTGTGCCCGAGCTGGGTGCGTACCGAGATGGCCGACCGGCGCATGGCGCGGTTCGCGGAGGAGGCGGGCCTCGCGGACGTCGACGAGGCGTACGAGACGGCCACGCGGCTGCTGCCCGCCCAGCGTCCGGGCGAGCCGCGGGAGGTCGCCGAGGCCATCGCGTGGCTGCTCTCCCCGGCCGCGTCGTTCGTCAACGGCGCGACGCTCACCATCGACGGCGGGGCGACGGCGCTCGACCCCGGGACCCTGCCCTTCGGCTACCGCGTCGAGCGGCGCGGGGAGGCGACCTGACCCGCGGGGACCGGTCCGGCGCCCGCCGGGGCCGGCCTCTCAGGCGAGGCCGGTCAGCAGCTGGCCGTGGAGGGCGATCCGGCCGTCGCGGGTGGGGACACGGCTGAGCGCCTGTCCGCCCGCGCGGCGCGCGAGGTGGGCGATGTTCCAGACGGTCGCGGTCGGATCGCGCTCCCCCACCGGGTCGGCGACGGGGCCGAGCAGCCGCATCCACTCGTACGCCGAGGGCGTGGCCGAGGCGACCTTGTCGTCGGCGCCGACGACCGCGACGCCGGGCGGGAGGCTGTGGCGCGACGGCCGCAGCGGGGCACTGGCCACGAACCGCTTCAGCACGGCGGCGAGCGGTTCGGCGAGCGTCTGCGCGTGCGCCGCCTCGGCGGCCGAGAAGGGCCGGTCGTCCCTCTCCCGTACGAGGATCAGGCCGCCCCAGGCCACCCGCGCGTGGGTGAGCCCGATGCGCATCTCGGCGCAGGACCCGTGGGGGACGCTCACGTCGCGCAGACGTACGCGGTGGCGCCGCCCCGCCGGGACGTCCCGGACCGCTCCGTGGCCGGCCGCTCGGCCGCGGAGCCGTCGAGTGCCGTCCGGCGCGAGGCGGCCTCGCTGTAGTCGTGTTCCTCGGTGAAGAGACAGCCGGGTCTGTTCAGCGGGTCGAGTCCGGCCAGCAGGTAGCCGTCGTGCGGCACGATCCGCGCCAGCTCGTCCGAGAGCGCCCGCCCGAGGTCCGGCACGGTCGCGGCGGCCGGCGCCTGGGCCGACAGGGCACGAAAAAGATCGCTTCAATTCCCCCGGTCACCCCACGAGCGTAGCCCGTGGGGGTCGCGCGATCGCGGTGATTACGGTGGGTCCGTGGTCATCCGACCCGAGGCGCCGCGCCGGAGCGCACGTCGCCGCCCGGTTGCCCGGATTTCGGACAATTCACGGGCGGCGCGCCGTGGTTGCCGGGACCGCCCCGGCTCCCGGTCAGGGGCCCGAGACCAGGTTCACCACGTTGCCGGCGGAGTTGGCGGTGCCTCCGTTGTTGTTGATGACGTGGTTGATCGTTCCCGTACCGCCCAGCGAGACCGTCACCATGTCGTGGAAGCGGACGCCGGCGGTGTTCGGCGCCTCGAAGGCCCGCTCGGCCACCACCGAGGGGTTGGCGTTGAAGTAGCAGTAGCTGCCCAGGCCCCACGCCTCATGGCTGGTCACCGAGCTCGCGACCTTGTAGGCGTCGTAGCCGCGGGTCGGGCCGTTCATCCACGCGGGCTGGTCCGGCGGGTCGTAGGGCATCTCGTTCTGGAAGAAGTACGTACGGCCGCCGTCGCCGTTCCAGATCACCTGGTGCTGCTGGTAGTGCTCGACGAACAGGCCGTACATCGTCACGGCGGTGCCGTTGACGACCAGTCCGTTCGCGGCCGTGTTGCTGGTCCAGCCGACGCCGTCGCCGTGGTCGGCGCGCCACAGCCACATGTGGTCGCCGATCACGTCCGAGCTGTTGATCACCAGGCTCTGGGTGGCCCGGCCGACGCCCGCGCCGCCGACGCGGAAGAAGACGTCGTGCAGCGAGGTCGGGTCGGCGGTGTGCCGGGCGGTCGCGCCCGGGGCGCCCACCCGCATCAGGAGCGCGGAGTTGGCGGGTCCGGCGTCGATGAGCAGTCCGGCGACCTTGACGCCGTCGACGTCGGCGACGTTCATGGCGGTGATGCCGTTGTCGGGTATCAGGGTGGCCAGGCCCAGGCCGAGGACGACGGTGTCCGGGCGGTTCACCTCGATGGTCTGGTTCAGGTGGTAGACCCCGGGCGTGAACAGCAGGTTCTTGCCCTGCGCCAGCGCTCCGTTGATGTCCGTCGCGGTGGCACCGGGCTTGACGACGAAGAACTGGCCGATCGGGAGCGAGGTGCCCGCGGGGGTGCCGCCGGCCCAGGTCGTGCCCTGGGTCGCGGTGCGCAGCGCGGGCACGAACACCTTGTACGCGCCGGCCGCGTCCACGTACAGGAACGGCTTCTCCCGGGTCACCGGGCTCTGCGCGACCGTGGTGTAGGGCGGGTTCGGGAAGGTGTTGGCCGGGGCGTTGGTGTCACCGACGAAGACCATGTTCCAGTTCGAGCCGTTCCAGCTGCCCCACTGGCTGTTGCGCGAGAGCCACTGCTGCTGCGAACCGGACCGGACCTGTCCGTCGATCCTGGAGTCGGCCATGAACCCGCCGCTGGACCAGCCGCCGTCGTCCAGCTGGAGGTTGCCGCGCACATGCATACGGCGGTACGGGGCGGCCTGCGATACGGCCCAGCGGTCGCTGCCGCCGGTGGGGGTGACCGACAGGTTCTCGGCGGAGCGCCAGAAATTCTGGGTGGCGTTGCCCTGGAACCAGTCGGCCTCGGCGTGCACGGCGCCGTTGATGGTCACCGCGTCCGGGGTGAGGCCGAGCCCGGCCACCTGGGTGTAGAAGCCGACGTTGGCGTCCACCGTGTAGCTGCCCGGCTTGAAGAGCAGGGCGTAGCGCTGGGCCCCGAACTGGTTGGACTCCTGTTGGCTGAAGACCTGGTTGAGCCTGCTCTGGACGGTGGCCGGGGACATCGACGGGTCGAAGACGGACACATAGGGTCCGAGGTCGGGGTCGCCCCCGCTCGGCGGCTGGCTGTCGACGGCGCTGACCTGGAACGACTGGGCCGTGCTGCCGTTGCACGCGTACTGCTGCACCCGCGCCCCGTCGGCGGTCGAGGCGCCCGGGACGTCGAGGCACTTGCCGCTGTTGCGGTTGACGAAGTGGTATCTGCCACCCGCCTCCTCGACGGGCTTCCACTGCTGGTTGCCCCCGCCGCCGTACGTCCAGAGCTGGACCGGCGCCCCGTCGGCGGTGGAGACGTCGGTGACGTCCCAGGACTTGGCGGGGTCGTTGCGACTGTCCACCCGGACATAGCCGTCGCCGGTGGCCTGGAACCGCCACTGCTGTGCGGCGGTGGTGTTGCAGGCGTACTGCTGGACGGCCGTGCCGTCGGCGGTACCGGCCGCCGCCGCGTCCACGCACTTGCCGCTGTGCTGGGCGGACACGGTGACCCAGCCGGTGGGCAGGGTCGCGGCTTCGGCTCGGGGGGCGGTGAAAGCACCGGTGGTCAAGGAGGCGGCGAGCGCCCCTACGGCCACCAGTGAGGCTGCTCTGCCACGCGCGCTCCGACGGTCGGGCGGAGTGGGGGTTGCGGGAATGGTCATGGCCTCACCCTTTCTTCAAGGCGTGAAGTTAGGACTCCCTCATGAACACGTCAAGGGTTCAGACCTCGAACGTCCGGTCTGGGCCAGGGGCTTGACAAGCTGTTACCTCACCACTTAAGTCACGGGATGAAAGAAGAGGTTCCGCCAAGGTGTAGACCAATTTCGGAAGAGACGCCTTTCGTTCAATACATGAACGAATAATCCTCGCATTGTGGCAGGAGGGCACATTTCCTGAAGGCATAGGCGCCGGACTAGACCACCTGAAGCCCCGTCATGACTAAAGCCCCGCTGAGCTGCGAGAGTGTCATTCGATCGCCCGTCAAATTGACGAACCATCAGGAATTATCGGGACAAGCGAAACGCTCCGGAAAGACCGTTTCACCCCGGATTGCGGGGCAGATTAAGCCCGTCCGGCCCGTATCCGAAAATTCCGTTGTCATCTCGTTAAGGGCTAACTTCTTGACGGCATCCCCCAGGCACGGTTGGCTTCCAGCCACCTCGGCCGAAATTTATGCGGCCATGTCAGGGAGGTTGTTTTTCAGTGAGCACGCGTACCGGCCGTGGAGCGATGACAGCGGGTGTCATCGCGATGGCCGTCACCCTCGCCGCATGCGGCGGCGGGAGCAAGTCCGGTGGGTCCGGCGAGGCCTCCAAGAAGAAGGACCTCAAGATAGGTCTGCTGCTGCCGGAGAAGCAGGCTGCTCGCTACGAGAAGTCCGACAAGCCGCTGATCGAGAAGATGGTCGGCGAGCTGACCAGCGGCAAGGGCCAGGTCGTCTACGCGAACGCGGAGCAGGACGCGGCCCGGCAGAACCAGCAGGTCGACGCCATGATCGCCAAGAAGGTCGACGCGCTCATCATCGACGCGGTGGACTCCAAGGCCATCGGTGGCGCGGTGCAGCGGGCCAAGGACGCGGGCATCCCCGTGGTGGCCTTCGACCGGCTCGCCGAGGGCCCGGTGGACGCCTATGTGTCGTTCGACAACGAGGACGTCGGCCATGTGCAGGCCAGGGCACTGCTGGACACCCTGGGCACGAAGGCCAAGGACGGCCAGATCGTGATGATGAACGGTGCCCGCACCGACCCGAACGCCGCCCAGTTCAAGAAGGGTGCGCACGCCGAGCTGGACGGCAAGGTGAACATCGGCAAGGAGTACGACACCAAGGAGTGGAAGCCGGAGAACGCCGCCGCGAACATGCGCAGCGCGATCGCCGCGCTGGGCAAGGACAGGATCATCGGCGTCTACTCCGCCAACGACGGCATGGCCGGCGGTGTCATCAGCGCCCTCAAGGCCGCGGGTGTCTCCAAGCTGCCGCCCATCACCGGCCAGGACACCGAGCTCGCGGGAGTCCAGCGCATCGTGGCGGGCGAGCAGTACATGAGCGTTTACAAGTCGTACGCGGAGGAGAGCCCGATCGCCGCGCAGATGGCGGTCGCACTGGCCAAGAAGCAGAGCCTCATCTCCATCGCCAACTCCAAGACCAACAGCCCGACCAAGAGCGACATCCCCACCGCGCTCGTCCCGGTCGTCGCCGTGATCAAGGAGAACATCCGCTCCACCGTCGTCAGCGACGGCCTCTACACGATCGACGAGATCTGCACGGCCAAGTACAAGGCCGCGTGCAAGTCCGCCGGACTGCAGTGACGGCCGCGCCCGCGGCGCGCGCACTCCGACCGTGAAGACCTCTGGCCCGGCCCGCATGACGCGGGCCGGGCCAGAGGTCTTCGTACCGGTACGGGATCGGACTGCGGGCCGCTCAGCCGTCGTAGGCGGCGGCCTTCGGCGGGCGGCGCAGCCGGGGCTCCGGACGCGCCGCACCCGAGGCGCACGGCTCGAACCCGAAGGGCGCGAGCAGCTCGGCCTGGAAGGACGCCGGGGCCGTGGCGTAGGCCGGCAGGGACGCGCCGTCCACGATGCGCAGGACCGGGTCCAGGACGGCCTCCAGGGCCGCCGGGTGGGCGGCCGGGGAGAGGCCCACGGCCGCGAGCAGCCAGTGGTCCTCCTCGCCCGGTATCCGTCCCTCGTGGTCGCGCGCGGGCATCAGGGTCGGCCGCAGTCCGTGCAGCCGCAGCAGCGCTCTGTGTTCTTCCTCGTCGATGGAGACACCCGGCGGGATCCACACCGCGGCCGCCTCGGGCGCTCCCGACCCCGACTCGGCGACCCACACCTTGCCGGTCTCCAGACCGAAGTGCGCGAGGATGAGCCGGAGTTGGGCCTGTGATGCCGAGACGAGAGCGGCGGTCTCGGGCGGCAGCCCGTGGTCGCCGGAGAGCAGGCGGACTATCGCGTTCACATCCTGCAGGGACGCACGCCGAGCGCTGACCCTGTGCGCAAAGGTGAGGGCCATAAGCCGTGCCTTTCGCTGTGGTGCGTGAGGACGACTGTGGCCTCACGCACCTCTTTGGCTTCTCTTTACCGAGGCTACCCGCCCAAGGGTAAGGGCATCGTATGAATCCGGGACCCCTCGTCCGGCTGAGATTTCTGCGCCGAGGGAGGCGCCCGGGGCGCACGACGCCATCCGGGCGCCGCGGGGGCACCTCGCAGGGGCCGGGGCCCGGACGGACGGCCGGGTCGGCGTCGTTGTCTCCCCCCCGGCCCAGCCTGCGGCGCGGGCGTCCGGCCGCCCCCGGCCGCCCGCGTGGGCGGGCACCACGCGGCGTGGGCGGCCCCGCTGGGGGGGGAAAGGCCGGGGCCGTGACCGACGCCGTACGCGTCCCGGACCCGGCGCCGTCCTCCGCGTCCCGGAGGCGGTGGGTGACGTCTCAGAGGCTGTGGGCGACCGGGTGGCGGGGTTCGTAGAAGGCGAGCTCGGCCCCGCTGGGCAGCCGGACCGCCGCGATCCTCCCCCACGGCTGGTCGGTGACGGGGCGCGTGATCGCGACGCCCTTGGCGAGGAAGTCCTGCACCTGGGCGTTGATGTCGTCGCACATCAGATACAGCTCGTGCCGGGGCTCGTCCGTGGTGGGGTGGACGGCCAGCTCGGCGGGCGGGAGCCGGAAGATGAGCCAGCCCTGGCCCGCGTCCACTCCGGGGAAGCCGAGCACGTCCCGGATGAAGGCCCGGTCGGCGTCGGCGTCCGTGCTGTAGAAGATGGCGTGCGCGCCACTGAACATGCTGCCCTCGCTTCGTCGTTCTTCCGCACCGGCTCGTCCCCGGCATCCTCGCAGCGGGGCCGCGGGCCCCTGGCCGACACGCGCGACCCGGCCGGACCCTATCCGGTCCGGGTACGGCGGGAGTGGAGCGCCGCTGGAGCGGGGCGAGGCGGCGCGTCTCAGCTCAGCTCAAGCTCAACCCGGCTCGGCTCGGCTCAGCTCAGCTCGGCTCACGGTTTTCGCCTGTGGGCACCTCACTCCCGTGCCCCGCCCCCCAGGCCACTAGCGTCACCCAGCGTCACAATGGGACCGTGGAGTGGTTCGTCGCACCCGACTACTGGCTGAGCCGCCTGGTCTTCCAGCGGGCGCTCGCCGCGATCTACCTCGTCGCGTTCCTGGGCGCGGCCCGGCAGTTCCGGGCGCTGATCGGCGAGCGCGGCATGCTCCCGGTGCCCCGCTACGTCGAGCGGGTCCCCTTCCGGCGGGCGCCCAGCGTCTTCCACTTCCGCTACTCGGACCGCTTCTTCGCCGCATGGGCGTGGGCGGGTGTCCTGGTCTCGGCGGGCCTGCTGGCGGGGGTCGACGGACGGGTGCCGCTGTGGGGCGCGATGCTGCTGTGGCTGCTGCCCTGGGCGCTGTACCTGTCGATCGTGAACGTGGGCCAGACGTGGTACGCCTTCGGCTGGGAGTCACTGCTCCTGGAGGTCGGGTTCCTCGCGGTGTTCCTCGGCAACGACGACGTGGCGCCGCCGGTCGTCGTGCTGTTCCTGATGCGGTGGGCGCTGTTCCGCGTGGAGTTCGGGGCGGGGCTCATCAAGATGCGCGGCGACGCGTGCTGGCGCACGCTGACCTGTCTGGACTACCACCACGAGACCCAGCCCATGCCGGGCCCGCTGAGCTGGTTCTTCCACCATCTGCCGAAGCCGTTCCACCGGGTGGAGGTCGCCGCCAACCACGTCACCCAACTGGCCGTGCCGGTCCTGCTCTTCACCCCGCAGCCCGTCGCCACGGCAGCCGCCTCACTGATGATCCTCACCCAGCTGTGGCTGATCCTGTCGGGCAACTTCGCCTGGCTGAACTGGACGACGGTCGCCCTGGCCGTCACCGCCGTCGACTTCTCCCCCCTCACCGGCGACCGGCACTTCGCGGCGACCCCGCTCTGGTACGAGGTGGTCGTCCTGGCCGTGGCCGCGGGCCTGCTCGCCCTGAGCTACCGTCCGGCCCGCAATCTGTTCTCGCGCCGCCAGATCATGAACTACTCCTTCGACCCGCTGCACCTGGTCAACACCTACGGTGCGTTCGGCAGCGTCAGCAGGCTGCGGCTGGAGGTCGTCATCGAGGGCACGGCGGACGCGCTGCCCCGCCCCGACTCCGACTGGCGCGCGTACGAGTTCCGGGGCAAGCCCGGGGATCTCCGTCACTGGCCCCGCCAGTTCGCGCCGTACCATCTGCGGCTCGACTGGCTGATGTGGTTCGCCGGTCTCTCCCCGGGCTACGCGCGGCCGTGGTTCGGCCCCCTGGTGGAGCGCCTGCTGGACAACGACCGCGACACCCTGCGCCTGCTCAGGCGCTCCCCGTTCCCGCCCGACAGCCCGCCCCGCCACATCCGCGCGCGGCTGTTCCGCTACCAGTACACGACGTGGCGCGAGCTGCGGACGACGGGGGCGTGCTGGAAGCGGAGTTACGTACGCGACTTCCTGCCGCCGACGCGCCTCGGGACGGCCGGGGGCACACCGCAGGGCACGACCGGGAGCACGAGCAGGAGCGGGAGAGCGGACTGACGGACTGGCGGGCCGGCGGCCGGGATCAGGCCTGGCAGACGCCGCGCTCGTAGTCGAACGTCGCGGTCGCCTTCGAGTACCGCCACTGCGGGGCGAGCAGCTTCGCCGTCAGCTGGGCGGCGGCCTCGGGGCTCTCCACCACGTATCCGAAGTCCTGGAGCCAGGAGGGGTACAGGTTCTTCGAGCCGAGGTAGAAGGCCGAGCCGTCGACGGAGACCAGCTTGTGGTGCTGGGCGTACGGGTGGCCGTCGGCCCACTTCGGGCTGTCCGAGCTGCGGAAGGTGGCCAGCTGGAGGGTGGAGCACATCGTCGCTCGGGCGGCGGCCTTGTCGCCGGTGAGCAGGGCGAGACGGTCGCGCAGGGTGTCGCTGATCTCGGAGAGCGACTTGATCTGCGAGTAGCCGCCGCTGCCGATCGCGCCGCGGTTGGCGGGGTCGCTGACGACGATCCGCACCTTCACCCCGGCGGCCATCCTCGCCGCGAGCGCGTCGTAGAGGCGGATGTCGTAGCGCGGGAGCGGCGGGCAGGTGGCGTTGAGGTCCTGCTGGGAGATCTCGATGTGGTCGCGGGCGCCGGCGACGAGCGCGCGCAGGGCGCTCTCCTCGGGGTTGACCGTGTCGTAGTCCCGGTCGGCGTTGGTGTTGTCGTGCAGCCCGACGACGCACTTGGTGTCGGCGGCGGTGGGCAGCGTCGGACGGAACGCGGAGGCCGGGTCGCTGTTCCGGATGCCGACGCCGAGACCGCCGACGGCGATCACGGGCACACCGCCCGTGGCGGTGGCCGGGGCGGGGGCGTCCTGGGCCAGCGACGGCATGCAGCCGGCGCCGCCCGAGGAGGCGAACCAGACGCCGGCGATGTTCGACTTGTTCTGGCAGGTCCAGGCCCACAGCGTGTCGAGGTACCTGCCCGCGGAGCCGGCGGCGGGTCCCGTCAGCGCGAGGTCGACGTCCGACACCGGGTGGGCGGTGTCGAGGTAGTCGTCCTTCCAGCCGTTGATGCCACCGGTGACCACCGAGCGGTTGTCGACGACCAGCAGCTTGGAGTGGTTCCAGGAGAAGGCGGTCTTGGAGGTCGTCATCGACGCCACGTTGAGCGTGATGTTCTTCGCCGCGTCGCCCAGCCTGCCGACGAGCTCGTCGCGGTACTTGGAGGGGACCACGTTGAGGTGGTAGATCGGCGCGGCGCCGACGAGGACGCGGACCTTGAGCCGGTGCCCGGCGGCGGCCGAGGCCTTGAGGCCGTCGACGACCGCGTCCTCGAACGCCCCGTTGGGGAACGGCGCGAGGGTGGATATGTCGACCGTGTGCTCGGCCGCGGCGATGTTCTCGGTCATCTTGGCGAGCAGCCGCTTGGTCCCGGGCCGCTCGGCGCACGTGTCGTCGCCCCAGCAGCCGGGGGTCTGGAGCAGCCAGTCCGAGGGGTCGGCCGCCGAGGCGTCGAGCCGGTTGCCCGCGGTGCGCTCCCAGACGCTGCCCTCAAGGCCGGGCGAGACCTGGCGCAGAGCCTGTTCGACGGCGTCCAGGTGGGCGGTGGTCGTTCCCGGGGCGGCCGGGGTCGGGCCGGAGTCGGCGAGCGCCGGGGCGGCGGGCAGGACCGCGAGCACGGTGGAGCAGGCCACCAGGTGCCCGGCGAGACGGGTGCGGCGGCGAAGCTGACGGTGAGCCAATGGTTTTCGCATTCTGGTCGGGGAGGGGCGTTCGCGAACGCCCGCGCGGGGTCGGCGAATCGGGCCCATGGGGGCCCGCCCACCAAGATCAACTACCCAGGTTACCCATCGGTCGGAAGCGGTCGGACCGGAGCGGGGAGGCGGGCCGTGACGATGGCCGAGAACCGCCGGTCGGCCGCCTGTCAGGGCCCGCCCCGAGCCTCCCGGAGCGCGCGTCCGTGACCACCCCGCGCGCCCCGCCCCCACCCCGCCGCGACGCGCGTATCGTCGCGGCCGTACCCGTCAACCCGACTCCGGCGAGGCTGCCATGCGAAAGATCATCCTGATGATCGGGGTATCCCTGGACGGATTCTTCGAGGGGCCCGGGCGCCGGATCGACTGGCACCGCGTCGACGACGAACTGCACGAGCACTTCAACGAGGAGCTGCGGGCGATGGGCGGCTTCCTCCACGGCCGCGTCACCTACGAGTTGATGGCCGGGGTGTGGCCGACCGCGGAGGCCGATCCGGCGAGCACCGCGCCGATGCGGGACTTCGCCCGGATCTGGTTGGACAAGCCGAAGTTCGTGTTCTCGCGGACCCTGGAGCGGGCGGAGTGGAACACCACGCTCGTACGGGAGGTCGTCCCCGAGGAGATCCGGGCGCTCAAGGACCAGCCGGGCGGTGACCTGACGCTGGGCGGACCCGACCTCGCCGCCGCGTTCCTGCGCCACGGCCTGGTCGACGAGTTCCGCGTCTACGTCCACCCCGTCCTCATCGGACGGGGCAGGGTCCCCTTCCCGCCCCTGGACGCGGAGGTCGCGCTCCGGCTCACCGAGAGCCGGAGCTTCGGCAACGGCGTCGTCCTCCTGCGCTACGAGCGCGCCGGCTGAACCCGCCGCTCAGGCCCGCCCCTTGCGGTCCTGCTGGCGCTTGCGGGGACCCGCCTTCGGGGACGGGTGGGGGTCGAGCTCGTGGAGTTGTACGCGGTGCAGCAGATCGGCCAGATCCACGCCCGGCCGACGTGCCTCCGCGCGCAGGGCGTCACAGCCCGGACAGCCGTACTGCATCGCCCTCTGTCCTCTCCCACCGGCCTGACGGACGCGGCAACTCCATCACGCCGCCCCCGCTCCAGCCCCGCAGCGAAACGATTCATCACTCCGATGGCCGGTCCGAACTCCGATGGCCGGTCCAATGGCCGTTCCGTCGGCCGGTCCTATGGCCGGTCCGGTCCGGCCCCCGCGCCCGGCGCGCCGTTCAGGCACGTGCCCCGCGCGGGACGGCGAAGTCGGTGAGCAGGGCGGTCCCGGGCGCCAGGTCCGACCAGGCACCGCGCCAGGTGAGCACCGCGATCGCCGCGGTCGGGAACTTCGCCCCCACCCGGTCCAGGCTCTCCCCGAGGGCCTCACCGGTGAGCAGCAGGGTGAGGTCCTGCACGCCGGGGTTGTGGCCGACCAGGAGCAGCGTCCCGACGTCGGCGGGCCCCTCGCGCACCGCCCCGAGCAGAGCGCGGGCGTCGGCGGCGTACAGCCTCGGGTCGTGGCGGACCGGGGGCGGGCTGCCCAGCTCGGCCGCCGCCAGCTCCCAGGTCTCACGGGCCCGGCGGGCGGTCGAGCACAGGACCAGATCGGGCAGGCAGTCCGCCGCGCTCAGCCAGCGCCCGGCGGCGGGCGCGTCGCGCAGCCCGCGCCGCCCGAGCGGCCGGGCCGGGTCGGGCACGCCCTCGGGCCACGCCGACTTGGCGTGCCGCAGGACCACGAGCCGCCGCAGAGGGCTCATGCCCGTACTCCCCCGGCGGGCGCGGTACCGATCTCGCGGGTCAGCTCCAGGCCGAGGACGCGGTCGAGCCGGGCGAAGGTCTCGAACTTGGCGCCCGCCGGTACTCCGCCGTCCGCTGCCAGGTCCTCCAGCGCCCGCAGCGCCGCGGCCGTGTCGAGGCTGTCCTCCAGTCCCTCGCGTGCGGTGCGCACCAGCGCGTCCAGGAGCGGCTTGGACGGCTCCTCGGCCCACCCGGCGACAGCAGCGCGCCACCGCGCGAGACGACGGCCCGCGTCTTCGACGGCCCCGGCCGTGAGCGTGACGGGCCGGTGGTACGGCTGGTCGAGCAGCGCCAGCCGTACGGCCAGGCCGTCCCCGTCCTCGGCCCCGTCCCCACCCTCACGTACGGCCTCGGCGACGCGCAGGGAGAGGCCGCCGCCACCCTCGTACGGCCGGCCGCTGAGCTGCACGGCCGGCGGGCCGCCCAGGGCCTCGGCGATCTCCTCCGGGCTGCCCTCGGCGTCGGCGGGATGGATGCCGGTCGCGGCGGCGCCGGGGACCTCCGGGCCGGTCCGGCCCGTCAGGACGGCCCGGCCGCGCAGTTCGACGACGCGCGCGAGGACGTCGGCGGTCAGCAGGACCCGCAGCCCGGTGAGGTCGCCCGGGCCGTCGGCGGGCGGCACATGGGCACAGATCCGCAGCGGCCCCCGGCCGACGAGATGATCGAAGATGCGCAGCACGTTCCCGAGCCTAGGCGTTCACCCGGCCGCCGACAGGGACTCGGGCAAGCGGAAGCGAGCGGAATCCGACCTTTCCGCACCGGTTCCGGCCAAAGGGACGCCGGGGCGGGCGGCGGCGCCGCCGGGTGCGGGACCGTGGTCCGGGCGGGAAGCCCGATCGCCCGCGCGGGGGGAACGATGCCGTACGACCTGGTACCCGGGGTCTTCGTCGCCAGGGAGCGGGAGCGGCAGCGGGTGCTGGGGCCGTGCTGACCAGGAGAGGGGCCGCGGTCGTCGGGCCCGGCGGCGTCGGCAAGACGGCCCTGCTCGCGGCCGTCACCGCGCGGCTCGGCGCCTCCCGCTTCGCGATCGTCAGGACCGCCGCCACCGAAGCCGGCCGCCGGGTGCCGTTCGGGGCCTTCCGCGCCCTGCTCGGGGACGGGGGCGGCCTCGACGAGGGCCGGGCGTACGGGCTGCTGCGCGGCGAACTCGCCCGCCGGGCGGGGCGGCGCGTCCCGGTCCTCGTCATCGACGACGCCCACCACCTCGACGACGCCTCCGCCGCCCTGACACTGAGTCTGGCCGCCGAGGGGGGCCCGCGTCTCGTCGTCACCGCGCGGCCGGGACTGCCCGCCCCCGACGCGGTCGTGGCGCTCTGGAAGGACGGCTATCCGGAGCGCCTGGACCTCGCCCCGTTCGGCGTCGCCGACACGGCCCCGCTGGTGCGCGCGCTGCTGGACGGCGCCGCGGCGCGCCCCACGGTGGAGCTGCTCCACCGGTGGACCGGCGGGAACCCGCTGTTCCTCACCGAACTGGTCCGCCACGGCCACGCCACCGGGCACCTGGTGAGCGGGGGCGGGGTGTGGTGGTGGCGCGGCCCGCTGACCGCGCCGCCCCGGCTGGCCGAGCTGGTCGAGCGCGAGCTGCGCGGCCTCGACCCGCGCCACAGGGACGCCCTGGCGGCGGTGGCCCTGGGCGAACCGCTCCCGCTGCCGGTACTCGAAAAGGTCGTACCGTGGAAAGCCATCTGACCCGGATCTACCGCGAGCTCGGCGTGCACTCGCGGCGCGACCTGCCACCCGTGCTGCGAGGCTGAGGGCCCGGCGGACGGGCGCGGTGGCCGCTCCGGGACAGAAGCGGCCACCGCCTCGGACATCAGCGACCGGTACCGACGGTCGGGGGCGGATACATCATGGGAGTCACCTCCTCGACCTTCGACGTCACCGGAGAGGAACGTAACCGGTGGAGCGGGGAGGGCAGATCCGTAGCCGACTACGCAACTCGGCGCCGCCACTACGTAGTCGGCGTCTCCGCGCGGCTCAGCGCGGCTCGCGGATGCCGTCGATGATGCGGGTCCAGTTGTCGCCGCCGTGCCCGTCCGCGACGGCGCGCCGGTAGTGGCCGCGCACGGCCAGCGGGAGCGCGAGATCGAGGCCGAGCGACGTACTGGTCTCGACGATGTGGTCGGCCGTCGCCCCCATCATGGTCACCGTACTGAGGTCGCCCGGATGCTCCCCGGCGTCGAGCGCGGTGCCGGGACTGTCCTCACCGGCCCGCAGGATGGCGCCGGTCGAGTCGGCGGAGGCGAGCAGCTCCGGCAGCGCCTCGCTCGCCTTCATCCCGGCGGTGCCCAGCATGGCGGTGGCGTGCATCAGCGCGGACAAGGTGGTGAGGAAGACAGCCAGTTGGGCCTGGTACATCATCTGGGCGAGCCCCGGGTCCTCGCCCAGGTACCTGGGTGTGCCGAGCAGCGCCAACGGCTCGCGCAAGCGTTCCATCGCCTCGCGCGGGCCGCTGTAGTAGACGTGGGCCGCGTCCGTGCCGACCATCGGCGCGGGGACCATGACCCCTCCGGTGAGGAAGGCGGCGCCGTGCCCGGCCGCCCAGTGGGCCGCCTCGCGGGTGCGGTCGGGGGTGTCGGAGCTCAGGTTGACGAGCGTCCTGCCCGCGAGCGATCCGGTGGCGCCGTCGAGGATGTCGTACATGGCCCGGTAGTCGGTGAGGCTGAGGATCACGAGGCCGCTCGCCTCGACGGCCTCGGCGGGCGTCGCCGCGAGGGTCGCGCCGTCGGCGACGACGCCCTCGGCGCGGGCGGCGGTGCGGTTCCAGACGGTCACCGGATGCCCGGCGGTGAGAAGGGTACGGGTCATCGCCCGGCCCATCGGGCCGAGTCCGATCACGGTGACGGCGCCGGGCTGTTCGGTGGGGGTGCTGGTGTGTTGTTCGTTCACCCCTCCATGCTCGAAGAGCACCACTATTCTCGGAAGTACCCACTATTTACTGCGGTACTTACCTTTTAGTAAGGGGACTGGGGATGGCCAAGGGGCCGAGGAACGGGCCGTACATCTGCGGCATCGACGCCGCGCTCGACGTGGTGAGCGGCAAGTGGAAGGGGCTGATCCTCTGGGAACTCGAAGCCCACGGGATACGCCGCTTCGCCGAACTGCGCCGCGGCCTGCCGGGGGTGAGCGAGAAGATGCTGACGCAGCACCTGCGCGAGATGGAGGCGGACGGCCTGGTCCACCGGGAGGTCCACGCCGAGGTGCCGCCACGGGTGGAGTACTCGCTGACCGAGCACGGGCACACCCTCAACCGGGCGCTCGGGCCGCTCGGCGTCTGGGGATCGGAACGGATGCGCCGGAAGGGCTTCGAGACGGTGGACGTGGTGGCGCCCTCGCACGGCTGAGCCCGGGGCGTCCCGTCCCCGCACGTCCCCGCCCGCGCGGCGGTCCCGGCGGCCGTCGCCGTGGTCGCGGCCAGCCGCCGGAACCGCCGGCCGCGGGCGCGGCGGCGCGAAGGCGGTCAGGCGACGGTGAATCCGTGGCGGGCGCCGAGCCGGGTGAGCGAGTCACGGCCGGGGATGCCGTCCGCGTCCGGGCCCGAGTAGCCGCAGCGCCGCTGCCAGGCGGCGTACGCCGTCTTCGTCTTGGTGCCGAAGGAGCCGTCGACCCAGGTGGCGCTGAGCAGCCCCTCGGCCTGGAGGGCGCGCTCGACGACCAGGACCTCGCTCTTGTACGTGGTGCCGCCCTGCGGGAGGCCCGGGTCGCGCCGGGCCGCCGCGATCACATGGGCCAGGGAGACCCTCGCCGTCGGCGGGGCCCCGGTGAACTGGGGCCAGGAGCCGGGGTCCTGATGGGTGTTCTCCGGCACGTGCTGGTGTCCGTACCAGCCGCCGTGCGTCTCCCAGACGCGTTCGTCGCGGTGGGAGGTGAAGTCGGCCGGCCGCCCCATCGGCCAGGTGTCGGGCACGCCCCAGGAGCGCACCCAGGCGTTCAGCGTCGCCCAGCCGGCGCACGGGGTGTCGACGAGCCTGGCGTAGACCTTGCCGTTGACCCGGCAGTACGGGAAGAAGTGCGCCTCGATCTGGATGACGACGGTGCCCGCCCTGTTGGTCCGGGTGCCGCCGGACAGGTCGACCAGCGACTTGGAGCGCGAGTTGGCCGGGAAGAACTGGGTGAACGCGCCCGTGAACGGCGACCAGAGCAGGTGGGGGGCGGACCCCTTGCCGTCGGGGTTGCGGCCGAACCAGTCCTGGAGGTTGCCGTAGGGGACCTGGTCCTGCGGGTGGGCGGCGGTGGCGTTCTTGTCCCAGGTGATGTGGGCGATGGCCTTGGCGGGGTAGGTGCTGTCGGTGGGGGCGTGGTCGCCCACGTCGATCCGTTGTGCGCCGGGCAGCCAGAGGTCGGGCATCGGTGCCTCCAGAGCGGAGCCCCGGTCGTGCGGGGGCCCGTGGGGGGAATGGGGAATGGGTGGGGGGCCGGCTGGTGACGTCGAAGCCGAAGGCCCCCTCGGGCGCGTCCCCGCCCGAGGTCTTCCGTGACTCTCCGTCGACCAGCCGGTGGGTCGAGGCGGAGTTGGCCTGTCATGAACAGTGTTACGCGCAACGGCACCGCCGAAACGGCCCAACGCGCCTCTGTATCCACGGTGTTGCCGTCCGGCCCCGGCCACTCGGGAGCGACCCCCGACGGCTCCACCCGTTCCTCACCCCTGGAGCAAACCCCCGTCCCACCGGCACCGACCGTCACGGTGTGCACGATCCGGCAAGGAGCACGCACGGATCGTCAAGGACATCTCTAGTCGACCCTCGTTGAATGAGGCACAAGTCGACCAGGAGGGGGCAGGCCAGTTGAACACCCCATCGCCAGCAGACCATCGATCCGCCCACACGGACACCTTCGTACGGGACCACTTACCGTCCGGGCCGCTCCGGCCCGATCTGCTCCTCGGGATGCCCTCCCTGCGCTTTCCCGCGCGGCTGAACTGCGCGTGGGAACTCCTGGAGGGCGGTGGGGCGCTGGACCGGGCACAGCGGCCCGCCGTGCTGTCCCAGCACGGCGTGCGCTGGACGTACGGGCAGCTGACCGCGGTCGTGGCGCGTGTGGTGCACGTCCTGACCGAGGACATGGGCCTGGTGCCGGGCAACCGGGTGCTGCTGCGCGGCGCCAACACCCCGATGCTGGCGGCGATCTGGCTGGCGGTGGTGCGGGCGGGCGGGGTGGTGGTGACGACCGCGCCCACCCTGCGGGCCGAGCAGCTGACCGGGGTGATCGACAAGGCGCGGGTGACCCACGCGCTGTGCGAGTGGGGCCTGCGCTCCGAGCTGGAGTCGGCGGGCCGCGCGCCCCGGACCCTGTTCTTCCTCGGCGGGGCGGGCGCCGGGGCCGGTCTGGAGCGGGCCATGGCGGACAAGCCCGACTGGTCGCTCCCCGTCGACACCGCCGCGACCGACCCCTGCCTGATCGCCTTCACCTCCGGCGCCTCGGGGCCGCCCAGGGCCACGGTCCACTCGCACCGGGACGTGATGGCCGCGTGCAACTCCTTCCCCCGGCACGTGCTGCGGGCCACCGCCGACGACCGCTTCATCGGCACCCCCTCGCTGGCCGACACCTACGGACTGGGCGGACTGCTCCTCTTCCCCCTCCACGTCGGCGCCTCGACGGTGCTGCTCGACACCTCCTCGCCGCGCCGGCTCGCCCGCGCCGTCGCGGAGTTCCGCGCCACCGTCTGCTTCAGCGGACCCGCCCGCTACCAGGCGATCTGCGCCGACCCCACCCCGTACGACCTGGCATCGCTGCGCGAGTGCGTCTCCTCCGGGCAGGCGCTGCCCCAGGAGACGCGCCGCAGATGGAAGCAGCGGACCGGCAACAGCCTGATCGACGGGCTGGGCTCCACCGAGATGCTCCACATCATCGTGTCGATGCGCGGCGAGCAGGCCTGGTCGCACCCCGGCGCGATCGGGCGGCCCGTGCCCGGCTACCTCACCGCGATCGTCGACGCCTCCGGGCGGCCCGTCCCGTACGGCCAGGTCGGCGCGCTCGCCGTCAAGGGGCCCACCGGCTGCCGTTACCTCGACGACGACGAACACCAGCGGGACACCGTGCGCAACGGCTGGACCTTCACGGGCGACGCCTGCTGGACGGACGAGTACGGCTTCCTCTACTACCACTCCCGCGTCGAGGACGGGGAGGACCCCGTCAGCGATTCAGGGCTGCCTCGCGGTAGTCACGCGGGCTGATCCCGTGGGCCGCGCGGAAGGCGCGGCTGAAGTGGGATGGCTCGACGAACCCCCAGCGGGCGCCGATCGCGTACACCGGGCGGCGGCGCAGCAGCGGGTCGGCGAGGTCCCGGCGGCAGCACTCCAGCCGCCGGGCCCGGATCCACGCGGCGACCGTGGTGCCGCGCGAGTCGAAGATCTGGTGGAGGTGGCGCAGGGAGATCCGGTGCGCGGCGGCGACGGTCGCGGGCGTGAGGGACGGGTCGCCGAGGTGCCGGTTGATGAAGTCGCAGACCTCCACACGCAGGGCCTGTCTGCGCGCCTGCGGGCTCAGCTCGTCCTCGACGGCCAGCCGCCGCCCCAGCACCGCCGCGAGCAGGTCCACCGTCACCGAGGCGAGCGCCGGGATGTCGGCGGGCGCGCACTCGTCGGCGCGGGCGTCGAGGTCGGCGAGCCAGCGGCCGAACACCCCGCCCAGCCCCCGGTCGGCGGCGATGGGAGTGGCGGCGACCCGCTGGACCACGTCCTGGGGCAGCGGCAGCCGGGTGCGGGGCAGTTGCACCACCGTCATGGACGAGTACCCGCCGTCGAACCGGCCCTCGAAGGGGCGGCTGCTGTCGACCAGGACCAGCTCCCCGGCGCGCAGGGAGGCCTCCCGGCCGCCCTGCGCCGCGCGGCCGCTGCCCGACGTCAGGACGTTGACCTGGTAGACCTCGGGGTCGTCCTGCCGGATCAGCTTGGGTGTGCGCGTGATCTCCACGCTCGGGTACGTCAGGGTCGACACGCGGACGTCGCCCAGGTCGAGGACGCGCAGCCAGGCGTGGAAGTCCTCGGCGCACTCGCTGCTGAGCCAATTGCGCACGTGCGACTGCGCGGCCAGTTCGGTCCACAGCGCGAACCGCTCGGCCGCCGGCACGACCGCGGTGCTGAACTCGCTCGTCAGACCCATCCCCCACCCCCCTTGTGCAGCAGGTCCACCCCGCCACGACGATGGCACACGTGTTCGCCGGGCGTCGAGCGCATGATCGGCCATCCGCTCCGGCCGGACGGCCGCGCCCCGGCCGGAGCGCCGGATCGCGAACGCCGGGCGAGGGCCGGGGAGCGCCCCGCCCGGGCCGTCCCGGCTCGGGGCCGGCCGAAATCCGTTGCCGGGCGGCCGCCGTATGAGGAAGGCTTCCGGGCATGTCAGCGAACTCCCCCGGCGACACGTCGGCGCACACCACCGACGCCCCCGCGCGGACCACCGGCTCGCACGCCGTGGCCGCGCTCTTCTCCCACGGCCGTCTGACGGCCATCCCGCGCAAGGCCGCCCGCCGCGAGCAGCTTCTCGTCCACCTCACGGAGACGCTCTTCGAGGCGGGACGGCAGTACACCGAGCGCGAGGTCAACGAGGCGCTGCTCACGGTCCACGACGACTTCCCGGCGCTGCGCCGCTATCTGATCACGGCGGGCCTGCTGACCCGGACCCGGGACGGCGCCCGCTACCAGCGGGCCGCGTAACCACCCGGCCGTCTGCCCGGGGCCGGGCCCGGGAGAGCGGGACCGGTTGCGGGGTGCCGGGGAACGACGCAAGGTGAGTCGGGTGCCGCCGATTCGGGTGCTACTTACACGAAACGGGGTACCCGTACCGGGAAGCCCCTCCGATACGGTGAGCGGCATCATACGCAGCGTAGCCATTACACTGCGCGACGGCACACCACCACAGGCGGTTGGGTGCGGTACGCCCGATGTGCGGGAAAATGGTGACCGCAGGAAGCCGCCAAGCGAGAGCGATCGGCATCAGTGATGGACAGGACAACCACGGTCCCGGACTGCAAGGCCTCGTCGAGTGCGGCGGTGCTCGGGGCACCGTGCTGGGTGAGCCTCATGGCGCGCGAACTCGAACCCGCGCTCCACTTCTACGGAGCCGTCTTCGGCTGGACGTTCCGCGGTGGGCGCCTCGGCGAGCAGTTCCGCGTGGCGCTGGACGACGGCGAGCCCGTCGCCGGGATCGGGGCCCTGGCACCCGCGCTCCAGGTGGCGGTGGCCTGGACGCCGTACTTCGCGGTCGAGGACGCCGACACCACCGCGTCACGTATCCGCGAGCGGAGCGCCACGGTCGCCGTGGGCCCGGTCGCGTTCCAGACGGGGCGCGGCGCGCTCGCCGCCGACCGGGACGGCGCGGTCTTCGGCATCTGGCAGGGCAAGCTCGTCGACGACTGGGAGTCCTGGCGCGACCGCGAGCCCGCCTGGCTGCGGCTGCGCACCCGCAACGCCTTCGAGGCGGCCATCTTCTACGGCGAGGTCCTCGACTGGGCGGCCGAGCGGCCGGGCTGCTGCGACGTGCGGTACGAGGCCGAGGAGGTCGTGCTGCGGCACGGCGGCCACATCGTGGCCCGCCTCAGCTCCGGCGCGCTGGAGGCGGCACCGGATCCCACCATCCGGCCGCACTGGGAGGTCCACTTCGTGACCACCGACGTGCCCGCCAAGACGGCGACGGCCCGCGCCCACGGCGGCATGGTCATCGCCCAGGGCACGGCCGCGAACGGCCCGTGGGCGACGATCCGCGACCCCGACGGCGCCACCTTCACCATCAACACGCGCGCGACGGCCCCGGCGGAACCGACACCCTCGTAGAAGCCCCCTCGCCCCCTCGCCCCCGGTCGCCTCCGGTCAGCGCGCACCCGGGCTCAAACGCGGCGATTACTCACCGAATTGACTGGTAGCGGAAGTGATAGCTTGGCGCGATGGCACTGCGCAACGCCGTTCTCGCCGCCCTCCTGGAGGGCGAGGCCTCCGGATACGACCTGGCCAAGGGGTTCGACGCGTCCGTCGCCAACTTCTGGATGGCCACCCCGCAACAGCTCTACCGCGAACTGGAGCGGATGGAGTCCGAGGGCCTGGTCCGGGCGCGGCTCGTCCAGCAGGAACGCCGGCCCAACAAGCGCCTGTTCTCCCTCACCGACGCGGGCTTCGCGGCTCTGCGCTCCTTCACCGCCGAGCCGCCCCGCCCCAGCGCGATTCGCGACGAACTCCTGGTGCAGGTGCAGGCCGTGGACGCGGGTGACACCGCGGCGGTACGGGACGCGGTGGCCGAGCGGCTGGAGCGGGCCCGCGCCAAGGCGGCCCGGTACGAACGGCTGCGGGACCGTCTGCTCGACGGCCGCACCGAGGACGAGTACCTGGCCTGTTCCGCACGCGTCGGCCCCTACCTCACCCTGATGCGGGGGCTCTCCTTCGAGGAGGAGAACATCCGCTGGGCCCGGCGGACGCTGGTGGTCCTGGACCGCCGCGCGGCCGCGACCGGGCAACCCTGAACCCCGGGCGCGGCCGGGCCGGGGCTCAGCCCACCCGGTAGCCCGGCACCGACGGCCAGCGGACCGTGAGGACGACGGACTCCTCCTCCGCGTACCAGGAGTGGTCCACCCCCTTGCCCCACACGACGTAGTCGCCCTGTTCGGCCAATGTCACGTCGCCGTCCGGCAGTTCCACCCGGAAGCGGCCGCTGATGAGCACGAGCAGCGCCGTGCGCTCCTCCCCGGTCACCCACCGCGCCCGCTCGTCCCCACGGGGGTGGACGCCCCATTTGATCTCCACGGCCTCGCTGTGCCGCGGGTCCCCGGCGTCCTTGAAGTGCCCGAGCAGCCACCCCCGGTCCAGCGCGGCGTCCTTGCCCGCGTTCCCCGTGTACACCCCGTCGGCGCGCCCGCCACCAGCGGAGACACCCTTGATGTCCGTGTCCATGGCGTTGAACCCTAGCCGCCGCCCCGGATCGGCGTGCGCCCCCCGTCCAGCGGCAGGAACACGCCCGTGACCTTGCCGGACGGGCCGCTCGCCGGCAGCCCCACCGCGTCGGCCGCGGCGGCTCCGTGCGCGCCCGGCGCGCGGACGCGGTCCGGCGTCACTCCCGCCACCCGTATGACACTTTTGTGTACTTTCATCCGGATCCGAGAAGTCTTCCCGCATAGGTCTGGAATGATCCACCACGGCTGTCCGGCAGCCCGCCCGACCCCCGTCACCCGACCGGGCGCCGCCTACTTCTCAGGATGTTCCGCCCATGGCCGTCTTGTGCCGACCTGCCGTCGCCGTGCCCGAGCACGTGATCACCTCGGAGCAGACTCTCGATCTGGTGCGCACGGTTCACGCCGACCATCCCCAGCTCGCACTCGCGCTACGCCTGATCGAGAACACCGGCGTGGCCAAACGGCACCTCGTCCAGCCGCTTGAGGACACGCTGCGCCACCCGGGCTTCGAGGTGCGGAACAAGCGCTACGAGACGGAGGCCAAGGCACGGGTGCCGCAGGTGGTGCGGCAGGCGCTGGAGACGGCCGAGCTGTCGCCGCGCGACATCGATCTGATCGTCTACGTCTCCTGCACGGGCTTCATGATGCCCTCCCTGACGGCCTGGCTGATCAACACCATGGGCTTCCGGCCGGAGACCCGGCAGGTGCCGATCGCCCAGCTCGGCTGCGCGGCGGGCGGCAGCGCGATCAACCGGGCGCACGACTTCTGCACCGCCTACCCCGGGGCCAACGTCCTCATCGTGGCCTGCGAGTTCTGCTCGCTTAGCTACCAGCCGACCGACCTCGGCGTCGGCACCCTGCTGTCCAACGGCCTCTTCGGCGACGCCGTGGCCGCCGCCGTCGTCCGGGGCTCCGGCGGCACCGGGATCCACCTGGAGCGCAACGGCTCCTATCTCGTACCGGGCACCGAGGACTGGATCGCCTACGCGGTGCGCGAGACCGGATTCCACTTCCTGCTCGACAAACGGGTCCCCGGCACCATGGAGGCCCTGGCACCCGTCCTGAGCGCCCTCGCCGACCAGCACGGCTGGAACGCCTCCGGCCTGGACTTCTACATCGTCCACGCGGGCGGCCCGCGCATCCTGGACGACCTCTGCGCCTACCTCGGCGTGCCGCCCGAGGCCTTCCGCTTCAGCCGCGCCACGCTCACCGAGTACGGGAACATCGCCAGCGCCGTCGTCCTCGACGCGCTCGGGCGGCTGTTCGACGAGGGCGGCGCGGAGCACCGGGCGAAAGGCCTGATCGCCGGGTTCGGGCCGGGCATCACCGCCGAGGTGGCGCTGGGGCACTGGACCGTCCAGGGCGCGCCCCGGCGGGCCGTGGCGCCCGAGGAATCCGCCGTGGCGAGGGCCGCCGTGCCGGAGCCGGCGGTCTGACACCGCAAACCACCGAGACAGGAGAGAACGCCATGGCCGCACCGCAGATCCACTTCTGGGCGCCGCCGGACCTGCCCGGCCTCGCCTTCGATCCGCTGCTCGCACGGCTGCTGCACGAGGAGCCGGTGGCCCGGGTGCGCCTGCCCAACGGCGAGGGCCACGCCTGGCTGGCGACCCGCTACGACGACGTGCGGTTCGTCTCCGTGGACCCCCGCTTCAGCCGGCAGGCCGTGATGGGCCGCCAGGTCACCCGGCTCGCCCCGCACTTCATCCCGATGGACGGAGCCGTCGGGTTCGCGGACCCGCCGGACCACACCCGTATGCGGCGCGTGGTCGCCAGCGCCTTCACCGCCCGCTCGATGCGCCGGCTGCGCGACCACGCCCAGCAGGTCGCCGACCGCCTCCTCGACCGGATGGCGGACCGGGGCGGCCCGCTGGACCTGATGGCCCACCTCAACCGGCCCTTCCCGCTCGCCATGGTGTGCGCGCTGATGGGCGTGCCGGACGAGGACCAGGCGAAGATGGCGCACTGGTCGGACACCATCATCTCCGCCGCGCGCGGCCGCGAGGCCAGCGAGCGGGCCAAGGCGGAGATGGCCGCGTACTTCCGCGACCTCATCGAGCGGCGCCGGGCCGAGCCCGAGGAGGATCTGGCGGGTGTGCTGGCGGGCGCCCTGGAGAACGGGGTGCTCGACCAGGACGAGGCCGTCGGCCTCGCCGTGCTCATCCAGATCGGCGGCGCCCACGCGGTCCGCAACAACAGCGCCAACATGGTGTACGCGCTGCTCACCCGGCCCGGACACCTGGCCCGGCTGCGCGCCGAGCCCGAACTCCTGCCCCAGGCCGTGGAGGAGCTGCTGCGCTACATCCCGCACCGCAACGCGGTCGGCCTCTCGCGGATCGCCCTGGAGGACGTCGAGGTGGGCGGGGTGACGATCCCCGCGGGCGACCCCGTCTACGTCTCGTACCTCACGGCCAACCGCGACCCGCGGGTGTTCGCCGACCCGGAGCAACTCGACTTCGACCGGAAGCACAACCCGCACGTCGCCTTCGGGCACGGCCCCCACTACTGCCCCGGCGCGACCCTGGCCCGGATGGAGTCCGAGATCCTGCTGCGCTCGCTGTGGGACCGCTTCCCCGGCCTGCGGCTCGCGGTGCCGGAGCAGGAGCTGGTGTGGGAGCGCGGGGCGCTGATCCGCGGGCCCAAAGAACTGCCGGTGCAGTGGTGAGCGCGCCCGACGTGCCGTACCGAGAGGAGACAGCCGTGGACGACCCCGGCCCGTACACCCGCCCCACCGAGGGTCTGGTGATCCCGCCCGGCGGCGGGCGGACCGTCAGGACCGCCGCCCAGCAGGTGACCTTCAAGGTCACCGGGGCGCACTCGACGGTCGCCTCCACGTTCGAGGTGGTGGTGCCGCCCGGCTTCGACGTCGGGGCGCACGCCCACAGCCGCAGCGAGGAGCTGTTCTACCTGCTGGAGGGCGAGCTGGACGTGATGGCCTTCGAGCCGAAGGTGCGCACCCGAGACGACTGGCGGGAGTGGGAGTCGCCGTCCGGGCAGCGCCACATCCGGGCCACGGCCGGGACGATGATCCTGGTGCCGCCGGGCTGCCCGCACGCCTTCGCCAACCCGACCGGCCGCCCCGCCCGGATGCTCTTCCAGGCCGCCCCTCCCCCGGACCACGAGCGCTACTTCGAGGAGCTCCTCGAACTCCTCGACAGCGGCGGCGGGTTCGACCCGGCGGCCGTACAGGAGCTGCGGGTGCGCTACGACATCGAGCAGCTGACGCCTCTGCGGCACTCCTCCGCCGCCCCGGCCCCGACGGCGGTGACGTCATGAGCGAGGACCTCATCACCGGTGAGCTGAGCCGGCGCACCTCCGAGGAGGCCACCGAGCACTTCTGGCCGGTGGAGCACCTGCACGAGCTGGAGTTCGACCCGCTGCTGCACCGGCTGCTGCGCGAGGAGCCCGTCGCCCTGGTGCGGATGCGGTTCGGGGAGGGCAACGCCTGGCTGGTGACCCGCTACCAGGACGTCAAGGAGGTCACCTCGGACCCGCGGTTCAGCCGGGCGCTGACCGTCGACCGGCCGGTGACCAGCATGACCCCGCACGTCGTGGCCCCCGCCGGCGGCATCGGCCGCACCGATCCGCCCGACCACACCCGGCTGCGGCGGCTCCTCGCCCAGACCTTCAACCGCAAGCGGGTCGCGGTCCTCAGGGTGGAGGCGGAGGCGATCGCGGAACGGCTGGTCGGGGAGATGCTGGCGCGGGGCGCGCCCGCCGACCTCACCGAGTACGTGACCGGACCGATGCCGGAGCAGGTGATCGGGAAGCTCCTCGGGGTGCCGGAGGCCGACCTCGGCCGGCTCCAGACCTGGCGCGGCGTCATCCTCTCCAGCGACCACTCCCTGGAGGAGAGCAACGCGGTCAAGGCCGAGATCGCCGGATACTTCAGGTCGCTCGCGGACCACCGCCTCGAACACCCGGGCGACGACCTGTTCAGCGAGCTGTCCCAGGCACAGGCGGAGGGCGCGCTCAGCCGCCCGGAGCTGATCTCGCTCGCCGTGATGATCGTCCTCAACGCCCTCGACCAGGTCCGCAACCAGTGCTCCACGATGGTGTACACCCTGCTCACCCACCCCGCGCAACTGGCACGGCTGCGGGCCGAGCCGGCGCTGCTGCCCATGGCCATCGAGGAGTTGCTGCGGTTCATCCCGCAGCGCAACGGTGTGGGGCTGCCCCGGATCGCCACCGAGGACGTACCCGTGGGCGATGTGCTCATCCGCGCCGGGGAGGCCGTCTACGTCTCGTATCTGGCCGCCGACCGCGACCCGGAGGTCTACACCGAGCCGGACCGCCTGGAGCTGACCCGCGACGAGTCGCCCAACCTCGCCTTCGGGCACGGCGCGCACTACTGCCTGGGGGCCGCCCTGACCCGGATGCAGCTGGAGGTGATCCTTTCCACGCTGCTGCGCATGGCCCCCGGTCTGCGGCTCGCGGTCGCGCCGGAAGAGGTGCGCTGGCGGCGCGGCTCGATCAACCGCGGCCCGGAGACACTGCCACTTGCCTGGTGAGGGCGCGTGCCCGGGGAAGGCGCTTGCCCGGTGAGGGTGGCGGACGGCATCGTACGGGAATGACCTCACCCCGGAACGACTTCCTGGCCCTGGCGAACACCGTCCCGGACCTGCTGCGCGACCCGGCCGTCGCCGCCGCGTGGTCCGGGCCGAGCGCGCTCGCCGCGTTCTCCGTGGCCGGTCTCGCGGGCCATCTCGCCTACCAGGTCCTGTCGATCCCGGCCGCGCTCGCCGGTCCCGTACCGGCCGAGCCCGTGGTCCCGCTGCTCGGGCACTACGAGCGGGTGGAGTGGATCGGGGCGGAGCTCGACGCCGAGATCAGCGTACGGATCCGGCGCGGCGGCGAGAGCGATGCCGTGGACGGCCCGAAGGCGCTGGCGGACCGGGTGGCCGAGGCCGTGGCCGAGCTGACGGACACCCTGGCCTCGGTGGAGAACCGGCCGGTCCGCATCCCGCTCTGGGGCCCGTGGTCGCTGCTGCTCGACGACTTCCTGACCACCCGGACGATGGAGATCGCGGTGCACGGCGACGACCTGGCGGTGAGCGCGCACATCCCCACGCCGCCGTGGGCGCCGGACGCGGTGGAGGGCGTGGTCGACCTGCTCGCGCGTCTGGCCGTGCGCCGGCACGGCCCGACGGCGGTACTGCGGGCGCTCAGCCGCGAGGAGCGGGCGCCCCGCACGATCGCCGCCTTCTGACCACGGCGGGGCCGCCGCCCGGACCGGCTACAGCCCGAGCTCCGGCGCGACCGTGCTCACCTTGGTGAACACCGAGACCGGGTGCTGGGTGTCGCAGTACTTGTTGCCGGTCGACACGATGCCGATCAGCTTGCCGTCCGCGACCAGCGGGCCGCCCGAGTCGCCGGGGCAGATGCTGTCGGTGGTGCCGGTGCGCGGCAGCCCGCAGACGCGGAGGTCGCGGGTGTCGGCGGGGTCGGTGTAGGGGGCGCACGAGGCCTGCGGGGCGAGCCGGAGCGTGGCCTGCTTGAGCCGGGTGCCGGGGGCGCCCGGGCCGGTCATCCCCCACCCGTACACGGTGGCCGTACGGCCGTCCCGGTAGAGGGCGGTGTCCTTCTTCTTCGCCAGGGGCAGCGGCTTGTACGGAAGGGGCTTGTCCAGGGTGATCAGGGCCGCGTCGTGGTCCAGGTTCCAGTTGAAGTCGGGGGCGACCTCGAACGCGGCCACATGGCGCACCCGGCCGCCGGTGGAGGACAGGTCCGCCCGGCCGCCGACCACCAGCAGGGCCTTGGGGTCCGCCGCGTTCCCGAGGCAGTGCCCGGCGGTCAGGACCTTGTCCGGCGCGATCAGCGTGCCGCCGCACCACTGCGAACCGTCGGGATTCTCCAGGACCACCGCGAACGAGGGCGTGCCCGTAGCGGTCCCGCCCCCGTGCACGGCGGAGGCCGGGACGGCACCGGCCGCCACCAGCGCGGCGGCGGCCACGACCGCGCCCACGACGGTCCGGCTCGTCTTCTTCGACATGGCGGTCTCACATTTCGTCAGGAAGGGCGGGACCGGCCGGTCCCGCGGCCCCACACTCGCCCCGGCGCCGTCCCGGCCGCCAGCCCCGGCGGCGAGTTGGGGACGCCGGGACGTTCCAACGGCTCCCACCTGCGCGTACGCGGGTCCCTGGAACAGGGAACTGGGACGCGTACGGCCCGGGTCCGCCTCTTCTCGCCCCGCGCGAGAGGAAGTTCCGACCGTCTGACAGGGCGTTCGCTCCGCCGATACGGTGTGCGGGCGAATCCGTATGCGGTATCCGGGACGGAGTGCGATGGCGAGACGTGGGGGGCGCGGCCGTGCCTGGCTGGTCGGCGGCGCGGGGGCGGCAGCGGTCGGCACGGTCCTGGTCCTGGCCCCGGGCGGAGTCCTGTCGTGGTCGGGCGGGGTGGTGGCGGCCGCGACCGCCGCGTATCTGAGCCAGGACCTGCCCCGAAGGTTCAGCGACCGGCTGGCGCGGCGCCGGGCGGGTGAGGACGCCGGCACGGCGGTCCCCGTCCTCGTCTCCGCACAGATCAGGAACCAGGACTACGTGGTGCTGGACGAGGGCGGCCGGACCGTGGAGATCCCCGCGAGCGGGCACACGCTCCGGCTGGTCGTGACCGGCGCGGGACCGCTGCCCGTGGTGCTGACGGAGCTGCGCGCCGAGGTGATCGCGCGGGCCGACCGCGGCGGGGACCTCTCACGGCACGCCGCCGAGATCCCGTTACGGCGGTTCGAGGTGCTGCTCGACGCCGATCCGCCGCGCGTCCGCCCGCTCTCCGGCAGCGACTTCCCGTACCAGGTCGGCCAGGAGGCGGTGGAGGTTTTCGACCTGGAGGTCAGGACCGGGACCGGGGACGTCACCTGGGCGCTGTGGCTCGACTGGTCCTGCGGGGGCCGGACCGGGAGCGTACGGGTGGACCTCGGCGGCCGTCCGTTCCGCACCGCCGCCCGCCACGCGCGTCCGGCCGCCTGATGGCGCCGGACCCCACGCCCCGCGGCGTGGCCCTCGCCACCCTCGCTCCGCTCGTCCTGGGAGGCGCGGTCCTGCTCGCGGGCGGCACCGACCTCTGGCCCGCGTGGGCGGGCGTCTTCGTGGTCGCCGCCGTGTCGGGGAGCCTGGCCGCGCGGCGCCGGAGGTCCGTCCGGCCCTCTTCCCCGCCGGCCCCTCCCCCGCCCGAGGGAAGCGGCTCCGCGATGTACGCGATGCAGCGGCCCGTCCGGGACGTGCCCGCGACCGGGCTTCCCGACGACGTGCCGTACACGCTGCGGGTGACGAGCCGCAGCCAGCTCGCGCTGATCGGGCCACCCGGTTCGGGGACCGGCTCCGAGGCCGCGTTCATCCCGCTCACCGGCCACAACCTGGTGCTGTCGCTGACCGCGGACGGCCCGTCGGAGGTCACGCTGGTACGTCTGCAGGCCCGGGTCACCGAGCACGCCTCGCTCGTCGCGGACGGCGTCAGCATGGCGCACAGCCGGGTGCCGGACATGGTGCTCAGCCCCGATCTGCTGGAGTCCATCCAGCGGTCCGTGGAGGCGTACGAACCGTTGCGGCGGCCTGACTTCGAGGTTCGGCTCGACGACGGCCCGGCGGCCGTCCGGCCCGTCGACGAGGACGCGCCCGCCCTCCCGCTCACCGTCCCCCGGGGCGGCGGCGCCACCCTCGTGCTGGCACCCGTCACCGCGTCCGGCGCCTGGGTGCACTGGCGGCTCGACGCCGAGATCGTCTGCGACGGCCGTACGTACCGCCCGCGTTGGGAGCTGACCGTCACCGCCAGGACCGGCATCTCGACCTACCAGCCGGGCGGCGCCCCGAACAGCACCCCGGTGCACCAGCTCCACCCGGACCACTGGGACCCGGCCACCCGCGACGAGCCACCGGGCCAGGACGCCGTGTCGCGGAGCGCCTTCGCGGTCGCGGCCCACGCCACCGCCGACGGCACCGGCATCCTGCGCGGCCCCTCGCGCACCGGCCCGGACCCGGAGACCGGTGAGGCCCTGCGCCTGCGCGAGGCGGGCGACCGGCATCTGGCGGCCGGCCGGCCGCGCGAGGCGGCGGACGCCTACCGGGCCGCCGCCGGGGCGGGCAGCGGCCAGGCCGCGCTCACCCTGGGCCAGTTGCTCCACGACCGGGGCGACCTCGCGGGCGCGCGGCGCTGGTACGAGCTGGCGGCCGAGCGCCGGGTCGGGAACGCCTTCAACAACCTCGGCCTGGTGGCGCTCCAGGACGGCCGGAGCGAGGAGGCCGAACACTGGTACCGGCGCGGCATGGACGAGGGCGACTGGGCCGCCGCCGACGGGCTGGCCGCCCTCGTCGCCGAACGCGGCGACACCGCGCAGGCGGAGACGCTGTGGCGGCTCGCCGCCGCGGGCGGGCGGACCAACGCGGCGCAGAACCTCGCGGTCCTGCTCAACCGCCAGGGGCGCACCGCCGAGGCCGAGGAGCTGTGGATCCGCGCGGCCGGGGAGGGCAGCGACGAGGCCGCCGTCCACGCCGGGTTCCTGCGGCACCGGGCCGGGGACCTCGTGGCGGCCGAGCGCTGGTGGCGCGAGGCCGCCGAGCGGGGGCACGGCCGGGCGGCCTACTACTACGGCATGCTGCTGGCCCGGGACGGCCGCACCGATGCGGCGGAGCACTGGTGGCGGCAGGCCGCCGAGCGGCTCACCGCCCCGGAGCGGCCCACCGGGAGCGGCCTGCGCCACCGGATCGGCGAGAGCGGCGACTCGGGCGAGGCGCTGTGCGCGTACGAACTGGCCTGCCTGCTCGACGAGAAGGGCGACCGGGCCGGGGCGGAGCGGTGGTGGACCGCCGCGGCCCGGGCCGGGCACGTCGAGGGGGTGCTGCGGGTCGCGCAGGTGGCGATGAACGACCACGACGACCTCGACGGGTGTCTGTCCTGGCTGCGGATCGCCGTCGAGGACGAGCGGACGCCGGTGGACCGGCTGGCGACGGCGGCGGACGCGCTGCGGCGGCTCGCGGAGGGCCTGTACGACGCCACGCGCCCCGACAACCCGGACGCGCTCGCGGCGTGCGCGCTGGCGGTCGAGGCGTACGCACGGCTGCGCGGTCCGGATCCGGCGGCCTACGAGGAGGCCTACCGCCGGGTGCTCGCCTTCCGGGCACGTCTGGGCCGGTAGCGGAACCGGCTCGATCCGGCTGTCCGCGCGGGGCGTTGGCTTGTCGGTCGGGCGCACGGGGCATAGCCCTACCGTTCGCTGTGCACCCGGCGAGGAGGGCGTGTGGACAAGGACGAGGAACGGCGGCTGCGGGCCGTCGCGCCGGAGATCTCCCGTACCACGATCGATCTGCTGCGCACGGTCGTCGGCATGGAGCCCGCCGAGCGGGTGCCCGAGGAGGCGCTGAGGGCGGCCGACCGGGTACTGGCGCGGCACGGTCCCGACGGGCTGCGGGTGCTGGTCATGAGCATGGCCGGGTGGGCGGCGATCGGTATCGAGACGAACGCGCGCCTGACCGGCAAGACGCACGAGGCCTACCTCGACGAGATGGAGCTCACCTGCCTGGAGGCCAATCCCGACGGCTGACACGGACGGCCGACGGGGACCGGTGACGGGCCGCCGCGGAGGGCCGCGGCCGCGCGCCGGACCGGCCCCGGCACCCCCTCCGACCTGGGCCGCCGCCCCGCCCGAACCGGTGCGCGGGCCCCCGCGAGGGTGCCCGGAGCGCGGGTTCGCCGGACGGGATGTCAGGATGGGGGCATGACGACCAAGGTCTACTTCGACATCACCATCAACGACGAGCCCGCCGGGCGGATCAACTTCAACCTGTTCGACGACGTGGTCCCCAAGACCGCGGAGAACTTCCGCGCGCTCGCCACGGGCGAGAAGGGCTTCGGCTACGCCGGTTCCTCCTTCCACCGTGTGATCCCGGACTTCATGCTCCAGGGCGGCGACTTCACCCGCGGCGACGGCACGGGCGGCAAGAGCATCTACGGCGAGAAGTTCGCCGACGAGAACTTCACCCTCAAGCACGACCGCCCGGGCCTGCTGTCGATGGCCAACGCCGGCCCGAACACCAACGGCTCGCAGTTCTTCGTCACCACCATCGTCACCGGCTGGCTGGACGGCAAGCACGTCGTCTTCGGCGAGGTGGCGGACGAGGACAGCATGAAGCTCGTCCGGAAGATCGAGAGCCTCGGCTCGCAGAGCGGCAAGACCAAGGCGAAGATCACCATCTCCGCCTCCGGCCAGCTCTGACGGTTTCCCTCCGTCAGCTGTCCGCCGACGGCGGTCCGAGGGGCGCACGTCCTGCGTGAGCCCCTCGGCGCGGCGGCCCACCGCGTCACCCGAGTGGACGATCCCGATCCGGCCTCCCGCGTGATCGGTGCTTGACTCGACCGCATGATCCTTCGTACGCGAGTCCATGCCGCCGGGATCGCGGCGGCCGCCGCGCTGCTCGGCCTGCCGGCCGCCGGGCCCGCCGCCGCCGGTCCCCCTCCCGGCTCCGACCCCGTTCAGGCCACCGTGCCCGCGCCCGCGCCCGTGTCCGCCCTCGCCGCGCAGGACCAGGTCGAGGCGTTCCTCGCCGCGTACCTCAAGGCCCGTATGGGCACCACCGAGGACGCCACCCCGGACGAGGTGCGCAGGACGTTCCTCACCCCGGAGCTGAACCGGGCGCTCACCGCCTGGGCGGCGGCCCACCCCGCCCAGGACCCTGTGTTCCGCGCGCCGAACGCCCCTTCCTCCTGGACGTTCCGGGGCGCCGGCCGCGACACGTCGAGCGTCGTCGTCACCCAGCGGTGGGGCGACGGCACCACGGCGGACGTCCTGTACACGGTCCGGCCGGGCGACCTCCTGATCACCTCCATCGCGGACCGGCCCGCCACCGGCTGATCCCGGTCCGCGGGTTTCACCCGCGGCACCGCCGGGGAGAGTCGGGCATGACTCCAAGGCCCTCCGCCAGGCCGTCGCTGCGCCGACGGGCCGGCGCGCTCCCGGTGCTGCCCCTGACCGCGGCCCTGCTCACCGCAACCGTCGCCCTCTACATGGCACTTGTGGCGCTCGGGAACATCACGGACTTCGGCACCAACCGCGCGTTCGTCCACCATGTGCTGGCCATGGACACCACGTTCAAGGACCCCGACCTCACCTGGCGGGCCATCGACTCCACCGCGCTCCAGGACGTCGCGTACGTCCTCATCATCGTGTGGGAGACGGTCGCCGCGCTGGTGCTCGTCGCGGCGGGCGTGGTGTGGGCGCGGGCGCTGCGGGGCGGCGGTGCCTTCGTGCGGGCGCGTCGGCTGAGCACGGTGGGGCTGCTGATGGTGCTGCTGCTCTTCGGCGCCGGGTTCATCGCGATCGGGGGCGAGTGGTTCGCGATGTGGCAGTCCAAGACCTGGAACGGACTGGAGGCGGCGACGCGGAACTTCGTCCTGGCCGCGGTCGCCCTGCTCGTCGTCCACCTCCCGGGTGTCGAGGAGCGGAGCGTCTGACGCGGGCCGGCGTCAGCCCTCGCGGCCCGCTTCCGCCCGCTCGCCCGCTTCCACCCGCTCGGTCTCTTCCACCCGCATCGCCGCCCGGGTGATGTTGCGCGCCATTCCCCCGAAGACCACGGCGTGGAACGGCGACACGCTCCACCAGTACGCGTGCCCGAGGAGACCGTGCGGATGGAACAGGGCGCGCTGGCGGTAGCGGGTGCGGCCGTCGGGTTCGCGCTCGGCGTACATCTCCAGCCAGGCGAGCCCCGGCAGCCGCATCTCGGCGCGCAGCCGCAGCAGACGCGGCCGGGTGATCTCCTCCACGCGCCAGAAGTCCAGCGAGTCCCCCACCCGCAGCCGCGCCGCGTCACGGCGTCCCCGGCGCAGCCCCGCGCCGCCGGAGAGCCGGTCCAGCCAGCCGCGTACGGCCCAGGCGAGCGGGAAGGAGTACCAGCCGTTCTCGCCGCCGATGCCCTCGATGACCCGCCACAGCGCCTCCGGCGAGGCGTCCACCACGCGCTCGCGGCAGTCGGTGTAGAGGCTGCCGCCCGCCCAGTCGGGGTCGGTGGGCAGCGGCTCGCTGGGGGCGCCGGGGAGCGCGGCGGAGGACCAGCGGGTGACCACGTTGGCCTCCTTGATCCGCCCCAGGGCGAGCGCGATCGCCTCGTCGAAGCCGATGGGCGTGCCGGGCGGGTCGGGCACGTACCGCGCGATGTCGTGCCCGTGGCAGACCATCTCGTGGCGCAAAGACTCCGCGAGCGGTCGCGCCAGACCGCCGGGGACCGGGGTGACCAGGCCGATCCACTCGCTGGATAGCCGCGGCGGCAGCATCGGCACCCGCAGGATCAGCCGGTGCGGCAGCCCGGCGACCTCGGCGTACCGGCGCATCATCTGCTCGTAGCTGAAGACGTCGGGGCCGCCGATGTCGAAGGTCCGGCTGACGTCGGCGGGCAGCCGGGCGCACCCCACGAGGTAGCGCAGCACGTCCCGTACGGCGATGGGCTGGACGCGGTTGCCCAGCCAGCTCGGGGTGATCATCACCGGAAGGCGTTCGGTCAGATGGCGCAGGATCTCGAACGAGGCCGAGCCGGAGCCGATGATGACGGCGGCGCGCAGCACGGCCGTCGGCACGGCCGAGCCGAGCAGGATGTCGCCCACCTCGGCGCGGGAGCGCAGATGCGGCGACAGTTCCCGCTGCGGTACGCCCGCGGGGATGAGGCCGCCGAGGTAGACGACGCGCCGGACCCCGGCGGCCGCGGCCTGCTCGGCGAAGATCCGGGCGGCCGAGCGGTCGGTGGTCTCGAAGCTCCGCCCGGTGCCGAGCGAGTGCACCAGGTAGTACGCCACGTCCACACCGCGCAGCGCCGCCCCGACCGACTCCGCGTCCGTGACGTCGCCCCGTACGGTCTCCACGCGCCCGGCCCACGGGTGGTCGCGCAGCTTGCCCGGGGTACGGGCCAGACACCGCACGCGGTACCCGGCGTCCAGGAGCTCGGGCACCAGCCGGCCGCCGATGTAGCCCGTCGCGCCGGTCACCAGGACGAGTTCCGGGCCGTCGTCGCTCTTCATTCCGCCTCCGCCGCTCACCGTGCCCTGCGCCCACGATCTCCCGCGGGCACCGTTTCCGCACGGCACGACACCGTTTCCGGCCGCACGGTTTGCCCCGGGCGTCCCGGCGGAGGAGGCTCGAAGCGTAGGCCCCTCGCGGCCCACCAGGCGCGGGCCGCGACCTTCTGGAGGAGGTCATCATGGGCACCGCCTTCGACACGGAGACACTGCGCCGCGGCATCGAGGGCCACGACGCGAAGGCCCTGCTGTCGCTGTACGCGGACGACGCGGAGATCCGCGTCGTCGACCGCAACAGCCAGCCGAGCCGCCCGATGGTCATGCACGGCCAGGGCGAGATCTCCCGGATGCTCGACGACGTCTACGGCCGGGACATGACGCACAAGGTGGAGCGGTGCGTGGTCCAGGAGGACACCGTCGCGTACACGGAGTCCTGCGAGTACCCCGACGGCGTACGGGTGCTGGCCAGTTCGATGATGTCGCTCAAGGACGGCAAGATCGTCGACCAGACCGTGGTGCAGGCCTGGGACGAGTAGTCCGCCCGGGGACGAGGCACCGGAGGGGCTACTGCACGCAGAACTCGTTCCCCTCCGGGTCCGCCATGACCACGTGGTTGGTGCCGGGCTCCACGACCACCTGGAGCACGGTCGCCCCCAGGCCCTCCAGGCGCTCGACCTCCGCCTCGCGGTGCTCGGGGCCGAAGTGCAGGTCCAGATGGAGGCGGTTCTTCACCCGCTTGGGCTCGGGAACGCTCTGGAAGAGCAGCCGGCGGCCGAGACCCATGCCGGAGGCCGCCTCCACGGGGTCGTCGGGGTGGCGCACGGCGGCCAGGGTCCGCCAGGCCGTGCGGCCTCCGGTCCGCGTGTACAGCTCCTCGGTGACCGCTCCCGCCGCGGCCAGCCGCTCGATGAGCGCCGTGTGGTCCTCCACCTCGTAGCCCAGGGCCTCGGCCCAGAACGCGGCGAGGCGCCGCGGCCGGGCGCAGTCGACGACGAGCTTCCAGTGGACGGCCATGCGGCTCTCCCGGTGGGGGACGTTTTCTGCGGACGTTGCGGACGTACGGAGCGTCGGCGCACACGTGGCGCCGCCGGCGCGCGGGATGACAGAACGGGGGCGCCCGGCCGCGTGGGCGCGAGCGCCCCCGTTCCGTACGGGAGACTCAGTTCGTTCTGACGAGGGTCCAGGCGTTGGGGTCGAAGCTCGGGACCACCGAGTAGCGGCAGGCGCTGTTGTAGAACGTGCTGGTGATGGTCCAGCCCGCGGGCGGGTACGTGGAGGCGCAGGCGTTGACCCTGGTGCCGACCGGGTAGCCCGTGAGCTGCATGATCCTCTTGCTGTTCGGGCTGAAGCCGGATCCGCAGCCGGCGCTGTTCCACCACTGGGTGGCCACCCACCCGGTCGGGGTGAGCGTCGAGGCGCACATGTTCAGGGTGTCACCGGGCGCGGCGTTGGCGGGGGTCGTCCCGGCGACGCAGGCGGCGGCGGCCAGAAGGGCGAGACAGGCGAAACGGGTCCGTATCACGGGCGGTCTCCTCGTCAGTGCAGCGGAGGTACACCGACCATGCCGGCGTCCGGTCACTTGCGCTGAGCAATTCCTACCGGCACGTGCGGCCCGCGGACAGCCACCTTTCGGCCCGGGCGGCGAACAGGTATTCGGCCGCTGTCCGCCGTCCGGCCGCCCGCGCTCCCTATCCGAGGCCCGGCATCAGGCCCATGATCGGCGCGACCGGGTCGGTGACCTGGTGGAGCTGGTTGAGGTCGTTCAGCTTGTTCAACTGGGAGAGCTGGGGCCCCACGTGGGGCATCCGGGCGCGCTCCTCGGCCGGGACGGAGCTGTTCACGAGCCCGTCGAGCACGGCGATCGGGGAGAGGCCCGCGGACTTGGCTCCGGCCGGGCCCGCGGCGTCCGCCGCGGAGGCGCCGAGGCCCGAGACTCCGGCGGCGAGGGCGAGGACTGTGGCGATACGTCGTGTTGAGATCACGCCCTGACAACCGGCCGACACCGCCGATGGACACGGCCACCCGCCCGCCTCACCCGAGAAGACGACGCCGCCCCGCCACGGCGGCCGCCGGTCGCCGCCCGTACGTCAACCGCGCGCGGGGGTACGGCCCTGCCGCGTCCACGCGAGCAGCTCCTCGCGCGTCCACGTCGTGACGACCCGCTCCGCCGGGACCCCGCACTCCTGCGCACGGGCGCAGCCGAAGACCTGCCAGTCGAGTTGGCCGGGGGCGTGCGCGTCGGTGTCGATGGAGAACAGCACCCCCGCCTCGACCGCCCGGCGCAGCAGCCGGCGGGGCGGGTCCAGGCGCTCGGGGCGGCTGTTGATCTCGACGGCCGTGCCCGACTCGGCGCACGCGGCGAAGACCTCGTCCGCGTCGAACTCCGACTCGGGGCGCTTGCCCCGGCCCCCGGTGACCAGCCGGCCGGTGCAGTGCCCGAGCACGTCGGCGTGCGGGTTGCGGACCGCGGCGACCATGCGGCGGGTCATCGCGGCGGCGTCCATACGGAGCTTGGAGTGCACCGACACCACCACGACGTCCAGCCGCTCCAGGAGTTCCTCCTCCTGGTCGAGCGAGCCGTCCTCCAGGATGTCGCACTCGATGCCGGTGAGCAGGCGGAACGGCGCCCACCGCTCGTTCGCCTCCGCCACCACGTCCAGCTGCCTGCGCAGCCGTTCCGGGGAGAGGCCGTTGGCGACGGTCAGCCGCGGCGAGTGGTCGGTGAGGACCGCCCACTCGTGGCCGATCTCCGCGGCCGCCCGCCCCATCTCCTCGATGGGGCTGCCGCCGTCGGACCAGTCGGAGTGGAGGTGGCAGTCGCCGCGCAGGGCCGCGCGCATCCGCTCACCGCCCTCGGCGAGGGGCGCGGCGGCGCCTTCCTCCTCCAGCCGCCGCAGATACCGGGGCTCCTCGCCCGCCAGGGCCTCCACCACCACCTGGGCGGTCTTCGGGCCGATCCCCCGCACGGACTCCAGGGACCCGGCGCCCGCACGCTTCTCGGCCTCGCCGTCCGCCATGTCCGCGATCACGTCGGCGGCCGTACGGAACGCCTTGACGCGGTACGTGGGGGCCTGGGTGCGCTCCAGCAGGAACGCGATCCGCCGCAACGCCGTCACCGGGTCCATCGCCACCTCCGACCGTCCCCATTGTCCGCCGCCGTCCCGCCCGGCGCACTCCGCGCACGGGCCGGACGGCACGGAGGCGGGGCACCCCTTGGGGGATGCCCCGCCGTTCGTACGGATGTGCCCGGGAGCGCGCTCGGTCAGAACGCGAAGAGGACGCCCTGGCCCGCCTGCTTCAGGCAGGGGTTGCCGAAGGTGTACTTGTACGAGACGCGCTGGCCCTCCCACACGCCGTCGGCCGTGACCGTCATCGGCTTCCACTCCTTGGTACACACCACCCCGGCCGGCGGGCCCGCCGTGATCGCGGCGAAGTTCCCCTGGTTGCGCCGGAGCTCCTGGCAGGCGTCCTTGGGCGCCGGGTGCGTCCCGGAGGGGGCGGGCGCGCAGGTGAGGGTGACCGCGCGCAGCACGGAGGCGCCGTCGTCCCCAGTGCCGGGCGCCACGGTCAGGACGAGCGCGGACGGCGCGTACAGGCTCATCGCGGCACCCCGGGTGTCGTGCTGATCGGCGCCGGCCGCACCCGGTACGGCGACCGCGGCACCGGCCAGAGCCAGCGCGGCCACCAGAGTCGTACGCCCAAGCGTCTTACGCATATCGAACACTCCTGTCATTCAGGGACGGATGAACGAGGGCGAGTCTTGTCCAGGTCCGGGCGGGCCGCAGCGCGTCGTATACGGATTCGGTCACCCTCCGCCACCCCCCGATCGCGTAAAGTTGCAGGCCAGAGCCACCCGAACGATCGGACGGGCTGATGGGTGCCTGCGGAGAAGAAGGCGCAAAGCCGCCTCTGCTTGGGTTTCTAAAGCAACGAGAACATTGAATCTTGAATAGTAAGGTTTCGGCCCGCATTCATGCGTGGGTCACCACCCGGCTCCCCGGCCGTGCCCGAGTGGCGCCGCCGGACGTGCGCGGATCCGGGGCGGGCGTCAGAGTGGGGGCGGTGCCGCGCCCCCCCCCACCCGGCACCCCTGGGCCCCACGAAGGAGCAGCACGCGATGGAACACCACATCGTCGCCGAGATGACCGAGCCCGACGACACGCTCAAGGAGTGGCACATGGTCCGCGCCGGCCAGGACGTGTCCATGTGCGGCCGCGCGCTCGACATGAGCCGGCCCCAGCTGCCGTCCGACGCGTGGGGAACCGAGCGGGCGCGGCCGTTCTGTCACACCTGCGGCGCCCTGTTCCTGCGCGAAGTGCCGTGAAACAGGGCGCCGGGGCCGTACCGCGGTCCGTCTATCCGCACAGATGCGGCTCGCGCTCCAGTGGGATCCCCACCGGGCGGCGCACCACCGTGGCGGGCGGGCGCTGCGCCGCCGCCAGTACGGGCAGGGGCTTGGTGCGGACCAGGGCCTGCGCGTCGGGCGCCTCGGCCCGCAGCGTGAACCAGACGACCTTGCCGCCATCCGTGGCGTGGGTGCCCCAGCTGTCGCTGAGCGAGGCCACCATGGCCAGGCCGCGGCCACGGGCCGCGAGGGGCTCGTCGCCGCCGAGGACGGGCAGGCGCGGGTCGCGGTCGAGGACGGCCGCGGTGAGCCGGCGGCCGGTCCAGCGCAGTTCGAGCGTGCAGTTCTTGTCACCCTCGGCGTGCCGGAACACGTTGGTGAGCAGCTCGCACACACCGAGGCTGACCGGCTGGATCAGACACTCCAGCCGCCAGTACCGAAGGTGTGCGGCGACGATCCGGCGGATCTGCGGCACCCGCTCGGGGGCCGCTTCCAGATCCAGGGTGTACTGACGGTTGACTTCCACGACCACGCCCACGACTGCGCTCCTCATCAGGACGGCCGGCGGAGCCGGCTGCTGCCGCTTTGACATGACAGCCCCGAGAAAGCGGTAAGTAGTCACTCAGATACAGAGCGAACGCAATCAGCGTGACCCCAACCGGGTGAACGCGCAACACAGGCGGCCGGTCGGCCCCCCTCCACCCCTGGTCAGGGCAGCAAAAGAGCCCCGGCAGGACGGGGGAGACCTGCCGGGGCTCGTACATGGGGCGGGTGAACCGGCGCCTCAGCGCGGCCCGCATATAGATGAATCATAAACCATGGCTGGAGTGCCGCTCGACTAGGCCGGCAGGCTGTCCATGAAGGAGCTCACCGAGAACACCGCGTTCCCCGGCCCCGCGGGCCCGTAGCCGGGCGGGGAGGCCAGGCCGTACTCGTCCATCGTCGCCCGGTACGCCTCCAGCAGGCGGATGTGGTACTCCAGCGGCGCGCCCTGCGGGTTGGCCTTGCCCAGCGGGGTCGTCGGCTCGGGGCACCAGGTGGTGAAGCGCGGGGTGATCCCGCGCGACATGAAGAAGCGCAGGCCCTCGACCGTGGACGCGATCGCCTCGTCGACGCCTGTGAAGCCGAAGGGCTCGGCCATCTCCACGCCCGCGACGAAGTTCGGGATCACATGGCGCGGGCCGAAGATCTCCGCCGAGTCGAGGATCCGCCGGTGCCACTCGTCGCGGCCGACGTACTCCTCCTTGCCCGGGCAGTACAGCTCGAACAGCCGCCGGTCCCACACCTCGTAGTTGGGGTGGTAGATCCGTACGCCGTAGTCGTGGAAGCGTTGCACGTCCTCCTTGGGAAGGGCCTGGGCGACGACCTTGCCCGTCCAGCGGCCGGGGAAGCGCTCCTCGATCGCCTTGGCGTACATCCCGTAGAAGTCGGCCTCGTCGCGCCCGCCGACGTGCGAGGTGATCGCGCCGCCGGTGAGGGTGTACGCGGTGGACGCCTTGGCGGTGTCGTACCGGTCGATGATCTCCAGCGCCTCCAGGATCTCCTCGACCGGCTTCACGCCCGTGTAGGGACGCCCGGCGGCCTTGTGCTGGCGCCAGTTGTGGTTGATGTCGCAGTACTGGCACTCCTGCTTGGCGCCGAAGTACTGGCAGACCCGGAAGACGGTCAGATAGATGAGATAGCCCCACTGGATCGTCGGGGCCACCTCCATCACGGACTTGCCGTTGGACAGCTTGTGCTTGTAGTACTCGGGCATCGGGGGCAGCCCCACGTCCGAGATCCGTTTGCCGTCCAGGTACAGACCGAGCATGCCGTGGTCGTCGGCCGCGACCCGGTACGGGGACGCCGGGTTGACCCGCACCGACACCACCGTGCGGCGCAGGTCGTACGGGCCGCCGGTCAGCACGATCTCCTCCGGCGGGCGGCGCAGCGCGGCCGCGCCCAGCTCCGGGAGGGTGCGGTGGTCGAAGGAGAAGATGAAGTACGACTTCGGCTTGACCTCTCCGGACTCGTTGTCGCTGAGCGCGGAGTCGTCGAAGGCCATGCCTCCGCGCAGCAGATCTTCCTTGATCACGGCTTCCCGGGGCACTCCCGGGAACCGGGCCATCAGTGATTCGACCTCGTCGGTACGGCTGAGCATCTGCGGGCGTCCTCCGGTCCAGTCGCTTACCTGTCCCACTGAACCTATGCTCTCGCCGGCTTCGCCGATGGACTGGGCATCGACGACGAAGCCGGCGAGCGGGAGCCATGCTAGTGGCGGGGCGATCTTCACCGGATCGGTCCCAGGTCGCGCTTGTCCTCCGTCCAAAGGCGTAGGCACCGCGGGAGCGGCCCGGGCGTCCGTCGCCCGGGCCCGCTCAGTGGGCGATCGAGTCGATCAGCTCACGGGCTCCCTGGCGCAGCAGGGTGACGGCGACGGAGGTGCCGAGGGTGGCCGGGTCGAGCGGGCCCGCCCACTCGTGGGCGTTGAGGACGGTCTTGCCGTCGGGGGTGAACACACAGGCGCGCAGCGACAGGTCGCCGTTGCGGGCGGCTCGCGCGTATCCGGCGATCGGGCTGTTGCAGTGGCCCTGGAGGACGTGCAGGAACATCCGCTCGGCCGTCGCCTCCCGGTGGGCGTCGGGGTCGCCGAGGTCGCTCACCAGGTCGATCAGGTCGCGGTCGCCCTCGCGGCACTGGAGGGCGAGGATGCCCGCGCCGATCGGCGGGCACATCACCTCCGGGGAGAGCACCTCGGTGATCGCGTCGGTGCGGCCGATGCGCTCCAGACCGGAGGCGGCGAGCAGCAGGGCGTCCGCCTCGCCGGCGGCCAGCTTCTCCAGGCGGCGGTTGGCGTTGCCGCGCATGGGGACGCAGCGCAGCTGGGGGTGGGAGGCGGCGAGCTGGGCGACGCGGCGGACGGAGGAGGTGCCGATACGGGTGCCGTCGGGCAGCTCGTCGAGGGTGCGGCCGCCGGGGTGGATCAGGGCGTCGCGGATGTCGTCGCGCTTGAGGAAGGCGGCGAAGACGGTCCCGGCGGGCAGCGGGCGGTCGGCGGGCACGTCCTTGACGCAGTGCACGGCGAGATCGGCCTGCCCCGCCAGCAGCGCGGCGTCCACCTCCTTGGTGAAGGCGCCCTTCCCCTCGACCAGCGAGAGATCGCCCATCCACTTGTCGCCGGTCGTCCTGACCGGGACGACCTCGGTGGCCACCCGGGGGTGCAGGGCCGCGAGTTCGGCGCGTACGCGTTCCACTTGCGCGAGCGCCATGGGCGAGTCTCGCGAGACGATCCGGATCAGCTCGGGGGTGGGCATGCGTCCACGATAGGGGCAGCGCGCGGATATCGCGTACAACACCCCTGGGACCCCAGAGGCTGTGCCGGGCACGGGAGTTGACGCGCGGTTGCGACGATCAGCAGAGACGATCAGCAGACGGGGAAAGCCGACGGGCCCGCCGGACGCGGGCGGGCCCCCGGCCGCGGCTGGCACGGGCGGGGACCCTCGGAAGGGCGGCTGTGCGGGCAGCCGCCGCGGATCAGGTGGCCCTCTTGTTCTTGCTCATCAGCATGCCGCCCGCGACCAGCGCGAACAGGCACACCGCGCCACCGGTGATGACGTTGCTCAGGACCGCGCCGGTGCCGGGGTGGCGGGCGACCACCCAGGGAGCGACGATCAGCCAGGCGCCCATCAGCAGGACCACGAGGTTCAGGTCCTGCGACCGCTCCGGGACGATGGACATGCACAGGCCCACGACCGCGAGAGCGATGCCGACGATCAGGTTGGTCAGGGCCAGCGTCGGCAGGGAGTTGGAGAAGTGCACGGTCCAGCCGGAGATGGCCGCGTAGATGCCGGCGAGGATCACTAGTTCCTCGACCGCCGCGACCCCTCGGGTCTGCAGCATCGCCGCGTACCTGTCCCGCATCTCCGGTACGTCGGGGTGCCCGGAAAGGTCACCTGGTCGGTGGTGAGAGACGTCGGCCATGTGACTCGCCTCCTTCTGGTCTCTGCAAGTCTTGGCCCCGATGCGACATCCGGTCGCGGTTCCAGTGTGCTCTTATCTGTCCTTTATGCGAAGTTTTACCGTTATTCAATATCTACAGAACTTATGAGCGTTCTGTGTGGAGATGCTCAGGCCAGGGCCTCGGCGGCGGCCACCGCGCGCCGGTTGCGCCACCGCGACCAGCCGCGCCGCAGGGCGGCGGGCCCCAGATCCACGCGGCCGTGCAACAGGCCGAGCACGATGGCCGTACCCACCGCGATCAGATGCTCACGCCCGGCCAGATTGGGCTTCACGACCGCTTCGAAGAGCATCGAGCCGCCGGTCAGGGCGAAGACGACCGGGGCGCGGCGGACCACGGAGAGATAGGTGAACAGACCGACCACGGCCGCCGACGGGCCGGTGTCCAGCACCTGCCCGACCTCGCGCGGCAGGCCCAGACCGCCCCAGGTGCCGGGGCCGAGCGCGATCATGACGCGGGCGCTGAGCGTCCCGGCCAGGGTGGTCACGTACGCGATCACCAGCGTCCGGGTGCGGCCGATCACCAGCTCGGCGAGGGCGAAGCCGAGGAAGAGCTGGGTCAGGCCCGCCCAGACGGGCAGGTCGAGGGCCGGGACGAAGAGCGAGACGGGGGTGCGCAGCAGGGCCAGCCACAGCGGCAGATCGGCCCTGACCTCACCGGTCAGCCGGACCACCACCGCGCCGGCGTGGGTCAGGTGGATGGCGTGGAAGACGGTCACCGCCACACAGGCGAGCACGCCGAGGAAGAGACCGCGCAGACCCCGGTGGACCAGTTGCCGTACGGGGTCGACCACGATGCCCTGGAACTCGCCGCGCAGGGTGCGCGCCACGAACCGGACGCACCGCGCGGACAGTTCGGCCCCCCGCCCGGGTCTCCTGGCGCTCGTCGCGGGCGGCGCGTCCACCGCGCCGGCTCCCCGGACGGCGTCGCCGCCCCCCACCCCGTCACGACGGCCGTCGGCAAGTCGGAACACTGGTCGATCAACCCCTCAACGCTGCGACGCCCGGCAGTCAAGACATTCGGCGCGTAGCTCCCCACGTACCCCCAGATCGTGCACCAGGTCGGACACGCGCCGCGCACGGGGGTCCACACCAAGGTAATCACCGGCGGAAGGAGCTTCAAGGATTCGGTTCACTCACCGAACCATTCTGGGTTAGGGTCGGCCCATGACGCTGCCGCGCGACTACACCGGCCAGTCCTGCTCCCTGGCGCGCTCCCTGGAGATCGTCGGGGAGCGCTGGACGCTGCTGATCGTGCGGGACGCCTTCTACGGGGTGCGCCGCTTCGGCGAGTTCGCGGCGCATCTCGCGATCCCCCGCGCCGTTCTGACCGACCGGCTCACCACCCTCACCGAGGAGGGCGTCCTGACGAGGGTCCCGGCCGGGCGCCGCGAGGCGTACGAGCTGACGCCGAAGGGCGTGGCGCTGTGGCCGGTGGTGCGGGCGCTCACCTGCTGGGGCGACGAGTACTACGCGCGGGGCGGCCCGCGCCGGGTCTACCGGCACGCGGCCGACGAGGCGCCGATCGCGGCCGACGGGCGGTGCACCCGCTGCGACCAGGCCGTGGAGGCGGCGGACATCCTCGTCACCCCCGGCCCCGGACTGGGCCCGGCGGGTGAGGACGACGACCCGGTGACGGTGGCTCTGAGCCGCCCCCACCGGCTGCTCCAGCCCCTGCGCGCCTGACACCGCTCCTCCCTCTCGTACGACGAAGTCCAAGACGATGTCCACGACGATGTCCACGACGAAAAAGGTGTACGCATATGAAGATCCTGGTCGTCGGCGCCGGAGCCACCGGTGGCTACTTCGGCGCCCTGCTCGCCCGCGCCGGACGCGACGTCACGTTCCTGGTGCGGCCACGGCGCGCGGCGGTGCTGCGCGAGCGGGGCCTGCGGCTGACCGGCTCGGGCGAGGACGAGGTGCTCACCCCGCGTCTGGTCACCGCCGACGAGATCACGGGGCCGTACGACCTGGTCCTGCTGTCGGTGAAGTCCACCGCCCTGGAGCAGGCCGTCGAGGACCTCGCCCCGGCGGTCGGTCCGGGCACCGCGATCGTGCCGCTGCTCAACGGCATCCGCCATCTCGACGTGCTCAACGGCCGCTTCGGCAAGGAGGCGGTGCTCGGCGGGGTCGCCAAGGTCATCACCACTCTGAACGACGAGGGCGACATCGTCCGCCTCGCGCCGCTGGCGGTCCTCGTCCTCGGGGAGCAGGACGGCGGCACTTCCGCCCGTGCCCGTACCGAGGAGATCCGCGCCGTGCTGGCCGGGGCGGGCATCGACGCGAGCGTGTCGCCCGACATCCTCGCCTCGATGTGGCACAAGTGGGTCTTCATCACCACCCTGTCGACGGTGACCTGTCTGATGCGCGGCGAGGTCGGTGACGTCGTGGCCGTCCCGGGCGGCGCCGGGATCGGGCCGGCCGTCCTCGCCGAGGGGGCCGCTGTGGCGGCCGCGGCGGGATACCCCGTTCCCGAGAGCGAACGGGAGTTCACCACGTCCCTGGTCACCCAGGCCGGCTCCGCCTTCGCCTCCTCCATGTACCGCGACCTGGTGTCCGGTTTCCCCACCGAGGTGGAGCACGTCTTCGGGGACCTGACCGCGCGGGCCCGCGCCCTGGCGGTGCCCACGCCGCTGCTCGACCTGACCACCGCGCATCTGCGGGTGCACCAGCACCGCGTGGAGGCCGGGCGATGACGACGAGCCCCTGGATCAAGCGGTTCCATCCGGCGCCGCAGGCCCCGACCCGCCTCGTCTTCTTCCCGCACGCGGGCGGCTCGGCCACCTCCTTCTTCGCCGCCTCCAGGGCGCTGGCACCGGAGGTGGACGTGCTGGCGCTCCAGTACCCGGGGCGGCAGGACCGGCTGGCCGAGCGCCCGGTCGAGGACATGGGCACGCTGGTCGACCGCGTCACCGAGGAGCTGATGCCGTGGACCGACCGGCCACTCACCCTCTTCGGCCACAGCATGGGCTCCTCCGTCGCCTACGAGGTGGCGCTGCGGCTGGAGGAGAAGGGGATGCAGGCGCTGGGCCTCTTCGCGTCCGGCCGGGCCGCTCCCCGCGTACCCGTGACCCGTCGGCTGCATCTCGCGGACGACGACGAGCTGATACGCCACCTCGGCGAGCTGTCCGGCACGGACTCCCAGCTCCTCGCGGACGAGTCGCTGCTGCGGATGGTGCTGCCCGCGCTGCGCGGCGACTACCGCGTCCTGGAGACGCACCGCCCCGAGCCGGACCGGTCGCTCAGCTGTCCGGTGGTGGCCCTGTGCGGCGACGCTGACCCGGTGGTCGATCCCGCCGACGTGGCCCTGTGGGAGCGGCACACCTCGGCGTCCTTCCGGATGCGGGTCCTCGCCGGCGGCCACTTCTTCCTGGACGCCCATCTGCCCGTCGTGGTGCGGGAGGTCCACGACCACATCGCGGCGGCGACCGCGCGCTGAGGGACGGGCGCGGGGACGGGCGCGTGGACGTGGACGTGGACGTGGGCGGGAGCGTGGGTGGGGGCGCTCACGCCCGCGCGCTCACTCCCCCGCGCCCGCCCGCGCCACGACCACACCGGTGGCCACCAGTTCGCCGCTCTCCCCCTCCACCGTGCGCCACCGGCCCCGGAACACGTCGTGGCGGACCCCGTCCACCACCGGGCCGGGCACCCGCAACGCGCCGGTGAACGTGCCGCGTTCGGGGTCGGGGGTGATCACGCAGTCCTCGAAGTCCAGCCAGCGGCCGGTCAGCGGGAACCACGCCTTGAAGACGCTCTCCTTGGCGCTGAACAGCAGCCGGTCCCACGCCACCGCCGGGTGCGACACGGCGAGCCGGTCCAGGACCAGGCGCTCCTCGGGCCGGGTGACCATCTCCCGTACCCCGTCGGGGACCGGCGCGTTGGGCTCGGCGTCCACCCCGACCGAGGCGATGGCCGAGGCGGGGGCGACGGCGGCGGCGCGGTAGCCGTCGCAGTGCGTCATGCTGCCCACCACGCCGTCCGGCCAGCGCGGGGCGCGCTGCGCCCAGGCCGGGCCCTCCATCACGGGCAGGATCGGGACCGGCGGGTGCCCCAGCCGGGCGAGCGCGGTCCGCGCGCACAGCCGCACGGTCGCGAACTCCCGTCTGCGCTTGTCGACCGCCTTCGCCACCAGCTCCGCCTCCTGCGGGAACAGGTCGACCGACGACGGGTCGGCGAACAGCTCCGCCACGACCACCTGGGCCGGCAGCAGCCCGTGCAGCAGCGCGCGGCTCACCACGGCCGCACCGAGGACGGCCCGGGCAGCACCCGGCACAACCCCTGCGGCGGCGCCGACCGGCTGCCCCACTCCCGGGGATAGCCCAGCGACACCTCCAGGTGCGGCACCCCGTCGACCTCGATGGCGCGCGGGATGTGCAGATGCCCGTAGACGACGGCGGCGGCCCGGTAGCGCACGTGCCAGTCGGCGGTGGCCTCGGTGCCGCACCACTGCGCGAACTCCGGATGGCGCAGGATCCGGGTGGGCTCGCGCACCAGCGGGAAGTGGTTGACCAGCACGGTCGGCAGCGCCGGGTCGACGGCGTCCAGGCGCGAGCGGGTGTACGCGAGCCGGGCCCGGCACCACGCGTCGCGGCTGGGATGGGGATCGGGATGCAGCAGGTACTCGTCCACGCACACCACCCCGGTCGCGTGGGCGACGGCGAGCGCCTCCTCCTTGGTGTGCGCGCCTTCGGGCCGGAAGGTGTAGTCGTACAGCACGAAGAGCGGCGCGACGACCACCGGCCCGTCCGGGCCCGGCCACTGGCGGTAGGGGTCCTCCGGGGTCGCCACCCCCAGGTCCCGCAGCCGCTGGACGAGATAGGCGTAGCGGGCCTCGCCGCGCAGCCCCACCGGGTCGGCCGGCGGGGTCCACAGCTCGTGGTTGCCGGGCGCCCAGACGACGGTGGAGAAGCGTCCCGCGAGGAGCTCCATCGCCCGGAGCACCTCGTCGGCCTTCTCCCCCACGTCCCCGGCGACGACGAGCCAGTCCTCGGGCGAGTCCGGACGCAGCGCGTCGAGGATCGCGCGGTTCTCCGCATGGCCGACATGCAGATCGCTGATGGCTAGAAGACTCATGATGACCGCAGCCTACGGGGGGCCGCCCATCGCCCGGTCACCGTCGGCCGGTTCCGGCCGCCGCCCACCGGCCGCCCGCCGGAGCCCGGCCGGAGCGGTCCCGCTCGCGGTGGGCCGGGCGGGCGAGGCTCCGGGCGCCCCGGTCCGGGCGCGGGAACGGGGACGGCTCGACGTCGATCTCCTCCATCCGCTCCACGTACAGCAGATGGCGGCGCCGGGCCTCGCCGTGCCGGCCCGCCCCGGCGAGCAGGGCGATCAGGGCGAGATGGGCCTCCTCGTCGTACGGGTCGCGCGCCAGCAGGCGCAGCCGGAAGTGGACCTCGGCGTGGTGGCCGCCGCGCTCGGCCGCCGCGGTGGCGAGCCGGGCGAGCAGCTCCGCGTGGACGGCCCGGGCCTCCGCCACCCAGCCGGTCGCGGCCAGGGCCCGGATCCGGGTGCGGCCGGGGCACTGTCCGGCCGCGCGCCGTGCCAGCCGGGCCGCGGCGCGCGGCTCCGCGGCGCCGCGCGCCAGGGCGAGCCCGGTGAGCGCCGCCGCGAGGACCTGGCGGTCGCCGCACTGCTCGCCCCGCACCACCGCCTCCTGGTAGGCGGCGCGGGCCGGGCCGCGGCGGCCGGTACGCCCCACCGCTCGTCGCCGGTGAACTCCAGGTGCTGCCGCACCCACTGGCGCAGCGTCACCCCGTCGACGGCCTCCTGGACGAGGAAGAGGTCCCCCTGCTGGACGAAGAGGGCGACCGGGGCGGGGGTGAAGCCGCTCCCGGCGAACGCCTCCAGCATGGCCGCCTCGTGGGGCCGCAGGTCGCGTGCGTCCCGGCCGGTCAGGGTGGCGGCGGTGTGCGGGCGCGCCTGCTTGATGATCACGGGGGCGCCGGTGGACTCGTCGACGCCCCGGAAGACACCGCCGCCGAAGGCGTGCCGGATCACCGCGTGGACGAGGAAGCGGCCGTCGAGCAGCACCTCGACCGGCGCGGTCCGGTCCGGCGCTGCGGGCTCGCGCCGGGTGAAGGGGTCGCGCGGGGCCCACGCGGGCGGCGCGAACCAGGCCCGGCGCCGGTCGGGCACCAGCCGGCCGTCGGGGGCGACCAGCATGGCGCGGCGGATCCCGTCGTCGCCGAGCGCGGGCACCCCGCCGAACACGCCGTACCGGTAGTGGACCAGGCTGCCGGGGAAGCAGGGCCGGTCGGAGAGGATCGCGGGGCCGGGCAGTCCCAGGGTGGCCCGGTGCAGTGCGGCGGCCAGCTCCCGCAGCCCGGCGTCGTCCCGCTCGGGGTAGACGGTGAGGAACTTGCCCCCGCCGCCCCGGTCGTGGCGGTGCGCGACGAGGTCGCCCGCGCGACCGTGGTCCCGGCGAACTTGAACCGGCATCCGTGGCGCACCAGCACCTCGGCGGCCCGCGCCAGGACCAGGGGCGCGGCCAGCGGTGTCGCGGCGACGTGCAGCTTCCAGCCCTGTGACCGCCCGGCGTCGCCCGGCGGTGAGACATGGCACCAGAAGTCCCCCTCGCGCAGCCGCCACGCACCGCCGGTGCCCGGCCCGACCCCCGTGCGGGCCGGCACCGCTTCCACGATCTCCACGAGCAGCCGTCCGGCCGGCTCGTGGTCCCCCGTCGCAGACTCCATGCCCCCACTGTGGCCGCGGCTCTGTCGGTTGCCTTACGCCCGCCTCGCGGGCCGCGTCCCCGGGCGGAACACAGCGGTACCGGGCCGGGGGTGACGCCGCGCCACGGGATCGAGCGCGGGTCCAGCGGAGCGTGGTACCGACGGTCCCTGGTTCCGGTGGACGGCGTCCGCCATGATGTTGATCATGACGACCGACCGCCGCCAGCTCGCCGATTTCCTGCGCCGCTGCCGTGACCGGGTCACGCCGCGGGACGCCGGGCTGCCCGCGGGGCCGCGCCGGCGCACCCCGGGGCTGCGGCGCGAGGAGGTCGCGCAGCTCGCCGGGATGTCCGCCGACTACTACATCCGTCTGGAGCAGGCACGGGGGCCGCAGCCCTCGCCGCAGCTGCTCGCCTCGCTGGCCCGCGCCCTGCGGCTGAACGACGACGAGCGCGACCATCTGTTCCTGCTCGCCGGACACCGCCCGCCCGCCGCGCACTCCGCGGACGGCGAGGTGAGCCCCGGTCTGCTGCATCTGCTCGACCAGCTCGGGAGCACCCCGGCGGTGGTCCTCAGCGACCTCGGTGACGTACTCGTCCAGAACCCGATGGCGCGGGAGCTCCTGGGCGAGGTGTGCACGGTCACCGAGCACGGCCGCAACGTCGTGTGGCGCTGGTTCACCGAGCCGTCCGCCCGCCTTCCGTACCCCAGGGAGGAGCACAGCTACTACAGCCATCTCCATGTGGCGGATCTGCGCGCCGCCGCCGCACGCCGCTTCGGCGACGCGGAGTCGGCGCGGCTGATCTCCCGGCTGCACAGCGTGAGCGCCGAGTTCACCGAGCTGTGGGAGCTGCACGAGGTCGCCGTCCGCAGACGCGACCGGGTCCGCGTCCTCCACCCGCGGCTCGGCCCGTTCGACCTGTTCTGCCAGGTGCTGCTCGCCCCGGAGGGCGATCACCGCCTGGTGCTCTTCACCCCCGCGCCGGGGAGTGCGACCGCGGACCGGCTGGCGCGGTTCGGTGCCTCGCGGCGCGGCTGAGGACCGGGCCCGCGCGGCGCGTCCGGCTCATTCGGCCCCGTGGTCCAGGCAGGGGTACTCGCGGCCGCACCAGCAGCGCCCCTGCATGGGCGTGGTGGCGAGCAGCAGCCGGATGACCTCGTCCACGTCGAAGCCGTCCAGCTCGCTGCCCTCGGGGACGAGTTGGTAGGTACGGGAGAGGAATTCGGCGACGTCCTCGATCTCGGCGAGGAGGTCGGCGCTGCCCTCGTCCGAGTGCAGCCGGATCCGCAGTCCGCTGTCGCCGTACTGCCAGACCCGGACGTCACCGAGGCCGACCGGGCAGCGGGAGATCAGTCCCTCCGCCACGAGGTCGCGGCCCATGGTCCAGGTCGTGTGCAGGCCATTGCCGCAGACGAATTCCACCGAAACGGCGAGCGGGTCGGCGGGATCGTAAGCCATCAAGGCCTCCACGGGGGTCATGGCATCACCCTCGTGCAGTAGTTCGACATACAACGGAACGCAGATCTCTTCCATGTCGCCCCCCCTCGTCGGGACAGTCCCCGGCGGCCGGTCGCCGGGCGTTGCTCGGTATACGCATCTATGACGTACTCAACGGCCGTGATAGTGACCGACTTCGCGAACAAATTCGCCCCGGGTTGTGGAAACTGTGCGGACGGTGACGCAAATTCGCATGCCCGCAGGGATCGCTTACCCCGTACCGCGCCGCTCGATCCCCCCGTTCCCGGTTCCGCTTCCCCGGCTCCCGCCCCGGCCACCAGCGGGGGCACGGGTTCCGGGGGCCGCCGGGCCCTGTGTGATGAAGGCTTCACAATCCCCGCCGCCGGACCGCCGATTCGGCCGGAACAGTGCGTTCAGCCGACGTGTCGTGATCGCGACAGCCGACCGCCCGCGGCCGCGTCGTCGGCGGCCGCGGGCGGCGGGGGGAAGCGGCGGGGCTCAGCAGAACTTGTCCAGTTGCCCCGCTTTCGCCGCGCGAACCATGGCGGCGATCTCGGACCGGGTGTACCGGAGCACGGGCGCTTCGGTGTCCTTCGTATGCGTCACGGCGATCCGGTCACCGTCCACGGCGAATCCGACGCAATCCTTGGAGTAGTCCAGGTCGCTGAATGACGACTTCTCGAATGCGAGGTGAGGGGCATTGCGGTTGACGTATTCGGTGACCTCGACAAGGCGCGAGTGGTCCACGGAAGAGCTCCTTCGTGCAGCAGTGGGGGCTGCTCAGCACGCTACGAGCCCGAGTCCGCGTATTTCTAGTGGTCTTGACAGCCGGACACCTGATGCGCTAGCGGTTCCTGGGACCCGTGGCCGGGGGCACCCGCGCGCCGCGGATCCCCGCCGGACGCCCTACACGAGGCCGAGGTTGGCGGCGGGCGAGCCCTGGAGCGTGGGCGCGAGGAGCCCGGCCTGCGGCTCGCTCAGCTCGGGCAGCCCGAAGAACTCCGCCTGCGGCGGGGTGAGGGGCGCGTCCAGGATCGCCCCCGGGCTCTCCGCGCGCAGCGGCGAGGACGGCGTGGTGACGGTCGCCGAGCCGATCTTGTCCTCGGTGAGCGGGTCGGCCAGCGGCACCTTGACCAGGGTCGGCGGCACCTCCGAGGTGACCGGCAGCGCGGGCAGCACGGGCGAGGGCATCAGGGAGCCGACGACATGGCGCGGCCCGCCGGGGGAGCCCGGCACGGGGATCGGGACGGCCGTGCTCACCGTGGGGGCTTCGAGCGGCAGCGCCGTCTCCAGGCTTTCCAGCGGTACCCCGACGGGAGCGGACACTCCGGCCGCGGCGGGGGTGACCGCCGCCGCCGTGGCCATGCACGTCATCATGGCCGCGAGGCCGGCCCGCTTGGTGAGCTTCATAGGTACTTCCATCCCTCTTGGGTCTCGGATCACTGACGGACAGGTGCCGTCTGGAAGAACGAGAGCGCAGGGGCGATCCCTCCAAAATTCGCCTGTTCAGCGGAGCGGAAAAGGAACTCCCCGCTCGGAATCGGGGCGTGTTCCGAAGATCCGACGTTCCGATTCGCCGATCGGAACATCATTGATGCTCGCCTCGCGCCGGGCCATGAGACCGTTCCCGTCGAACTCCCAGAGCTCGTTGCCGTAGCTGCGCCACCACTGCCCCGCCGCGTCCCGGCTCTCGTACTGGAAGCGCACCGCGATGCGGTTGCCGTCGAACGCCCACAGCTCCTTGCGCAGCGCGTAGTCGCGTTCGCGGGCCCACTTGGCGGTGAGCAGCTCGACGATCTCCGCGCGCCCGGTGACGAAGGTGTCCCGATTGCGCCAGCGGGAGTCCTCCGTGTAGGCGAGCGAGACCTTCTCGGGGTCCCGGGTGTTCCAGGCGTCCTCGGCGGCCTGGACCTTCTGCCGGGCGGTGTGGGCGTCGAAGGGGGGCAGGGGCGGGCGGGCGGTCATGGCGGATCCTCCGGTCGAAGGGGGGCGGGCGGCCAAGCGGGACGGCACGGGGCGGGACGGCACGGGGAGAACGATCGTTCTCCGGTCCTGCGGCTACCCTAGAGAACGGACGTTCTCAGGACAAGGAGGGGTGGGGCATGGACAGCGCGGTCGCACAGGAGCGGGTGCTCGAAGCCGCCGGGACGCTGTTCTACGAGCGGGGGGTCCAGAGCGTCGGCATGGACGAGATCCGCACCGCCTCGGGCGTCTCGCTCAAGCGCCTCTACGCCCTCTTCCCCGCCAAGGAACAGCTGGTGGAGGCGTATCTGGAGCGCCGGGACACGGAGTGGCGGAGCCGTCTGGCGCGGGACGTCGAGCGGTGTGCGCGGCCCGAGGAGCGCGTCCTGGCGGTCTTCGACCATCTGCACCACTGGTTCGGTGAGCCCGGATTCCGCGGTTGCGCGTGGATCAACGCGTACGGCGAACTCGGCGCGACCTCGGCCGGGGTCGCGGCGCGGGCGCGGGCCCACAAGAGCGCGTTCCGCGCCTATCTGGGCTCGCTCGTCGCGGACGCGGGGCTGCCCGAGCACCTCGCCGACCACCTGGCGCTGCTCGCCGAGGGCGCGATGGTCACCGCGGGCATCTTCCGTACCGGTGAGCCCGCGCTCCGGGCCCGCGAGGCGGCGGCCGCGCTGATGACCGCGGCGCGCGGCTGAGCCACCGCGCCGGGGCGCACCCGTCTTCACGGGTCGTTCACCAACTGGCCCCCGTCCGTTGGTCGAAACCGGTACCGGATGCTCATCACCATGATCCTCATGTCGTTCACCCCGTACAACCCACCCGCACCACCCGGCGCACGTGCCGCGCGGTGCGGCCCGTCGGCCGCCCGGGCCGTCGCGGGCCTGGTCGCCCTCGCCCTCACGGCCGTCGGCGTCCTGTTCGCCGCGCCCGCCTCGTACGCGAGCGGGCCGCTGGTGTCCTCGCGCGCCCTCGTCGGCGCCGAGCAGGTGCTGTTCCGCTCCGGCGTGGGCGGTTACGGCTGCTACCGCATCCCGGCCCTGGTGAAGACGAAGGCGGGCAGCCTGCTCGCGTTCGCGGAGGGGCGCAAGTCGCCCACCTGCGCCGACCGCGGCGACATCGACCTGGTGATGCGCCGCTCCACCAACGACGGCCGCACCTGGGGCCCGGCCCACGTGGTCCTGGAGGGCAGCCCCACCGACGGCACCGCGCCCTTCACCCGGGGCAATCCGGCGCCCGTGGTGGACCGCGAGACCGGTTCCGTCCTCCTCCTGTCCACCTCCAACGAGCAGACCCCGACCGGCCGCCGGCTGCCCTGGGTGCAGCGGAGCGACGACGACGGAGTGAGCTGGGACGCGCCCCGGGCGCTGCCGACGTTCAGCGGCGCCAACACCGGCTGGTTCGCCACCGGCCCCTCGCACGGCGTCCAGCTCACCGCGGGCGCGCACGCCGGACGGCTGGTGGTCGGCGCCCACCAGAACCCCGACGCCACCACCCGCTACGCCGGCGTCCTCTACAGCGACGACCACGGCGCCACCTGGCAGGCGAGCGCCACCGCCAACTCCTATGTGGCCGACAAGGTCGAGCCCGGCGAGGTCTCCGTGACCGAACTGCCCGGCGGCAGCGTGTATCTGGCCGCCCGCAACGAGATCGGCGGCAGCACCGACCACCGCACCCGCGCGGTCAGCACCGACGGCGGCACCACCGTCCCCGCCTCGGCCGTCGTCCCCGGTCTGATCACCCCGGAGGTCCAGGGCTCGGCGCTCACGCTGCGCCGGACCTACCAGCGCACGCCCGGCGACACCCTGGTCTTCTCCGCGCCCTCGGACGCCTCCGACCGCAAGCTGATGAAGATCCGCTACTCCACCGACCAGGGCACCACCTGGACGGCCGCCTCCAACGGCCTGATCAGCAACGACCGGGCCTCCTACTCCGACCTGGCCGAACTCGACACGGGTGAGCTCGGACTCCTCTACGAGGGCGGCCCGGCCAACTCCGCCGACGAGATCCGCTTCAACGTGACCACGCCCGGCGCGCTCGGCATACCCGGCACCTTCACCGGCAAGGCCTCCCCGCAGAAGAGCCCCACGGCCGGCCGCACCAGCCCGGACGCGGGGCCGGACGCCAACGACGCCTACCTCCAGGGCGACGCGGCCCTGGGAAGCGGACGGTTCGGGCAGGGCCTGGTCCTGGACGGCACCGGTGACTACGCCGACGTGCCCTACGGCAGAACCCTCGACCCGGGCTCGGGCGACTTCACGTACACGCTGTGGTTCAAGTACGCGGCGACGGCCGCGAGCAGGCAGCAGGCGCTGTTCTGGGCGTACGGGCAGGGCAGCGCCAAGCCGCAGGTGTGGCTGCGCGCCCAGCCCGCCGACGACCGGCTCTACGCCTGGGTGCAGGGCGCGGACGGCGGCGCCTGGCTCACCCTCACCGACCCCTCGCCGGGGGCGGCCTTCGGCGACGACCAGTGGCACCACGCGGCGCTGATCCGCTCGGGCGCGCAGATCCGGCTCACCGTCGACGGGACGGTCACCGGCACGGCGACGGGGGTGGCCGGCGCGGTCACCGACGCGCCGGGCACCGGCGTCGAGGGGATCCGGATCGGCGCCAAGTCCGACACGGGCGCGAGCGACGCCTTCGGCGGCTCCGTCGACGAGTTCCGGCTCTACCGCACGGCGCTGACGGACAGTCAGCTCATCCAGGTACGTGCCAACGCGGCAGAGCTGGACACCGACGCCGCCACCCGTTCGATGGGCGCGCGGCTGCCCTTCCAGGTGATCGACACGGCGGTCGTCCCGGACCGGCGCCGCGTCACGATCGAGGACGACGTCTCCGGCCACTGCGCCCCCGGCACCCTGCTCGGGGGCGTGCCCGCCCTGCCGGCCGGGCGGATCGGCTCGCTGGCGGCGACGGTCGACAGCGCCCACCCGGGCACCGAGACCGGGTTCTCACCGACGCTCGACGTCGGCGCGGGCGACTTCACGTACTCCCTCTGGTTCCGGTACGCGGCGGGCTCCACCAGCCCCGACCAGGCGCTGGTGTGGGCGTACGGCACGGGCAGCGGCAGTCCGCAGCTGTGGGTGCGCGCCCAGCCCTCCCAGGACCGGCTCTACGCCTGGGTGCAGTCGGACGCGGGCTCGGTGGCCCTCGCGCTCCCGGACCCCACCTCGGCACGGTCCTTCGGGGACGGCGCCTGGCATCTGCTGACGCTGACGCGGTCGGCCGACCGGGTCACGCTCGGCGTGGACGCGCGGACCCCGGCCACCGCCACCGGCCTCACCGGCTCGCTCACGCCCGCGCAGGGCAACGGGCAGCAGGGGGTGCGGGTCGGCTCGAAGCTGGACGGCACGAACGTGTTCGCCGGTGACGTGGACGAGTTCCGCGTCTACCACCGGGCGCTCACCTCGGCGGAGACCGCGGCGGTCGCGGGCTCCACCGCGGGCTCGTCCGGCTCCTACCCGGGCGATCTGCCCGCGCTGTGGTGGTCGTTCGAGAACCAGTACACCGGCGCCAGGGACGTGGTGCGGCCCGCCGCGGGCCCGGCGACCCCGGACTCCACGGTCCACTGCGGCCACGGCCTGGTGCGCGGCGGCGCGGCCACCACGCCGGGACGGTTCGGCACCGCGCTCGCCCTCGACGGCTCCGACGACGCCGTCGACCTGCCGTACGGCGCGGCCACCGCGCTCGGCTCGGCCGACTTCACGATCAGCACCTGGATCAAGTACACGGCCACCGGCGCCGGTGCGGACCAGGTGCTGGTGTGGGCGTACGGGACGGGCGCCTCGGAGCGGCAGCTCTGGCTGCGGGCCCAGCCCGCGCAGGACCGGCTGTACGCCGCGTTCGAGACGGACACGGCGACCACGGTGGTGGCCGCGGTGGACGGCTCGGCGGCGGCCGGCTTCGGCGACGGCGCCTGGCACCACGTGGCCCTGGAGCGGGCCGACGGCCGGCTCCTGCTGATCGTCGACGGGCAGACGCTCGGCAGCGCCGCGGTCCCGGCGGGCTCGGTGACCGCCGGGGACACCTACGCCGTGGACGGCTTCCGGCTGGGTGCCAAGCCCGACGGGACCAATGCGCTGACCGGGGCCCTGGACGAGTTCCGGATCACCCGCAAGGCCCTGTCCGAGGAGGAGCTGACCGCGCTGCGGACGCAGAACAGCCTCCCGGGGACGGCCACGTCGACGTGGCTGCCGTTCCAGGTGGTCACGGCCTCCGAGTTCGCCCGGATGTGACCGGTTAGCCTGGCGGCACGAACAGGGTGGCCGTCCGTCGCGCCGCGCGGCGGGCGGCCACCGGCGCGAGGGGGGGGAGCAGGGAATGACCGGGGCACGACCGCGCAACGCCGCCCAGACGCGGGCCGAGGAGATCCTGGCCGAGGTGACCGCCTCCGGCGAGGAGACGGGCGTCCAGGTGGCGGCCTGCCTCGACGGTGAACTCGTCGTCGACGCCTGGGCGGGAGTGGCCGACGTGGAGGGCGCCAGGCCGATGGAGGCGGAGACGCTGGTACCCGCCTGGTCCACGGGGAAGGGGGTCGCGGCGGCGCTCGTGGCGGTCCTGGTGGACCGGGGCGCGCTCGCCTACGACACCCCGGTCGCCGCGCACTGGCCCGAGTTCGCCGCCCGGGGCAAGGAGAGGATCACCCTCGGCCAGGTCCTCTCGCACTCGGCGGGGCTGCCGCACCTGCCGCCCGGGGTGACCCCCGAGGAGTTGTTCGACGTCCCGGCGATCGGGGAGTGGCTGGCGGCACAGGCGCCCCTGTGGGAGCCGGGCACGGCGAGCGGCTACCACGGCTGGACCTACGGCGTGCTGCTCGCCGAGACCCTGCGCCGGGCCACCGGCCGCACCTGCGACGATCTGCTGCGGGAGGAGCTGGCCGGCCGCTGGGGGTCGCGGACTCGCTCCTGTTCTCGGTCCCTGAGCGCCTGGAGCACCGGGTGGCCCGCTGCTACGACGGCGGCTGGTCGGAGTATCTGGACCGGATGCCGCCCGACTCGCCGTTCCTGGTCTTCGCGCCCCGGCCGGTGCTGCCGGTGGCCGCGCTCGCCAACCGCGCCGACTACCGCCGGACCGCGCTCCCGGCCAACGGGACGATGACCGCCCGGGCCGCCGCCCGGATGTACGCGGCACTGGTCGGCGGCGGACTCGACGGCGTACGGCTGGTGTCGCAGGCCACCCTCGACGAGGCGACGACGCCGAGGACCTCGGGCGAGGACCGCTCGCTGGGCTTCCCGCTCCTGAAGGGCTACGGGTTCATGCTCGGCGGCGCGGGCTCCGTGGTGCGCTCCCCCGACGGCGGTTTCGGCACCAACGGCTCGGGCGGCAGCGCCGCCTCCGGCGACCCCGCCCACCGGTTCTCCTTCGCCCTGACGAAGAACCGGATGAGCGTGAACGGCCTGGACAAGCGGCTCTTCCGGGAGATCCGGACGGCCCTCGGCATCCGCCGCGGCTGAGCCCGGGGCGCCCCGGCGCGGCCGTCAGCGGCCCGCGAACTCCCGCAGGTCGGCGGTGAGCCGGTCGGCGTGGGTGACGAACAGGCCGTGGCCGGCGTCCTCGTACACGTGGAAGGTGCTGTCGGGGATCAGACGCGCGGCCCGCTCGCCGGTCAGGTGGATCGGGGCGGAGGCGTCGTGGGTGCCGTGGACGACGAGCGCCGGTACGTCGATCCCGGCCAGTTCGGGGGCGAGGTTCAGGGTCGCCACGAGGTCGCCGAGGGCGTTGGCGGCGCGGGCCGTGGCGCCGGCGCAGCGGTCCTCCCAGTACCGGACCATGGCGGGCGAGAGGTCGTTGCCGGGCCGGTCCAGGGCGAAGAACGGGGCCGCGCCCCGGGCGAAGAAGCCCGGCCGGTCCTTGCGGAACACCTCGTTCCCGGCGGCGACGAGCGCCGGGTCGACGCCCTCGGGGTGATCGGCCGAGCGGACCGGACCGGGCACCATCCCGGCCACCAGGGCGATCCGCGCCACCCGGCCGCCGCCGCTCAGGGTGAGGTGGCGGACGACTTCGGCAGTGCCGAGCGAGTGGCCCACCAGGGTGATGCCGGTGAGGTCGAGGTGGTCGAGGAGCGCGCCGAGGTCCCCGGCGAGGGTGTCGAGGTCGAAGCCGTCCCAGACGTCGTCGGAGCGCCCGTGCCCGCGCCGGTCGAGCCCGACGCACCGGAAGCCCTCGGCGGCCAGCGGGAGCATCTGGAACTCCCACATCTCGGTACCGAAGTAGGAGCTGTTGACGAAGACGACGGGACGCCCTTCGCGGGGGCCGTAGTCGACGTAGTGGAGACGGGTGCCGTCGGTGGTGGTCTCGAAGTACGGCATGACGCTGGGTCCTTCCCCCTCGTTCACCACCCTGGAGCGGGCGGTGTCTGTGGGACCAATGGTGCGCAGGGCGCGGGCCGTTGGTCGATGACGTCACGGGTCATGGCCCCGCCCGCGTCCCGACTGATCGTTTAGCCTGACCGTATGAACGACAGCGTCGCCGGGACCCAGGGCTACGGCGAGGACGCCGACGCGCTGGCCGAGCAGTACGAGAGCGTCACCTTCGAGGAGGTCCACGGCGGGCTGCTGCACCTCTACCCGGCGCCGCCCGGACGGGTGCTGGACCTGGGCGCCGGGACCGGACGGGACGCGGCGGCGCTGGCGCGCCTCGGCCACACCGTCACCGCCGTCGAGCCCACCGCCCAACTGCGCCGCCACGGGGCGCGGTTGCACGCGGACACCGCCCTGACCTGGCTGGACGACGCGCTGCCCGGGCTGCCGGTGCTGACCGGGCGGGGCGAGCGGTTCGACCTGGTCCTGCTCACCGCCGTGTGGATGCACCTGGACGCAGCCGAGCGCGCCCGGGGCATGCGGAGCGTCGCCGCGCTGCTCGCCCCCGGCGGCACCCTGGCGATGACCGTGCGCAGCGGTCCGGTGCCGCCCGGGCGGCGTATGTTCGACGTGCCCGAGGCCGAGACGCCGGCGCTCGCCGGGGCGGCCGGGCTGCGGCTCGTCCACCGGGGCGGGCGGGCCGATCTGCACGGGCGCCCCGGGGTGCGCTGGTCGGAACTGGTGTTCACCGCTCCCTGACCCGGCACGCGACGACGCCACGGACCCCCCACCCCTCCTGTGTTCCCGGCCCGTTGGCCCTCCCGTACCGGCGGGTGGGCCGAAAGCGGACCCGCCCCGGCCGAAAGCGCGCTGTTGCGCCACACGGGGGCGCGTGGTGCCCCGCGGCACGCGGACGGCGGGCCCTCTCGGGTACTTGACGCGTGCTCCCCGAGGCGCTTTCATCCAGCCAGTGCCGGGCCTCAGTGCGGCCCGTCGCTTCGAGAGGTGCGCCCAGCCGGTAGCGGATCCCGACCCGATCCGGAGTCCGGCCCGAGTCGCCAGGACGTGTGTCCCGCGTCCGAGGCGGGGCGCACCCGCTAAGGGATGGACGACCATGCCCGCCGGTCAGGACCGCACCAGCAAGCCCCACCCCGTCCCGGGCCTCCCGCGCCGCCGGGTGCTGCGCACCGGGGCGGGCGTCGTCGCCGGGGCCGCGGCTCTTCCTCTGCTCGACGCCTGCGCCGCGACCACCTCCGACGGCGTCGGCCCCGACGGCCGGGTCACCATCGAGATGTGGCACGGCCAGAACGAGATCGGCAGCAAGGCCATCGAGGCGCTCGCCGCCGACTTCAACCGCTCGCAGTCCCGCATCCGGGTGAACGCGAGCGGCGGCGGCGTGGTGGCCGACGCCATGCTCCAGAAGGTGACGGCGGCGCTCGCGGCCGGCGCCTACCCCGACATCGCGTACATCTTCGGCTCGGACCTCGCGAGCATCGCCCGCAGCCCCAAGGTCGTCGACCTGACCGGCGCGCTGCACGACGGCTCACCGCCGTGGGCCGACTTCTGGCCCTCCGTCAGGGAGGCCGTCACCTTGCACGGCAAGGTACGGGCCGCGCCCTCGCTGCTCGACTCGCTCGCCGTCGCCTGCAACACCACGCTCTTTCGGCGGGCCGGTATCCCGCTGCCGAAGGCGGGCTGGACCTGGCCGGAGTTCGTGGCGACCGCCAGGAAGCTCACCGACGCCCGGCACGGCGTCTTCGGCACCGCCTGGCCGGGCGCGGGCGACGAGGACACCGTGTGGCGGCTGTGGCCGATGATCTGGGACCTCGGCGGTGACGTGATCGCCCCGGACGGCAAGAGCATCGGCTTCGCGCGGGCCGGGCGGCAGGCCCTGGAGACGGTGGCCCACCTGGTCGCCGACAAGAGCATCTACATCGACCCCAAACCCGGCAGCGAGCAGATGTACCAGGTCTTCGTCTCCGGCCGGATGGGCATGGTGATCACCGGGCCGTGGCAGCTGCCCAACATCGTGGAATCCAAGCTGCCGTACGAGGTGGTGCCCATGCCCACCTACAGCGGCCGGCCGCTGACCATCTCCGGGCCCGACACCTGGACCGTCTTCGACAACGGCGGCGCGCGTTCGAGGGCGGCGGTGGAGTTCGTCCGCTGGCTCATCTCTCCGGCGCAGGACGTGCGGTGGGACATAGGGGGCGGCAGTCTGCCGCTGAGCAGACGGACCGAGCGGGAGAGCGCCTGGCAGCGGCACTCCGCCGACACCGTCGGCCTCCCGGTCTTCACCAAGGCTCTGGAGACCGCCCGGGTGCGGCCCATCCACCCCGCCTATCCGCAGATCTCCCAGGCCACCGGCGAGGCCGTGGTGTCCGTGCTGCTCGGCCGCGCCTCCCCCGCCAAGGCGGTGCGCCGGTGCGCCGACAAGGCCGACGCCGCCCTGCTGATTCCCCGATGAGGAGGGTCGTCGTGGACCGAGGATCCCGTACGGGCGCGCCCCGCCCGCTCACCCTGGCCCCGGCCGGCCCGGGGCCCGCCGGACCCGAGCCCGCCGAGCGGCGCCGCGCCCGGCGCCGGCGGGCGCGCGGCGAGACGGCCACCGCCTGGGCGTTCATCACCCCGTCGGTCCTGGTGATCCTGGGGCTGAGTGTCGTGCCGGTCGTCTGGTCGCTGCTGCTGTCGTTCCGCGCCGACGACCTGGTCACGCCCGGCCGCTGGGTCGGCCTGGACAACTACCGGGCCCTGTCGAAGGACCCGGGCTTCCGCAAGGCGGTGGAGAACACCCTGACGTACGCGGCGGTCTATGTGCCGCTCAGCCTGGCCGGGGGGCTCGCGCTGGCTCTGGCCCTCAACCGGCGGATCCGCTTCGTCGGCGTCTACCGCACGCTCGTCTTCCTGCCGTTCGTCATCTCGGCCGCGGCCCAGGGCGTGCTGTTCTCCTTCATCTTCGACCCGCAGTTCGGCGCGGCCAACTCGATCCTGCACAAGCTGGGCGTCTCCCCGCAGGGGTTCCTCACCGACCCGGGCCAGTCGCTGTTCGTGCTGCTGGCGATCTCGCTGTGGAGCGGGACCGGCTTCTGCGTCGTCGTCTTCCTCGCCGCGCTCCAGGACGTCCCCGCCGAACTCATCGAGTCGGCCCGCCTGGACGGGGCGAACCGGGCGCAGGTGCTGCGGTACGTGACGCTGCCGACGCTCGCCCCGGTCACCGCGTTCCTGGTGCTGTGGCAGCTGATCACCTCGCTCCAGGTCTTCGACCTGGTGTACGTGACGACCAAGGGCGGGCCGCTGGAGTCGACCACGGTCATCGTGTACTTCGTCTGGCAGCAGGCGTTCCGCACGTTCACCGCGGGCTACGGCGCCGCCGCCGCGTACGTCCTGGCCGTCGCCCTGCTGCTCGCGGGCACGGCGGTGACGCTCTACCGGCGCCACCGCGAGCGCACCACCGGCGGCGCGGCCAGGCCCCTGCGCGCGGAAGGAGCGGCCCGATGACGGCCTCCACCATGGTCGGCGAGGGCGCGGCGCCCGCGGCGGCGCCGACGGCGCGCGCCGCCCGGCGGCGACGGCTGCCCTTCAGTCCCTGGCACCTGCTGCTGGCGCCGCTGTCGCTCGTCTTCGCGCTGCCGCTGGTGTGGCTGGTGCTCAGCTCGGTGATGACCAACGCCGAGATCAACCGCTTCCCCCCGGCGCTGTGGCCGCGCGGGATCGACTTCGGCGGGTACCGCTATGTGCTGGGCAACGCGATGTTCCCGCGCTGGTTCGCCAACTCCTGCATCGTCTCGGCCGTCGCCGTCGGCTCGAACCTGGTGCTCGGCTCGCTCGGCGGCTACGCCTTCGCCCGGATGCGGTTCCGTGGTTCGCGGGCGCTGCTCGCGCTGATGCTGGCGACGATGGTGATCCCGTTCCAGCTGACGATGATCCCCACGTTCCTGGTGATGAAGTGGCTGGGGCTGATCGACACGCTGGGCGCGCTGATCGTGCCGTCGCTGGTCACCCCCTTCGCGGTGTTCCTCTTCCGGCAGTTCTTCCTCACGCTGCCCCGGGAATTGGAGGAGGCCGCCTGGATCGACGGGTGCTCACGGCTGCGGGTGCTCTTCTCGATCGTGCTGCCGCTGGCCCGTCCCGCCCTCGCCACGGTCGCGGTCCTGACCTTCCTCGCCACCTGGAACGACCTGTCCTGGCCGCTGATCGCCATCAACCACGACACCCAGTACACCCTCCAACTGGGGCTGACCACCTTCCAGGGGCAGCACCACACGCAGTGGGCGGCGGTGATGGCGGGCAATGTGATCACGGTGCTCCCGGTGCTGCTCGCCTTCCTGTTCGCCCAGCGGACCTTCATCCAGTCGCTGACGTCGAGCGGACTGAAGGGCTGAGGCGGGCCCCGCCCTCTTCGCCCTTCCGCCCGCCGCCGACACGGGCCGGGGTCCCCGCCCGGCGGGGCTCCCCGAGACTCCACTCCCCCGCACCAGAAAGCCCTTCGCCATGCCGTCACCACCGCTGCCACCGGCACCCCCGCCCTCTTCTCGCCCCTTCGACCTGCTCGTCGTGGGGGACGCCAACCCGGACGTGGTCCTCGGGCCCGTACCGCGCGACCTCGCCTACGGCCAGCGCGAACAGCTGGTCGAGCGGGCCGACCTCGTCCTCGGCGGCTCGGCCGCGATCATGGCGTGCGGGGCGGCCCGGCTCGGGCTGCGCGTGGCGTTCGCGGGCCGCGTCGGCGACGACCCGGCGGGCGCCTTCGTCCGTACGGCCCTGGGCGCACGCGGAGTCGACACCTCGGCCCTGACGACCGACCCCGATCAAGCCACCCCGCTCACCGCCGTCCTCACCCGGGGCGCCGACCGGGCGATCCTCACCGCGCCCGGCTGTCTGGCCGCGACCGGGCCCGGGGACGTCCCCGAGGCGCTGCTCGCCGCGGCCCGGCACGTCCACGCGGCCTCGTTCTTCCTGATGCCGAGGCTCGCGGGGGCGCTGGCCGGGCTGTTCGGGCGGGCGCGCGAGCTCGGCGCGACCACCTCGCTCGACACCAACGACGACCCCTCCGGCCGCTGGGACCCGGAGCTCCTCGACCCGGTCCTGAAGGTGACGGACCAGGTGCTGCCGAACGCGGCCGAGGCGCGCGCCCTGACCGGGGTCGCCCGGGGGGTGGCCGAGGCGGCGGCCGCGCTCGCCCGGCGCGGGCCGCTCGTCGTGGTCAAGAACGGCGCCCGGGGCGCGCTGGCGCACGACGGGACGCGGGTGACGGCCGTGCCCGCGCTGCCCGTCGAGCCGCTCGACACCGTGGGAGCCGGGGACACCTTCGACGCCGGATTCGTCGCCGCGGTGCTGCGCGGGCTCGGCCTCGCGGACGCGCTGGCCGTCGCCGCGGCCTGCGGGTCGCTGTCCACGCGGGGCCGCGGCGGCACCGCGGCCCAGCCCACCTGGGACGAGGCCGTCGCCCACGTCCCGGGCCCGGGAGCCGGGGAAGGTACGGGAGTTCACGCATGACCGAGACGAGAGGAGTCATCGAGATGGCCGGACCGGCCGAAGTGAAGATCGCCTTCATGGGCGCGGGCAGCGTGGTGTTCACCCAGGGGCTGCTCGCCGACCTGTTCGCCTTCCCCGAGTTCGGCCGGCTGCGGATCGCGCTGCACGACATCGATCCGGAGCGGCTGGCGACCGCCGAGGCGGCGGCCCGGCACATCGCGGGGGCGCTGGAGGTCGCGCCCGTCGTCACCGCGCACCCCGACCGGCGCGGCGCGCTCGACGGCGCGCACTTCGTGATCAACACCGTCCAGGTCGGCATGAACGCGGCGACCCGTACCGACTTCGCCGTCCCCGCGCGGTACGGACTGCGCCAGACGATCGGGGACACGCTGGGGATCGGCGGTATCTTCCGGGCGCTGCGCACCTTCCCGGTGCTGCGGGGGATCGCCGAGGACATGGCCGAACTGTGCCCGGACGCCTGGCTGTTGAACTACACCAACCCGATGGCGATGAACCTGCTCTATCTGCACCGGATCGCCCCCCGGCTGAAGGCCGTGGGCCTGTGCCACTCGGTGTACTGGACGATGCACGACCTGTCCGAGCTGGTCGGAGTGGACTTCTCCGAGGTGTCGTACCTGGCCGCCGGGATGAACCACCAGGCGTGGGTGCTGCGCTTCGAGCGCGACGGCCGCGATCTGCACCCGCTCCTGGACGCCGCCATCGACAAGGACCGCGAACTGCTGCGCCGGGTCCGCGTCGACATGTACCGCAGACTCGGCCACTACCCCACCGAGACCAGCGAGCACTCCTCCGAGTACGTGCCGTGGTATCTGCACCACGACAGCGAGGTGGAGCGGCTGCGGCTGCCGATCGGCGCGTACCTCGACATCATCGAGGACAACACCGTCAGCTACGAGCGCACCCGCAACGCCCTGGCGGCGGGCCGCCCGCTGCCGGTCGAGGGCACCATGGAGTACGCCCCCCAGATCGTCCACAGCATCGTCACCGGCACGCCCCGCACGATCTACGGCAACGTCCCCAACAGCTCCCTGATCCCCAATCTGCCCGCCGACTGCGTGGTCGAGGTGCCGTGCCTGGTCGACGCCTCGGGGGTGCAGCCCACCCATGTCGGCCCGCTCCCGCCGCAGTGCGCCGCGCTGAACCGTACGTACGCGAGCGTCACCGATCTGGTGGTCCGGGCCGCCACCGAGGGCGAGCCCCGGCATGTGCGGCACGCCGCGATGACCGACGCGGCGACCGCGGCCACGCTGACGGTGGAGCGGATCTGGGATCTGTGCGACGACCTCGTACAGGCCCACGGGGAGCTGCTCCAGCCCGAGTTGCGGGTGCTGCTCGGGCACTGAGCGCGCGGTTCAGTACGCCACGGTGAACCGGGTGCGGTGGTGGCGGGGCTCCTCGGCCTCGTCGAGGAGCGCCACCGCGAGGTCCTCCATGGAGATGGCGGACTCGCCGTTCCCGTCCACGACGAGTTCGTCCGCTCCCAGGCGGTAGGTGCCGGTGCGCTCGCCCGGCTCCAGGAGGGCGGCGGGGCTGAGGTAGGCCCAGTCGACCTCGGTCTCCGCGCGGCAGACGGCGAGCTGCTCGGCGCAGGCGTCCGCGATGGGCCGCCAGTCGGCGGGGAAGTCCGGGTCGTCGACGACGGTGGCGCCGCCCCTGCCCGGCAGGGTCAGGGTGCCGGCGCCGCCGACGACCAGCACCCGCACACCGGTTCCGGCGAGCCCGGCCAGCAGCGCCTTGGTCACGGTGACGAGGTCGCCCTCGCTGCCGGGGGCGGGCCGGGTGGCGCTGATGACCAGGTCCTGGCCGGCGCTCAGCCCGGCTATGTCCTCGACGTCGGTCGCGTCACCGGTACGGGCGTGGGCCGCCGGGTGGAGTTCGGGGAAACGGGCCCGGTCGCGCACGACGGCGGTGACCTCGTGCCCCCGGGCGACGGCCTCGGCCACGACGCGGCTGCCGACGTTGCCCGCTGCTCCGAAGACGGTGATGCGCATGAGTGTCCGCTCCTTCTGGGTGGTCCGGTCGCCGCGAGAACTTCTCTTAGCGCTAAGAGAAAAGTATCTCATCGCTAAGAGATTGGCTAGGGTGGATCCGTGACCGACCATGTGGACCTGCTGCTCGCGCAGTGGGGCGAGCGCCGCCCCGACCTCGACGTGTCGCCGATGGCGGTGATCGGACGGCTCAAACGCCTCGCCCGGCTCATCGAGACCGAACTGCGCCGCACCTTCGCCGAGCACGGTCTCGACCCCGCCTCCTTCGACGTGCTCGCGACCCTGCGCCGCAGCGCGCCGCCCCATCTGCTCACGCCCGCCGAGCTGATGCGCTCCGCGATGGTCACCTCGGGTGCCGTCTCCCAGCGCCTCGACAAGCTGGAGGAGCGTGGTCTGGTGACCCGCTCCCCCAGTCCCACGGACGGCAGGGTCGTCCAGGTCGCCCTCACCCCCGAGGGCCGCGCGCTGATCGACCGGGCGCTGCCCGACCACCTCGCCACCGAGGAGCGGCTGCTCACCGCGCTCGCTCCGGAGCGGCGCGACGCCCTCGCCGACACCCTGCGCGAACTCCTCGAATCCCTCGGGGACGGCGTGGACTGAACCCGGCCACCCGCGCGGGCCAGCCCGTCGCGGTCCGCTCCGGGTGACGGATGGAGTACGGCCGACGCGCGTGGGCACGTGCTGGAGGAGACAGTGGACACGACGTCGGCCCGGGGTCCGTTCCCGGGCGCGCGGGCCGGCGCCGCGCCCATCGGCCCGCGTACGCAGGAGGTTTCCATGACCCAGCCGCCCTACCCCGACCCCAACCCGCCGACGCCCGGGCCCACCCCCGGCCCGACGCCGGGGCGCCCCGATCCGGTGCCGCCCACGCCCGGGCCGACGCCCGGCCCGCCCGCGCCCGAGCCAGGACCGCTGCCGGGGCCCCTGCCCGTACCGGAGCCGGACCCCGTGCCCAACCCGCCGGGGCCCGACCCCGTACCGGACCCGACGCCCTCGCCCGGACCCGTCTCCTGACACCGCGGCGCGGGAGCCGGGGCCCCGCTACATCCCGCCCGCCACCCGTATGACGGTGCCCGTCGCGTACGAGGCGTCCTCGGAGAGGAGCCAGGCGACCGCTCCGGCGATCTCGTCCGGCCGCCCGGCGCGGCCCATCGGGATGGCGCCGGCGAGCTTCGCGGGGCGCTGCGGGTCCTCGTGGAAGCCGGTCCAGATGATGCCCGGCGCCACGCAGTTGACCCGGATCCCGTCGGCCGCGACCTCCTTGGCGAGGCCGACCGTCATGGCGTCGACCGCCGCCTTGGTGGCGGCATAGTGCACGTACTGACCGGGGCTGCCCAGGGTGGCGGCGGCCGAGGAGATGTTGACCACGGACCCGCCGCCCCGCGCCGCCATGTCGCGCACGGCCCGGCGGGCGCAGAGCAGATAGCCCAGCACATTGACGTCGATGGCCCGGCGCATCCCCTCCGCGTCGGCGTCGGCGAGACGGCCGTTGGGGCCGCTCACGCCCGCGTTGTTGACCAGCCCGGTGACCGGGCCGAGCGCGGCGGCGGCGTCGAAGAGCCGGTCCACCGCGTGCTCGTCCGCCGTGTCGACCGCCACCGCCAAGGCCGCGCGGCCCGCCGCGCGCACCTGTTCGGCCACGGCTTCGGCGGCTTCCGCGTCCGAGCGGTAGCCCACGACCACGTCGTGGCCGTCGGCGGCCAGCCGGGCGCAGACCGCGGCGCCGATCCCCCGGCTGCCGCCGGTGACCACGGTGACGAACCTCTGTTCCACGAAAGGACCTCCGGCGCCGAGCGGACGACCACTCCCGGGGAAGTGATCTTTCCCCCATCGTAGGGCCGGGCGCCGACAGCGCTCCGGGGCCTGTGGACGAACGGCGAACCGGCGGGCGCGATCCGCGGGCCAGGCGGAAATCCGTGGGACACCGGACCGACCGGGACACCGGCTGCGCCCCGGACGGTCCCGGACGGGCGGTCCCGGAGGGGCGGTCCCGGAGGGACGACGGAACCCGCGGGCGCCCCCACGGCCCTGGCGAGAATCCGTTGGAGGCTGGCACTTCCGCCACTTCTCCGGCGCCCGGGCACGTCATAACGTCGGCCGGGGCTTTCGTCCGGAAGCCCGCCCGCCCGTACGAAAGCGCTCCCCCGTGACGAAGTTCCTGCTCACCGTGCACATCCTGGCCGCGATCCTCGCCGTCGGACCGGTCGCCGTGGCCGCCAGCATGTTCCCGCCCACCGCCCGGCGGGCCCTCGCCGCGCCCGGCGACGCGCAGGCGCTGGCGTCGGTGCGGCTGCTGTACCGGATCTGCCGGGTCTACGCCGTCGTGGGCGTCGCGGTGCCCGTCTTCGGCTTCGCCACGGCCAGTGACATGCACATCCTCGGCGACACCTGGCTGATCGTCTCCATCGTCCTGACGACGCTCGCGGCGGGCGCGCTCATCGCGCTCGTCCTGCCCCGCCAGGACGCGATACTCACCGGGCTCGACACCGCCGCCGCCGAGGCGCGGACCGCGCCCGCGAGCACCGCCGAGGAGCGGCGCACCGTCCAACTGGCCATGTACACGGGGGTGTTCAACCTCCTGTGGGCGGCGGTGACCGTCCTCATGGTCCTGCGGCCCGGATCCACCACCGGAGGCTGACGGCCGCGCCGGGGCGCGAGGGACCGTTTCCGGCCGCCCCGGTGCGCCCCGACGGCACGCCCCCGTCCCGTGAGGCAGGCTGGAAGGCGACTCACCCTCGGCGAAGGAGGACCCAGTGGCTCTGAAACCCGGCGACGGCGGCGCGGTGGAGATCAGCCCGACCGGTTGGGTGGCCGAACAGGCCCGGCTGTACGAGGAGTCGGGCGGCACCAGGGGAACGACCCTGCACGGCGCCCCGTGCCTGCTCCTGGACTACGTCGGCCGGCGCACCGGCACCGTACGTCGCACCGTGCTGATCTACGGGCGCGACGGCGACGACTATCTGATCGTGGCCTCCAAGGGCGGGTCCGACGAGCACCCGCTCTGGTACCTCAACCTCCGGGAGGAGCCGGACGTCAGCGTCCGGATCGGCACCGAGCGGTTCCCCGCCCGCGCCGAGACCCTCTCCCCCGAGGACAAGGCACGGGTGTGGCCGCATCTGGTGGAGGTGTTCCCGCCGTACGCGGACTACCAGAAGAGGACCGAGCGGGACATCCCCGTCGTCCGTCTGCGCCACACCGGCCACTGACGACCGCGCGGACCAGGTGGTACGGCGCGGCGCCCCGTGCCGTACCCCGTACGCGGCGTCAGTCCTCCAGCGAGATGGCCTGCACCGGGCAGGCGCGGGCCGCCTCGCGGACCATGGGGTCGCCCCCGCCGTCCGCGCGCCCCGGCAGCAACGCGCTGAACCCGTCGTCGTCCTGGGTGAACACCCCCGGCGCCGTCAGGGCGCACTGCCCCGAGCCGATGCAGACGTCGTCCTTGATGCTGATCCTCATGAGCCCACTCCACTACCAAGTGACGGGGAGTTCCAGCATCCCCTGGAGGGTGTCGCCCGGTTTGAACGGGATCCGGCCGGCGGGCGCCGCCAGCCGCAGCCCCGGCAGCCGCGCGAGGAGGGCGCCCAGGGCGATCTCCATCTCGGCCCGTGCCAGGTTCTGCCCCAGGCACTGGTGGATGCCGAAGCCGAAGCCCACGTGGTGGCGGGCCGGGCGGTGCCAGTCGAGGGTGTCGGCGTCCGGGTAGACCGAGCCGTCCCGGTTGATCATGGAGGTGGCGAGCACGACGCCCTCGCCCGCGCGGATCACGCTCCCGGCCACCTCGATGTCCTCGGTGGCCACCCGCGGGATGCCGTCGGCGATGGAGAGGAACCGCATCAGCTCCTCGACCGCGGCCGGCATCAGCGAGGGGTCCGCCCTCAGCTCCGCCAGCCGCTCGGGGTGTTCGAGCAGCGTGAAGGTCCCCAGCGACAGCATGTTCGCGGTGGTCTCGTGCCCGGCGACGAGCAGCAGCACGGCCATCCTGACCAGTTCGGTGCGGTCCATGCCGCCGGTGCGCATCTGGTCCTCGACCAGCTCGTCGAGCAGCCCGTCACCCGGCTCGCGGACCTTCCGGTCGATCAGCTCGCCCAAGTAGGCGTCCAGCCGGTCGCGGGCGTCCTGGGTGTCGGCCGGGGCCGGACCACGCAGCAGCCGCCGGGACTGCTCCTCGAAGAAGTCGTGGTCGTCGTAGGGGACGCCGAGCAGCGCGCAGATCACCATGGACGGCACCGGCAGCGCGAACGCGGTGACCAGGTCGGCCGGCGGCCCCTTCTCGACCAGGGCGTCCAGGAGCCCGTCCACGGTCGCGCGGATCATCGGCCGCAGGGCGGCGGTGCGTTTGAGGGTGAAACCGGGGACGACCTTGCGGCGCTGGGTGTGGTGCTCGGGGTCGTCCACGCCGAGGAGTTCGGTACGGCGTTCGTTGAGCGCGGCGAACCGCTCGGTGGCGACGGGGAAGTCCGGGCGGAGCCGGTCGGAGGAGAGCCGCGGGTCGGCGAGCAGCGCCCTAGCCTCGGCGTGGCCGGTCACGAACCACGCGGCGCGGCCGTCGAAGAGCCGCACCCGGGAGAGCGGACCGGCCTGGCGCAGCGGCTCGTACGCGGTGGGCGGGTGGTAGGGGCAGGTGCGGTCCTGGGGGAAGGAGACGGTTCCGGTCATGGGTGAACCTCGCAAGCGAAGAGTCCGTCTTGCCGATCTCCACTACATGCCCAAGGCAGCTAAATGGTCTACGCGCAGTTCGGCCGAATCACCCGCCCACCGCGATCCGGCCGGTTTCCGCCCGGTCCGGCCCTCGCGCCCCGTGCTCACGTGAGAGTCTGGGCGGCACGAGCGCACACGGAAGAGGGGTCCCGTATGGCGGACACGGCCCGGGAACTGGTGGAGCGGATCACGGCGGAGCTCGCCCCCGCGAAGGACGCCAACCGGCTGGTGCCCCGGATCGCGGACGGCTCGGCCACGATCCACACGCTGGGCGCGCTGGCTCTGGAACAGCGCCATGTCATCGGCTCCGACCTGCGCGCCTTCACCTTCCTCGCCGAACGCTCGGCGGACGCGGACAACCCGGCGTGCGCGGAGTTCTTCGCCTCGCTCGCCACCGGCGAACGGATCGCCCTGGAACGGCTCGGCGCGTACGAGAGCGCCTGCGGGCTCGACGCGGACAGCGTCGCGCGGTACGAGCCGCTGGCCGGCTGCCAGGCGTATCCGGCTCAGGTGGCCTGGCTGGCGCTGAACGGTGAACCGCCCTCGGTCGCCCTGGCGCTGACCGCCAACTTCGCGGCGTGGGGCGGCTACTGTGCCACCGTGGCCGAGGCGCTGCGCGTCCGCTACGGCTTCTCCGACGAGGCGTGCGGTTTCTTCGACTTCTTCGCCGAGCCGGCGCCCGACCTGGAACGCCGGGCCCTGGCCGCGGTCGCCTCGGGGGTGCGCTCCGGGGCCGAGGCGGTGTCGGCGCGCCGCTACGGCCGTCTGCTCCAGACGTACGAGGCGATGTTCTGGAACACGCTGGCCGACCGGTGAGCGCGCGGAGCGCCGTCCGCGCCCGCTGAAGCGGTCCCGCGCGCGTCCGGCCCTCACCGGCTCCGGGCCCCGCCCTGCTCACCCCCTGAGCGTGACCCGCGCCACCGGTCCCACCTGCCGGAATGCCCTCCGGTACCGTTTGGTTGTGCCGTACACGGTCCGGCGGGAGGAGCCCGGCGGGCCCGTCGCGGAGAACGGGAACGATCCATGGGCGAGTTGATCCTCATCCGGCACGGCGAGACGGCGTGGACCCTGACGGGGCAGCACACCAGCCACACCGACCTGCCGCTCACCGAGCACGGCGAGGCCCAGGCCCGCGCGGTGGCGCCGCTGCTCGCCGGGCACCGGATCGGGCTCACCCTGGTCAGCCCGGCGGCCCGGGCCCGGCGCACCGCCGAACTCGCCGGCCTCACCGCCGCGCGGGTGCGGCCGGACCTGCGCGAGTGGGAGTACGGCGGGTACGAGGGCGTCACCACGCCCGAGATCCAGCGCGAGCGCCCGGACTGGAACCTGTGGACGGACGGGGTCGCCCCCGGGCCCGCCGCGCACCCGGGCGAGAGCGCCGAGCAGGTCGGCGAACGGGCCGACCGGGTGCTCGCGGAGGCCATGGCCGCCCTGGGGGACGCGGACAGCGGGAGCGATGTCGCCCTCGTCGCCCACTCGCACTTCCTGCGCGTCCTGACGGCCCGCTACCTCGGGCTGCCCGCCACCTCCGGGGCGCTGTTCCTGCTCGGCACCGGAGCCGTGTCGCGGCTGGGGACCGAGCACGGACGGCCGGTGCTCACGGCGTGGAACACGACTCCCCCGCGGCACGTGCCCGAGGCCTCGGGATGAGCCGTCCGCTCCCCGCCGCCAGGGCCAGCTCCGCGAGCGCCTCGGGGGCGCCGAGCTGACCCCGGATCCCGGGAAAGGCGTTGACGTCCACGATGAGCGGACCGCCGTCCGCGTCGACGATGTCGACCCCGTACACGTCCAGGTCGTACACCTCCCCCACCCGCAGCGCCAGCGCGGCCCAGCCCGGCGGCAGCGCGTCCAGCGGCAGCGGGCGGGTGGGGCCGCGGCCCCCGGGCGCGAGCTCGGAGCGGCGCAGCGCGGCGAAGACCCGGTCGCCGACCACCCACAGCTTGTGGTCCCAGCCGCTGTTGGCGGCGAACTCCTGCACCACCACCGGCTCCGCGCCCCACTCCTCGGCCAGCGCCCGCAGGCCCGCGCTGTCGTCGGCGCGGGCCACCAGGTCGTGGCGGCGGCTGTGCCGGCTCTTCACCACCAGCGGATAGCCGAGGTCCAAGTCGTCCGGCAGCGGGGCGAGCGCGGCGAAGGTGCGGGACGCGGCGAACGGCAGCCCGGCCCGGACGGCGCGGTCCGCCATCGCCGCGCGGTCCTGGACGAGGGCCGTCGCGGACGCGGAGTTCAGCATGGCGGCCCCGCGCGCCTCCAGCTCCCTGGCGAGCGCGAGGGCCCGGGGCGTACGGGACTTGAGCAGGTAGACGTCCGCGACGCGGTCCGGGGGCGCCGAGGCCGGGTCGACCGCCTCGACCACGTGCTCGCGGGCGAGCAGGGCGGTGGTGGCGGCGAGCAGCGGATGGCCGGGCTCGGGGGTGAGCAGACCGATCCTCATACGGCCGCCCCGGGCTGCTCGGGGATGACGGCGGCCGGGAAGACGTCCGGGGCGTCGGCGCGGCCGGTGCGGGCAAGTTCCAGCACGGCCCGCGCCACCCGCGCCGCCGCCTGGGGGACCTGGCGGAAGCTGGGGAAGTCGTTCACGTCGACCACCACCGGCCCGTCGGGGCCGAGGAGCACGTCCACGCCGTACAGGTCCAGGCCGTAGACCGCGCCGACCCGGGCGACGGTCGCGGCCACCTCGGCGGGGAGCGCCACCCGCCGCTCGCGGACCGCGTGGTCGGGGTGGAGCGGGGAGCGGCGCTCGGTGGCGTACAGCTCGCCGCCCACGCAGTACACCTTCAGGTCCACGCCCGCGTTGGGCACGTACGGCTGGGCCACCAGCATGCCCTGGCCCGCCAGTTCCTCCGTCATCGCGGCGAGCCGGTCCGGTGAGGGGACCAGGCACACTCCGCGCCCGGCGCTGCCGTCGGCGGGCTTGACCACCAGCGGGAACTCGGACTCGGGTATCTCCGCGAGGAGTCCGGGGACGGCCGCCGCGTACGTCGTCGGCATCGGCAGGCCCCGGCTGCGGCCGATCGCCGCCGCGAGCGCCTTGTCCCGCACGCCCCGGATCGACCGGGCGTCGTTGACGGTGGTCAGGCCCACCGCGGCGGCGGCCTCCAGGAGCGTGAGCCCCGGGCCGCCGGACACCGTCTTGAGCACCCAGGCGTCATGGCTGCCCGCGCTGACCGCCTCGGACATCCGCAGCAGGGAGCCGCCGGGACGCAGGACGTCCACCCGATGGCCCCAGGCGACGAGTTGGCGGATCACCTCCACCGGCATGCCGTCGTGGCGGTAGTGCTCCTCCACCAGAAAGCAGAGCCTCATCGACCTTCCCCTGTAACCCCCCGGACGTCCGCCGATCCCATCTGTCCGGCGAGCTGTGACGACACAGGATGTCATGAACGGGCAGGAACCTCGCTCCCCGCCCCGGAACGGGTTCCGGCGCAGGTCAGCGCGGTCCCCGGAGAAGGCGGCGCGCGCGCCCGCCGCTCACGCTCCCGTCACGGGCCGCGACGGGCGCCCGACCCCCCTCGTGGGCGCACTGGCTGACCGGCGGTCGCGCGCCGCCCGGCCGTGCGCCCCGGCCCGATCACCCTCGTCCCGGCGGAACTCGGCGTGTGGGGGCGGGTCACGGCCGTGCCGCCGGGCGCGGTCGCGCCGCGGTGCGCCGTCCTCGGAGGGGGCGCGGGAGCGCCCTGGGCGCCCTTTCCCCTCCGCATCGGTGCTGTACTGGTGGTTTGAGGCGCGCGCATCCGTGGTTCACCGGTTCGGCGGCGCGTGCGCTGATCGCCCACGGAAGGCCGCAGGCATATGCCAGAAGCACCACCGTATCGAGTGTTGCCAAATCCCTTACGGGGCCTCGCTCCCTGTGCAACAGTCGTTACCGGTCCATCCTTCCGACTTGCAGTGCCGCGCCTGTATCGGAGTACGTCATGCCGTCCCATCTGTTCGCGGACCGTCCCAGCCCGCAACCGCCGGAGCGGGAAACGGTCGACGCGCTGATCTCACAGACCCGCCGGCTCCGCGGCGGAGTGGACGCCGTACGGCGGGACGCGGTCGTGGACGACGACGCGCACGGCCGCTGGCAGCGCGCCCTGTGCGATCTGGCGGTCCACCACCTCGACGACCTCGGCACGCACTTGGACCAGCTGAAGGAGGGCCTGCCCGAGCCCGCGCCGGAGGAGGCCGTCGAGGAGGAGCCGGTGCCCGGCTCCGAACCCGACCCGCTGCCGGGCTCCCTGCTCAGCCGGGTGGGCAGCGCCGAGTGGAACCTGCTCACGGACGCGGTGGACTGGTCCGACGAGCTCTTCCAGATCTTCGGACGGGACCCCGGGAGCGGGGCGATGTCGCTCGACGAACTGCCGTCGATGGTCTTCGCCGAGGACCAGGCGCTGCTGACGGCCATGGTGACGGACTGCCTGGTCGACGGGAAGCCGATCGACGGCGAGTTCCGGATCGTGCGCACCGACGGACGGGTGCGCACCCTGCACATGATGGGCGAGCCGGTCCTCGACGCCGACGGCTGCACCGCGTCGATGTGGGCCGTGCTGCGCGACGTCAGCGAGCTGCGGCGCAGCCAGCGCGCCGTCCGGGAGTCGCGCGACTCGCTGGCCCGCGAGCGGCACATCGCCAGGACCGAGCACCGTCTCGCGGTCGAGCTCCAGGAAGCCGTCCTGCCGCCCTGGCGCGGCTCGCTGCGGCTGCCCCAGGGCAACCCGGCGGCGCTCGACGTCGCGGCGCACTATCTGCCGTCCGCCACCAGCGCGCTCATCGGCGGCGACTGGTACGACGCGCTGGAACTGCCCGACGGCAGGTCTTTACTGACCGTCGGAGACCTCACCGGCCACGGCGTGACCGCCACCGGCGCCATGGCGATGCTCCTCGGCGCGCTGCGCGGCATGGCGGTCGCGGGCATCCGCCCCGGCGACCTCATGGGCCACCTCAACCAGCTCCTCGACCACTCCGTCCAGCCGGCCCTGGGCAGCGCCGTCTGCTGCCAGTACGACCCGGCCACCCGCGTCCTCTCCTGGGCACAGGCAGGACACCCCGCCCCGCTGCTGTTCCGCGGCGGGACGGGGTGCGCGCTGACGTCCCCGGACGGGGTGCTCCTCGGAGCGACGTCAGGAGCCGGGTACGGACAGGCCGAGGTGCAGCTGAGGCCCGGCGATCTGCTGGTCCTGCACACCGACGGGCTGACCCGGCGGGGCACCTCGGACGAGCCGGGGTGCCGCAGGCTGCTGGAGCTCGCCCCCCGCCTCGACACGATCCGCACCGCGCAGGACGGGGTACGCATGGTGGTCGAGGAGTTCGGCGAGACGGACCGCGAGGACGACGCCTGCGTACTGGTGGCACGCATCGGGTCGTAACCGCCCCGGCGGCAGAGGTCGGTCGAGGGCGATACGGATCGAGTGGACGGTCGGTGGGACGAGGGCGGGTCCGGAGGTCCGGGCCCGCCCTTTACAGGTCCATGCTCCCGCTCCGGCGCGTCGGCGCCTTCGGCAGGGCCAGCTGGATCTCCTCGCGCAGGTCCTGGATCTTCTGGAATCCGGAGTACTGCCCGGTGAGCCGGTACATCTCGCGCAGCCGGTCCCAGGTGCGGTGGGAGGAGGTCTCCCCCATCGACACCAGGGCCAGCCGGGCGTAGCGGTCCGCCTGTTCGGGGTCGTCGGCGATGAAGCACGCCGAGGCGAGGGAGATGTAGTCGAAGATCTTCGAGCGCTGGCGCCCGTTGACCCGGAGTTCGAGCGCCTGTTTCGCATGGCGGGCGGCGATGTTCGCGGCACTCGGGTCGTGCTCGGCGAGCGTACGGAACGCCAGGGCCTGCATGCCGTGCATGTCCGCCTCGTCGAACATCTGCATCCAGCTGGGCGGGGGGACGTCGCCCCGGTCCGAGACGAAGAGCTCCTCGGCCTCGCCGAGGGTGCGCCGCATCGCCTGGCCCTGCCCCATCGACGCCTGCGCCCAGGCCTCGATGGTGTGCAGCATGGCCCGGGTGCGCGGCAGGGTCTCGTCGCCGGAACCGGATTTGGCGAGCTTCATGAGGTCGAGCGCGTCGTCGGGACGGCCCAGATGGACCATCTGACGGGCCGCGCGGGAGAGGGCTTCGCCGGCGCGCGGACGGTCGCCGCCCTCGCGGGCCGCGTGCGCGGCGATGACGAAGTACTTCTGGGCGGTGGGTTCGAGGCCGATGTCGTGGGACATCCAGCCGGCCAGGACGGCCAGGTTGGCGGCGACGCCCCACAGGCGCCGCTGGAGATGGTCGGGGTGACGGTAGGCGAGCATGCCGCCCACCTCGTTGAGCTGACCCACCACGGCCTTGCGCTGAAGTCCACCGCCCCGGGACGCGTCCCAGGCGCGGAAGACCTCCACCGAGCGCTCCAGCGCGCCGATCTCCTGCGACCCGATCGGGGCGGCCTCGTAGCGGTCGTACCCGGCGGGGTCGGCGTGCAGGGGATCGTCGAAACGGGGGGCGTCGGCCGCGAGTACGGGGTCGGTGTGCAGCCAGTCGTGCATGGCGCTGCTGAGTGTGGAGCCTGCGGCGAGCGCGGCTCCCGCACCCACCAGACCGCGTCGGTTGAGCATGAGGTCCATTCCCGTGAATTCGGTGAGGACCGCCGCCGTCCGTTCAGGCGCCCACGGAAGGCCGTCGGGGTTGTTCCTGGGTCCGACGTCCCGCCGCTTCCCGGTGCGCCCTTGCCGGTCGAAACCGAGGTCCTCGATGGTCACGACACGGCCGAGCCGCTCGGTGAACAGCGCCGCCAGCACCCTCGGCACCGGATCGCGCGGGGATTCCCCCATGTCGATCCACCGCCGCACCCGGGAGGTGTCGGTGGCCAGCTGGGGGTGGCCCATCGCCGCCGCCTGCCGGTTCACCAGCCTCGCGAGTTCGCCCTTGGACCAGCCGGCGAGGCCGAAGAGGTCGTTCAGGCGAGTGTTGGGTTGTCCGTTCACTTCAAGCCCCCAGGTTCTCGGCTGAGTTGACAGTAACCCCCTGTCAGATGCGGTGGGACTATTCGCCAGGGTTCGCCAGGGTGCGCCAGATGGTGTGCCACCCGCGGTCGGGTGTCAGGTAAGAAGGCGCCACCCCGCCCCGGCAGGCGGACCCCATTCCCCAGGGTGGGATCGGGCCACCGGGCCGGGCTGGCCAGCAACTCGTCGGCGCACGAAGGGATCTGTCTCGCCCATGTACACAGCATCGTCCTCCGTGTCAGCCCCGCCCCGGCCGCACCGCCACCTGGTGACGGGCGGCGGACCCTACCTCGACCCCACGCACGCCGCTCCGGCGGCGCTCGGCGCCGGCCGGACCGCGCGCCGCCCCGGGGCGGGCGTCCAAGCGCTCAGCGGGAGGATCGACTTGTCGGGCCCGCAGGGCGCGCAGCTGCGGATGGCCATCGCGTCCGTGCACCGCATCTGCCCGGAGTTCAACCCGGTGCAGGTCCTGCGGCGCAGCGGCCGGTCCGTGCTGCTGGTCGGCACCACCGGCCGGGCCACGGCGGTCGCCAAGTGTCTCCTGGACCACTCGCCCGCCTGGGCCGAGCGGTTCCGGCACGAAATAGCTGCTTACCGCGCGTTCGTCCGGCACCGCCCACCCGTGCGAGTGCCCCGACTGATCGCCGCGGACCCGGACAACTGCACCCTGGTCATCGAGCGGATGCCCGGCCGGGCGGCGGCCCTGGCCCGGCACCCGGTCGAGGCGCCGCCCCGGGCCGACATCCGGGCCGCCCTCGGGGCGATCCGCCGGGTCAACGACTGGCGGCCGCCGGCCGAGATGTTCACCCGGCCGCTGGAGTACGCGCCACGGATCGCCCGCTACCACGAGCTCGGGCTCTTCACCGACCGGGATCTGAGCGACCTCCAGAAGCTGCTGCACGGCCTGGCCCACGCCGGCCGCCCGGTCACCTGGCAGTTCGCGCACGGTGAGGCGCTGCTGACGAACATCCTGCTGTCGCCCGCGGGCCCGGTGCTCGTCGACTGGGAGCACGCCGGCTGGTATCTGCCGGGGTACGACCTGGCGACGCTGTGGGCGGTGCTCGGGGACGCTCCGGCGGCCCGGCGCCAGATCAGCCAGGCGGCGCAGGCCGCGGGCCCGGCCGCGCGGGACGCCTTCCTGGTGAACCTGATGCTCGTACTGACCCGGGAGATCCGGACGTACGAGACGGCCGTACAGCGCGCCATGCGCGATGCGACGCCCTCGGGCACCGCCTCGCCGCAGCAGCCGGGTGTGCCCTCGGCCGGAGAGCAGCAGCGGTTGCTGCTGCGCAGGCTGCACGACGACTGCGCGATGGCGCGTCGGGCCGTGCGTGCGGCGGTCGGGACCCGCTGACCGCCGCGTGAGGGACCCCTCCGGCGGCCTGCTCCGCCGGAGGGGTCCGGGAAAGGGGCGCGCCGCGCTCCCGGTGCCGACACACCGGGCGCGCGGCGCGTCGCCGTGTGCGAACGCCCTCCCTCAGCGCACCCGCACGACGTCCACGTCGGCGGCCCGCACCACGGCGACGCGGTGGCCGATCTGGACGGTGACGTACTTCGCCGTGCCGGGGAAGTACGTGTGGTCGTACGGGAGCGAGGAGTCGATCGTCGGCGCGTAGAAGTAGCCGCTGGGCGCCTCGCCGCCGCCGGGGTAGGACTGGCCCGCCTTGATGGTGTACGGGAGCGGGGCGCCCACGCGCGGGGCGGTGAAGCCGGCCGGGTAGTCGGCCCTGTCGGGGTAGGCAACGCCATACACCGGCACCTGTGCCACTCCGGGTTTGGGCCGGACGACCTGGCCGGCCGTCGGGGTGGTGGTGCGGGTGTGCCCGGGCGTCCGGAGCCAGGCCTTCTGGCCGTACCACCAGATCGCCGTCCAGCCGGGTCTGCGCTCGGCCACCACGGCCCGCTGGGTGGCGCTGATCTTGCTGCCCCAGTCGTTGACGCAGTTGGTGCCGGGCCGGCCGGGCGGATGCAGGCCGGGGTCCGGGAACAGGGGCGCGGTCGTGGACGGCTCGGTGTACAGGGGGACGGCGCTGCTGCCCTGGAGAGGCAGGTCGGTGTTCTTCTCGCAGTCGCGGAAGACCTGCTGGTTGGCGGTGAACGCGGGGCTGATGGTGACCAGTTGGCTGCCGGGGCGGGCGGTGGGATGGGTGGGGGCGCCGAGCACGGCCATGAAGCGGTTCCAGTCCCAGTACGGGCCCGGATCCCAGTGCATGTTCTTGGTGCCCGCGGCCGTGGTGGGCGGCACGTTCTCGTGGCCGATGATGTGCTGACGGTCGAGGGGGATGTCGTACTTGGCGGCGAGGTAGCGCACCAGCGCGGCCGTGGAGCGGTACATCTGCGGGGTGTACCAGGTGGCGCCCTCGACGGCGACGCCCTCCTGCTCGATGCCGATGGAGTGCGTGTTGACGTACCAGTTCCCGGCCTGCCAGGCGACGTCCTTGGTCTTCACCATCTGAGCCACATGGCCGTCCGAGGAGCGCACCACGTAGTGGGCGGAGACGGCCCGCCGGGGATCCTGGAAGATCCGGATCGTACCGGCGTAGTCCTCTTCGGTGTCGTGCAGGACGATGTACTTGACCGGGTTGGTGGACGGCCGGTCGGCGATGTCGTAGTTCCCGTACGCCTGTTTGTTGGCCGGGTCGCCGTTCTGCTGGTAGGCCGCCGGAACCCAGTCGCAGGACAGGACGCGCGGGCACTCGGTGGCGGGCTGCTTGGCTCCGGCGGGTGACGCGGGGGCGAGGAGGGCGAGGCCGAAGGCCCCGGTGGCGGTCAGTGCGAGCGCGAGCCTGGTCCTGTGAGGGGATGTCATGGCGGCCCTTCCTGCGGGGAGTTCACCTGGGGTGCGGTGCGCGCACACTGTGTGACCCCGGGTGAGGGCGCGTCAAGAGAGCTGCGGGAAGGGTGTGCCGTGTCAGTGGAGGAGACCAGTGGCAGGCCGCTGACCTGCCACTGGCGCCCTCAGCCCTGCTGGAAGAGCTCGGCCGGGAGCGGCTTGAGGAGTGCGTACAGGTCGTCGGTGATCGGCCGGTCCCAGCTGGCGATGGTGACGAGCACGTTGTCGCTGCGGTCGAACTGGACGCAGGAGACACGGCTCTCGGAGAGCTTGAGGCGCCGCACGATGAGCAGGTTGTCGCCCTGCATCACCGGGATGTCCTCGGAGTCGACGACCTCGACGGGCTCGTCGTTCTCCAGCGCCAGCAGGAGCTGGGCGACCTCGAAGGGCACCTGGCCCTCGTCGAGCTCCCGGGCCGGGGAGCCCTCGGGCAGGTTGCCGATGACCATCGCGGGGCCCCGGCCGCCGAACAGGTCGTAGCGCAGGAAGACGCCCTGGCAGCTTCCGTCGGGCGCGGGCAGCAGCCCGGCCCCGAGGTTTCCGGGCCAGTCGCCCGGGTCCATGGCCAGGACATCGAAGTCCGGGCCCGCGGGAGTGGCGGAGCTGCGGCGGCGGAGGAACGACATGCCGCCATGGTACGTGGCCGGGGCACCGCGACGGGCCCCGGCCCACGTGCGGCCGGTCAGTGCGGCGGAGTCCCGGGGCCCGGGTCCGTCCCGGTGTGCCGCAGGAGCTCCGGCAGTCCCGCCCGGTCGGTACCGAGCTTGCGGAAGACGCCCGAGAGCAGCAGTTCCACGCCCCGCTCCCGCAGGCCCAGCTCCTCGGCGATGCGGGTGTTGTCCCAGCCCCGCGCCGCCCGGTCGGCGGCCGTCTTCTCCTGGGCGGTCAGCGAGTCCGTGCCCACCGCACGCAGCCGCAGCGGGCGCAGCCCCGAGGCGGCCAGTTCGTCGCGGGCCCGGGCCGCCAGCGCGTCGGCGCCGCAGCTCGTCGCGTTCTCCATGCCCCGGACGAGCAGCTCCGAGGCGTCCTGGGGCAGGCCTGCGCGGCTGAGCGCGGTGCCGTGGTCGACCAGCGCGCGGGCCAGCTCGTACGCGGACGGCGAGCGCTCCAGGTACTGCACGGCTTCCGCGAGGAGCTTGAGGCTCTTCGCGCCGGTGGCGACCTTGGCGGCCGAGTGCAGGGCCCGGCCGATGGCGCCGGCCGTACCGAAGCGGCGGGCCAGCTCCACGCCCTCGTCGGCGATCTTCTGGGCCTCCGCCGGGTCCGCCTGGGCCAGGGCCTCGGCGAGCAGCGGGCGCCAGGGGCACCACGCCGGGTTCCGCATGCCCCTGCGGTCCAGGCGCCGGCCGACCGCGCGCAGCCGCTGCTCGGCGTCGCTGCGCAGACCCCGGGCGAGCAGCAGCTCGCTGTAGACGGTCTCGGAGTCGGGGTAGACCACGGCATTGGGGACGACCTGGCCGTAGTTGTAGCGGTCGGAGAGCTCCTGCGCCTCGTCCACCCGGCCCCTGGCCAGCAGGATCTCCATGAGGATGCCGAGGGCGAACCACTGGGCGGGGATGCGCTGGCCGACCCGGTCGGCGATCCGCAGGCCGCCGTGGACCAGGTCCTCGGCCTCGGCGAGCCGGCCGCGGCAGAACCGGATGTAGCCGAGCAGGGTGAGCCCGAAGGAGAGGTGGGCGCCGCGCCAGCCCCGGTTCTCGCACTCCGCGATGCCCCGGCTGAACAGTTCGTCCGCGCGGCCCGGCTGGTCGCAGTACATGAAGGTCAGCGCGACCATCACGGGGACCTCGAAGCCCCACTCCTCGTCGGTCCAGGAGAGCCCGTCGCCGAGCGCCTCCTCGGCGTAGGCCAGCGCGGTGGCGGCGGGCTCGCCGCGGACCATGGCGTCCCAGGCGCGCAGCCCCAGGATGTAGCGCTCGGCCATGCCCCGGGTGGTGAGGTGGTCGGCGAGGCGGGCGAGCCTGCGCGAGCGGGCGGCGGAGTCCTCCTCGTCGGCGCGGAAGGCGTTCCACTTGAAACCCTCGGCCTGCATGCGCAGCCGGGTGCGCGGGTTGCTGGAGTTCCTGGCCTCGACGGCGACCAGCTCGGCCGCCTCGCCCATCCGGTCGGTGTGGGCGAGCGCCTGGGCGAGGCGGCAGGTGATGGCCTCGCGCAGGGCGGGGTCGAGCTCCGGCTCCTCCAAAGCGGCCTGGAGGTGGTTGACGGTGGTGGCCGGTTCGTTCAGGAGGGCGGAGCAGCCGAGCTCGAACAGCACCTCGGCCCGGTCCTCCAGGGAGGGCGGTTCGCGCAGGGCGCGGGCCAGACAGCGCCGGGCGGCCTCGGGTGCGCCGGCCCGCATGCACTCGCGCGCCGCGGCCCTGAGCTGCTGCACCGCCCAGCGGTCGTCCTCCGGATGCATCTCCAGGAGGTGGCGGGCGGCCACCGTGGGTCCGAGGCCCGCCTCGGTGACGCGGACCGCGGCCTGGCCGTGCATCGCCACCCGCATCGCGGGCGGGATGGCGCGGTAGACGGCGGTGCCGACCAGCGGGTGGAAGAAGTCGAGCCGGTCGGTGTCGCCGGTGCGCTCGGCCAGGATGCGGGCCTCGCGCAGCCGCTGGATCGCGTCCACCGACTCCTCGGCGCCGAGGCCGCCCACGCTGCTCGCCATCTGCGGGTCGACGGAGGTGCCCAGGATGGCGACGGCCCAGGCCAGTCTGACCGGCGAGGGGCCGAGCCGCTCCAGGCGCTCGACGAGTCCGCTGCCGCGGGCGGAGGAGGCGAGTTCGCGCAGCTCGGCGGCGTTGGCGTAGTGCGGTTTGATGTTCCGCTCGTGGATCTTGGCGATGAGCTCGACGGCCTCGAAGGGGTTGCCTCCGGTGAGCGCCCAGCACTCGCGGGAGAAGAGGTCGTCGGCGCCGTTCTGCAGGACGTCGTGGACGAGCCTGCCCACGCCGTGCGGGGAGAGCGGGGCCAGGGTCACCGGCCGGGAGCCGTGCCGTTCGGCGAGCCTGCGGAACTCCACGGCCTGCGCGGGCAGTTCCTCGGGCCGGTACGCCGTCACGATCAGGATCGGCAGTTCGGCGGCGCGCAGGGCGAACGAGCTCAGCCAGCTCAGGGACTCGTCGTCCGCCCAGTGCGCGTCGTCGACGATGAGCACGACGGGCGTGTGCTGGACGGCGAACCGGGTGACCAGCCAGTCGAGGCCGTCGCGCACGCCCTGCGGGTCGGGCGAGCCGCCGCCCGGGACGGCGACCAGGCCGACCGCGGGCGCCACGATGTCGTACCAGGTCCCGAGTATCCGGCGGTGTTCACTCTCGCCGGTCGCGGCCAGTACGGGCTGCACCAGCTGGCGCACCACGTGGAAGGCCACGCCCTGCTCCTGTTCGCCGCCGCGGGCCGTCAGCAGGGTGCAGCCGCGTGCGACGGCCTCCCTGCGGATCTCGGCGATCAGACTCGTCTTGCCGAGTCCGGCCCCTCCCGCGATCGCGAGCAGCCCGCCGCTCGGCGCGGTCGTATCCCCTTCGGCTCCGGTGCCGCACAGGTCGTCCAGCATGCTTTCGAGAAGCAGGAGTTCGTTCTCCCGCTCGAACAGTCGCCTGCGCGCACCACTGGTCCGCCGGCCTTTCGAGTCCGCCACAACCGTCCCCTTTTGCCAGTAGGGCCGAGCCTACGCTTTCGGACACGCACCGTGACACCGATGTGACTGTCTTGCAAATCCGGCTTGACTAACTGGCTTGGATCTGCTGGGGCGTTGGCCCGCTTTCGGGGGCGCGAAGCACCGGCCCACACGCCGCTTGTGCGGTTCCGGCCACGGGCGCACTATGAGTTTTCCGGACAGCAGCTCCGCCCAAGGCTGCTCACTCCCTTCGGCGTTCAGGAGGCGGAGCGATGGCGTCCCCATCAGGCTCACAGCTGTCGGACGACCGCACGGGGCTGGTGGACATCCCGTTCCCCGCCCGCTGCCATCCGCGCCACGGGCTGGCGCGTCAGCACACGCTGGACTGGCTTCACCGGTTCGGGATGCTCTCGGGCCAGAAGGCCACGGACGAGTACGACGCGATGGGGCTCGAACGCCTGATGGCGTACTTCTATCCGGACGCCGACGACGCCGATCTCGCGCTGGCGACCGACCTCAACGCCTGGTTCTTCGTCTTCGACGACCAGTTCGACGGGCCGATCGGCCGGCAGCCCGACGCGGTGGCCCGGCAGATCGACATCATGCTGCGCACGATGAGCGAGCGGGGTCCCGCCCCGGGCGATCCCACCAGCCATCTCGCGGGCACGCTGGCGGAGTTGTGGAAGCGGCTGAGCGACGGCACCCCGTTGCTGTGGCAGAACCGCTTCCGCGAGCACTGGCGGGACTATCTGACGGCCTATCACTGGGAGGCCGTCAACCGCACCCGTACCGGGCTGCCGTCGCTGCCGGGGTTTCTGCGCGGGCGCCGGGACTCCATAGGCGTGCAGCCCTGTCTGGATCTCGTCGAGCGGTGCGGCCGCTACACGCTCCCCGACGAGCTGCACCGGGGCAGCCCGCTGGCCGAGATGCGCTGGATCACCGCCGATGTGGTGATCTTCGTCAACGACATCGTCTCCGCGGACAAGGAGCTGGCCGCCGGGGACGTCAACAACAGCGTGATCATCCTGCACCGGGGGTCCGGCCTCTCGGTGGACCGGGCCGCGCGCGAGGTCGCCCGGATGGCCAACTCCCGGGTGGAGCGCTTCCAGACGCTCGCGGCCGAGCTCTCGGACACCCTCGCGGGCACCGGCGTCTCGGACCAGCTGCGCGCCCAGGTCGACGACTATGTGGCGGGGATGCGGGCGCTGATGAGCGGCAACCTGGCGTGGTCGCGCACGACGGCCCGGTACAACAGAGCGGGCGTCGAGGCGGCGGGCCGGGGGCAGCGGCCCTGGGCGCACCTCTTCGAGGAGGCGGACGCGCTGGACGCCTGAGAGCCGTGCGGCCGTCGGTGCCCCCGGTGGCGGGCGTCCCGGGCGCGGGTGCCGCAGGACGGCCCGCGCCCACTGCTGGTTACGGGTGCTCCTTGAGGAAATGCCGCACACCGGGGCGGGGGCAGGCACGCGGCCCAGGGCGACCACGGGGGCGGCGGGACGGCTTCGCGGGTCCCTCGGCGGGCGCCGCTCCCGCCCGGCGCGTGGACCGGGCGGGAGCGCGGCGGGCCGCGACCGGGCCGGTGGCCCCGTCCGGCCGGTGCCTCAGGTGAGGTCGAACTCGCCGTCGCGCGCGTTGAGTACGAAGGCGCGCCACTCGGCCGGGCTGAAGATCAGCGAGGGGCTGCCGGGGCGGCCCCCGTTGCGCATCGCGATGAACCCCTCCACGAACGCGATCTGGACGTCTCCCGTCCCCTGGCTGCTCGACCTCCAGTCGGCCTTGCTGAGATCGAGATCCGGCTTGTCCCAGCCCACTAGGGTCTGCTGGGTGGTGCTCTCGGCCACGTCCTGCTCCTCCCGGTTCCCTGTCGTCCGGGCCAGACTAGCGAGCGCGTCCGGTCCCGGACAGGCCACGGAAGGAGTACCGCGCCCCGCCCGCGACGACGGGCCCGGGACGCCCCGGTGCACGGCAGGCCGCCCCTACCTGTCGGGCGGTTCGGAGCCGACCAGCCACATCGCGAAGAACTGCGAGCCGCCGCCGTAGGCGTGCCCGAGCGCCCGGCGCGCCCCCTCCACCTGGTGCTCACCGGCCCGGCCCCGCACCTGGAGGGCCGCCTCGGCGAAGCGGATCATGCCGGAGGCGCCGATGGGGTTGGTGGAGAGCACGCCGCCCGAGGGGTTGACCGGCAGGTCCCCGTCGAGTTCGGTGACGCCCGACTCGGTGAGCTTCCAGCCCTCCCCCTCGGCCGCGAAGCCCAAATTCTCCAGCCACATCGGCTCGTACCAGGAGAACGGCACGTACATCTCCACGGCGTCGATCTCGCGGCGCGGGTCGGAGATCCTGGCCTGCCGGTAGACGTCGGCGGCGCAGTCCTTGCCCGCGCGCGGGGAGACGAAGTCCTTGCCCGCGAAGAGCGTCGGCTCGCTGCGCATCGCCCCGCCGTGCACCCAGGCGGCCGGATGGGGTGAACGGGCCGCGCCCGCGCGGTCGGTGAGGACCATCGCGCACGCCCCGTCCGAGGAGGGGCAGGTCTCGGAGTAGCGGATGGGGTCCCAGAGCATCGGGGACGCCTGCACCTTCTCCAGGGTGATGTCCCGCTCGTGCAGATGCGCGTACGGGTTCAGGAGCGCGTTGCGCCGGTCCTTGTACGCGACGAGCGAGCCCACGGTGTCGGGGGCGCCGGAGCGCCGCATGTACGCGCGGACGTGCGGCGCGAAGAAACCGCCGGCCCCGGCGAGCAGCGGCTGCTGGAAGGGGACGGGCAGGGACAGGCCCCACATGGCGTTGGACTCGGACTGCTTCTCGAAGGCGAGGGTCAGGACGGTGCCGTGGACGCGCGCGGCCACCAGGTTCGCGGCGACCAGCGCGGTGGAGCCGCCGACCGAGCCGGCGGTGTGCACGCGCAGCAGGGGCTTGCCGACCGCGCCGAGCGCGTCGGCGAGGTACAGCTCCGGCATCATCACGCCCTCGAAGAAGTCCGGGGCCTTGCCGATGACGACCGCGTCGATGTCGGCCCACCCCATCTGCGCGTCGTCGAGGGCGCGCTGGGCCGCCTCGCGGACCAGGCCCGCGATCGAGACGTCGTGGCGGGCGGCGACGTGCTTGGTCTGGCCGATCCCGACAACGGCCACGGGTTCCCTGCTCACGACGGCTCCCCCTCCAGTACGGCGACGAGGTTCTGCTGGAGGCACGGCCCCGAGGTGGCGTGGGCCAGCGCCCGGTGGGACTCGCCCCGGTGGATCCCGGCGGCGGCCTCCCCGATCCGGATCAGTCCGGCGGCCATCACGGGGTTGGCGGCCAGCGCGCCCCCGGACGGGTTGACCCGTACGCCGTGGTCCAGCCGCAGCGCCTTGCGCAGGACGACCTCCTGCGAGCTGAAGGGCGCGTGCAGCTCTGCGGTGTCCACGGGCCGTTCGAAGGCTCCGGCGCGCTCGGCCGCGAGCCGGGCGGAGGGCGAGTCGGTGAGGTCGCGCACGCCCAGGGCGTGGGCCTCGACGCGGTGGTCCATGCCCCGGATCCAGGCGGGCCGTGCGCACAGCCGGCGTGCGAGGTCGCCCGCCGCGAGGATCACGGCGGCGGCCCCGTCCCCGACCGGCGGGCAGTCGCCGGTGCGCAGGGGCCGTACGAGGTAGTCGCCCTGCGGGCGTGCACCGCGCACCTGGGCGTGGGGGTTGGCGGTGGCGGATTCCCGGCTGCGGGTGGCGATCACGGCGAGGGCGCGCTCGTCGGTGTCGCCCGCGTCGATGAGGGCCTGGGCCTGGAGCGCGGCCAGCGCGACGGAGTCGGGCCACAGGGGCGCCAGGTAGTACGGGTCGAGCTGGCGGGTCAGGACGTCGCGGAGCTCGCCGGGCGAGGACTTGCCGTAGGAGTAGACGAGCGCGGTGTCGGCCTCGCCGGTGAGGATCTTCACCCAGGCCTCGTAGAGCGCCCAGGCGCCGTCCATCTCCACGTGCGACTCGGCGATGGGCGGCCAGGCGCCGACGCCGTCCAGGGCCATGGTGAAGGAGAACGCGCGCCCCGCGAGGTAGTCGCAGGAGCCGGAACAGGTGAAGCCGATGTCGCCGGTGCGCAGTCCGGTACTCGCCAGCACCTGATGCAGCACCGGCATCAGCATCTCGACCTCGGAGAGCTCGTCGGTGCGGCGCCGGTGGTCGCTCTGCGCGAAGGCGACGACGGCCACATCCCGTGCGGGGCCCATCAGATCAGCTCCTTGTAGGAGTCGTAGTCGGCGTCGGGTTCGCCGGTGGGGCGGTAGTGGTCGGGGTGGCGGCCGCCCTCGCTCCACACCGGTTCGACCCGCAGCCCCATCCGCACCTGGTCGTAGGGGATGCCGCCGATCCGGCCGTGCAGGGCGAGGTCGGCGCCGTCCAGGGCGATGTGCGCGTAGACGTAGGGCACCTCGATGTCGAGGTTCCGGGCCTTGATGTTGACGATGCAGTACGTGGTGACGGTGCCGGCCGGGCCCACCTCCACGCGCTCCTCGGTGGCGACCCCGCAGGTGGGGCAGGCTCCGCGCGGCGGCACGTACACCTTGCGGCAGGAGGGGCAGCGCTCGCCGACGGTCCTGCGCTCGGCCAGTGCCTCGATGTACGCGGTCTGGGCGCGGCCCGGGCTGTAGGTGTAGTCGAGCCGGGCCGGGGCGACGATCCCGGTGACCGGGTCCGCGAACCGCCCGTCGTGCGGGCGCGGCTCCCCCGTCGCCTCGCCGTCGTACGGTTCGAAGCACGCGATGTCCGTGATGGCGCCCGCGCGCTCCCCGGCCCACCGCACGCGGACCCGCATCCCGGTCCGCACGGCCTCGGGGCCCGGCGCGTCCAGGGCGTGCAGGAGGGCGGTGTCGGCGCCGTCGAGCCGAACCAGGACCCAGGCGAAGGGGTGGGACAGGGGCTGGCCCCGGCGCGGGGCGGGGTTCCAGGCCCAGGTGGTGACGGTGCCGGTGGGGGCGACTTCGACGAGGTCGCGCAGTTCCTCGGCGGTGACCGGGTCGTATTCGACGGGTGGCACGAGCGTCCTGCCGTCGGAGGTCGTCACCCCGAGGACGGTCCGCTCGCGCAGCCCGGTGAGGAAGGCGCTCTGTACGGGGCCCAGGGAGCGAGTGAACGGGAACTCGACCACCAGGGGGGCGCTGAGGACTTCGGGCATCGTCGGTCTCCTTCTCGGGCGCGCGGCACGGGTGCGCGCTCAGGCGCGCCGGTAGACGGGCGGACGCTTCTCGGCGAAGGCGCGGGCGCCCTCCTTGGCGTCGGCGGTGTCGAAGACCGGCCAGCCGCGCTTCAGTTCGGCGGCGAGGCCGTCGCTCTCGGTCATCTCGGCGCTCTCGTACACCGAGGCCTTGACGGCTTCGACGGCGAGCGGGCCGCAGGCGTTGATCTGCTCCGCGATCTCCAGGGCCCGGGCGAGGGCCGTGCCGTCCGGGACGACATGGCCGATCAGGCCGATGGCGGCGGCTTCGCGCGCGGCGTACGGGCGGCCGGTGAGCAGCATCTCCAGGGCGTGGGTGCGCGGGATCTGGCGCTGGAGGCGGACGGTCGAGCCGCCGATCGGAAACAGGCCGCGCCGGACCTCGAAGAGCCCGAAGGTGGCGCTCTCGCCCGCCACGCGGATGTCGGTGCCCTGGAGGATCTCGGTGCCGCCCGCCACACAGGGGCCCTCGACGGCCGCGATCACGGGTTTGCGGGGGCGGTGGTGGCGCAGCATCGCCTTCCAGTGCAGATCCGGGTCGGCCTTGAGGCGGTCGCGGTGCTCCTCGCCCTCCATCCCCTTGCCCGCGAGGGCCTTGAGGTCCATGCCCGCGCAGAACGCGCCGCCGGCGCCGGTGAGGACGACCGAGCGGATCGCGTCGTCGGCGTCGGCTTCCAGCCAGCCGTCGTGGAGGCCGACCAGCATCGACAGCGAGAGCGCGTTCCTGGCCTCGGGCCGGTTGAGCGTGAGTACGAGTGTGGCGCCCTCGCGCCGCACGGTGAGGTGTTCGGTGCCACCCATGGACCTGCCTCCCGTCGTCGGACTGGAACAGGTTGCAGGAGCCGGGGGCGCAGTTCAATAGTTTTCTGACAGGCAGTCAGATTCTTTCGCCGGGGCCCCTTCCCACTTGTGGCGGGCTCTGCTCTGATGACGGCCACACGGATGGCGCCGGCGTCAGGAGGAGCGGTGGAGTACAACCTTGCCGACCTGTTCGAGTCGGTCGTCGACGTGGTCCCCGACCGCGAGGCGCTGGTCCACCTCGACCACCCCGGCACGGGCGCCGAGCGCCGGCTGACCTACCGTCACCTGGACGCCGCCGCCAACCGGATCGCCCACCACCTCATCGACAGCGGCCTCCGGCCGGGCGAACACCTGGGCCTGCATCTGTACAACGGCGTCGAGTACCTCCAGACCGTACTCGGCTGCCTCAAGGCGCGAATCGTCCCGGTCAACGTCAACTACCGCTATGTCGAAGAGGAGTTGTCCTACCTCTACCGGGACGCGGATCTGGCGGCGCTGGTCTTCGACGCGGAGTTCACCGGGCGCGTGGCGGGCGCGCTGCCGCACGCCGGGAGGCTGCGCCATCTCGTACGGGTGGGGGAGCCGCCCGAGGGCGCGCCCGCGCTGGACGCGGTGCCGTTCACCGAGGCGGAGGCGGCCGGGTCAGAGGAGCGGGGGTTCGCGCCCCGCTCCCCCGACGACCTCTTCATCATCTACACCGGCGGCACCACCGGCATGCCCAAGGGCGTGATGTGGCGCCAGGAGGACCTGTTCTTCTCCGGGCTCGGCGGCGGCGCGCCGACGGGCGAGCCGGTCTCCCGCCCCGAGGAACTGGCCGAACGGGTCGCCGCGGGCGGTGAGGGCATCACCTTCTTCCCCACTCCCCCGCTGATGCACGGCACCTCCACCCTCACCGCGTTCATCGGCTTCCACTTCGGCCAGCGGGTGGTGATCCACCGCAAGTTCGTGGCCGAGGAGGTCCTGCGGACGATCGAGAAGGAGAGGGTCACCAGTGTGTCGCTGGTGGGGGACGCGATGCTGCGCCCGCTCATCGACGCGCTGAACGGCCCGCTGAAGGGCATCGACTGCTCGTCCCTGTTCAGCGTCTCGTCCTCCGGCGCGATCATGTCGGAGACGGTCCGCGCCCAGTTCAGCGCGCTGGTGCCGAACGCGATGCTGCTCAACAACTTCGGCTCCTCCGAATCCGGCTTCAACGGCACCGCCACCGACGACTCCGGCCCCGACAGGGGCTTCAGGCTGCGCGTCAACTCCCGTACGGCGGTGGTCGACCCGGCCACCCACGAGCCGGTGAAGCCCGCAGAGCCCGGCCGGCTCGCCCAGCGCGGCCATGTGCCGCTCGGCTACTACAACGACCCGGCGAAGACCGCCGAGACGTTCTTCCAGCGGGACGGGGAGCGCTGGGTGCTCCTCGGCGACATGGCCACGGTCGACGAGGACGGCATCGTCACGGTCCTCGGACGCGGCTCGCAGTGCATCAACACCGGCGGCGAGAAGGTGTATCCGGAGGAGGTCGAGCAGGCGCTCAAGTCCCATCCGGACGTGTACGACGCACTGGTGGCGGGCGTTCCGGACGCCACCTGGGGCAACCATGTCGCGGCGGTGGTGCAGGTGCGCGAAGGCGCCGAGGCGCCGACGCTCGACGCCATCCAGCGCCACTGCCGGACCCGGCTGGCCGGGTACAAGGTGCCGCGCCGGCTGGTCATCGCCCCGAGCATCCAGCGCTCGCCCAGCGGCAAGGCGGACTACCGGTGGGCGCGGGCGGTGGCGGCGGAGTCGGCGGGCTGACGCTCCGGGGCCGCCCGCCAGGAGCCGGCCGTCAGATGCCGAACTCCCGCAGTGCCGCCAGGAATGCGGCGGGCTGCCCGGCGTGGACCGAGTGGCCCGCCTCCAGAGTGACGAGCCGGGCACCGGGGATGAGGGCGGCCAGCTCGGCGATCGCCTTCTGGTCGATGTGGCTGTCCGGGCCGCCCGCGACGATCAGCGTCGGTGTGGCCAAGGACGCGCAACCCGCGCGCCAGGCCGGATCCGGCTCGTTGAGCTGGGCGTCCACGTCGGTGACGACCGGCCAGTCGAAGGAGAGCTCCCCGTCGGGCCGGTCCATGACCCCGCGCGGCGGATCGAGGGGGGTCAGTGGCGGGCACTCCTCCAGGACGAGCCGCCCGACCAGCTCGGGCGCCCCGATCGCGAGCAGGAGGGCCGCCGCGCCGCCCATGGAGTGGGCCACCACATCGGCGCCTGCCAGGCCGAGCGCGTCGACGAAGCCGCGCAGGTCGTCGCGGAACCCCTCGAACGAGTAGCGGCCGGGCCAGTCACTGAGGCCGTGGCCGCTCAGGTCGAGCGCGTACACCCGGCGCGTGGCGGCCAGGGCCTCGGCGATCCCGCTCCAGTCGGCGCCGGTGCCGCCCCGTCCGTGGACGAGGAGGACCGGCGGCGCGGACTCCTCGCCCAGGACCCGGTAGGCGAGACGGACGCCGGATGCCGTGCGCACGCTGCGCACCTCCGGCTCCAGGAAGGCCGCGAGCGTCCGTACGAAGTCGCCGGGCGCGTCCAGCCACGGGAAGTGCCCGGCGCCCGGCAGCACGGTGACCTCGCCCCGGGGAAAGAGGGCGGCGAACTCGGCGGCCCGCTCGGGGGTGGGGGTGGCGTCGTACGCCCCCGCGAGGACCAGCACGGGCGCGTCCACGGCGGCGAGCGCGGCGGTGGTGGCGGACGGGTCGAAGACCCCGTCCTGGTAGTAAAGGCCGGCCGCCGCGTGGTTGGTCCGGGTGTCCTCGGCCGCCGCGTGGGCGCGCGCGGCCTCGTCCCACCGCCCGTACATGAACGGCTGGACGGCGGTCCACACCTCGCGTGCGTCGCGCCCGCCCCGGATCTCCTCCAGTGCGGCGCGGCCCTCCTCGTACCAGCTCTCGCCCGCGCGCAGCGCCGCAGCGGCCTGCCAGTCGTCGGCCGTGATCTCCAGACCGACGGCCCGGACGCCGGGGGTGACCAGCACGAGTGAGCCGACGCGCCGCGGGTGGGCCGCCGCGTAGAGGGTGGCGAGGTTGCCGGAGGCCGAGTGGGCGAGGAGGTCGACGCGCTCCAGGCCGAGGTGCTCGCGCAGCGCCTCGACGTCGTCGGTCATCCGGTCGCAGCGGTACGAGGAGGGGTCGCGCGGCGCTGCCGAGTCGCCCGTTCCGCGCAGGTCGAGCAGCACCAGCCGCCGGTGGGCGGACAGGCCGCCCAGGTCCCCCAGACAGGCGGAGGCCCGTAGGGCGCCGCCGGGCAGACAGATCAGCGGCTGACCCGTCCCCACCAGGTGGTAGGCGAGCTCGGTTCCGTCGTACGCGGTGAACTTCGGCATGCGGGCGATCCTCACAGCCGGCGGCGAGCGGGCCAAGGCGGTTTCGCCCACAGCGCGAAAGGCGCGGTACGGGCGCGTTGTCCACAGGCCTTGACGGTGCGGTCCGGTGGCTGGATTACTGAACCCGAGCAGATCTACCGAATGATCGGTCGGCAGATTTGGCGGAGTGACGACCGGCTAGGACAGGAGCGGCCCATGGAACCCCTGCTGGACGCGGCGGAACGGCTGAGCCGGCCGGAGCTGGAGGCGCTCCAGCTCCACCGGCTGAGGGCGTCGCTGAGCCATGCGTACGAGAACGTGGGCTTCTACCGGGAGGCGTTCGACAAGGCGGGGATACGGCCCGAGGACTGCCGTTCGCTCGCCGACCTCGCCCGCTTCCCCTTCACCACCAAGGCGGACCTGCGCGACCACTACCCGTTCGGGATGTTCGCCGTCCCCGAGTCCGAGATCCGCCGCGTCCACGCCTCCAGCGGCACCACCGGCCGCCCGACCGTCGTCGGCTACACCGAGCGCGATCTGGACATCTGGGCGGACGTGGTGGCCCGCTCCATCCGCGCGGCGGGCGGACGCCCGGGCCACAAGGTGCATGTGGCGTACGGCTACGGGCTGTTCACGGGCGGCCTGGGCGCGCACTACGGGGCGGAGCGGCTCGGCTGCACGGTGATCCCCGCCTCCGGCGGTATGACGGCCCGCCAGGTCCAGCTGATCCAGGACTTCCGCCCCGAGATCATCATGGTCACCCCGTCGTACATGCTGACCCTCCTGGACGAGTTCGAACGGCAGGGCGTCGACCCCCGCACGACCTCGCTGAAGGTAGGGATCTTCGGCGCCGAGCCGTGGACGGAGGAGATGCGCCGCGAGATCGAGGAGCGCTTCGCCCTCGACGCGGTCGACATCTACGGGCTGTCGGAGGTGATGGGGCCCGGGGTGGCGCAGGAGTGCGTGGAGACCAAGGACGGGCCGCACATCTGGGAGGACCACTTCTATCCGGAGATCGTCGACCCGCTCACCGGCGAGGTGCTGCCCGAGGGCGAGCGCGGCGAGCTGGTCTTCACCTCGCTCACCAAGGAGGCCATGCCGGTGATCCGCTACCGGACGCGGGATCTGACCCGCCTGCTGCCGGGCTCGGCCCGGGTGTTCCGGCGGATGGAGAAGGTGACCGGCCGCAGCGACGACCTGGTGATCCTGCGCGGGGTGAACCTCTTCCCCACCCAGATCGAGGAGATCGTGCTGCGCACCCCCGGCCTCGCCCCGCACTTCCAGCTGCGGCTGACCAAGGAGGGCCGTCTGGACGCGCTGACGGTACGGGTGGAGGCGCGGGCCGGCACCGCGCCCGGGCAGCGCGAGGCGGCCGCGCGGTCGGTCGTGACGGCGGTGAAGGAGGGCATCGGGGTCTCGGTGGAGGTGGAGGTCGTCGACCCCGACACGATCGAGCGGTCGCTGGGCAAGTTCCGACGGATCGTGGATCTGCGCGGGGCCGGCGGGGCGGGCTGAGGCGGGGGGGTGCGGGGGGGGCTGGGGCCGGCCGGGCTGTTGACAGGCGTGCGCCGGGCTGACTGAGTGGCTGGCGGCACTTCGTGTGTCATGGGCAACCCCCCGTGTCACCCCCCGAGTTGGGAGGAACGTTGGCTCTCCGCGCCCGCACCGCCGCCCGTACCCATGCCCGCATCGCCGCACGCACCGACGACGGCGCCGACACCGGCCGAGGCACCACCCGTACGCGCACCCGCCCCTCCCGTCCAGGCACGCACACCCGCACCCGCACCCGGATCCGGCGCCTCGCGCTGGCCGGTGTCGCGCTGCTCACCGCCTCGGCCTCGCTGTCCCCGACCGCCTCGGCCGCGCCCGGCGACCGCGAGCACCACCCCTCCGGCGGCGGCCTGTCCGCCGTCATCCGCTATACCGAGTACGGCATCCCGCACATCCTCGCCGACGACTACGCGGGCCTCGGCTTCGGCACCGGCTACGCCCAGGCGGCCGACCAGGTGTGCACCCTCGCCGACGGGTTCGTCACGCTGCGCGGGGAGCGGTCGAAGTGGTTCGGCCCCGACGCGACCCCCGACGGCTCGCTCTCGGCCGCCACCAAGAACCTCTCCAGTGACCTGTACTTCACCTCTGTACGCGACTCCCGCACGGTCGAGAGACTGCTGGCCACGCCCGCGCCCGCCGGGCCGAGCCGGCGGTCGGTGGAGCTGATGCGCGGCTGGGCGGCGGGCTACAACGCCTGGCTGAAGCAGCACCGCGTCACCGACCCAGCGTGCGCGGGCGCGCCCTGGGTGCGCCCGGTGAGTGTCACCGAGGTGGCCGCGCGCGGCTTCGCGATATCCGTGCTGGGCGGCCAGGGACGCGTCACCAACGCCCTCACCGCCGCCCAGCCGCCCGCCGCCTCGCCCGCGTCCGCCGCGCCCGCGCCCGACCCCGGCGAGGCGGCGAAGGCCGCCCAGCGTCTGTTCGCCGCCGATCAGGCCGACATGGGCTCCAACGCCGTCGCCTTCAGCGGGGCCGCCACCGCCGACGGGCGCGGTCTGCTCCTGGGCAACCCGCACTATCCGTGGCACGGGGGCCGCCGGTTCTGGCAGATGCAGCAGACCATCCCCGGCGAGCTGAACGTGTCCGGCGCGGCGCTGCTGGGCACCGCGACCATGAGCATCGGCTTCAACGACCGGGTCGCCTGGAGCCACACCGTCGCCACCGGCGTCACCCTCAACCTCCACCAGCTCACCCTCGACCCGGCCGACCCCACCGCGTACCTCGTGGACGGCCGCTCCGAGCGCATGACCCGGCGGACCGTGACGGTCGCCGTCAAGGGCGGCGCCCCGGTCACGCGCACACAGTGGTGGACGCGGTACGGACCGGTGGTGACCGGCCTCGGTCCGACGGTGCCGCTGCCCTGGACCAGGGCCACGGCGTTCGCGCTGAACGACCCCAACTCCCTCAATCTGCGCGCCTCCGACACCGCGCTGGGCTTCTCCCGGGCGCGGAGCACGGACGACGTCCTCGCGTCGCTGCGCCACACCCAGGGCCTGCCCTGGGTGAACACGGTCGCCGCCGACGCGCACGGGCACTCCCTGTTCACCCAGTCGCAGGTGCTGCCCCGGATCACCGACGACCTGGCCGGGCGCTGCTCCACCCCGCTGGGCAAGGCCCTCTATCCGGCCTCGGGCGTCGCCGTCCTCGACGGTTCGCGCGGCGACTGCGCCCTCGGCTCGGACCCGGACGCGGTCCAGCCCGGGGTCTTCGGGCCCGCCCGGATGCCGGTGCTCAAGGACACCGCGTATGTGGAGAACTCCAACGACAGCGCCTGGCTGACCAACGCCGGTCATCCGCTGACCGGTTACGAGCGGATCTTCGGCAACGTCGCCACCCCGCGTTCGCTGCGCACCCGTGGGGCCGTCGAGGACGTCGCGGCCATGGCCGCCAAGGGGCGGCTGACCGTCGCCGACCTCCAGCGGCAGCAGTTCGCCGACCGGGCGCCCGCCGGGACCCTGGCGGCGGCCGACACCGCCAAGGCGTGCGCCGCGCTGCCCGGCGGGACCGCGACGGACAGCGCCGGCCGGAGCGTCGACGTGTCCGGGGCGTGTGCGGTGCTGGCCCGCTGGGACCGTACGGTCGACGCCCGCAGCCGGGGCGCGCTGCTCTTCGACCGCTACTGGCGCGGACTGACGGCCACGGTGCCGGCGGCCCAACTGTGGAAGGTGCCGTTCTCCGCCGCCGACCCGGTGCACACGCCGAACACCCTCGACACCGCCTCGCCCGGTGTCGCCCGGGCGCTCGCCGACGCGGTCGGTGAACTGCGCGCGGCGGGCATCCCGCTCGACTCGGCGCTGGGCGACCGCCAGTACGTGGTACGGAACGGCGAGCGGCTTCCCGTCCCGGGCGGGACGGAGGCGCTCGGTGTCTGGAACAAGGTCGAGGGCGTGTGGGACCCGGCGCGCGGCTACACCGAGGTGTCGACCGGGTCGAGCCACATCCAGGCGGTCGGCTGGGACGGCGGGCGCTGCCCCGTCGCCCGCACCCTGCTGACGTACTCCCAGTCGGAGAACGTCCGCTCGCCCCACTACAGCGACCAGACGCGGCTCTACTCGCGCCAGCGCTGGGTCACCTCGCGCTACTGCGAGCGCGACATCCTCTCCTCGCCCGCCCTGCGGGTCGTCCGGGTGCGCGAGCACCGCTGACGGCCGCGCGGCCCGCCCCGTCACGGGCGGGCCGCGCCGGAAGGTCAGGCCGGGACGTGGCCGAGCTTGTCGGGGTTGAGCACGACGTAGATCCCGTGGACCCGGCCGTCGCGGAGGTCGAGCGAGGTGAGCTGGGAGCGGTCGCCGAGCGAGGTGAACAGGGCGGGGGCGCCGTTGACGTCGACCAGGCGGGTGGCGCTGACGGTGTAGCGCTTCAGCAGACCCGACACGAAGGCCAGCACCTTGGCGCGGCCGATGACGGGGCGCAGGGCGGCGCGCACCCTTCCGCCGCCGTCGTTCCAGGCCACGACGTCCTCGCTGAGCAGGTCGGCCAGCCCTTCGAGGTCGCCCTGCCGGGCCGCCTCCAGGAACCGCGTGAAGAGCCGCACATGGTCCTCCTCGGCCGACCGGAAGCGCTCGCGCCCGTCCGCCAGGTGCTGTCCGCTCCGGTGGAAGAGCTGGCGGCAGTAGGCGGCGCTCAGCCCGAGGATGTCGGCGATCTCGTCGTACGGCAGCTCGAACGCCTCGCGCAGCACGAACACGGCCCGCTCGGGCGGGGACAGCCGCTCCATCAGGTGGACGGTGGCGAAGGCGACCGTGTCGCGCAGCTCGGCGGAGTCCATCGGCCCGAGCGCGTCGGTGGCGACCGCTTCGGGCAGCCAGGGCCCGGTGTAGGACTCACGGGTCACCCGTGCCGAGCGCAGCTGGTCGAGGGCGAGCCGCGAGACCATCGTCACCAGGAAGGCGCGCGGCACCCTGATCCCGTCGCGGTCGGTGCCCAACCAGCGCACACAGGCGTCCTGGACGACGTCCTCGGCGTCCCACATGGAGCCGAGGAAGCGGTAGGCGAGCCCGAGCAGCATCGGCCGGTGCCGTTCGAACTCGGCCGCGCCGCTCCCTTCCACCGCCGCCGCGTCCTGGTGTCCGGCGTGTTCCCGGTGTTCCCCCGGTGCTGCCATACCGTCGCCCTCTTCCCCGTTCGCGCTGTTCACGGCCGTGTGCGTCACTTCACCGCGGCCGGGGCGCCATTCAACTCGACCGCCATGCCGGTCCGCCACGAGGTGTGGCGCGGTCGCCAGTCCAGGGCGAGGCGGGCGCGCGCGTTGTCGGCGCCGCGCAGCCGGGTCAGGTACGCCACGCCCCAGCCGCCGACGGCGAGGCGGGCCAGGAAGGCGGGCAGCCGCCTCGGCGCCGGGGCGCCCAGGATCCGCGCGACCTCCGGCACCCACTCGCTCATCGGGGCCGGGTCGTTGTCGACGATGTTCAGGAGGCCGGTGGCGTTCTTGTCCAGGGCCGCGACCACGGCGGTGGCCGCGTCGTGGACGTGGGTGAAGGAGAAGGTGGCGGAGCCGCCGCCCACCAGCGGCAGCCGCCGGTCCCGGATGTCGCGGACGAACTGCCCGTCGGTGTCGAACGCCGTGCCGGGGCCGTACAGATGGCCGAAGCGCAGCACGAGTCCGCGCGCCTCGCCGGTCCGCCGCTCCAGCTCCCGCAGGGCGTCGAGGGAGTGGCGGAACGGCTTGGGCGGATTGCGCCACAGCGGGGTGTCCTCTCCCGCGAGGCCGTCGCCGTCCGGGTCGTAGGCGAAGGCGACGCCCTGGCTGATGATGCGGCGCGCGCCCGCGCGCTGGGCCGCCTCGATCAGGTTGCGGGTGCCCTCCGCGCGCAGCCGGTCGGTGAGGGCGAACTGGCGCGCCATACGGCGGGGATCGAGCCGGGGCGGAATGGCGGTGAGCAGGTGCACGACCGCGTCCGGGGCCGCCTCGCGCACGGCCCGGTCCAGGGCCGCCGCGTCGAGGGCGTCGGCCAGGACGGTCCGCGCGCCCGTCCCCTCCAGGACGGCGGACCGCCCGGCCGAGCGGGACAGGGCGGTCACGTCGTGGCCCACCGAGGTGAGCAGCGGGACCAGGGCCCGGCCGATGACTCCGGTGGCGCCGGCGACGAGTACACGCATGGGGGTCCCTCCCGATGTCGGTCCCGTGGCACCGGTCCTCGGCCCCACGGGAGTTTCGGCATCAGGACGGGTGAGCCCTGGCGCGCGTGACAGTCGCCGGATATGACGTGGGCCATACGCGGCCTCGGGGCGGGCCCTCCCGGTCCCGTCGGCCCCGGACCCGCCGCGGACGGACGCGCCGGCCCCGCGCCCCGGGCACCGCGCGGGTCACATCGCCCGTTCGTGCCCCTCCCAGTACGGTTCGCGCAGCCGCCGTTTGTAGAGCTTGCCGTTGGGGTCGCGCGGCATGGCCGCGATGAAGTCGACGGACCTCGGGCGTTTGTAGCCCGCGAGCCGCTCCCCGCAGTGGGCGAGGATGTCGGCGGCGAGGGCGTCCCCCGGCCCGTGGCCCGGGGCGGCCTCCACGACGGCCTTGACCTCCTCGCCCCAGTCCGTGTGCGGGATGCCGAACACGGCGGCGTCGGCGACGGCGGGGTGGGTGAGGAGCGCGGCCTCGATCTCGGCCGGGTAGATGTTGACCCCGCCCGAGATGATCATGTCGATCTTTCGGTCGCGCAGGAACAGATAACCGTCCTCGTCGAGGTAGCCGAGGTCGCCCACGGTGAAGAAGTCCCCGACGCGGTTCTTCCGCGTCTTGTTCTCGTCCTTGTGGTAGCTGAAGCCGCCCGTCGACATCTTCATGTAGACGGTGCCCAGCTGGCCCGGGGGCAGCCGCTCGCCGTCGTCGTCGAAGACCGCGAGTTCGCTGATGGGCCACGCCCTGCCGACCGTGCCCGGCTTCTTCAGCCAGTCCCCGGCGGTGGCGAACGCCCCGCCGCCCTCGCTCGCCGCGTAGTACTCCTCCACGCAGCTCCCCCACCACTCGATCATCGCCCGCTTCACGTGGTCGGGGCAGGGGGCCGCGCCGTGGATGGCGTGCCGCAGCGAGCTCACGTCGTACCGCGCCCTGACCTCCTCGGGCAGCGCGAGCAGCCGGTGGAACTGGGTCGGCACCATGTGGGTGTGCGTGCAGCGGTACGTGTCGATCAGGCGCAGCATCTCCTCGGGCGTCCACTTGTCCATCAGGACCAGCGGATGCCCGATGTGCAGGGACGCGCCCGCGAACTGGAGCACGGCCGTGTGGTAGAGCGGCGAGCAGACCAGGTGGACGTTGCCGTCGAACGGTTTGATGCCGAAGATGCCGAGGAAGCCGCCCAGATGGGACTCCTCGGGGAGCTTGCCGGAGAGCGGGCGCCGGATGCCGCGCGGGCGGCCGGTGGTGCCCGAGGTGTAGTTCATGACCCAGCCCAGGGTGCGGCCCTCGGGCGCGGACGCGCTCTGTCCGTCGAGGAGGTCGGCGTACGGGCGGAATCCGGCCACCTCGCCTACCGCGTACCGGTGGGCGGCGGGCAGCTTCGCCTCGTCGGCGGCGGAGGTCGCCGCGTCCGCGAACCGCTCGTGGGCGACGAGCACCTTGGCGCCGGAGTCCGCGACGATCCAGGCGATCTCGGGGCCGACCAGGTGGTGGTTGACGGGGACGAGGTAGAACCCGGCCTGGGAGGCGGCCAGATACGCGGTGAGGAACTCGACCCCGTTGGGCAGCACCACGGCGAACGCGTCGCCCTGTTCGAGTCCGGCCGCGCGCAGCCCGTGCACCAGTTGGTTGGCGGCGGCGTGCAGCCGCCCCGCCGTCCAGCGCTCACCGTCGGGAGCCGTGAGCACCACCCGGCCGGGGTCGGCCGCGGCCTGCGCCCAGAACCCGTTGGGCGGCTGCCGGGAGTCGGTCATGCCCCGCTCCTTCCCGCGATGCGGCTGATACGGTCCACGGCCTGCTCGAAGCCGCGGGTGAGGTCGTCGAAGACCTCCTGGACGCTGCGTTCGGAGGTCATCCGGCCGACGATCTGGCCGACCGGGGTGCCGAGCAGGGGGACGGCCTCGTACTTCTGGATCCGCGACAGTGCCTCGGCGACCAGCAGCCCCTGGAGGGGCATGGGCAGGGTGCCGGGGCCGCTCGGGTCGTCCCAGGCGTCGGTCCACTCGGTGCGCAGCTGGCGGGCGGGCTTGCCGGTGAGGGCGCGCGAGCGGACGGTGTCGCCGGAGCCCGCCGCGAGGAGTTTGCGGGTGAGGGCGCGCGAGTGCAGATCGGCCTCGGTGGTGGTGAGCCAGAGGGAGCCCAGCCAGACGCCCTTGGCGCCCAGCGCCAGCCCGGCGGCCACCTGGGCGCCGCTGCCGATGCCTCCGGCGGCGAGAACGGGCAACGGGCCGACCGCCTCGACGACTTCGGGCACGAGCACCATCGAGGCGATCTCGCCGGTGTGGCCGCCCGCTTCGTAGCCCTGGGCGACGACGATGTCGATGCCCGCCTCGGCGTGGTGGCGGGCGTGCTTGGCGCTGCCGGCGAGCGCGGCGACCGGGACGCCGCCCGCGTGGGCCCGCTCCACCACGTCGGCGGGCGGGGAGCCGAGCGCGTTGGCGAGCAGCTTGATCGGGTAGTCGAAGGCGACGTCGAGCTGGTCGCGGGCGACCTGCTCCATCCATCCGGTGATGCGCCAGCCGGACGCCTCGCCGTCGGCGAGTTCGGGGACGCCGTGCTTGGCGAGCGTCTCGCGCACGAACTGCCGGTGGCCTTCGGGGATCATGGCCTCGACGTCGGCCTCGGTGACCCCTTCCACCTTCCGCGCGGGCATCACGACGTCGAGGCCGTAGGGCAGTCCTCCGGTGTGCTCCTGCATCCAGTCGAGGTCGCGCGCGAGGTCGTCGGGGGCGGTGTAGCGGACCGCGCCGAGCACGCCGAACCCGCCCGCCCGGGTGATGGCGGCGGCCACCGCCGGGAACGGGGTGAAGCCGAAGATGGCGTGCTCCACTCCCAGTCTTCTGCTCAGCTCCGTCTGCATGGGGCGCAGGATGCCGCAGCCCGGACGGAGAGGGAAGAGATTTTCTGATGCTGCGTCAGTTTCTTTGCCGGGCGTGGTCGCACGGGCTCCGGCCGGCGCCCGGCCCGGGGTGATCGCGTCCTGACGCGGCTACCGCCCGAGGACCGCCATCGCCGCGTTGTGGCCCGGGATGCCGCTGACCCCGCCGCCCCTGACCGCGCCCGCCCCGCACAGCAGGACGTTGGGGTGCGCGCTCTCCACGCCCCAGCGCCCGGCGGACTCCTCCGCGTACGGGAAGGCGAGCGGGCGGTGGAAGATGTGGCCGCCGGGCAGCCGCAGCTCGCGCTCCAGGTCCAGCGGGGTCTTCGCCTCGATGCAGGGCCGCCCCTCGGCGTCGGTGGCCAGGCAGTCGGCGAGCGGCTCGGCCAGGTGCGCGTCCACCTGGGCGAGCGTCGCCTCCAGCAGCGCCTCGCGCGCCTTGTCGTTCTCCCGCGCGAACAGCCGCGCCGGGGTGTGCAGTCCGAACAGCGTCAGCGTGTGGTGGCCGCGCGCCGCGAGGTCGGGGCCGAGGATGGAGGGGTCGGTGAGCGAGTGGCAGTAGATCTCGCTGGGCGGTGCGGCGGGCAACTCACCGGCCGCCGCCTGGGCGTACGCGGCGGCCAGGGCCCCGTACCCCTCGCCGATGTGGAAGGTGCCGGCGAACGCCTCGCGCGGGTCGACCGTCGTGTCCTTGAGCCGGGGCAGCCGGGTGAGCAGCATGTTCACCTTGAGCTGGGCGCCCTCGGCGGGCTCCGGGGCCGGGCCGCCGGTCAGCGCGGCCAGGGCGGCGGGAGAGGCGTTGACCAGGACGTGCCGGGCCGCGACCGTGCCCTCGCCGGCTTCCGTACGGAAGTCGACCTCGGCGTCGCGGCCGTCGGTGCGCAGCGCGGTCGCCTCGTGCCCGGTGACGATCTCCGCGCCGGCCGCCCGCGCGGCACCCGCGAGCGCGTCGGTGAACGCGCCCATCCCGCCCACCGGTACGTCCCAGTCGCCGGTGCCGCCGCCGATGACGTGGTAGAGGAAGCAGCGGTTCTGGGCGAGGGAGAGGTCGTGGGCGTCGGCGAAGGTGCCGATCAGGGCGTCCGTGAGGACCACGCCGCGTACCAGGTCGTCGCGGAACCGCTCCTCCACGGCGACACCGATCGGCTCCTCGAAGAGCACCCGCCACGCCGTGTCGTCCCCCAGCCGCTCGCGCAGGGCGGCGCGGGTGGGCAGCGGCTCGGTCAGCGTGGGGAAGATCCGCCCGGCGGCCCGCCGGGTCATCCCGTAGAACTCCTCCCACGCCCTGAACTCGGCGTCGGAGCCGGTCAGCCGGTGGAAGGAGGCGCGGGTGCGCTCCTGGCCACCGCCGACGAGCAGCCCGGTGGGACGGCCCTGGCGTACCGCGGGCGTGTACGAGGAGACGCTCCGCCTGCGGACGGCGAAGCGCAGCCCCAGATCGTCCACGATCTTCCGGGGCAGCAGCGAGACGAGGTAGGAGTAGCGGGAGAGGCGGGCGTCGACGCCCGCGAAGGGGCGGGTCGAGACGGCCGCGCCACCGGTGCGGCCGAGGCGCTCCAGGACCAGGACCGACTTCCCGGCGCGGGCGAGGTAGGCGGCGGCGACCAGGCCGTTGTGGCCCCCGCCGACGATCACGGTGTCGTAGACCTGGTGTGCGGGCATGGCCCTTCCTAGCACGCGGCGCTCACCGGCGGCCAGGGTGGCGCCGGTGCGCGGCCCGCACCCGCGCGCGCCCTCCTGCCCGCCCCGCGCGCCCTACTGCCCGTCCCGCCCGCTCTCCTGCCGCAGGCCCGCGACGCGCCGTCTGAGGTCCGCCGCCTCGGCGCCGCGGCCCAGCCGCTCCAGGCAGTGCGCCTCCTCGGTCCGGGCGGCCAGGGTGTCGGGGTGGCCGGCGCCCAGGGCGCGCTCGCGGGCGTCGGCGACCTGCCGGTAGACCGTCAGGGCCGCCGACCAGCGCCCGAGCCAGCCGAGCCCGACGGCCGTCTCGCGCCGGCTGACCAGGGTGTCGGGATGGTCGGGACCCAGGACGCGCTCGCGCAGCGCGCCCACCTCGCGGGCCTCGGCCAGGGCCTCCTCCCAGCGGCCCAGGCGGCCGAGGTTGACGCCGAGGCCGTGGCGGGCGCGAAGGGTCTCGGGATCCTCGGGCCCGCCGACGCGGGTGCGGTCGTCGACGAGTACGCGGTACAGCTGGAGCGCCTCGGCGCTGCGGCCCAGACGGCCCAGGGCGATACCGACCTCGTACCGGGTGGCGAGCGTGTCGGGATGGTCGGCCCCGAGCACGGTCGCGCGCGCCGATGCGACCTCGCGGTAGAGCTGGAGCGCCTCGACCCACCGCCCCGACTGGCCGAGCACATAGGCGACTTCGTAGCGGGACACCAGGGTGTCGGGATGGTCGGCGCCCAGCACCCGCGCACGGTCGGCGGCGGCCTCCCGCGCCATGCGGTGGGCGTCCTCCAGCCGGCCGAGGCGGCTCAGGTTGAAGGCGAGGTTGTGGCGGCAGCGCAGGGTGGCCGGATGGTCGGCGCCCAGGGCGCGCTCGCGGGCGGCGAGCACCGAGGCGTACATCTGGTGGGCCTCGAAGTGGCGTCCGAGACAGCCCAGGACGTACGCGGTCTCCTGGCGGGCGTCGAGGGTGGCCGGGTCGTCGGGGCCGAGGGTGCGGGCGCGGGCCTGGGCGACCAGGCCGAACTCGCGCAGCGCGTCGGCCTCTCGCCCGGTCCGGCTCAGGGCGAAGGCCACCTCGTACTGGCTGACCAGGGTGTCGGGGTGGTCGGGACCCAGCGCCTGGGCGCGTTCGGCCGCGACCGCGCGGTGCACCTCGCCCGCCTCCGCCCAGCGGCCGGTTCGCCCCAGGGCCAGGCCCTCGCGGTGGCGGTCCTCCAGGGTGGCGAGCAGTTCGGCCGGGGGCGGCGGCGGGGGGCCGGGGACGGGCGGAGCGGGCGGCAGGGCACTCGTCCAGGCGCCGGTGAGGCTGCCGTCGGGGTCGGGCGGGGCGAGATCCGGCCGGGTGGCGCCGGTCGCCTTGTGGCCGGTGGTCATCCCGCGCGCCCAGGACGGCAGTCCGCGCGGGCGCGGGGGCGGCGGCGCCGCGGCGTAGGAGACGGGTGGGGCGGACGGGAGCCCGCGCCCGGCGGCCAGCCGCCGCACCAGCGCACGGGCGTCCGGAGGCCGCGAGCCGGGCTCCTTGGCGAGCAGGTCGAGCACGGCCTCCTCGAAGAACACCGGCAGTTCGGCGCGCCGGGCGCGCGGCGGCTCGGGCGCGGTGTCGCGGTGGCCGACGAGGATCGCCCAGGCGTCGTCGAGGTCGAACGGCGGCGCCCCGGTGGCCAGTTCGTACAGCACGCAGCCCAGCGAGTACAGGTCGCTGCGGTGGTCGACGACGGCGCCGCCGATCTGCTCGGGCGACATGTAGTGCGGGGTGCCCATGGCGATGCCGGTGCCGGTGAGCCGGGAGGTGAAGCCGATGTCGGCGCCGAGGCGGGCGATGCCGAAGTCGAGGATCTTCACGGTGCCGTCCGACAGCCGCATGATGTTGGCGGGCTTCAGGTCCCGGTGCACGATGCCCTGCTGGTGGGTGTAGGCGAGGGCGGAGGACACCTGCTCGGCGATGTCCACGACGTCCGGCACCGGCAGCGGCTGCCCCTTGCCGTCCTGGAGGAGCTGGCTCAGGTTGCGGCCGTCGAGCAGCTCCATGACCAGGTACAGCCCGCCCTCGAACTCCCCGAAGTCATGGACGACCGTGACGCCCCGGTGCTGGAGCGCCGCCGCCACCCGCGCCTCGCGCCGGAAGCGCTCGCGCAGCACCCGCGCGAACGACTGCTCGGGCTGCGGCCCCAGCGGCTTGAGGCACTTGACGGCCACCCGCCGCCCCAGCGACTCGTCGCGGGCCGCCCACACCTCGCCCATGCCGCCGCGCCCGATCAGCTCCAGCAACCGGTACCGGCCGTGGATCAGCCTGGTGTCCGCCATCGCGCGATGTCGCCCCCGTCACTGTGCTGCCGCTGCGCCCTCCCCGGCCCCGTCCAGTATGGACGCCTGTCTGCGGAGTTTGTACGGGGCGGGCCGCGTTCCGGGACCGAGCCGGGCCACCGCCCGCAGGATGTGCTTCGGCGGGAGCTGCCAGCGCAGGGTGTCGGGGACGCCCCGCAGCAGCCGCGCGGTCGCCGTGAGCCGGCGGGTCACCTCGTGCGGCGCGGGCGCGGGCCGCCCGTACAGCTCGTGGGCGTACGGGGGCAGCGCGTCGTAGGCGAGCCGGGCCACCGGCCGCCACACCAGCGCGCGCGCCGGGGCCAGCAGCGGGTGGACGGGCGGGCGCCGCAGGAAGGCGTCCACCTCGCGCGCGTCGGCGCCGGCCGTCAGCTCGGGCCGTATCTCCGCGAAGTAGGCGGCGAGCCGGGCGGTGGACGCCGGGACGCGGTCGGGGTCGAGGCCGATGAGCCGCGCGGCCTCGCGCTGCTCGTCCACGTACCGGTCGGCCTGCGCGTCACTGAGGACGAATCCCGAGCGCCGCGCCACCTGCAGATAGCTGTCGACCTCGGCGCAGTGCACCCACAGCAGCAGGGCCGGGTCGTCGATCCCGAACCGCTCGCCGGTCACCGGGTCGTCGGCCTTCAGAAGGCCGTGGATGCGCCGCACGCGCGCGCCCGCTCGCTCGGCGTCCTCCTTCGTCCCGTACGTGAGCGTGCCCACGAAGCGGGCGGTGCGCAGCAGCCGCCCCCAGGGGTCCTCGCGGATGTCGCCGTTCTGCAGGACCCCGCGCACCGCGCGCGGGTGCAGGGCCTGGAGGTACAGCGCCCGCACCCCGGCGATCCACATGACGGGGTCGGCGTGCATCTGCCAGGTCACCGAGCCGGGCCCGAAGTACCCGGGGTCGGCCCCGCCGTATCCGCTCCTGCCCTCACCCATCTGCCGCCACCTCCTGTACCGGCCAGGCTAACGGCGGACGCGCGGCATCCCCAGACCGATCCAGGAGATGATTTCGCGCTGGATCTCGTTGTTGCCGCCGCCGAAGGTGAAGATCACCGCCGAGCGGTAACCGCGCTCCAGTTCGCCGTGGAGCACCGCCCCGGCCGAGCCCTCCTTCAGGGGGCCGGCCGCGCCGGCGACCTCCATGAGCCAGGCGTACGCGTCCCGGCGCGCCTCCGAGCCGTACACCTTGACGGCGGAGGCGTCCTGCGGCGTGAGGGTGCCCTCCTGGACGGCGTTGACCATCTGCCAGTTGAGGAGCTTCATCGCGTCGAGCCGGGTGTGGGTGCGGGCGAGGCGGCCGCGCACCCAGCCGAGGTCGATGACGCGGCGGCCGTCGGCGAGCTTGGTGTCGGCGGCCCAGCGCTGGACGTCGTGCAGGGCGCGGATCGCCATGGTGCCGTGCGCGGCGAGGGTGACGCGTTCGTGGTTGAGCTGGTTGGTGATCAGCCGCCAGCCGTGGTTCTCCTCGCCGACGCGGCGGGAGACGGGGACGCGGATGTTCTCGTAGTAGCTCGCGGTGGTGTCGTGCGAGGCGAGGGTGTTGATGACGGTGCAGGAGTACCCGGGGTCGGAGGTCGGCACCAGGAGCATGGAGATCCCCTTGTGCGGGGGCGCGGCGGGGTCGGTGCGCACCGCCAGCCAGACCCAGTCCGCGGTGTCGCCGTTGGTGGTCCAGATCTTCTGCCCGTTGACGACGTACGTGTCCCCCTCGCGCACCGCCCGCGTCTTCAGGGCGGCGAGGTCGGTGCCCGCGTCGGGCTCGCTGTAGCCGATCGCGAAGTCGATCTCACCGGAGAGGATCTTGGGCAGGAAGTACGCCTTCTGCTCGTCCGTGCCGAACCGCATCAGGGTCGGGCCGACGGTGTTGAGCGCCATCAGCGGCAGCGGGACCCCGGCCTGGGCGGCTTCGTCGAAGAAGATGAACTGCTCCATCGGGCTCAGCCCGCGCCCGCCGTACTCCTCGGGCCAGCCCACCCCCAGCCATCCGTCCCTGCCGAGGCGGCGCACGGTGGCGCGGTAGAAGCGTTTGCGCTCGGCGGCGCCGGTGACGGGCGTGCCGCCCCCGCCCCGGGTGCCGCCCCCGCCGTCGGAGCCCTGGGAGCGGGCGCTGCCGGGAGCGGGCATCAGCTCGGCGAAGTAGGCGCGCAGCTCGGCGCGGAGCCGCTGCTGCTCGGGCGTGTATTCGAGGTGCACGGGGCCCTCCCAGGCGGGTCACGGTCCGTGGCGGGGCGCGTCACGGTGTGTCGCTGTACATCGCCGCACGTGACCACGAGCGGCCATGCGGACGCGCGCGCCGGCGCCACGTGGTGCGGGCGGGCACACAGTAGAACGTGTTCCAGCAATCTGGAAGGGCGAGGAACTCGGAAGGGGCGGCGCGGGCCTGGTGGGCGCCCGGGCGTGCTCGGTCACCCGTTCGTCCCTCTGCGGTCGCCGGGCGCCCGGGGCGCGGCCAGCATGACGAGGGCGTACCCCACCGTCCCGGAGGCCCCCATGCCCACCGCCCGCGATCTGATGACCGTCGACGTCCGCTGCATCCCGGCGGACGAGACCCTCGACCGTGCCGCCCGGCTGATGCGGGACCACGGGATCGGCGCGCTGCCGGTGCGGAGCGACGACGGCACGCTGACCGGCATCGTCACGGACCGCGACATCGTGGTGAAGGTGCTCGCGGCCGGAAAGGAGGCGGCCGAGGTGACCGCCGGCGATCTCGCCGACGGCGGGCCGCGCACGGTCCCCGCCGACGCGGACGCGGCGGAGGCGGTACGGGTGATGAGCGACGCGCGCATCCGCCGCCTCGTCGTCGTGGACGACGGTGAGCCGGTCGGCGTGATCACCGAGGCGGACCTGGCCCGGCACCTCCCTGCGGACCAGTTCGCCTCGTTCGCGAGCAGCGTCTACGCGAGGGGCTGAGCCGGGAGGAGCCGGGCCCCCGCGGTCGGGTCAGGGCAGCAGTTTGTCGATCGCCCGGGTGCCGTCCTGCTCCAGACGGCGCTCCGCCCACTCCAGGCTCTTGGGCGTGATGTCGCGCCCCGAAGCCAGTACCAGGTCCTCCGCGGTGATGTCACCGCCCGCCCCGGTGTGCAGCAGTGCGTCCGGGGTGATCCCCTCCCGCTTCGGCGCGGGCTCGGACTGAGCGTTCATACCGCCTCCTCATTAGTCCGGCGTGGCTCCATTCTGGTACCCGGCCCCGCAGAACGCATCCGCCCCGCGATCGTCACCCGTTCCGGTGGTCCCGGGGCGCCTGCCGGGCCCTGGGCCCGCCCGGCGAAAGTCGTCGCCACGACACGCCGGGGACGGGAACCGGCCACCGCGCCCATCGCGTTCTCCCCACGACGGCACAGCGCGGCGCGGCGGCGGACGGCGGCGGGCCCCGGGGACAGGTGGTGGCGATGAGCGAGCTGGTTCCCGGGGGCAACCAGTCCCTTCCGGACGGCGTGCTGACGATCGGCGTCCCGGGACCCTTCGACCTGTCGGTGCTGATCACCGATGACACGGGGAAAGTGGGCGGCGACACCGATTTCGTCTTCTACAACCAGCCGTCCGCCCCCGGCACCCGGCTCGGCGACGAGGTGATCACGGTCGACCCCGGCCGGCTGCGGGCCGGGGCGAGCCGGCTGACCGTGGTCGTCAGCCCCGCGGACCCGGGCGTTCCGCTCGGCCGCCTTCCGGTGCCGAGCCTGCGCCTCACCGGCCCGGGCGGCGAGGTCCTGGCCCGGTTCACCCCGCCGAGGCCGGAGCGGGAGACGGTGCTGCTGCTGGCCGAGATCTACCGCCGGGGCACCGGCTGGAAGGTCCGCGCGCTGGGGCAGGGGTACGCGGACGGTCTCGCGGGGGTGGCCCGGGACTTCGGCGTGGACGTGGCCGACGACGACCCACCGCACGCCCCCACCGTGCAGTTGCCCGCGGCGGTCCCGGGCGCACGGCGGCCCCGGCCGAGCGGGTCGCAACGGGCCGACGGCTTCGGCGCGTTGGTCAACGCCGAGCGGGCCCGGGCCGGGGTCCCGGCGGTGGCCGTCGACGGACGGCTGGCCTCGGCCGCCGAGGCGCATGCCGAAACCATGGCCGCCCAGGGCCGCCTCAGCGTGGAGAGCCCGGACGGGGTGTCGGTCTTCCAGCGGGTGACCACGCGGGGTTACGCGTATCTGGGCATCGCCGAGCACCTGGTCTCGGGTCCGCGCACCCCGGCCGAGTTCCTGGCGTACTGCGAGGAGGACGCCCACACCCGAGGCCCGCTGCGGGACGCGTCCTTCACCGAGGCGGGTATCGGCAGCGCCACGGACGGGCGCACGGGCGAGGTGTACTGGACGGCGCTGTGGGCGAGGCCGTTCAGCGAGGACGGGCTGCACCGGACGGTGTCGGAGGTGGTCGCGCTCACCAACGGCCGCCGTGTCACGGCCGGGTTGCGTCCGCTGGCGGACGACACCCGCCTCGCGTCGGCGGCCCGGGCGTACTGCGCGGACATGGCGGCCCGCGGTTTCTACTCGCACACCTCTCCGGAGGGCCTGGAGCCGTGGGACCGTGCCAGGGCGGCCGGGGCCGGACACCGGGGCATCGGCGAGAACATCGCGTGCGGGCAGCGCACGGCGGCCGAGGTGGTGGAGGGCTGGATGAACAGCCCGGGTCACCGCGCCAACATCCTCAAGCCCGACTTCACCCACATCGGCGTCGGCTTCGCGGGCGGCGGGCGCGCGGGCACGTACTGGACGCAACTCTTCGGCCTCGCCTGACGGATGCCGCGCGCGGGCCCACCACGCTCGAACCATGAGGTGGTTTGTCATGCACGGCTCATCTCACACCCCGTCACCTCCCGTACGCGGGGCGCGAAACCGGCCAGGTTTCTCACGTGAGGGCCGCCACATCTCCCCCATCCCGACAACAAAATCTTCACGGGATCGACAGATCTACTGAAGGATCTCCACTTTCGGCAGGCCGGATGGCCCCGGACAGCAAGATCATTTCCGTTCAACCTTGCACTTCGTATCTGGACATGTCCGCATTGAGCCCAACCCTTCGAGTGACGCTTTGCCATTTCGTTGCCGGGCTGTAGGCATTTGCCAGGACGGTTTGCCGGACGTCCGGCCCTGACCAGCCGGACGACAGTCCGTCAACGACCCGTCAAGCGCGTCGGCCGGGCGGCGACTTCACCTTTCCGCGCCCCCGACGCCGCTGGACCACTACCGAGCACTGCCCGACCACAGGGGGTTACCCATGTCCCGACTCACCCGCCGCAGCGCGCTGGGCCTCACCGCGAGCGCGGTGGCCGGCCTCGGCCTGGCCGGCACCGCGTACGCCGCGACCGCCAGCGAGTCCGCGAACGGCGTCGTCCCGGCCGCGGGCGACAGCCACACCGGCCACACGGCCACCACGGACCACACGGGGCACGACGTTCCCGCCCCGTTCGACGAGGTCTACCAGGGCCGCCGCATACAGGGCGAGCCCGTGCACGGCGGCGGCCACGCCGGTCACCACGGGGGCTACGCGGTGCGAATAGACGGCCAGGAGCTGCACGTGATGCGGAATGCCGACGGCACCTGGATCAGCGTGGTCAACCACTACGAGACGTTCGCGAACCCGCGCGCCGTGGCCCGTGCGGCCGTGGTGGAGCTCCAGGGCGCGACCCTCGTCCCGCTCGCCTGATCCCGTCCCGTCACCGCACCCGCAGCACCACCATCTGGAGCACTTCCATGACCGTACGCAAGAACCAGGCGACCCTCACCGCGGACGAGAAGCGGCGCTTCGTCAACGCGATCCTGACGCTGAAGCGCAACGGGACGTACGACACGTTCGTCACCACGCACAACGCCTTCATCATGAGCGACAACGACGACACCGACCGCGTCGGCCACCGCTCGCCGTCGTTCCTGCCGTGGCACCGCAGATTCCTCCTGGAGTTCGAACAGGCCCTCCAGGCGGTGGACTCCACCGTCGCCCTGCCCTACTGGGACTGGACGGCCGACCGCACCACGGCCTCCTCGCTCTGGGCCGCCGACTTCCTCGGCGGCACCGGCCGCAGCCGTGACGGCCAGGTGATGGACGGCCCGTTCGCCTCCAGCGGCGGCAGGTGGACCATCAACGTCCGGGTCGACGGCCGCAACTACCTGCGCCGCGCGCTCGGCGCGAGCGTGCCGCAGCTGCCCACCAAGGCCGAGGTCGACAGCGTCCTGGCCATGACCACGTACGACATGGCGCCCTGGAACAGCGCCTCGGACGGGTTCCGCAACCACCTGGAGGGGTGGCGCGGGGTCAACCTGCACAACCGGGTGCACGTCTGGGTCGGCGGCCAGATGGCCACCGGTGTCTCCCCCAACGACCCGGTGTTCTGGCTGCACCACGCGTTCATCGACAAGCTCTGGGCGCAGTGGCAGGAGCGCCACCCCTCCTCGCCCTACCTCCCGGCCGCCGGGACGGCGAACGTGGTGGACCTGCGCGACACCATGCGCCCGTGGAACAACGTGACGCCGGCGGACATGCTGGACCACAAGAAGTTCTACACGTTCGACGTGTAGGCGCACGGCCGGTGACCCGTGTGCCCGGCCGCGCACCGTACGCGGCCGGGCACGCCGGTCCCCCCGCCCCGGGCGCCTCGTAAGCTCGCCGGCATGGACGTTCACGAATCAGTGCTCGAACTCGTCGGCGGCACCCCGCTGGTACGGCTGCGCACGCCCGGCGGCGAGGGGACCGCCGCGCTCTACGCCAAGCTCGAATACCTCAGCGCGGGCGGCAGCGTGAAGGACCGCATCGGTCTGCACATGATCGAGCAGGCCGAGCGGGAGGGGCTACTGCGCCCCGGCGGCACGGTCGTCGAGGCGACCTCCGGCAACACGGGGGCCGGGCTCGCGATGGTGGCGGCGGCGAAGGGGTACCACGCCGTCCTGGTGGTCCCCGACAAGACGAGCGCCGAGAAGATCGCCACGCTGCGCGGGTACGGCGCTGAGGTGGTCGTGCGGCGCAGCGGGCTGCCCGCCGAGGACCCGGAGAACGTCTTCAACACGGCGGTTCGGATCGCCGGGGAGCGGCCGGGCAGCTGGCTCGCCGCGCAGTACGACAACCCGGCCAACCCGGCGGCGCACTACGCCACCACGGGCCCGGAGATCTGGCGCCAGACGGACGGCCGGGTCACGCATCTGGTGGCCTGCGTCGGCACCGGCGGCACGATCAGCGGCACCGGCCGCTACCTCAAGGAGGTCAGCGGGGGTGCCGTGCGGGTGACCGGGGCCGATCCGGCGGCGTCGGTCTACTCGGGCGGCGACGGCCGTCCGTACTTCGTCGAGGCGACCGGGCACGTGCGCCACCCCGAGACGGTGGAGGACGTCTGGCCCGCCTCCTACCAGCAGGACGTGGTGGACGAACTGATCCCGGTGGGCGACCGCGAGGCGATCCTGACGGTGCGTCAACTGGCCCGGCAGCAGGGCCTGATGGTCGGCGGCTCGGCCGGTCTCGCGGTCGCGGCCGCCCAGCGCGTGGCGGCCGGTCTCGGCCCGGATGCGCTGGTCGTGGTGATCCTGCCGGACTCGGGGCGCCAATACCTCTCGAAGTACTTCGACGACGCGTGGCTGCTGCGGCTGGGCTTCCTCGACGGCGAGGAGGGCACGGCGAGGGTCGGGGACGCGGTACGGGCCGAGCCGCTGCCGTATGTGAACCGGCTCAGCACGGCCGCCGAGGCGCTGGCGGTGCTGCGGACCCTGCGCGAGCGGGGCCTGCCCGCGCTCGCCCCGGCCGGGCCGTGCCCGGTGGGCCCGGACCGCGCGCCGACCGTCCCGGAGCTTGCGGGCTCCCTGCGTCTGGACGCGCTGGCCGCCGCCATGGAGGACGGTTCCCTCAAGCCGCACGACCCGGTACGCGACCATCTCGCCGTACCGCTGCCCCACTTCGGGGTGGGCGAGGGGGCGCGGTCCGTGCTCGCCGAGCTGGAGGAGCGCGGCGAGGAGGTGGCCGTGGCGGTGCGGGACGGGCACGCGGTGGGGCTGGTGGACCGCTCCGCGCTGCGGGCCCTGCTCTGAGGCGGGCGGGCGGCGCCGGTCCGCTCTGGCGCCGCCCGTCCCCGGGGGTGGTGCGCGATGCCCAGGACCGGGCCCTCTGCTGCCCCCTTCAGCCTCCTGCCACCCCCAGGGCCGCCGCCATCACGCTGAGCTGGGGGTTCACCTCGGGGCAGCCCGGCAGCAGCGACGCGTCGGCGACCAGGACGCCCTCGACGCCGCGCAGACGGCCCCGCCCGTCCGCCGGGAAGCGGGCCGGGTCGCCGCCCCCGGCGACCGTACCGGTGGGATGGAAGGCGGAGAGGTGGAGCTGACGTGCCGTCACTCCGGCCAGCGCCGTGTCGAGTTCCCGTGGGTCCCGCGCCCTCGGCGCCCTCGGGATGCCGGTCAGCACCTCCGTGGCGCCCGCCGCGAACAGGAGCCGGCCCATCGCCCGCACCGCCGTCAGCAGCCTCGTTGCGTCACGGGGGGCGAGGTCGTAGCGGATCAGGGTGCGGTCGCGGCCGTGGACGCTGCCCGAGGGGCGGTCGGCGATCATCGCGCCGAGGGTGGCCAGGTGGCCGGCGCCGTCCAGTTCGCGGCGCAGCTCGCGGCCCACGCCCGGCAGGACGAAGCTGCCCATGCCCGGCGGGGTCGCCGTCGCCTCGATGAGGACGCCTTGGCCGTGCAGTTCCTCCACCCCGACGCTCTGGAGCACTCCCTCCCACGCGGTGACCGGCTCGGGGAAGCGGCCCGCCACGCTCGTCGCCGGGTGGACGCTGAGGTTGCGGCCGACGCCCGGGTGGGAGCCGAGGCCCGAGCGGCGCAGCAGCGGCGGGGACTGGAGGGCGCCGGCCGCGACCACCACCAGCGGGCTGAGGATCTCCAGCTCGCTGCCGTCCGCGCGCCGCACCCGCACCCCGGCGGCCCTCGGCCCGCCGGGCCGGTCGGCGTCGACCAGGACGCGCCGCACCCGGGCGCCCGTCACGATCCTGGCCCCCGCCGCGCACGCGTCCGGCAGCACCGAGAGCTGCACGCTCTGCTTGGCGCCGGACGGGCAGCCCACCACGCACTGGCAGGAGCCCTTGCAGCCGGGGGCGTTGCGGCGCAGGGGCGCGGCCCGCCAGCCGAGCCGGCGCGCGCCGGTGAGCGCCAGCAGACCGTTGTCGCCCAGGACGTCGAGGGGCTGGGTGGCGACCCGCAGGGTCCGCTCGACCTCGTCGAGGCGCTGCGGCATGCCCTCCGCGAGGCCGAAGCCGAACGTGGTGCGCCAGCGGTCGAGGACGTGGTCCGGAGTGCGGTAGCAGGTACCGGAGTTGACCAGGGTGGTGCCGCCGACGGCCCGGCCGGTCGGCAGCAGCAGGGGCGGGCGGCCCGCCGCGACGGTCGCCCCGCCGTCGCGGTAGAGCTCGGCGAACCGGTCGAGCGGGGCGCGGCGGCCGACGGAGGCGGTGGTGTGGTGGTGGCCCTCCTCCAGGACGACCGTGCGCAGCCCGGCCCGCGCGAGGGTCCGCGCGGCCATCGCTCCCCCGGCGCCGGAGCCGATCACCACGGCGTCGGCCGTGCTGCGCGCGGGCCACTCCTCGGCCGGGACGCAGTCGAGCGGCGGATCCTCCGGCGGCGCGGGCACGGGACCGCGCGCCCCCTCGTACAGCATCCGCTCGGTCCCGGCGGCGAGCAGCACCGGCACCTTCAGCAGGTCGAGGACCGGGGCGAGGGCGGGGCGGGCGCCGAGCGCCGCCATGAGGTGCTCGCGCTCCCCGGGTCCCAGCGCCGCCAGCCGTCGCCCCGTCCGGACGAAGGCGTAGGCGTCGACGGCCGCCGCCGCGCCCCGCAGTCCCGCCCGGGCGGGGGCGGGCATCGAGGCGAGGACGGTGTCGAGCCTGCGTGCCGCCGTCGCCGCCCAGGGCCGGGTGCCGTCGTCGGCGAGCAGCGCGCCCACGAGCCCGGTCGCGGCCCGGCCGGCGTGGTCGCTCATCGGCCGCCCACCTCCGCGTGGGCGGTGCCCTCCAGCGTCCAGCGGGCCTCCGGGCGCCACCGGCCCCACCAGCGCTCCACATGGACGGCCGCGTCCGCCGCCTCGCTGTTGCGGCAGACGGCGGCCCCTCCGTCGGGGTCGGTGTAGTCGAGGGTGAGGGTGCGCTCCTCCGGCTGGGTCACCTCGACGCGGATGCGGCGCAGACCGGAGCGGCCGGTCACCGTCCACACCGGCAGCCCGAGTTCGGCCCGGAAGCGGCCCGCGCCCGCCCAGCCCAGGGCCGTCCGCCCGGGCCGCCGGGGCCAGGTGCGGCCGCCCCGGCGCAGCCGCAGGAAGACCAGCGGCGGCAGCGCGCGCAGCACGGGCCGTGCCGGGACGGCCGCCACGACCTCCAGGACGTCCCCGCCGCCGAGGTCCGCGTGCAGCCAGGACCAGCGGTGGGCGTTGCCGTGTCCGTATATACGGGCGGACGCGCCGGGAACGCCCTTCAGCGTCAGGGTCCGCCCGTCGCGGGTGACCGTGCCGTCGTACGTGGCGCGGGCGGCCGGGAGGATCTGCGCGGCGGGCAGCAGCGGGCGGCGCCAGGACCAGCGCGGGAAGGTGAACAGCGGGGTGTCCTCGGCGCGTTCGGCGAGGTCCCAGGTGAACGCGCCCGCCCGGCCGGTGAGCCGGCCCGGCCGGGCCGCGACGCCGTCGGTGCCGAAGCCGTCCGCGCCGCCCTGCCAGCGGCCCGGCCCGAAGCGGGCGTGTTCGACCGGTCCGTCCTGGGGGAACACCGCGATCCAGCCGTGGGCGCGGGCGGCCGAGCCGTCCGTGGGCGCGACCAGTTCGTGGTGGAGCCAGAGGCCGTCTCCGGTGACCGGGTCGGTCGCGGTGGTGTACCAGACCTCGGTCCGTCCGGGCTCCCCCCTCCAGCGCGGGGCGGCCAGGGCGTCGGCGTCCTCGCGGCGCGGGAAGCGGAAGCTCGCCAGGAACGGGACCAGGCCCGTGCCCAGGCGGAAACGGAGGGTGCCCACGCCGACCCGCTCGCCCTCCGCGTACAGGGTGCAGGGGAGGACCGTCATCGAGCGGACCGGGTGCAGCGGGGTGACGGACTTCCAGCCGTCCAGGGTGAGCCGGCGCCCGTCGGCGGTGAAGGCGACGCGGTAGCGGATGCGGCGGCGTGCCAGCGGGGAGATCTCCAGCTCCCCCGTCGCGTGCGGGTCGTCGGCCCGGCCCTCGACGCGGACGCGCCCGGTGAGGCGGGCGCTCGTCGTACCGGCCGGGCGCGGGACGGTGTCCGCGGCGACCCGCAGGTCGAGGCGGGCCGCGCGCGTGCGGCCCTCGCCGTCGAACCGGAACGTGCCGAGCAGCGTCTCCCGGAATTCGGTGCCCCGCCCGCTCACGCCAGGTCCTCCAGCATGATCCGCTCGGTGGCGGTCAGATAGGCGTCCGCCGCCGCGTGGGCCGCCTCGCGGTCGCCCGCCTCCACCGCGGCGACGACCGGGGCAAGCCGCGCGTACGCCGCCTCCGGGTCGGTGAACGGCCCCGCCAGGGCGGCCCGTACGGGGAGGTAGGCGTTGAAGAGGGTGTTGGTGAGCAGGACGTAGACCCGGTTGCCGGTGGCCCGGGCGAGCGCCCGGTGCACCTCGGCGTCGGCCAGCTGCACCGCGTCGCCGCCCTCCGCCTCCCGTACGGCGTCGAGGAGCCGGCGCAGCTCGGTGGCGGCGCGGCTGTCGTGGCGGGCCGCCGCGCGCTCGGCGATCAGCGCGCCGACGCTGCGCCGCACCTCGAAGATCTCCTCGATCCAGTCGGGGCTGTGGCGCACCAGCATCGGCAGCAGGTCGGCGCCGCCCAGGCGCGCGTAGTCGCGGACGCGGGTGCCGACGCCGTGGCGGGTCTCCAGGAGCCCGGCCTGCACCAACCGGCCGAAGGCGTGCTTGAGGGTGGTCCGGGTGACGCCGTAGCCGTCGGCGAGGCTGCGTTCGGGGGGCAGATAGCTGCCCGCCGGATGGCGGCCGGTGAGGATGTCCTCGCGCAGCCGGTTCTCCAGGACGTCGACGATGGTCTCGCGGGGCAGCGTCTCCACGAAGTCCCTCCCCAGGGGTCGTGATGCGGCGGTTCCGCAGTGGATCAGTGGCTGAGCCACTGAACCAGTGCGCTTCCGGTGCGGTCAAGGGGTCGGCGCGCGCGAGGTGATACGCCCCAAGTGGCCGGTAGAGACCCGTTGCGACCCCGAACGCACGCCCGCGCCGGATACGCCACCGTCCGTAACGGATCAAGAGCGTTCCGAAGAGGGCAAGGTCACAGCCTTTCCCTCTGCTGCGCCTTTGGGCGGCTGCCCTAGCATCTGAGCATGACGGTCCTGCCTGACGACGGGCTTTCGCTGGCCGCCGAGTTCCCTGATGCAACCCATGAGCAGTGGCAGCGCCTCGTGGAAGGCGTGCTGCGCAAATCGGGTAAAGATGTCTCGGGCACGGCTGCCGAGGAGGCACTGTCCACCCCGGTCGAGGACGGGCTCACCACCCGGCCCCTGTACACCGCGCGAGACTCCGCGCCCGATGCCGGATATCCGGGCTTCGCCCCCTTTGTCCGGGGAAGCCGGGCCGAGGGCAACGTGGCCGACGGCTGGGGCGTGCGACAGCGCCACGCCGGAAGCGACCCCGCCCGGGTCAACGAGGCGGTGCTCGCCGATCTGGAGAACGGCGTCACCTCCCTCTGGCTGACCGTGGGCCGGGGCGGCGTCCCGGTCTCCTCGCTCGCCCGCGCCCTGGACGGCGTCTACCTCGACCTCGCACCCGTCGTCCTGGACGCGGGCGCCGAAACCGAGGCGGCCGCCCGGGCGTTGCTGAGCCTGTACGAGGAGCGCGGTGTCCCCGACGGCTCCGCGCGCGGCAACCTCGGCGCCGACCCGCTCGGCCACGAGGCCCGTACCGGAGAGGCGCTGGACCCGGCCGCCGCGGCCGGCCTCGCCCGGCTCTGCGACGAGCGGTTCACGCACCTGCGCGCGCTCACCGTGGACGCCCTGCCCTACCACGAGGCCGGCGGCTCGGCCGCCGAGGAGCTCGGCGCCTCGCTGGCGACCGCGGTCGCCTATCTGCGCGCGCTGACCGGGGCGGGCCTGTCCGTCGAGGCCGCCTGCGGCCAGCTGGAGTTCCGCTACGCGGCCACCGCCGACCAGTTCCTCACCATCGCCAAGCTGCGCGCCGCGCGGCGGCTGTGGGCGCGGGTCGCCGAGGCGAGCGGGGCCCCCGCCGCCGGGGCGCAGCGCCAGCACGCGGTGACCTCGCCGGTGATGATGACGCGCCGCGACCCGTGGGTGAACATGCTGCGCACCACGGTGGCCTGTCTGGGCGCCGGCGTCGGTGGCGCGGACGCCGTCACGGTGCTCCCCTTCGACCACTCCCTCGGTCTGCCGGACGCCTTCGCCCGCCGGATCGCGCGCAACACCTCCTCCATCCTGCTGGAGGAGTCGCATCTGGCCCGGGTGATCGACCCGGCGGGCGGCTCCTGGTACGTGGAGCGGCTCACCGACGAACTCGCCCACAGCGCGTGGGAGTTCTTCCGGACCATCGAGCGCGCGGGCGGCCAGGCGGCCGCGCTGCGCTCCGGTCTGGTCCGCGAGCGGCTCGCCGCCACCTGGGCGGCGCGCAGCGCCCGCCTCGCGCGGCGGCGCGAACCGGTCACCGGCGTCAGCGAGTTCCCCTCGCTCGCTGAGCGTCCCGTCGAGCGCGAGGCGGCCCCCGCCGAGCCCTCGGGCGGACTGCCGAAGGTCCGCCGCGACGAGGCGTTCGAGGAGCTGCGCGCCCGCTCGGACGCCCACCTGGCCGCGACCGGCGCCCGCCCGCGCGTCTTCCTCGCCGCGCTCGGCCCGGCCGCCGCGCACACGGCACGGGCGACCTTCGCCTCCAACCTGTTCCAGGCGGGCGGCATCGAGCCCGTGCACGACCCGGTGTCGGTCGACGCGAAGACGGCCGCCGAGGCGTTCGCCGCCAGCGGCGCCACCGTCGCGTGCCTGTGCTCCAGCGACGCGCTCTACGCCGAGCAGGCCGAAGCGGTCGCCGCCGCCCTGCGCTCGGCCGGCGCGCGGCATGTCCAGCTCGCCGGCCGCGGCGACTACGCCGGAGTGGACGAGTACGTCTTCGCCGGCTGCGACGCGGTGGCCGTGCTCTCCTCCGCCCTCGACCGCATGGGAGTGGCGTCATGACGATCCCCGACTTCTCGGAGCTGCCGCTGGCTCCGGGCACCGGCGCCGGCGGCTCCGAAGACCAGTGGCGTACCGCCGTGAAGGAGCCCACCGGGAAGGCCGACGGCGATCTGCTGTGGGAGACCCCGGAGGGCATCGCGGTCAAGCCGCTCTACACCGCGCGCGACCTGGAGGGCCTGGACTTCCTCCGGACGTACCCGGGCGTGGCGCCGTATCTGCGCGGCCCCTACCCGACGATGTACGTCAACCAGCCCTGGACCATCCGGCAGTACGCCGGGTTCTCCACGGCCGAGGAGTCCAACGCCTTCTACCGGCGCAACCTCGCCGCCGGGCAGAAGGGCCTGTCGGTCGCCTTCGACCTGCCGACCCACCGCGGGTACGACAGCGACCACCCGCGCGTGACCGGTGACGTCGGCATGGCGGGCGTGGCCATCGACTCCATCTACGACATGCGCCAGCTGTTCGACGGCATCCCGCTGGACAAAATGACGGTGTCGATGACGATGAACGGCGCGGTACTGCCCGTCCTCGCGCTCTACATCGTGGCCGCCGAGGAGCAGGGCGTACCGCCCGAGAAGCTGGCCGGGACCATCCAGAACGACATCCTCAAGGAGTTCATGGTCCGCAACACCTACATCTACCCGCCCAAGCCCTCGATGCGGATCATCTCCGACATCTTCGCGTACACCTCGCAGAAGATGCCGCGCTACAACTCGATCTCCATCTCGGGCTACCACATCCAGGAAGCGGGTGCGACGGCCGACCTGGAGCTGGCCTACACCCTCGCGGACGGTGTGGAGTACCTGCGGGCAGGGATCGACGTGGGCCTGGACGTCGACGCGTTCGCGCCCCGGCTCTCCTTCTTCTGGGCGATCGGCATGAACTTCTTCATGGAGATCGCGAAGATGCGGGCGGCGCGGCTGCTGTGGGCGCGGCTGGTCAAGCAGTTCGACCCGAAGAACACCAAGTCCCTGTCGCTGCGCACCCATTCGCAGACCTCGGGCTGGTCGCTGACCGCGCAGGACGTCTTCAACAACGTCACGCGCACCTGTGTGGAGGCGATGGCCGCCACCCAGGGGCACACCCAGTCGCTGCACACCAACGCGCTCGACGAGGCGCTCGCCCTGCCGACCGACTTCTCGGCGCGCATCGCCCGCAACACCCAGCTCCTCATCCAGCAGGAGTCGGGCACCACCCGGGTCATCGACCCCTGGGGCGGCAGCGCGTACGTGGAGAAGCTCACCTACGACCTGGCGCGCCGGGCCTGGCAGCACATCCAGGAGGTCGAGGCGGCCGGCGGTATGGCACAGGCCATCGACGCGGGCATCCCGAAGCTGCGCGTCGAGGAGGCCGCCGCCCGTACCCAGGCGCGGATCGACTCCGGGCGCCAGCCGGTGATCGGCGTCAACAAGTACCGCGTGGAGACCGATGAGCAGATCGACGTCCTCAAGGTCGACAACTCCTCGGTGCGTGCCCAGCAGATCGCCAAGCTGCGGCGGCTGCGCGAGGAGCGCGACGAGGCGGTGTGCCAGGACGCGCTGCGTGCGCTGACGAACGCCGCCGCCTCCGGCTCCGGCAACCTCCTGGAGCTGGCCGTGAACGCGGCCCGCGCCATGTCGACGGTCGGGGAGATCTCGGACGCCCTGGAGAAGGTGTACGGACGCCACGCGGCGCAGACCCGTACGATCTCCGGCGTGTACCGCAACGAGGCAGGGCAGTCGCCCTCGGTGGAGCGCACCCGCGCGCTGGTCGACCGCTTCGATGAGGCGGAGGGCCGGCGTCCGCGCATCCTGGTCGCCAAGATGGGCCAGGACGGCCACGACCGCGGCCAGAAGGTGATCGCCACGGCCTTCGCCGACCTCGGCTTCGACGTCGACGTCGGCCCGCTCTTCCAGACGCCGGGCGAGGTGGCCCGGCAGGCGGTCGAGGCGGACGTGCACATCGTCGGTGTGTCCTCGCTCGCCGCCGGCCACCTCACCCTCGTGCCGGCGCTCCGCGAGGAGCTGGCGGCCGAGGGCCGGGAGGACATCATGGTCGTCGTCGGCGGGGTCATCCCGCCGCAGGACGTCCCGACCCTGCTGGAGATGGGCGCCACGGCGGTCTTCCCGCCGGGCACGGTCATCCCGGACGCGGCGTACGACCTGGTGACGCGGCTCGGCGCGGCGCTGGGCCACGACGAGCTGTAGCCGCCCGTGCGCATCGATCTCGACAGTTACGTCAAGGGCGTGCTCGACGGGAAGCGGTCCTTCGTGGCCCGGGCGATCACGCTCGTCGAGTCCACCCGGCCCGACCACCGCACGCTGGCGCAGCAGCTCCTCACCGAGCTGCTGCCGCACGCCGGGAAGGCCCGGCGGATCGGTATCAGCGGGGTGCCGGGGGTGGGCAAGTCCACCTTCATCGACGCCTTCGGCACGATGCTGACGGGGCTCGGCCACCGGGTCGCGGTGCTCGCCGTCGACCCGTCCTCCACCCGTACCGGCGGCTCCATCCTCGGCGACAAGACGCGGATGGAGCGGCTCGCGGTGGACCCGGCGGCGTTCGTGCGGCCCTCGCCGAGCGCGGGCACGCTGGGCGGCGTCGCCAAGGCGACCCGTGAGTCGATGGTGGTCATGGAGGCGGCCGGGTACGACGTGGTGCTGGTGGAGACCGTCGGCGTCGGCCAGTCCGAGACGACGGTCGCCGACATGGTCGACTCGTTTCTGCTGCTCACCCTGGCGCGCACCGGCGACCAGCTCCAGGGCATCAAGAAGGGCGTCCTTGAGCTGGCGGACGTGATCGCCGTGAACAAGGCGGACGGCCCGCACGAGCGCGACGCGAAGTCGGCGGCGCGCGAACTGGCGGGCGCCCTGCGCCTGATGCACCCGGCGGACGCGGCCTGGACCCCGCCGGTGCTGTGTTGCAGCGCCCGCGAGTCCAGCGGCCTCGACACCGTCTGGGAGCGTCTGGACCAGCACCGTTCGCTGCTCGACTCCACCGGACGGCTGGCGGCCAAGCGCCGCGACCAGCAGGTCGACTGGACCTGGACGATGGTCCAGGACGAGCTGCTGGGCCGGCTGCGCGCGCATCCGCGGGTGCGCGAGCTCGCTCCGGCGCTGGAACAGCGGGTCCGCGACGGCGAGCTGACGGCCACGCTGGCGGCGGAGCGGATCCTGAGCGCGTTCCAGGGCGGCCCGGACGCCACGGCCGGGGAGTGAGCCCGCCGCGCGGCGCGGTGTGTACGGAGGCGAGGCCCGGACCGGTGACGGTCCGGGCCTCGTCCGTGCTCAGGCCGGGACGCCCACGGGCTCCTCGCGCTCGGCCGCGCGCAGCCGCTCGACGAGCGCGGCGCGGGCGCGTGCCACCCGGGAGCGCACGGTTCCCACCGGGCAGTTGCTGACGTGGGCCGCGTCCGCGTAGGGCAGCCCGAGGAGCTGGGTGAGGACGAAGGCCTCGCGGCGCTCGTCCGGGAGCGCCGCCAGCAGATCGGCGAGGGCCACCCCGTCGTCGAAGCCCGGCAGCCCCCGGGGCTGGGCCCGCTCGGCGGCCGACTGCCAGTCGTGGGTGTCGGACACGCGCGGGCGCGCGGCGGCGTACCGCAGATGGTCGACGACCGTGCGGCGGGCGATCGACAGCAGCCAGGTGCGGGCCGAGGAGCGGCCCTCGAAACGGTGCAGGCTGCCGAGGGCGCGCAGGAAGGTCTCCTGGGCGAGATCGTCGGCGGCCTGCGGATCGGCGCCGAGGTAGCTGACGTAACGGCGTACGTCGAGGTGGAGTGCGCGGACGAAGTGCTCGACGGCTTCGGGGTCGCCGGCGCGGGCGGCGAGCGCCCACGCCGTTATCGCCTGGTCCGTCGATGCCTCGCGCGAGCGGGGCAGGGCAGGAGTGATCACCTGGTGTCCTTCTCGGGAATCCGGGATCCGGACCGGCCGAAGAGGCGGCGGGTCCGGTGAAGGGGTACGGCGGCACCGAGGGGTGCCGCCGATGCCCGGGGCGCCGGAGAGGCTCCGGGGACGCCGCGGGGAACCGGCTGTCGTCAGACGACAGCGGTCCCCGCGGGCGGGCCCCGTGAGGTGATCGCGTGGACGAGGAGGAGCCGCCGGAGCCGGCGGGTCGTACGCTCCGGGCGCGCACGCGGGCGCGCGGGCCGCGGCGGCGCGACCGTGAGGACCAGCCGCAGCGGGGCGAACAACCAGCCGGTGAAGGACCGCAGGATCCGGAAGGCCGCGCGCTCGCCGTGCGCGAGCCACAGCCCGCAGAACAGCGCGGCCAGGAGGTGGGCGGCGAGCATGCCGGTGGAGGACATCCCCAGGGGCATGCCCGTCATGCCGTGCCCCAGGGAATCCATCGGGCCCAGGGAATCCATATGCCCCATGGGACCCATCCGGCCCATGCCGTCCATGGGTGCCATGTGCCCCATGTGGTCCATATGGTCCATGTGGTCCATGGGCATCCCGGACACCCGCATCCCGGGCATCCGTGCGTCCATGGGCGGTGCGGCGGGGCGCACGGTGTTCTGGGCCCACGAGAACAGCTCGTGCAGCACCACCTGCGCGCCGACGGCGACCGCCACCACGGAGGCGAAGCCGCGCTCGCGTCCGGCCAGGGCCCACGCCGTGGCGCCGGTGGCGGCGAAGCCGCACCCCAGGGCCCACCAGGGCACCGGCGTTCGCGACATGAGGGCGTGTCCGAGCGCGGTGAGCAGCACGCAGAGGGCCGCGAACATCGCGGCCCGCACGGCGCGGCAGGCGTCGGTGGCAGTCATGGCGGGCTCATCCTCGCATCCGGCCCGGTCGTCCCACCGGCGGGTTCGCACAATGATCCACCGATTCCGCCCCTGGGGCGGGCGTGATCCGGGCCACGCCGAAACGCCGGAACCAGGCGCCCCCTCGCTCCGACTACTGGGGCGCCGGGGCGTCAGCCCGGCCGGTGGGCGTGCGGGATGAAACGGCCCATCGCCCGCCGGGCGGCGGGCATCAGACCCTGCGGAGCGGGAGTGGGAGCGGCGACCGCCACCGCCTCGACCGCGGCGCGCGGCGAGACCACGGGCGGCCCGTACCACTCGCAGGGCGCGCCCGGGTGGCGCTGGCGGACGTCGCCGTGCGCCTTCAGCGCCACACTGATCAGGCTGAGCAGCAGTTCGACGTCCGCGTCGCAGTCCAGGAGCACGGTCAGCCAGGCGGATCCGGGCATCACCCGGATCGCGCTGCTGCGCCGCAGCTCCGGCAGCAGCCGCTCGATCGCGGGGTGGGTGAGGTGCAGATCGGCGGCGTGATCGGAGTGGAAGTGCACCACCTCGTACTCCGTCGTGCTGAAAGCCTGCCCAACGGCGCACCGGGGCGCGCCACTTACCAGATTCGGCCATGTCTCCAACTGAGCCATGGCGCGATGGGCCGCGGTCATGGCCCCATCCTCGCGCACCATTCACCCGGAGGACACCCCTCTGTCACGCTGATCGCGAGCCCCCCGGGCGATCCGTGCCCGAGGGGCCCGGGAGCCGGATCAGTCCAGGGTGACCGGGCCTTCGCCGGTCCTGGGCCGCGGGGCGCGCTCCCCGGCCGACGCGTCCTCGGCCGGCTTTCCGGAGTTGCCGGGATAGCTCGGCAGCTCGGGCAGCGCGCTCTTCGCGGAACCCTCGCGCCGGTCCTGGCCCTGGCCGGATCCGCTCAGGTTCTGGCGTACCGAGTCGAGGATCGTCAGGCCCTGGCCGACCAGACCCGCGGCGATCTCGCCCAGTCCGTCCGCCCCGTTGAGCACGTTGACGTTGGCGCCCGCGAGGCCGCCCGCCGCCTCCTTGACGATCTGCGGCAGCTGGTCGATCAGCATCCGGTCGAGGGCGACCCGGTCGTACGAGGCCGCCGCCTCGGCCTGGATCTTCATCCGCTCGGCGTCGGCCACGGCCAGCACCCGGATGCGCTCGGCCTCGGCCTCGGCGGGCTTGACGATCTCGGCGACGAGCTGCTGCTGGCGCAGCTCGGCCTGGCGCAGCGCCAGTTCGGTCTGGGCCGCCAGGACCTCCTGCTGGGCGTGGGCCTGGGCGAGCGGCCCGGCCTGGGCGGCCTGGGCCTGGGCGCGGTCGACCTCGGCCGAGTACTCGGCCTTGACGACGGCGGTCTGGCGGGCGTACTCGGCCTGGTTGCGCGCGGCCACCTGCTCGGCCTCCACCGACGCCTGGGTGGCCTGCGCCTGGGCGATCTGGGCCTGGCGCTGGATGGCCGCCTTGTGCGGCGCCGACATCGCCTCGATGTAGCCGGTGTCGCCGTCGTCGATCGACTGGATCTGGAGCGAGTCGACGATCAGGCCGATCTTCGCCATCTCCGACTTGGAGGTGTCCAGGACCTCGGCGGCCAGTTTCTGGCGCTCGGTGACGATCTCCTCGACGGTCATCGAGCCGATGATGGCCCGCAGATGACCGGCGAAGATCCGGCCGGTGAGTACCGACATCTGGTCCTGGTCGGAGAGGAAGCGCTGGCCGGCGTTGACGATGGACTCGGTGTCGTTGCCCACCTTGAAGGCGATGACCGCCCGTACGCTGAGCGCGATGCCCTGCTTGGTCACACAGGTCTCGGTGACCTCGGACTCGCACATGGCGAGGGTGAGGAAGCGGGTCTTGCGGAAGATGGGAAGCACGAACTTGCCGTGCCCGGTCACCACCCGGAACGGCGCCCCTCCCAGGCCTCGTCTGCCGCCCGAGATGAGCATCGCCTCGTCGGGGGCGGGCACGCGGTAACCGAACATCGGGGTCTCCCTTTGACTGCTGCTTGGTGTGCTGCTGAGCGGACCCGAGGACCGGGCGGTGTCAGCCGGTGCCGAGGCCCAGCTCGTCCAGCGGGTCGGACCACTCGATGACGTCGACCTGACGGGTGCCGCGCGACTCCACGACGAGGACCCGCGCCCCGCGCGGCAGGGGCTCGTCGGACCAGGCGAGGAAGGTCTCCGAGCCACCGCGGACCCGTACCAGGACCTCACCGGGGCCGCCGGGGCCACGGGTGCCGATCAGTACCTCACCGGTACAGCCGATCACGGCCTCGTCCTGCTCCATCGCCCGACCGCCCCCCTCGTCGACGCGGAACCGGCCCTTCACGGACGGGGCCGCCCCCACTTTCCGGACGCGCGACCGATCCGGACTTCCGACGATAGCTCGCCGCCTCCGCGCGGCCCATCCTCGGGTGCCTGACGGAGTCTGACGTTCGGGTGCCAGAGCCCCTACACAACGGGCAAGTAATCTGCGAAATCTGACACAACCCTGAAACCAGAGTGTCTTGTTCGGCCAGAGCACCCCCACGAGACTGTGGGGACAAGATCTGCCGCGTCACGCCGGGCCCCACCCCGGAAGGGCGCCGGAGCACCATGTGACACCCCGAGGCCGAGCTTCATGAACCAGGTGGGGCTGTTCCCCGGGACTGCCGGTCGGGCGGCGGCGAGCCGATGCGCTCGCCGGACCGCCTGACGGGCCGGCGGCGTCAGCGGGAGTGCCCGTACGCCGCCCGCACGATCACTGCCAGGACGCCGCGGGGGCGTCCTCAGCATGTCTCGCTGGGAGAGTTCTTGATGATCACACGCAGGAATGCGATGAAGGCCGGTGTCGCGCTGACCGGCGCCGTGGGGGGCGCGGGTCTGCTGCTTCCGGCCCTGGGCGGCGAGGCGCAGGCGCGGACGACGACGGACATCGACCCCACCACCATCCCCAAGTTCGCCCAGGAGATGACGGTTCCGCAGGTCCTGCGTCCGGACCGGATATCGGGCACCACCTCGTACTACAGCTTTGAGATGCAGGAGGTGCAGACGGAGATCATCCCGGGCAAGCAGACGACCGTCCGCACCTTCGACGGCCACTGGCCGGGACCGTGGATCAAGGCGTGCTCGGGCCACCGCGTGGTGGTCACGCAGAAGAACAACCTGCCCACGCCGACCTCGATCCATCTGCACGGCGGCCACGTCCCGGAGTCCAGCGACGGCACCCCGATGGACCTCATCCAGCCGGGCGGCGAGAAGACGTACACGTACCCCAACAGCCAGCCCAACGCGAACCTCTGGTTCCACGACCACGCGCACCACATCGAGTCGGAGAACGTCTTCCGGGGTCTGACCGGCATCTACACGCTGATGGACCTGCCGGAGAAGGCCCTGGGCCTTCCGTCGGGCGCCTACGACGTGCCGATCTCCATCCGGGACGCCCGCTTCGACGAGAACGGCCAGTTCATCTACCAGATGAACGACTTCCGGGGCCGCAACGTCATCCTCGCCAACGGCAAGGCGTGGCCGTACTTCGAGGTGGCGGCGCGCAAGTACCGCTTCCGGCTGTACAACACGGCCAACATGCGGTTCTTCACGCTGAAGCTCTCCGACGGCTCGACCGTCCAGCAGATCGGCACCGACGGCGGTCTGCTGGAGGCGCCGGTGACCACCGACACCATCTCGCTGACGTCCGGCGAGCGCGCCGACGTCGTCATCGACTTCTCCAAGTACCCGGTGGGCACCACCCTCCAGATCGTCAACACGGAGAACGTGCCGGCGGGTGTCCCGCCGACGCCGGTCCTGCAGTTCCGGGTGACCCGCAAGGCCGCGGACTACAGCCGGGTGCCGGCCAAGCTGCGCACCCTGCCCGCGCTGGCGGTGCCGACCGTCAACCGCGACATCGTGCTGCGCGTGGACGAGAACATCGCGGACGGCATGGGCTACATCGACGACAAGGTGTACGACCACAACCGCGTCGACACCACCATCAAGTACGGCGACACCGAGGTCTGGACCGTCTCCAACGTCAACCAGCGCGTGCCGCACAACTTCCACATCCACCTGGTGCAGTTCCGGGTGCTGGAGCGCAACGGCGTACCGGTGACGTCCGGGCCCGAGGCCGGGCTCAAGGACACGGTCCGGCTGATGCCCGGCGAGAAGGTGAAGGTGCAGGCCACCTTCACCGGCTACCGAGGCAAGTATGTCTACCACTGCCACATGTTCGACCACGCGTCGATGGGCATGATGGCGACGATGGAAGTCGTCTGAGGCCCGTGCCGCAGGGGCGCGGGCGCTCCGGGAATCCTCCCGGGGCGCCCGCGCCCACCCCCGGTACGGCCGTGTCGTGATCCCGCCCCCTGCTGGCTCCTGCGCCCCCGCCAGGCAGCCCGGAGGGTACCCATGGCAGCGGGCCGCGGTGCGGTCAGGGCGGCGGGTGGACCCGGTGTACCGGTTCCACCCGCCGTCCGCCCAACTCCCGCAACGCCCGACGCCCGCAGCGCCAGACTCCCGCTCGCCCGACGCCCGTTCGCCCGGCGGGTCAGCGGTACGAGCGGTACGCGCCGTAGTGCGGGTGGCGCCCGCTGCGGGCGTCGGCGTAGAGCCGGAAGAAGCGGTCGCCGTAGACCGGGCTGTAGGTGATTCGGTGGTAGCGCGGGTCGGACTCCGGCACGTCCATGCCGCCGCCGTTGTAGCCGCCGACGTTCCCGATGATCTCGCCGGTCCCGTCGTCCCAGTCGACGTCGGAGAACCACGGTCCGCCCGAGACCCCGCCCCACATCCCGGCGCACTCGACCCGCATCTGCCGGAAGCCGGCCAGCCGCCCCGACCGCGCCGAGCAGCGCACCGGGGTGTCCGCCGGATTGCGGCCCACCCGGGGATAGCCGAGCATCGTCACGTCATGGCGGTAGCCGGTCGCCCGGACCACCCGGTTGGCGCCCACCACGTCCTCGGCGTCCTTGCCCGCGGGCGAGGGGGCGAGCCCGCCGAAGGAGTAGTCCAGGTCGGAGACGGCCTCCTTGCTGTTGCGGACATAACTGTCGTCCACGTACCAGTCGGTGACCCGGTAGAAGCCGTACGGCTGGTCGCCGAGGCCGGTGCGCGGCCGGTATCCCGGGACGAACACGGCCCGCCGCCCGGCGCAGTGACCCGCCGTCAGGACGAGACTGCGCCCCGCGCTCTCCACCACACTCGCCGAGCACCTGTGCGCGCGCAGCTCGCCGGTCGTCGGGTCGGAGCCCGCGGAGGTGAACAGGACGCCGACGGAGGCGATCCCGGGGAAGTGCTCGGCGCTCGGCATCCCGGGCACGGCGGCCGGGGGTCCGGGCGTCCCGGCGGGGCCGCCGTCCGGGCGGGGGCGCCCGGGGTCGGTGGCGGAGGCGATGCGCCCCGGGGTCCAGAAGCCGAGGGCGTCGGCGTCCGACCACCGCTCGGCGTCGAGGACCGCCTCCTCCCCCGTACGGTCCGTGCCGGGCGCGTGCGCCGCGTCGGCGGGCGCCCCGCCGGTCAGCAGGAGCGCCCCCGAAGCGGCGGCGGCGAGTCCCAGCCGCAGCACCGGCCGGCACGCGGTTCGCCGCGGCGGTCGCCGATCGAAGAGAGTCATGGGTGGCATTCTGCCCGAATCATCCCAGTATTCCGGCGAGGCTCAACGGCGGGCGCCGCGGCGCTCGAACGCCCGCCAGTCCGTCTCCAGCCGCCACTGGAGCGCGGCCTTGGGGCTGGCGGCCAGGAACGCGCGGCAGCCGGAGCCGGGCGGGCGGTCCGGGTCGGGGGTGTCGTGGCGGCAGGGCGTGGCGAAGGTGTCGTACCGGTCCTGCTCCCTCCACAGGTTCGCCCCCTCGACGAAGGCGTGGTCCAGCGAGGCGCGTGCGGAGGTGCGCAACTCCCCCATGTCCAGGCCCTGGTCGGTGACGCCGAGCCGGTACACGTCGGTGAGGCCGCTGCCGCTGACACCCGGGTCGTCGGTGGCCAGGGCGAGGGGCACACCGGCGTCGAGATAGGTGTGCAGGGGGTGGCGGTCGCCGGTGACCCGCAGGATCTGGGCATGGCTGATGAGCGGGGCCTCGACGAGGACGTGCCGCCGGCGCATCCGGGCGGCCAGGGCCCGGTGGCCGCGCTCGTGGAGGAGGTCGACACCGTGCCCGACCCGTTCGGCGCCCGCCAGGTCGACCGCCTGGGCGATGTGGAAGGCGAGGTCGCGGTCGCGCACGCCGTCCAGGCCCGCGACCAGCTCGCCCGCGTGCAGGCTGACGTGGACGGACGGGGAGCGGGACTTCAGGAAGCCGGTCATCCTCATGTGCAGGGTGTAGTCCCGCAGGGCGACGGGGTCGTCCTCGGGCTGGACCAGGTTGACGCCGACCACCCGGCCGAGCCGGCGCTGGGCGAGGGCGAAGCCGAGGATCTCCTGGGCGAACACCTGGCGGGCGGGCTGGGCGCGGCCGACCTGGTAGTCGAAGCGGACGACGACGGCGCAGGCGGACGGCGCGGGCGTCCGGCCGCAGCCGAGGAGGCGGCGGTAGCGGGTGAAGGCCCGGTCGTACGCGGCCCCGGCCTGCCGGACGATCTCCTCGAAGCGGGGGTCGCGGGTGAGGACGCGATGGAACCCGGCGAGCCCGGAGGGGCCGGGGTCCGCCGGGTGCACCCGGTCGACCAGGCGGCGCAGCGGCTCGGCTGCCACCGTCACCAGCGTCTCCACGTACGTGGTCCGCTCGCGTGCGGCGGCCCGGGCCACCTCCGCCAGCATGTCCGCGTCGTGGCCCGCCTCGGCCTCGGCGAACTTGCCGAAGGTGGCGAAGAAGTGGTCGTGGCCGGGCCGCGGGTCGCCGTCGGGCGGCAGGACGAAACCGCGCATCGACCAGGCCCGGACGACCTCGCCGCGAAACGGCCCGGGGCGGGCGGCGTCCCGTGCGGGCCGCTGGCCGGGGACGCACGGTTCGCGCCTCGGGACCACGACGTACGTGGTGGTGTCGACGCACTTGCGGTCCCGGGCGGCGTAGGCGATGAGCGACTCCGGGGGGACGGCTCCACCGAGGTGATGATGGAGGTCGCCCCCCTTGGGCAGTTCACGGAGGAGGAGGCCGAGGTCACCGGGACGGCGAACGGCACGCGCCAACCGGCTCTCGGCGGCGTGCTGTTCGCGTACGCCCGCGATGCCTTCGGCAGCACGCTGTTCGGCCACGCCCAGGATCCCCTCGGCAGCACGCTGTTCGGCCACGCCCGGGGTGTCCTCGGCAGCGCGCTCTCCGTCCCCGCCAGGGATCTCATCGACCGCGGGAGGTACGTCCCTGCCGGGGATCTCCCTGGGCGCATGCTGTACGTCCCCGCTGGGGAACGCCCCGGCCGCGCCCAATCCGTCCCCGACAGGGAACGCCCCGGCAGAGCGGCCGGGCTCCGCGCGGCCGGCGGCGGCCTCCCGGGGCATCCCGACCGCACCGGCGGCGACCGACGGGGGCGAACCGAACGTGCCGATGGCTGCCACCGCGGGCGACCCGAGCGCGCCGGCGGCGGCCACCCGGGGCGACCCGAGCGCGCATACGGCCAGGCCCAGTGCGGCCGTCGAGGCCGCCGCCCTCCACCGCCGCCGCGTACCGCGTCTCCTCGTCATGCCCTGTCCCTCTCCTGGCTCCGCCCCCCATACTCACGGGCACGGCACCACAACCGTCCGACCCGCGCGCGACCGGCCCCCCGAGTGGCCGACACGCGGGGGTCGTCCGGGGCCGGGGGGCCCGGCAGTGACTACCGTGATCCGCAGCCGCGGGCCCGCCGAACGCCCGGAGGGAGTACGCCCGTACACGCGACCCGTCCGGTTCCGGACGGCTCCGGCCGCACCCTCCCCGAACCCATCCACGCCCACCCGGAGGCACCCATGAAGATGCTGATCAACGTGGCCGAGACGGTCGTGGCGGACGCGCTGCGCGGGATGGCGGCCGCGCATCCCGAGCTGACCGTCGACGTGGAGAACCGCGTGATCGTGCGGCGCGACGCGCCGTTCGCCGGGAAGGTGGGGCTGGTGTCCGGGGGCGGGTCGGGGCACGAGCCGCTGCACGGCGGGTTCGTGGGGCGCGGGATGCTCTCCGCCGCGTGTCCCGGCGAGGTGTTCACCTCGCCGGTGCCGGACCAGATGGTGCGGGCCGCGGCCGCCGTGGACAGCGGGGCCGGGGTGCTGTTCGTCGTCAAGAACTACACCGGTGACGTGCTCAACTTCGACATGGCCGTGGAGCTCGCCGAGGACGAGGGCGTCACGATCGCCAGGGTGCTCGTCGACGACGACGTCGCCGTGACCGACAGCCTGTACACCGCCGGGCGGCGCGGCACCGGCGCCACCCTCTTCGTGGAGAAGATCGCGGGCGCCGCCGCCGACGAGGGCGCCCCGCTGGAGCGGGTCGAGGCGATCGCCCGCCGGGTGAACGCGAGTTCGCGCAGCTTCGGCGTCGCGCTCAGCGCCTGCACCACCCCCGCCAAGGGCGGCCCGACGTTCGACCTGCCGCCCGGCGAGCTGGAGCTCGGCGTCGGCATCCACGGCGAGCCGGGGCGTGAGCGGCGGCCCATGATGACCTCCGGGGAGATCGCGGACTTCGCCGTGGACGCGGTCCTGGAGGACCTGAAACCGTCGAGTCCCGTCCTGCTGCTCGTCAACGGCATGGGGGCGACACCGCTCCTGGAGCTGTACGGGTTCACCGCCGAGGTGCACCGGGTACTGGCCGAGCGGCGCGTCCCGGTGGCGCGCACGCTCGTGGGCGACTACGTCACCTCGCTCGACATGGCGGGCGCCTCGGTGACGCTGTGCCAGGCCGACGAGGAGCTGCTGCGGCTGTGGGACGCGCCCGTGAACACGCCTGCGCTGCGGTGGGGCTGCTGAACGCACCGCTCGCCGTCCCCCGTCCGCACCTTCCCGCACCTTCGAGGAGTCGCTCGTGCTCGACGCCGCTTTCTTCCGCCGCTGGATGACCGTGACGGCCTCGGCCGTGGACCGGGAGGCGCCCCGGCTGACCGAACTGGACTCGGCCATCGGCGACGCCGACCACGGCGCCAACCTCCAGCGCGGGTTCACCGCCGTGGCCGCCGCCCTGGACAAGGAGGCCCCGGACACCCCCGGGGCCGTACTCGCCCTCGCCGGGCGGCAGTTGATCTCGACCGTGGGCGGCGCCTCCGGACCGCTGTACGGGACGCTGCTGCGCCGCACGGGCAAGGCGCTCGGCGACCGGGCGGAGGTGAGCCGGGAGGAGTTCGCGGCGGCGCTGGACGAGGGGGTCGCGGCCGTCGCCGCGCTGGGCGGGGCCGCGGCCGGGGACAAGACGATGCTGGACGCGCTGCTCCCGGCCGTCGAGGCGCTCGGGGAGTCCTTCGCGGCGGCGGGGGCGGCGGCGCGGGACGGGGCGCTGGCGACCGTACCGCTCCGGGCCCGCAAGGGCAGGGCCAGTTATCTGGGTGAGCGGTCCATCGGGCATCAGGACCCCGGCGCGACCTCGGCCGCGCTGCTGGTCGGGGCGCTTGAGGAGGCCGCCGCGTGAGCGCGGGCGGAGCGGGCGGGGAGGGCAGCCGGGACGGCGGGCAGGACGACCGGGGCGGCGGGGCCGCGGGGCTCGTCGGGGTGGTGCTCGTCTCGCACAGCGCGGAGGTCGCCGCGGCCGTCGCGGCACTGGCGACCGGGCTCGCGGGCGGCGGTACGACCGCTCCCGTCGCGGCGGCGGGCGGCACCCCCGACGGGGGCCTCGGCACCAGCTCGGAGCTGATCGCCGGGGCGGCGGCGGCCGTCGACGGGGGTGCGGGCGTGGCGGTCCTGGTGGACCTGGGCAGCGCGGTGCTCACGGTGAAGGCACTGCTGGCCGAGGACGAGCTGCCGCCCGGGACGCGGCTGATCGACGCGCCCTTCGTCGAGGGCGCGGTGGCGGCCGTCGTGAGCGCCTCGGCGGGGGCGCCGCTGGACGCGGTGGAGGCGGCGGCCTCGGAGGCGTACGGCTACCGGAAGGTGTGAGCCGCGCCACGTGGGCGAGGGTCCGGCGGGAGTCTCCCGCCGGACCCTCGCCCGTCGGGCGCCCGGTCCGGCCGGCGGCCGCACAGAACCTTTATGCAACTTGTTGCACAACACGCTCCCCGTGCTCTACAACTGGAGGCGACGACACCGCCGTATCTGGAGGCGCCCCGATGAGCGACTACCCCCACCTGCTGAGCCCCCTCGACCTGGGCTTCACCACCCTCCCCAACCGGGTGCTGATGGGGTCCATGCACATCGGGCTCGAAGAGGCCGAGAACGGCTTCGAGCGGATGGCGGCGTTCTACGCCGAGCGGGCGCGCGGCGGGGTCGGCCTCATGGTCACCGGCGGCATCTCCCCCAACGACGCGGGCCGCCCCTACGAGGGCGGCGCCAAGCTCACCACCGAGGCGGAGGCCGCCCAGCACCGCACGGTCACCGACGCGGTGCACGCGGCGGGCGGGCGGATCGCGATGCAGATCCTGCACTTCGGCCGGTACGCCTACCACCAGGACCTGGTGGCGCCGAGCGCGCTCCAGGCCCCCATCAGCCCGTTCGTGCCGCACGCCCTCACCGACGAGGAGGTCGAGCGGACCGTCGAGGACTTCGTGCGGGCGGCCGAGCTGGCGAAGTCCGCCGGGTACGACGGCGTCGAGATCATGGGCTCCGAGGGCTATCTGATCAACGAGTTCGTCGCGGGCGCCGTGAACCGGCGCACCGACCGCTGGGGCGGCTCGTACGAGAACCGGATGCGCTTCCCCGTGGAGATCGTCCGCCGCACCCGCGAGCGCGTCGGCACGGACTTCATCATCGTCTACCGGCTCTCCATGCTGGACCTGGTGCCGGGCGGCTCCACCCTGGAGGAGGTCGTCACGCTGGCGCGGGCCATCGAGGCGGCCGGGGCGACCCTGATCAACACCGGCATCGGCTGGCACGAGGCCCGTATCCCGACCATCGCCACCTCGGTGCCGCGCGGCGCGTACACCTGGGTGACCAAGAAGCTGATGGGATCCGTCTCCATCCCGCTGATCACCAGCAACCGCATCAACACCCCCGAGGTGGCCGAGCGGCTGCTCGCCGAGGGCCGGGCGGACATGGTGTCGATGGCGCGGCCGTTCCTCGCCGACCCCGAGTTCGTCGCCAAGGCCGCCGCGGGGGTCCCGGAGACCATCAACACCTGCATCGGCTGCAATCAGGCCTGCCTGGACCACACCTTCAGCGGGAAGATCACCTCCTGTCTGGTCAACCCGCGCGCCTGCCACGAGACCGAGCTGGTCCTCTCCCCCACCCGGCGCCGCAAGAGCATCGCCGTGGTCGGCGCGGGCCCGGCCGGGCTTGCCTGCGCGGTCTCGGCGGCCGAGCGCGGCCACGCGGTCACGCTCTTCGACTCCGCGGCGGAGATCGGCGGCCAGCTGAACATCGCCAAGCGCGTCCCCGGCAAGGAGGAGTTCCACGAGACGCTGCGCTACTACCGCACGCAGCTCGAACTGCGCGGCGTGGACGTCCGGTTGAACACCACCGCGACCGTGGCGGAGCTCACCGCGGGCGGCTACGACGAGGTCGTCGTCGCCACCGGCGTGACGCCCCGCACCCCGGAGATCCCCGGCTCCGACCACCCCAGCGTGGTCACCTACCTCGACGTGCTGCGCGACGGCGCGCCGGTCGGCGAGCGGGTGGCGATCGTCGGCGCGGGCGGCATCGGCTTCGACGTCGCCGAGTACCTCACCGACGGCGGCGACGCGGCGAGCCTGGACCCCGAGACGTACTTCCGGCAGTGGGGCGTCGACACCTCGTACGGCGAGCGCGGCGGACTGCGCGCGCCCGAGCGTCCCAAGCCCCCGCGCGCGGTGCACCTGCTCCAGCGCAAGACCTCCAAGGTCGGCGCGGGGCTCGGCAAGACCACGGGGTGGATCCACCGCACCGAGCTCAAGCACCGGGGCGTGACGATGGTGCCGGGCGTCGGCTACGACCGGATCGACGACGCCGGGCTGCACATCACCGTCGACGGCGCCTCCACCGTGCTGCCGGTGGACACCGTGGTCCTGTGCGCGGGGCAGGAGCCGCGCCGCGATCTGTACGAGGAGCTGACGGCGGCGGGCGCCACCGCGCACCTGATCGGCGGCGCGGACGTGGCCGCCGAGCTGGACGCCAAGCGCGCCATCGACCAGGGCACCAGGCTGGCGGCGGCCCTGTGAGGACCGCGGTCGGCGCGGCCGGTCCCGGGGAACCTACGATGCGCTCATGTCCCTCCCGCACGCGATCCTGACCGCCCTGCTCGAAAAGACCTCGTCGGGGCTTGAGCTGACCCGCCGGTTCGACAAGTCGTTCGGCTTCTTCTGGTCCGCGACGCACCAGCAGATCTACCGCGAGCTGGGCAAGCTGGAGCAGTCCGGGTTCATCCGCGCGCTGCCGTCCGAGACCCCGGCGCGCGGCCAGAAGAAGGAGTACGAGGTGCTGCCGGCGGGCCGCGCGGAACTCGCCGCGTGGGCCGCCGCCGGGCAGGACCCGCGCGCCATGCGGGACCCGCTGCTGCTGCGGGTGCGGGCGGCGGCGGTGGTCGGCACGGCGGGTCTGCCCGCCGAGCTGCGCCGCCATCTCGGCCTGCACGAGCGGCAGTTGGAGCTGTACGAGTCGATCGAGCGGCGGGACTTCCCGCCGGAGCGCGACAGCGAGCAGGACCGGCTGCGCCACCTCGTGCTGCGCGGCGGCATCGAGCTGGAGACGTTCTGGATCCGCTGGCTGACGCAGGCGCTGGAGACGGTGGACGAGGAGGAGTGAGGGCGTTCTCCTCACGCGGGCGCGGGCGCGGGCAGGACCGCCCGACGGCTGCCGGATCCGGCCAGTTCCACCACGCGGGCGCGCGGGCGCGGGGAGGACGGCTCATCCGGCTCGCCTCCGCGGCCGTGGTGCCACCCGGGCGCGGGGAGGACGCGGCCGTGTGACGCGGGGCATCACCCGCTGGCGTTGTATTATGCAACTAGCCAGTGAGAGGACCAGCCGTGCCCAGCCGAGACCAGTCGGTCACCACCATCCAGCGGGAGCTGACCGCGTTCGCCCGCCGTGCGCGGGCCGCCGCCGCGCGGATGCACCCGGAGCTGTCGCTGGTCTCCTTCACGCTGCTGTCCCATCTGGAGGACCAGCAGGGGTGCCGCGCGACCGACCTCGCCGCGTACTACATGCTCGACAAGTCGACGATCAGTCGGCAGATCGCGGCCCTGGAGAAGCTGGGGTTCATCGAGCGCCGCAGCGACCCCGCCGACCACCGCATCCAGCTGCTGCATCTGACCGCCGCGGGCACCGAGAAGCTCGCCGAGGCGGCGGTGCTGCGCCGGCACGCCTTCCACGAACGCCTCGCCGACTGGGACGAGGCCGACCTCGACAGGTTCGCCGCCTACCTCCTGCGCTACAACGGCACGGCGCCGGACGGCAGTTGACGGCCCCGGGCTAACGGGCGCCGCCGCCCGGGGTGACGAGCCCCGACTCGTACGCCAGCACCACCGCCTGCGCCCGGCTGGCCAGGTCCAGTTTGCTCATGGCCCGGTTCAGATGGGTTTTCACCGTCGCCTCGCTGATGAAGAGGTGACCGGAGATCTCCTGGTTCGACAGCCCGCGCGCGGTGAGGGTGAGGACCTCGGTCTCCCGGGCGGTGAGCGCCGCCAGGTCCGCCGAGAGCCGCGGGGCCCGTTCGGCGGGCCGCGCGAAGGCCTCCACCAGGCGCCGGGTGACGGTCGGCGCGAAGAGCATGTCGCCGCCGCCGACCACCGCGACCGCGTTGAGCAGCCGCTCCGGTCCCGCGTCCTTGAGCAGGAACCCCGAGGCACCGGCCCGCAGCGCGGAGTACACGTACTCGTCGAGGTCGAAGGTGGTGAGGATCAGGATGCGCGGCGCCGGGTCCTCGGCGTCCGCGAGGATCCGCTCGGTGGCGGTGATGCCGTTCGTCCCCGGCATCCGGATGTCCATCAGGATCACGTCCGGGCGCGTCCGCGCCGCCTGGGCGACCGCCTCCTCGCCGTCGCACGCCTCGCCGACGACGTCGATGCCCGCCGCCCGCAGCAGCGCGACCAGGCCGGCCCGTACGAGGAACTGGTCGTCGACCACGAGTGCCCTGGTCATGGAGTCGCGTCTTCCCCCTGTGTCGTACGGCCCCGGTCAGACGGTCGGCCGGGCCGAGGTCGGCAGCAGCAGCCGGACCTCGAAGCCCCCCTCGCGCCCCGGGCCGGTGGTGATCGTGCCGCCGTAGAGCTTGGCCCGTTCCCGCATTCCGATCAACCCGTGTCCCGCGCCCGACCGGTTTCCGGCCGGATCCGCTTCCGTACCGTCGTTCACGACGGCGAGGGCGACATGGTTCCGTTCATAGGAGACTTCCACGGTCGTGGCGGCGCCCGGCGCGTGTTTCAGGACGTTCGTCAGCGCTTCCTGCGCCACCCGGTACGCGCACAGGTCGACGCCGGGCGCGAGCGTCCGCTCCGGCCCCCGCACCCGCAGCTCGACGGGCAGACCCCCGGCCCGCAGCCGCTCCACCATGTCCGGCAGCCGCGCGAGACCGGGCATCGGGGCCGACGGCTCGTCGTCGAGGTCCTCGGCGCGCAGCACGTGCAGCATGCGCCGCAGCTCCTCCAGCGCCTCCTGGCTGGTGGCCGAGATGGTGCCCAGCGCGCCCTGCGCGGTGGCCGGGTCGGAGGTGAAGACGAACCGCGCCAGGCCCGACTGGACCGAGATCACCGACATGTGGTGGGCGATGATGTCGTGCAACTCCCGGGCCATGCGGCCGCGTTCCTCCGCGACCTCGCGTCTGGCCCGGGCCTCCTGCTCCCGGGCTAGCTGTTCGGCGAGCCGGGACGAGCGGCGCGCGACCCGGCCGAACCGCCGGATCACGGCCGGTACGGCGATCGCCTGGACGGCGACGGAGGGCAGCGAGCCGCCGCCGACGCGGAACCCGGCGAACAGCCAGACGGCGCCGAGGAGCGCGGCGCAGCCCGCGGAGATCCGGGCGGGACGGGTGGCGGCCACCGTGTAGCAGGCGATCATGCCGCCGTAGCTGCCCACGACGGGCCAGTTCCCCAGGGCGATGTAGAGCGTCCAGGTGGCGATGACGAAGAGGCAGACCCCCATGGGCGCCTTGGAACGGAAGGCGCACGCCATGTTGATGACGATGGCGAGCCCGTATCCGGCCAGGTCGAGCGGGGGCTGCCCCTGGCTGGAGGCCTCGCGTCCCAGCAGCACGGCGACACAGGTCTGTGCCAGCGCGACGAGCACGTCGGCGGCACCGGGGCGGATCCGCATGACCGCAGCCTAGGCACAGGTCAGACGCGTGGCGTCAACCGTTCGTGGTGCGGGCCACTACCGCGGGAGTTGTACACGGACCCGCTCCCTCCGCGAGGGTCCACAAGTCGTTTGCCACCGGACTGCGGTGATGTTGGAGTGAGCGCATGGACAACGAAGCGGTACTGGCCCTGTTCGACCGGCAGATGCGCGAGAACCCCCCGGCCGAGGGCCCCGGAGCCGAGGTGGAACGCGTGGGCCGGGTGGTGCGTCACGTGGGGCCGGATCCCGCCTGGAACGGGATCCTCTGGTCCGGCCTCGACGAGGAGTGCGCGGAGCGCGAGATCGCCGCGCAGGTGGAGCACTTCGCCTCGCTGGGCCGCGAGTTCGAGTGGAAGCTGTACTCCCATGACACCCCGGGCGACCTCGGTGGACGCCTCCTCGCCGCCGGGTTCACGGCCGAGCCCGCCGAGGCCCTGATGGTGGCCGAGGCCGCGGACCAGCTCCACGACGTGGCCCTGCCCGAGGGGGTGGAGCTGGTGCCGGTGACCGACGCGGCCGGGGTCGCGATGATGAGCGCGGTGCACGAGCAGGCGTTCGGAGGGGATGCCTCCAGGCTCGCCCGGCGCCTGGAACTCCAGCTCGCCGAGGCGCCCGAAACGCTGGTCGCGGTGGTGGCGGTGGCGGACGGGGTGCCGGTGTGCGCGGCCCGGATGGAGCTGGTCCCGGGGACAAAGTTCGCGGGGCTGTGGGGCGGCGGCACCGCCGAGGCGTGGCGCGGCAGGGGCATCTACCGGGCGCTGGTCGCCCACCGCGCCCGCGTCGCCGTCGAGCGCGGCTACCGCTTCCTCCAGGTCGACGCCTCCGACCGGAGCGAGCCGATCCTGCGCCGGCTGGGCTTCACCCGGCTGAGCACCACCACCCCGTACGTCCGCCGGCCGTAGGGCGCGCCCTCTCGCCGCGGGCCCGGCCGCCGAGCACACTGGTGGCCATGGCCGTGAAACGCAGCGCGGGGCTCCTTCTGTACCGGACCGGACCGGGCGGCGTCGAAGTGCTGATCGGGCACATGGGCGGCCCGTTCTGGGCGGGCCGGGACGAGGCCGCGTGGTCGATTCCCAAGGGCGAGTACGGCCCCGAGGAGCTGCCGCAGGCGGCGGCCCGGCGCGAGTTCGCGGAGGAGCTGGGCCTGCCCGCCCCCGAGGGCACCCCGGTGCCGCTCGGAGAGGCGCGGCAGGCAAACGGCAAGGTGGTGACGGTCTGGGCGGTCGAGGGCGACCTCGACCCGGCGGGCGCCGTGCCCGGGACCTTCACCATGGAGTGGCCCCGGGGCTCGGGCGTCCAGCGGGAGTTCCCCGAGATGGACCGGTTCGCCTGGCTCGCGCCCGAGGAGGCGTCCGCCCGGCTGGTGGCGGGACAGCGGGTCTTCCTCGACCGGCTGGCCGCGCACCTGGACGGGGCCGGGCGGAGCTGACGGGGTCAGGCGGCGCGCGGGGCGCGGCCCCGGTGGTCCGCGATGATCTGCGCGTAGTGGCGTCCGCTGCCCTTGATGGTGCGCTGCTGCGTCGCGTAGTCGACGTGCACCAGGCCGAACCGCTTGTCGTAGCCGTACGCCCACTCGAAGTTGTCCAGGAGCGACCAGGCGTAGTACCCGGCGAGCGGGGCGCCCCTGCGGGCGGCGCGGGCGCACGCGGCCAGGTGCTCGCGCAGGTACCGCACGCGCTCGGGGTCGTGGACGGTGCCGTCGGGCAGGACCGCGTCGGGGAAGGCCGAGCCGTTCTCGGTGACGTGCAGGCGGCGGGCCCCGTAGTCGTCGGTCAGCCGCATCAGCAGGGCCTCGATGCCGCTCGCGTCGATCTCCCAGCCCATGCCGGTGCGCGGCAGGCGCGGGCGCGGGACCTGACGGGCGAAGGGGAAGGGGCCGTGCGGGTCGTCGGCGACACGCACCCCGAAGTAGTAGTTCAGGCCCAGCCAGTCGAGCGGCTCGGCGATGGTGTCGAGGTCGCCGGGGCGCTCGGGCAGGTCGACGCCGTACACCTCCCTCATGTCGGCGGGGAAGCCCCGGCCGTGCACCGGGTCCAGCCACCAGCGGTTGACGTGGCCGTCCATGCGGCGGGCCGCGGCGAGGTCGGCCTCGGATGCGGAGTCGGGTTCGACGGTGGAGAGGTTGTTGACGATGCCGACCTGGGCGCCGGGGGCGGCGGCGCGCAGCGCCCGGGTGGCCAGGCCGTGGCCGAGCAGCAGGTGGTAGGAGGCGTGGACGGCGGCCTTGATGTCGGTCAGGCCCGGTGCCATGCGCCCTTCGAGGTGGCCGATCCAGGCCGAGCACAGCGGTTCGTTGAGGGTGGACCACAGCGGGACGCGGTCGCCGAGCTCACGGGCCGCGACGGACGCGTACGCGGCGAAGTGCTCGGCGGTCTCCCGGGCGGGCCAGCCGCCGCGGTCCTGGAGTGCCTGGGGCAGGTCCCAGTGGTAGAGCGTGGCGTTGGGGGTGATCCCGGCCTCCAGGAGCGCGTCGACCAGGCGGGAGTAGAAGTCCAGCCCCGCCCGGTTGACCGGTCCGTCGCCGCCGGGGAGGATGCGCGGCCAGGCGAGCGAGAAGCGGTACGAGGTGACGCCGAGCTCCTTCATCAGCGCGATGTCCTCCCGCCACCGGTGGTAGTGGTCGCAGGCGGTGTCGCCGTGGTCGCCGCCGTCGGTCTTCCCGGGGGTGTGGGAGAAGGTGTCCCAGATCGAGGGGCCCCGGCCGTCCTCGGCCACCGCCCCCTCGATCTGGTACGCGGAGGTGGCCACGCCCCAGGCGAAGTCCTCCGGGAGGGCGGCGAGGTCGATGGGCTCGGTCACGAAGGGCCTTTCGGTCAGGTGGGGTCGGCGGTTCGTCACTTCACGGCTCCGGCGGTGAGCCCGGCCACGAGATAGCGCTGGAGCAGCAGGAACCCGGCGACCACCGGCACGCTGACGACCAGCGAGGCGGCCATGACCTGGTTCCAGTACACGTCGTTCTGGGTGGCGTAGCCCTGGAGGCCCACGGCGAGGGTCCGGGTGGTGTCGTTCGTCATCACGGAGGCGAACAGGACCTCGCCCCACGCCGTCATGAACGCGTACACCGCGACCGCCACGATGCCGGGGACCGCCGCCGGGACCACCACCCGCAGCAGCGCGCCCAACGGCCCGCAGCCGTCGACCATCGCCGCCTCGTCGAGGTCGCGCGGGACCGAGTCGAGGTAGCCGATGAGCATCCAGATGGAGAAGGGCAGGGAGAAGGTGAGATAGGTGAGGATCAGTCCGCCGCGCGAGCCGTAGAGGGCGACGCCGGTGGTGTTGCCGACGTTGACGAAGATCAGGAACAGCGGCAGCAGGAAGAGGATGCCGGGGAACATCTGGGTGGACAGCACGGTCACGGTGAACACCCGCTTGCCGCGGAAGCGGTAGCGGCTCACCGCGTACGCCGCGAGGACCGCGACGGCCACGGACAGGACGGTCGCCGCGCCCGCCACGATCAGGGAGTTCACGAAGTACTTCGCCAGCGGGACGGTCTTCCAGATGTCGAGGTAGGGGCGGACGGTGAGTCCGCTGGGCAGCCAGCGGAACCGTCCCGACACGTCCTTCAGCGGCTTGAGGGAGCTGCTGGCCATCACGTAGACGGGCAGCAGCACGAAGCCGGTGAGCAGGGTGAGGAAGACCCGGCGGGCCAGGACGAAGGAGCGGGGCGGGGCGGTGGGGCTAGCGCCGGCCATCTGCGGTCTTCCTTCCCCGGGAGGTCAGCAGGAGGTAGAGGGCCGTCACCACGAGCAGGAAGAGCAGCAGCAGGACCGACATGGCGGCGCCGGTGCCGAAGTTCCAGGTGACGAACGAGGACTGGTAGATGTGGATGGAGATGAGGTCGGCGGCCTTCGGCGCCGAGCGCCCGAACAGCACGTACGGCGTGTTGAAGTCGTTGAACGTCCACAGGAACAGCACCAGGACGAGGACCTGGTTGACGGGGCGCAGCGAGGGCAGGGTGATGCGGCGGATCCGCTGCCACGTCCCGGCGCCGTCGATGGCGGCGGCCTCGTACAGCTCCCGTGGGATGTTCTGGAGTCCGGCCGTGACGATGAGGAAGGCGAACGGCCAGCCCTTCCAGACCGAGACGGTCAGCAGGGCGACGAAGCTGTTGTCGCCGATCAGCCAGAAGGAGCGCTCGCCGCCGAGTCCGAGCTGGTCGTACAGGACGTGGTTGACCAGCCCGTTGTCCCGTTGGAACATGAACGCCCAGGTGATGACGGCCGCGTAGACCGGCAGCGCGTACGGGACGAGGAAGAGCGCGCGCAGCAGGCCCCGGCCGCGGAAGCCGTCCTGCGTGAAGACGGCGGCGGCCGTGCCGAGCAGCCAGCACAGCGCCACCGAGGCCACCGTGAACAGGCAGGTGGTGACGAAGGAGTCGAGCAGGTCCCGGCCGACGGGCGCGGAGAAGTCGACCGAGATCCGGTAGTTGTCGAATCCGGTCCAGGGCGCGGTGGACCAGTCGCGGATGTAGAACTGGGTGAGCGTCTTGAAGCTCATCACCGCGCCGATGACCATCGGTACCAGATGGACGAGGAGTTCGAGGGCGAGGGCCGGGAGCAGCAGCAGATACGGCAGGCTCGCCCGGCGGACGCGGCCGGGGGCGCGGGAGCCGCGGCGGCCCCGGGAGGGCGCCGGCCGTTCGCCGCGCTCCGGCCGCGCCCGCGTGTCGACGGCGAGGGGCGCGGGGGTGGGCGGGGTCACGGGGGCGCTCACTTCGGCATCTGCTGCTGGGCCTTGGCCAGGGCCGCCTTCACGGACTCGGTGGTGACGGCGCGGCCGGCCGCCGCGTCGGCCCACAGGCCCTTGACGGCGGTGCCCACGGCCGTCTCGAACTGGGACTCCTCGGGGACCTGCGGCAGCGGGGCGGCGCTCTTGAGCAGGGTGTCCTTGAGGACCGAGGTGTCGGGGGCGCCGAAGGCGGGGTCCTGCTGGGCGGCCTTGACCGGCGGGATCGAGCCGTACGTCTTGTTGAGGATCCTCTGTTCCTCGTCGCTGGTCATGAACTTCACGAACTTCAGGGCGCCGTCGCGGTTGCGGGTGTTCTTGAAGACCGAGATGTTGATGCCCGCGACCATCGAGTTGATGTTCCTGGCGCTGTCCGGGGTCCCGGCCGGGACCGGCACCGGCGCCACGCCCCACTCCTCGGGCTTCATGCCCTGGGCGGCGAAGGTGGAGGCGGCGGCCTGCCACAGCACCATGGCGGTCCTGCCGGTGGAGAAGTCGCGCAGCGACTGGTTCTGGGCGTACTCCGCGTTGCCCGGCGCGACGATCCTGTCCTTGGCCATGAAGTCGACGTACTGCTTGACCGCGGCGACCGCGCCGTCCGAGGTGAAGGTGGGCCTGCCGGCCGCGTCGAAGAAGTCGGCGCCGTGCTGCTTGCCCAGGACGAACACCTGGTGGATGTTGTTGGCGAGGTTGGCGCCCTCGGCGCCCAGGCCCCAGGTGCCGTTCCTGGAGAGCCGCTTGCCGTCCGCGACGAGTTCGTCCCAGGTCGCGGGCGGCTTGGCTATGCCCGCGTCGGCGAACATCTTCTTGTTGTAGTAGAGCGCGTACGACAGCGAGTACAGCGGGACGGCCGCCGGGTCCTTGCCCGGGGCCCCGGCCGCGGCGACCGCGGAGTCCGCGAACCGGGCCCGGCCTCCGATCGCGTCGAACGCGGCCCGGTCCCACGGCAGGAGGGCGCCGGTGGCCTGGAGGGAGGCGGACCAGGTGTTGCCGATGTTGAGCACATCGGGGCCCTGGCCGGAGGTGGTGGCGGCGAGGATGCGGTTGAGCAGGTCGGACCAGGGGACGACCTCCAGCTTGACCTTGATCCCGCTCTGCTGCTCGAACTTCTTCAGCTCGGCGGTCAGGAGCTTCTTGTCGGCCTCGATGTTCGGCCCCTGGTTGGACGCCCAGTACGTCAGGGACTTCGGGGAGTCGTTGCCGCCCCCTCCCGTGGCGGAACCGCCACCGCATCCACTCGCGGTGGCGGCGAGAGCGGTGACGGTCGCGAAGGCAGCCGCGGCTCGGAGTCTGCGCATGACGGGATCGCCCCTTTCCGGGGTTCCAGAGGTGGCCGGGTTCAGGTCCTGAACGGACTCACGCCTTAATTTAGGACGTGAGTTAAGACCCGAGAGAAGGTCGCGTCAAGGCCCCGCGCGACGGTATGTTGCACGCAGGGAGGGAGCCATATGGCCATGCCGAACAGACGAACCGTCCGTGACCTGCGGCGCGACAACCGGACCGCGGTATTGCAACGGTTGTATTTCGACGGCCCCACGAGCCGTCAAGCACTCGGCCCCGCCACGGGGTTGAGTTCAGGCTCCATCAGCAACGTGGTCACCGAGCTCGCAGCCGAGGGGCTCCTGGAGGACGCGGGCGTCGTCGACTCCGACGGCGGCCGCCCGCGCACCCTGCTCCGCGTCACCCCCGACAGCGGCCACCTCATCGGCGTCGACGTCGGCGAGACCCGGGTCCGCATCGAGCTCTTCGACCTGGTGATGAGCGAACTGGCGCGCGCGGAGCTGACCTTGGCGCCGGGCGGCTACGACGTGGACCACATCGTCGGGCTCATCCGCGACGGGGTGGCCGCCGTGCTGCGGGAAGCGGCCCTCGCGCCGGAGCGGCTGCTCGGCATCGGCGTCGGAGTCCCGGGCATCGTCGACCGCAGCGGCGCCGAAGGAGCGGTGGTGCACGGGCAGACCGTCGGCTGGGACGCGGTCCCACTGGAGGCCTTGCTGCGTACCGCGCTCGCGGACGAACTCCCGGCCGGTTTCCGGCTCTTCGTGGAGAACGGCGCCAAGACGCTCGGCCAGGCCGAGATGTGGTTCGGCGGCGGACGCGGCGCGAGGGACGCGGTGATCGTGCTGTTCGGCTCGGGCGTGGGCGCGTGCATCGTCTCCGACGGGCAGATCTACGGAGGCGCGCACAGCAGCGCCGCCGAGTGGGGCCACACCACCGTCCACGTCCGGGGAAGGCGCTGCCGGTGCGGGGCTCCGGGGTGCCTGGAGGCGTACGCGGGCGCGGAGGCGCTGGTCGCCCGCTGGCGCGAGGCGGGCGCCGCCCTGCCGGACGGCATCGAGGAGGAGGCCGCGGTGTCGGCGCTGGTGGCGGCGGCCTACCCGGAGGGCGCCGGGACGGACGCGAACCCCGGCGGGGAGCCCGCGAACGGCGCCCGCCACTCCCCCGACCCCGTGGCGCGGGCGGTCCTGGACGAGACCGCCGAGTACCTCGGCGCCGGGCTCTCCGACCTCATCAACCTCTACAACCCCGAGCGCATCCTCGTCGGCGGCTGGGCGGGCCTCCAGCTCGGCCCGTACATCCTGGAGTCGGTGCGCGCGCACGCCACCGCGTACGCCCTGCGCCACCCCGCCGAGCGCGTCACCATCGAGCTGGGGCGGCTCGGTCCGGACGCGGTCACCGTGGGGGCCGCCACCCTGCCCCTGGCCGACTTCTTCGCGCGCGGCGGCCACCGCGCGCCGGGCGAGGAGGCGCCGGCCCTCTCCCCGCAGCCCGGCTGGCGGGCCTCGGTCGAGGAGCGTGCCGTACGCTGACCCCGCATCGGCCGGGGCCCTCGGAGACCGGCTTCGCACAGCCGCTCAGGCGGACTCCCGCACCACCAGCTCCGGCGCGAAGACGACGGAGGTCACCGGGCGCCCGGGGGTGTCGATGTGCTCCTGGAGCAGCCTCGCCATCTCCGCCGCCATGTCCTCCACCGGCTGGCGCACGGTGGTGAGGCCGAGCCGCCCGGAGGTCGCCGCCGCGCTGTCGTCGAAGCCGACCACGGCCACGTCGTGGGGGATCCTCCTGCCGTGCTCCCCCAGCACCTGGCAGGCGCCCCGCGCCATCACGTCGTTGCCCACGAACACCCCGTCCAGGTCCGGGTGTTCGGCCAGCAGCCGCGCCATCGCCTCCTCGCCGCTGCGCTGGGTGAACAGCCCCTCGACGATCGGTACGTACGGCTGGCCCCGCAGCGCCATCGCGTCCCGGAACCCGGTCAGCCGGTCCTGGCCCGCCGGTACGTCCAGCGGCCCCGTGATCGTGGCGACCCGCCGGCAGCCCCGGGCCAGCAGATGCTCGGCGGCCAGCCGGCCCCCGTCCACGTGATCGAGGTCTACGTAGGTGAGCGGCACCGGCCGGGCCGGGCGCGCGAAGAGCACGGCGGGCAGCCCCGCGGCGGCGATCAGCGCGGGCAGCGGGTCCTCGCCGTGCGCCGACACGACCAGGGCGCCGTCGGCGCTGCCCTGGCGCAGATACCCCACGATCTGCTCCCGGTCGGCGGGCGTCTCGGCGAACATCAGCACCGGGTGCGTGGAGCGCGGCCGCAGGAAGCCGACGACCCCGGCGACCACCCGGCCGAAGAACGGGTCGGCGAAGACCCGGGCGGCGAACGCGTCCGGCCCGTCGTGCGCGTCGGCCCCGCCGTCCACACCCGACACCACCAGGGCGATCGTCCCGGCCCGCCGGGTGACGAGCGAGCGGGCGGCGCGGTTGGGCGCGTACCCGGTGGCGGCGACCGCCCTGCGCACGGCCTCCTGGATGCCGGGGTCGACGTTGCGGACGCCGTTGACGACACGGGACACCGTCGCCCGCGACACCCCGGCGACCCGCGCCACGTCCTCCAGGGTGGGCGCCCCGGCGTACTCCCGCAGATCTCCGCTCATGACGGAACTGTACGGGGAGAGCGCTCCACGGGCACGGGCGGAGAACCCGACGCACGAAACCGTGAACGGACCTGTGGGCGACCCCGTGGGTGAACGCTCGGGCAACCCCCCACGCAACCCTGTGAAAGCTCCCAACAACCGTTCTGCGTACAACTCTTGACGTGTCCGCATCGCCGGAGAACCATCTGGGGGCAACCGGAGAGCGCTCTCCCGTATCCCCTTGTTCACCCCCACGACCTGGATCGAGGCTCGATGCACGCTCCCCCCGCCGGTTCGCCGGTGTCCCCCGGACCCGGCGCGCCGCCCCGCCGGCTCGCCGCCGCCGTGGCCGCCGCCCTGGTGGCCGCGCTGCTCCTGTTCGTCCCCGCGCCCGCCGCCCACGCCGACCCGCCACCGCTCTCCCAGGGCCGGCCCGTCACCGCCTCCAGCCAGGAGAACGGCTCCACGCCGGCCGCCGCGGCCGTCGACGGGGACGCGGGAACGCGCTGGTCGAGCGCGTTCTTTGATCCGCAGTGGATCCAGGTCGACCTCGGCGCCCCGGCCGCGCTCGGCACGGTGGTCCTGAAGTGGGAGGCGGCGTACGCCAAGGCGTACCGCGTCGAGCTCTCCACCGACGGCACCACCTGGACCACGGCGTACTCCACGGCCAACGGCACCGGCGGCACCGAGACCCTGCCGGTCTCCGGCACCGCCCGCTACGTACGGGTGTACGGGACGGCCCGCGCCACCGGATACGGGTACTCCCTCTGGGAGTTCCAGGTGTTCGGCACCGGCGGGGGCACCCTGCCCGGCGGCGGGGACCTCGGGCCCAACGTGCTGGTCTTCGACCCCTCCACCCCCGACATCCAGGGGAAGCTCGACCAGGTGTTCCGCCAGCAGGAGTCGGCGCAGTTCGGCACCGGCCGCTACGCCCTTCTGTTCAAGCCCGGAACGTACAACGGCCTCAACGCCAACCTCGGTTTCTACACCTCGATCGCGGGTCTCGGGCGCAACCCCGACGACACGACCATCAATGGGGACGTGACCGTGGACGCGGGCTGGTTCAACGGCAACGCCACCCAGAACTTCTGGCGCTCCGCCGAGAACCTGGCGCTCAGCCCCGTCAGCGGCACCGACCGCTGGGCGGTCGCCCAGGCGGCGCCCTTCCGGCGGATGCACGTCAAGGGCGGCCTCAACCTGGCGCCCAACGGCTACGGCTGGGCCAGCGGTGGCTACATCGCGGACAGCAGGATCGACGGCACGGTCGGGCCGTACTCCCAGCAGCAGTGGTACACCCGGGACAGCTCGGTGGGCGGCTGGACCAACGGGGTGTGGAACATGACCTTCTCCGGGGTCCGGGGCGCGCCCGCGCAGAGCTTCCCCAACCCGCCGTACACCACGCTCGACACCACTCCGGTCTCCCGTGAGAAGCCGTTCCTCTACCTCGACGGCAACGACTACAAGGTGTTCGTCCCGGCGAAGCGCACCGACGCGCGCGACGTCTCCTGGGCGTCGGGCAGCACACCGGGCAGTTCGCTCCCGCTCGACCGGTTCTACGTGGTGAAGCCCGGCGCGAGCGCGGCGACGATCAACCAGGCGCTCGCCCAGGGCCTCAACCTGCTCTTCACGCCCGGGATCTACCACGTCGACCGGCCCATCGAGGTGACCCGGCCCGACACGGTGGTCCTCGGTCTGGGGCTGGCCACGATCGTGCCGGACAACGGTGTCACCGCGCTGCGGGTCGCCGACGTCGACGGTGTGCGGCTGGCCGGGTTCCTCATCGACGCGGGTCCGGTCAACTCCCCGGTCCTGCTCCAGGTCGGGCCGCCCGGGGCGAGCGCGAACCACGCGGCCGACCCGACGACCGTGCAGGACGTGTTCGTGCGGATCGGCGGGGCCGGCGCGGGCCGGGCGACCTCCAGCATGGAGATCAACAGCAACCACACCATCGTGGACCACACCTGGCTGTGGCGCGCCGACCATGGCACCGGCGTCGGCTGGGACACCAACCGGGCCGACTACGGCCTGACGGTCAACGGCAACGACGTGCTGGCCACCGGCCTGTTCGTCGAGCACTTCAACAAGTACGACGTGCGGTGGAACGGCGAGCGCGGCCGGACGGTCTTCTTCCAGAACGAGAAGTCGTACGACGCGCCCAACCAGGCCGCCGTGCAGAACGGCGGCGTGCGCGGGTTCGCCGCGTACAAGGTGGCCGATTCCGTCACCACCCACGAGGGCTGGGGACTGGGCAGCTACTGCTACTACAACGTGGATCCGACGATCGTCCAGGACCACGGCTTCGAGGTGCCGGACCGGCCGGGCGTGCGGCTGCACGACCTGCTGGTGGTCTCCCTCGGCGGGCAGGGGCAGTACGCGCACGTCGTCAACAGCACCGGGGCGCCGACCTCGGGCACCTCGACGACGCCGTCGACGGTGGTCTCGTATCCCTGACGCCGCTGATGCCGCACGGGAGTGAGATGTGACGCGCGACTGCGCCGGTGGCCCCGGGGGTCACCGGCGCAGTCGCCACGGGGTGAGCGGGTCAGTGCCGGGCCGGGCGCCGGCGGCGCGCGGCCCAGACGATCCCGCCGCCCGCGACGAGCACGGCGCCGCCCATGCCGGCGACGAGCGGGGTCGAGCTCGACGAGCCGGTCTCGGCGAGGTTGGGGCTCGGCTGCGGCGCGGGAGCCGCCGGCGCGGACGTGCTCGGCGCCGGTGCGGGCTTGCCCGGCTTGCTGGGCTCGGCCGACGGGGTCGGGGTCGGCTTCGACGGCTTGGACGGCTTGCCCGACGGGGTGGGTTTGGTCGGGGGCACCGTGTCGCAGACGGGAGACGTCTTCGTCTCGTCGCGCGAGTACTGGTCGCCGTCGCCCGCCTTCACGATGAGCCGGAGGGTGAGCTCCTTGTCGTGGGCGGGGAGCTTGAGGTCCTTGTGGAACGCGCCCTTGAACTCCTCGGTCGGGAGCAGGTCCTTGCCGTCCGAGGTCTTGATGGTCACCGTGTTGGTGGCCGAGCGGGAGTAGCTGGTCAGATCGACCGTCACGGCCGAGCAGGTCACCTTCCAGACGGGGGTGTGCGCCTGTGCGGGCAGCGCGCTCAGGCCGACGCCGAGGAGCCCCGCGGCGGCTGCCCCTATCAGCGCTCCACGACGACGCCCCGTTCCTCTGTTTACGGTCACAGAATCCTCCACTGTTCCGTACCGCCCCATTGGCGGTGCGCGCACAGTACCGCTCCCGCCCCACGGCCGAGCACCGGTCCCCCTCTTCACTCCTCTCACCTGTCCGGTTCCCGATGGAGCCGCTGGCGCATCCGGCCGGGATAAGGGGGGCTTTCAGGAGCTCAAAGCGTCTCCATCGGGTCATATCCCGCCTTTTCCGAGGGAGTTGACTATATTTCAACGAATCCGGAAAAGGCCCTCCGTTTCGCCCCCGGCCGGAGCCACCAGGAAACCCCCCGGGGGAATCCGCTCTTCCTTTTCCGCCATTCGTTGACCAGGTGAACCGTTTCCGGCCGGGGCGCTCTTCGCGCCCTCGCGTGACGCCTTGTCGGCCCGCCCGCGGCGAGCGGACGATCGGTGCCCGTTCCCGTGCGGCGGCCCCTCCCGGCCGTCGCCGCACCTGTCTTCGAGGAGGCTCCCGTGGTCGACGACCGGATGGCCCTCAGCACCGACGCGGCACGGCAACTCGCGACCGCCACCAAGACCGTGCCGCAGATGCGCGGCATCACCCCGCGCTATCTGCTGCGCGCGCTGCCCTGGGTGGACGTCGAGTCCGGGGTCTACCGCGTCAACCGCCGCCGCACCTTCGTCCTGGGCGACGACCGGATCACCACCTACGCGGACGACGACGGCGCCCACCGGGTCGTCCCCGGCGATCTGCGCGAGGTGGCGTACTTACGCGACGCCGACGAGGCACTGCTGACCGAGCTGGCCGGTGCGTTCACCGAGGTCTCCTTCGAGGCCGGCCAGGTCCTGGTGCAGAGCGGCGACCCGGCCGACCGGCTGTGGGTGATCGTGCGCGGCCGCGCCGAGAAGCGGATGACGGGCCGGTACGGGGAGGAGGCGCTCCTGGAGGTCATCGGCGACGGCCAGTTCTTCGACCTCGGCAGCTGGACCCGGTCGGAGCCGATGCCGTACCGCGTGCAGGCGCTCACCCCCGGCGTGGCGCTGGTCGCGGAGCGCGGCGCGCTCGCGGCCCTGACCGACCGGGACGCGGGGGTCCGGTCCGCGCTGGACGACTACTGCGCCGGGAACCATCTGGTGCCGGGCGCCGAGGTGCCGGTGGACCTGTCCTCGGGCCATGTGGGCGAGCCCGATCTGCCGGGCACGTACGTCGACTACGAGGACTCGCCGCGCGAGTACCACATGACGCTCGCGCAGACCGTGCTGCGCGTCCACACCCGCGTCGCGGACCTCTACAACGGGCCCATCGACCAGACCCGGGCGCAGTCCAACCTCACCGTCCAGGCGCTGCGCGAGCGGCAGGAGGCGGCGCTGCTCAACCACCCGGAGTTCGGGCTCTTCCACAACGTCCCGGCGGGCCAGCGCGTCCAGTCCCGCACCGGCTCGCCCACTCCGGACGACCTCGACGAGCTGCTCGCCAAGGTGTGGAAGCAGCCGGGGTACTTCCTGGCGCACCCGCGGGCGATCGCCGCGTTCGGCCGTGAGTGCACCCGGCGGGGCGTGCCGCCGGTCACCGACACCCGGTTCGGCAGCCCGCTGCTCACCTGGCGCGGGGTGCCCCTGCTCCCCTCCGACAAGGTGCGCTTCCACGGCGGGACCGGTTCCGGGACGACCGAGATCCTGCTGATGCGGATGGGCGAGGCGGAGCAGGGCGTGGTCGGGCTGCGCCCCTCCCACGTCCAGGACGAGATCGAACCGGGGCTGGGCATGCGGAACATGGGCACCGATCAGAAGGGCATCACCTCGTACCTGATGACCGCCTACTTCAACACGGCCGTGCTGGTGGAGGACGCCATCGCCGTGCTCCGAAACGTCGAGGTGTCCAACTACCATGACTATTCCTGACCTCACCCGGCATCTGCCGGACGTGCCGGACCCGGGCCTGTCGGCGCTGCCCCGGCAGCCGCCCACCCCGCCCCGGCCGCGCGGTGCCTACGCCGCCGAGACCGCCCGCCAGGACATCCCCGTCCTGCACCGCACGGTCAACGGCCACCCCCTGGTCTGGCTGGACAACGGGGCGACGACGCAGAAGCCCCGCCAGGTCATCGAGGCGCTCGCCGCCTACTACGGCGCCGCCAACTCCAACATCCACCGCGGCGCCCACACCATGGCCCGCGAGGCCACCGAGGCGTACGAGGCGGGGCGGGCGGCGGTCGCCCGGTTCCTGGGGGCGCCGGACCCCGAGAGCATCGTGTTCGTGCGCGGCACCACGGAGGCGGTCAACCTGGTCGCGCAGAGCTGGGGCCGCGACAACCTCGGGCCCGGCGACGACATCCTCGTACCGGTCCTGGAACACCACTCCAACATCGTCCCCTGGCAGATGGTCGCCAAGGAGACACGGGCCCGGGTGGTGCCGGTCCCGCTGACGCCCGAGGGGGAGATCGACCAATTCGCCTACGAGGACCTGCTCTCCTCGCGGACCCGGCTGGTGGCGCTCAGCCACGCCTCCAACGTCCTGGGGACCGTCCCGCCGGTGCGCGAGATGACCGCGCTCGCCCATCGGTACGACGCGAAGGTGCTGGTGGACGGGGCCCAGGCGGTGGCCCATTTCCCGGTCGACGTGACGGAGCTGGACGCGGACTTCTACGCCTTCTCCGGTCACAAGCTGTTCGCCCCGACCGGTATCGGCGCCCTCTACGCCAAACCGGAGGTACTGGCGGACATGCGGCCGTGGCAGGGCGGCGGCAACATGATCGACTCGGTGGACTTCGGCCTCACCACCTTCGCCCCCGTCCCGCACCGCATGGAGGCGGGCACCGGGAACATCGGCGGGGTGATGGGGCTGCTGGCCGCGCTGGACTGGCTCGGATCCTTCGACCGCGACGCCGTCACGGCGTACGAGGAGGGGCTGATGGCCCACGCCCAGCAGGCCATGGCCACCGTGCCCGGTCTGGAGCCGGTGGGCGCCGCGTCCGAGCGGATCGCGGTGCTGACGTTCACGCTGGCGGGCCACGATCCGGCGGACGTCGCCGAGTGGCTGGACCGTGAGGGCATCGCGATCCGCGCGGGCCACCACTGTGCCCAGCCGGCGCTCGCCCACTACGGGCTGGAGTCGGCGGCCCGTGCCTCGTTGGCGCTCTACAACACGCCGGAGGAGGTGGACCAGCTGGTGGCGTCGCTGCACCGGCTCCAACAGGCGTCCGGCTGACGCCTTTCGGAGACGGGCTCCGGTCGGGCGGCAGCCTGCCGCCCGGCCACCGGGCGACGGCGGGCAGCGGGCGGTGGCGGGCGACGAGCAGCGGGCGGCAGCCAGTGGGCGACGGGCGGCCGACGTCAACACCTGTCGTCCGTCACGCCTTTGATGCCGTCGCCCCGCAGCCGCACCGCCCGCCACGGCGGCCGGTGCTGCGGCGGCACGGTCGGCAGCGGTGGCGCCGGTGCGCCCAGCGTGTCGAGGCGGCGCCGCAGCAGCTGGTTCTCCACGTACAGGTCGGCCAGGACACGGACCTTGGAGCGCACCGCCCACGGCTCCACCGGCTTGACCAGGAAGTCCGCGACCCCGAGGTGGTAGGCGCGGGCCGCGAGGTCGTCGTCGCGGCCGATACCGGTGACCAGGATGACCGGCAGGCTCCGGGTGTGGTCCAGGCGTTTGAGGTACTCGACGACTTCGAGGCCGTCCATCCGCGGCATCAGCACATCGAGCAGGATCACCGCTATGCCGCCGCGCAGCACGGTCTTCAGTGCCTCGTCCCCGCTGCGGGCGCACACTATCGGGCGACCCACGGGACGCAGCACACTCTCCATGGCGAAGAGGTTGTCCTCACGGTCGTCCACCACGAGGATCTTCCACGAACCGTCCACGTCCCAACCACACTCCCCTGCAGCCGGACCTTCACAGTAGTGCGCGCCGGGGCCGGGCGCAGGAGGCCCCCGGTACCTGCCAACGGCATCTGCGCCCGTGCCCGGGGACCCCGGGGCGGGGGCCGCGGACGTCTACGGGCGTCCGCCAGCGCAAACGGAATCCGGGCCCGTGCCCCCGCGCGTACGGGAGTTCACCGCGGGCGAAAAAGTCGGCCGGTTGTGGCTCCTTCGTCCGGCGGACGCGGGTCGCCGCCCGGCGGATCGGCGGCTGGTGGCCGGGTCCCCTAGCGTGGAGTCATGGACAAGACGCGCGGGACGACGGGGCCGGGTGGGGCGAGGGCGGCGGCGGTGGGACCGGACGATCCGGCGTTCCCCGCGTACCGGGCACCGCGCAGCCGCAGTCTCGACGCGCTGGACGCCCAGGTGATCCGCTGCCGGGCCTGTCCCCGGCTGGTCGCCTGGCGCGAGGAGGTCGCCGCGACCCGGCGGGCGGCGTTCCGGGAGTGGGAGTACTGGGGGCGGCCGGTGCCCGGCTTCGGGCCGCCCGACGCGGCGATCGCCGTCGTGGGGCTCGCCCCGGCCGCGCACGGCGGCAACCGGACCGGCCGGATGTTCACGGGCGACGCCTCCGGCGACTACCTCTTCGCCGCGCTGCACGAGGTGGGCCTGGCCTCCCGGGCCGAGGCCACCCACGCCGGGGACGGCCTCGAACTGCGCGGTGTACGGCTGGCCGCGCCCGTGCACTGCGCGCCGCCGGACAACAAGCCGACGCCCCAGGAGCGCGACAACTGCCGCCCCTGGCTGGCGGCCGAACTGGAGCTGCTGGGCCCGGGGCTGCGTACGGTCGTGGTGCTCGGCGCGTTCGGCTGGCAGGCGCTGCTGCCGGTGCTGGACGCGGCGGGCTGGCAAGTGCCGCGCCCCCGGCCCCGGTTCGGGCACGGCGTCCAGGTGGTGCTGGAGGCCGCCGAGGAGGGGCGGTCGCCGCTGCGGCTGCTCGGCTGCTACCACCCGAGCCAACGCAACACCTCCACCGGACGGCTCACCCTTCCCATGCTGGTCGACGTGTTCCGCGAGGCGGCGCGTCTGTCGGGCCTCTGAGAACGGTGCCCCGGACAACGGTCCCGTACGGTCTCCTACGTACGCGCAAAGGTTGAACGTTGACCCGAAAATGCGGGTCGCAGCGGCCTTTCAGGGCTCCCACCTGCCCCTATCGCGTCCCTGGCGACCGGGGTGTGTCATGGAAGAGTTGGTCACGAGGGGCGGGAGCGACGAAAGGAGCCGGTATGCACACCGGACGGATACGTCGAGCGGCCGCCGCGACCCTGCTGTCCTGCGGTCTCGCCATGGGCGGCTTCGCCGCCGCCGCGGCGGCGGCCCCGGCCCATGACCCGGGCGACGGCCACGACCGCGGGCAGGGCAACGGCTGGTCGTGGGACACCCGCATCAGCGGCTGGATCCGTGAGGACCGCGGCGGCGGATGGCGCTGGGACGACCACGGTGACGACCACCACGGCGACCACCACGGGGACCACCACGACGGCGGCCGCGTCTGGGGCACGGTCACCTCGCGCATCGAGTTGAACGTCCGCGACAACCCGAGCCTGAAGGCCGGCGTCGTCGTCGCCCTCAGCCCGGGCAGCAAGGACCGCATCGAGTGCAGGACCCACGGCTCGACCGTCGAGGGGACCTCCACCTGGTACTGGCTGAGCCACGCCCACGGCTGGGCGAGCGCGGCCTACGTACGGGCCGGCGGTGACGTGCCGTCCTGCTAGTGGTGCCCGCGCTCCCCGCGCCGGCGACGGGAACCGCGCGCGGCTCCCGGGAATAGCGGCACCGGGAGCGGCCTTGGAGCTGCTGAGAGATCGAGGAGTCAGCAGATGTCCAAGGCGTACGCGTCCACCCGCCCCGGCGGCCCCGGGGCGGAGGCGTTCATCGAGCGGGACCGGCGGCGCCCGGACCCCGGCCGGGTACTGGCCGGGGCCCGGGCGGCCGGCGTGGACGCGGTCGGCCGGAAGCCGGGCGGCGCACCGCGCCGCACCGCGTCCCGCGGGGCGGCCGTGGTCGGGGTGACGGCGTGAGCGCACCGCATCCCCTCGACAACCCCGCCCGCTCCTCCCTCACCGGACCGCACGCCCACTTCGCCGAGCGGCGGGGACGGGTGCTGCGGTATCCGCCCGAGGTGACGCCGTGGCTGGCGCTCCCGGACGATCCCGGGCCCGAGGACTGGGCCGATGTCGCCGCGCTCGCCGGTCCGGACGGCGAGGTGCCGCTGCTCGGGACGAGCCATCTGCCGCCCCGGGGCTGGGAGCTGACGTTCGACGCCGAGGGTGTGCAGCTCGTGGACGACGGGGTGGCCGGGATGCCGTTCCCCGAAGCGGTCACGCTGACCGCCGCCGACGTGCCCGAGATGATGGACCTGGTGGAGCGGACCCGGCCGGGTCCGTTCCTGCCGCGCACCATCGAGCTGGGCACCTATCTGGGCGTGCGCAGGAACGGCGCCCTGGTGGCGATGGCGGGCGAGCGGCTGCGTCCGCCCGGCTGGACGGAGATCAGCGCGGTCTGCACCGACGACGCCTTCCGCGGCCAGGGCCTGGGCACCCGGCTGATCCTGGCGGTCGCGGCGGCCGCCGGGGAGCGCGGCGAGCGGCCCTTCCTGCACACCGGCGCGCGCAACACCGGCGCCATCCGCCTCTACGAGGCCCTGGGCTTCCGGCTGCGCCGCACCACCCGGTTCATGTCCGCCCGGGTCCCGGACGGCCAACTGGCAAGCGCGAACACCCCACTTCACTCGATCGAGTGATGAAACGGTCGTGTGAATTGTTTCTGCACTTCCGCCGCTCCGGCTAGCGTCTAACGTTCCCCCCGGCGGCCCCAGCCCCCGGTCGTCACGCCCACCGCTGCCTTGGGGGGAGGGACAGTGCGCCACACCGAAGACGTCGACGAGAGCCCGCGAGAACTGGTGCCGGCCTCCCGCCACCACCACGAGCGACCGCTGCTCCGGGTCCGTACCGAAGCCGGGGTGACCATCGCCGAACTGCACGGCGAGATCGACATCCACGCCGTCCAGGCGCTGCGGCCGCGCCTGGACACCCTCACCGGGGACGGGGTGGGCGCGCTGGCCGTGGATCTGCGCCCCATCGGGTTCCTGGACTGCTCCGGCCTCGCCCTGCTGGTCCGCGCCCACCGCCGGGTGACCGAGCGGGGCGGCTCCTGGGCGCTGGTCTGCGACCACCCGCTGACCCTGCGGATCCTGCGGATCACCGCCCTCGCCCCCGTCCTGGGGCCCGCTCCCACGCTGGAGCAGGCCCTGGAATCCGTCAGGCTTCCGGACGGCTCCGGCTCAGCCGAAGAGTGACCAGCTCGAAGGGGCGCAGCTCCAGCCGCACCGCCCCGTCGGCCAGTTCAGGGCGGTGCCCCTCGGCCGACGGGCGCTCCAGCAGGTCCGTCGCCACCACCGCGTCCGCCGCGAACCCCGGGGTGAGCCGGGCCCTCGCCCGGCCACCCCGCGACTCGTAGAGCCGTACGACCACGTCGCCGCTCCCGTCGTCCGCCAGCTTCACGGCGCTCACCACCACCGCGTCCTCGTCGACCGACACCAGCGGCGCCACCTCCGCGCCGCCCGCGACCCGCCGCTCCGGCAGATTGACGCGGTAGCCCTCGCGCACCGCGTCGCCGATTCCGGCCCCCGGCACCAGCGCGTGCCGGAAGCGGTGCAGCCCTTGGTCGGTCTCGGGGTCGGGGAAGCGCGGGGCGCGCAGCAGCGAGACCCGGACCGTGGTGGTCGTGCCCGGGCCCTCGGCGGCGTCGCGCACGGTCCGGGTCACGTCGTGCCCGTACGTGGAGTCGTTGACGAGGGCGACGCCCCAGCCGGGCTCCTCCAGGTGGACGAAACGGTGGTTGCACGCCTCGAACTTCGCCGCCTCCCAGCTGGTGTTGGTGTGGGTCGGGCGGTGGACGTGGCCGAACTGGGTCTCCGAGGCGTACCGCTCGGCGTGGATGTCCAGGGGGAAGGCGGCCTTGAGGAACTTCTCGGTCTCGTGCCAGTCGACCTCGGTGTCGATGTCCAGGCGCTTGGCGCCGGGGGCGAGGCTGAGGAGCTGGGTGACCCGGGAGGCGCCGAAGGTACGGACGACCCTGACGGTGGCCGTGTCGGCGTCCTCGACCGCCACCAGCTCGTCGAGGTCCGTCAGGTCCGTCACCGTGTTGCGGTAGAACGCGTCCACGTCCCACGCGTCCCACATGTTCGGGAAGTCGGGATGGATCTGCAGGAGGTTGGCCGCACTGCCGGGGGCGATCGCCTCGCGCCCGGCGCCGATGTCGTACGCGGACACCACGAGCCCTCGGGCGTCGATCTCCACCGACAGCAGCCCGTTGTCCAGGACGAAGCCGCCGCCCTCGCGCGCGGCGACGCGGCCCGCGCCGGTGCGCGCCGCGGGCGCGGCGGCGCCCGCGGCGACACCGTTACGCGCGTGCGGCGCGGAGTTGAAGACCAGCGTGGTGCCCGGGGCGCCGTCACCGGCGAGTGCCCGCTGCGCGCCCTCGATGATCCCGTTCAGCTCCTCCGCGACCGCCGCGTAGGTCCTCTCCGCCTCCCGGTGCACCCAGGCGATGGAGGAGCCGGGCAGGATGTCGTGGAACTGGTGCAGCAGGACGGTCTTCCAGACGCGGTCCAACTGCTCGTACGGGTAAGGGAACCCGCACCGCACGGCAGCCGTCGCGGCCCACAGCTCGGCCTCGCGCAGCAGGTGCTCGCTGCGCCGGTTGCCCTGCTTGGTCTTCGCCTGGCTGGTCAGGGTGGCGCGGTGCAGCTCCAGATAGAGCTCGCCCACCCATACCGGCGCGTTCGGGTACTCCGCCTGCGCCTTGGTGAAGAACTCCGCCGGGCTCTCCCACTCGACGATCGCCGAGCCCTCCAGGCTCCGCAGCCGGGCCGCCTTGGCGACCATCTCCCGGGTGGTGCCGCCGCCGCCGTCGCCCCAGCCGGTGGGGGCCAGCGAGTGCCTCGCCGCGCCCTTGTCCTTGAAGTTGCGGGCGGCGTGGGCGATCTCGCTGCCCTTCATCGAGCAGTTGTAGGTGTCGACGGGCGGGAAGTGGGTGAAGATCCGGGTGCCGTCGATCCCCTCCCACTGGAAGGTGTGGTGGGGGAACGTATTCGTTTGGCTCCAGGAGATCTTCTGGGTGAGCAGCCACTTGGCGCCCGCCGCCTTGATGATCTGCGGCAGCCCGGCGGCGAAGCCGAAGGTGTCCGGCAGCCACGCCTCGTCGTTCTCGACGCCGAACTCCTCCAGGAAGAACCGCTTGCCGTGCACGAACTGACGGGCCATCGCCTCCGACCCCGGCATGTTGGTGTCCGACTCCACCCACATGCCGCCCGCGGGCACGAACCGGCCGTCGGACACGGCCTTCTTCACGCGCGCGTAGACCTCCGGCCGGTGCTCCTTGATCCAGGCGAACTGCTGGGCCTGGGACATGGTGAAGACGAAGTCCGGCTCGTCCTCCAGGAGCGCCGTCATGTTGGACGTCGTCCTGGCCACCTTGCGCACGGTCTCGCGCAGCGGCCACAGCCACGCCGAGTCGATGTGCGCGTGCCCCACGGCGCTGATGCGGTGGGCGGTCGGCCCGGCGGGCACGGCGAGGACGTCCGCCAACTCGGCGCGGGCGGCGGCGGCGCTGCCGCCCACGTCCTGGAGGTCCACGACGTCCAGCGCGCGCCCGACGGCCCGCAGGATGTCCCAGCGCCGGGCGCCCTCCACGGGCAGCTCGTGCATCAGCTCGCCCAGCACCTCCAGGTCGAGGACCAGCTCCCACACGGTCTCGTCGAAGACGGCGAGGTCCATCCGGGCCAGCCGGTACTGCGGTTCGGTGCCCGCCGTCTCCTTGGCGCCGAGGGCGGTGGGCACGAAGGGGTGGTAGTCGAGGATGACCGGGTTGGAGGCGGCCTCGACGTGCAGCCGCACCTCCTCGCCGCCCGCGACGGGCGCGCCGATCCGCACCCACTGGTTGCGGGGGTTGAGGCCCTTCACCGGGGTGCCGTCGGGGCGGTAGACCAGGCCCTCGCACTGGAAGCCCGGCATGTTCTCGTCGAAGCCGAGGTCGAGGAGCGCCTCGACGGTCTTCCCGCCCCACGCGGCCGGTACGGTCCCGGTCACCCGGAACCAGCTGGTGCCCCAGGGAGCGCCCCAGGCGTCCCCCACCGCGATCGGCTCGGGGTCCCGGGCGAGCCCCTCGGCGACCGGGACGGGCTCGCCCGGCGCATGCCACACCGCCACTTCCAGCGGGACGGATTCGGGGTACACGGCGGGGCGGATGCGCTCGTCGAGGACGCGCCTGAGGCGGGCCTCGATCAGGCTGCGGTCGTCATGCATGAGGGTCTGCTCCGTGGGTCGGGGTCGAGCGGGACGCGGGCGAGGCGGGTGGTGCGGGTGTCACCAGGAGTGGACGGTGGTGGCCGGGGCGGAGGCGGTGTAGAGCTCGTCGACGGCGCGGATCTCGAACCGTGCCGACCGCTCGCCTCCTTCCGGCCTCAGTGCGGGAACGAAGAAGGCATTCCCGCACGTTCCCCCGAGGAAGCGGCGGCTTCCTCCCGGGAGCACCCGGTGCAGCTCGTAGTGGCGCACCGTGCCCGGCGCCCGGCGCCACATGAAGCGCAGCGAGGTGCCTTCGGCGCCGGTCGCCGAGCCGGTGACGCGCAGCCGGGCCGGGGCGGGCACGGGCGGGGCGGCCCGGTCGCGTACCGCCAGCGCTCCCAGGCGCCAGGTGGCGCGGCCGTGCGCGGTGAGCCGGACGCCGAGGTGACGGAGGGTGCCGGGGCGGCCGTCCGGTCCCGGGGCGTGCGGGTGCCGGGGGTTCAGGTGCGGGACGCCCAGGCGCAGGGTCGTGGTGGTCCAGCCGGCCCCGCCCGCCGTCAGCCGCCCCGCCGGGATGTAGGTGTACGGGACCGGCTCGCCCGGTCCGGCGGGCTCGCGCAGGGCGACCGCGAGCTCGACGGTCACCGTGCCCGCGTCGGCCCGGTGGGTGAGCTCGACGACCGTGGAGCGGGACAGCGGCAGCCGGGTCGCGTGGAGTCCGACGGTGGCGGGGGCGTCGAAGTCGCCGTCCACCAGCAGGCTGGAGCCGCCCCGCCAGGCGTCGTCGAAGTCGAGCGCGACGGCCGGCCGGCGTCCGGCCGAGCGGACCGCCCAGCGGCGGCCCGGCAGCCGGTCCTGGAGGCCGAGGTGGTTCCACTCGGCGGCCGAGACCACCTCGCCGTCCTCGTACCAGCGCAGCCCGTGCCCGGTGTTGAAGGAGGTCGCAAACGGCAGCCGGTCGACCGTCGAGCGGTCCGCGACGACCGTCGCCGGGGCGCGCCAGCCGTCCGTGTCGGGCCGGGAGGGGTCGAGCGAACGGCCGGTCCAGAAGCGGTCGTCGGCCGCGTGGAACTGCCCGGGCGTGCGGTCCGGGGGCAGGTGGTGGCGGGTCCACTCGGGCCGGTAGAGGCCGTAGGAGACGACATGGGCCCGGTCCCGGGGGACGATGGCATCCCAGTCCACCGGGGAGTTCCAGCCGCGGGCCTCGACGTCGACGCCCGCCCACAGTTCGTAGCGGTCGCGGCCGAGGCGCCGCGCCAGCCCGGCCGAGTCCGCGAGGCTCCGCGGCGACCAGCGGAAGTCGACGAACATCGCGTCGGCGTCGCGGAAGAAGTCCTGGTTGCGGCCGTCGAGCGCGCCCTGCCAGCCCACCGAGCCGTCGACGGTCATCGCGTCGTACCAGGTGATCCGCAGCCCCGCGGCCTCACTGCGCCGCTTCAGGTCGCCGACGAAGGCGAGCATCGCGGCGCCGAGTGCCGCATCGCCGCCGTCGGTCTCGGCGTTGACGAACCAGCCGTCGAAGCCGTACGCGGTGGCGACCTCCACCAGCTTCGCGGCCAGCGGGAAGCGGCCCAGCGCGTCGCGGCGCACCAGATCGCGGGTCCACCTCAGATCGCCGCCCCAGGCGGTCGGGGGCAGGAAGACGGTGCCGAGCACGGGCACGCCGTTGCGGTGGGCCGCGTCCACGATCGGCGCGTTGGGCGCCAGGATCAGCCCCTCCCCCGCCGAGCCGCCCCAGAAGACCAGCTCGTCGAGGTAGGCCCAGTGGGTCGGCGCGTAGTAGTCGGCCGTGGGCGCGCCCTGGGAGGGGTTGCCCGCGGTGTGGTCGAAGGAGACGAGCGCCTGGATACGGGCCTGTCCGGCGCGGGCGGTCCGGTTCACCGGCACCGGGGTGAACCGCGCGGCGAGCGGCACGGAGGCGGTGTTGAAGGCGAGGTCCTCGTCGTCCTCGGCCCGCCAGTCCTTCAGGCTCCGCCAGGTGATCCCGGGCCCGGGCGTACCGGAGGGGAGGGAGTCGGGGTACCAGTAGGAGGCGTGGGGCTGGAGGTCGCGGCCCGCACTCTGCGCGGCGCGGGCGGCGACGGACGGGAGGGCGAGGGCGGCGGCGGTTCCGACGCCGGTGAGGACGACGGAGCGACGGGTGGGAGGCTGACGCATGGGTGATCTCCGTTTCAGGTCGAGGGAAAAGGGGAGGGGCACGCCGGTCGGCCCGAGGGGGCGCGGGGGACTCCGCGACCGTCACCTGACCGGCCCGCGGCCGGACGACCGCGCACGCCGCCCCTACCGAACCGCGTCAGGCCACACCACCTCCTTGATCCCCCGCTGCGCCAGGTGCTCCTCGTCCTCCGCGCGCCCGGCCAGCACGGCGGCCGGCCGCACCCCGTCCGCGACGAGCCGGGCGTACGCCTCGAAGACCGGTCCCCGGGGCGCGCACACGGAACGGCTCGGTGCCAGGACCTCGTCCCCCACGTCCACGACGAGCGCCGTGGTGCGGGGCGCGGGCGCGTGTACCCGGTCCCGCCGCTCCTGGGCGAGCAGGGCCACCATGGAGCCCGCCGGTTTGACGCGCCCGTCACTGGTCAACAGGCCCAGGCTGTACTCCAGTTCGGGGAAGTCCGCCAGCGACCGGTCCACGTCGTGGGAGCACCACCAGGTGATCCCCCACAGATCCGCGCAGTCCAGCGCGTTCTCCACGGTCGCCTCGGTGAACGCGGCCGCGTGCGCGGCGGGGATCAGCGGGGCGGGCGCCCCGACCTCCTGGAGCCACACCGGCCGGTGCGGGTCGTCGGCCCAGGCCTTCGACAGCTCGACCAGGTACGCGGCGTGGTGCTCGGTGGCCGTGCCGGTGCGCCCGTGCGCCTGGGCCGTGCCGTTGAACACCCAGGAGTGCACGGCGGTCATGGCGCCGAGCCGGGCGGCGTGCGCGGGCGTGAAGGGCTGGTCGTCCTGGTACCAGGACGCGTCGTACTCGGCGTGCACATGGGGCTTGCCGGGGGCGCCCTCCTCGCACGCGGCGAGCATCCGCCCCAGCCACGCCCCGGCCTGCGCGGGGGTGACGCGGTCGGGATCGGGGTGCGGCCGGGCCGCGAACTGGTTGATCTCGTTGCCGACCGTCATCCCGATGAAGTTGGGCCGGTCCGCGAGCGCCCCGGCGAGGGTGCGCAGCAGCGCCGCCTGCCCGTCGAGCACGTCGGGGTCGGTGAAGAGGTTGCGCCGGTGCCAGGTCTGCGTCCAGGCGGGCAGGAAGTCGAAGCTCGACAGATGGCCCTGGAGGCCGTCGACGTTGACGTCGAGGCCGCGTTCGCCCGCCGCGTCGGCGAGCTGGACCAGCTGCTCGACCGCGCGCGGCCGTATCAGGGTGCGGTTGGGCTGGAAGTAGGGCCACACCGGGAAGACCCGGATGTGGTCGAGGCCGAGCGCCGCGATCGCGTCGAGGTCGGCGCGTACGGCGTCGAGGTCGAAGTCGAGCCAGTGGTGGAACCACCCCTGGCCGGGCGTGTAGTTGGCGCCGAAGCGTACGGCAGCGTGCGTACGGGCCTGTGCTGAGGGCATGCGGGTCCGTTCTGTGGGCGTACCGCGGGTGGGGGGACCGGGGGCCGGGGCTCAGCCCTTGACGGCTCCCTCGCCGACGCCGCGGAAGAAGTAGCGCTGCAGACAGGCGAAGAGCACGATGAGCGGGGCGACGGCGATGACCGTGCCCGCGGCGACGAGCCGTTCGTCGTTGGCGAAGGTGCCGTGCAGATAGTTCAGGCCGATGGTGAGGGTGAAGCGGTCCGGGTCGCTGAGGACGATCAGCGGCCACAGGAAGTCGTCCCAGGCGCCCATGAAGGCGAAGATGGCGACCACGGCGAGGGTGCCCTTGACGGCCGGCAGGGCGATCCGCAGATAGCGCTGCCAGGCGCTGGCCCCGTCGACGTACGCCGCCTCCTCGATCTCGTACGGGAGGTTGAGGAAGGCGTTGCGCATCAGCAGGACGTTCATCGCGCCGATGGAGCCGGGCAGCAGCACCGCGACGAGGGTGTTGTTGAGGCCGAGGTCCCGCATGGTGGTGAACTGGGCGATGATGATGCCCTCGACGGGGACCAGCATGGCGAGGATGAACGCGAGGGTGGCGGCCCGGCGGCCCGAAAAGCGCATCCGGGCCAGCGCGTACCCGGCGAGCGAGGCGCCGACGCAGTTGGTGACGACGTTGGCGGCGGCGACCTTCAGCGAGTTCAGGGCGTAGTCCCAGACGGGGATGGTGTCGGCCACGCGCGTGTAGTTGCCGAGGGTCGGCTCCGCGGGCAGGAACGTGGGCGGGGAGCTGAAGATGTCCTCGTGCGGGCCCTTGAGCGAGGTGGAGAGCTGCCACAGGAATGGGCCGATGGTGAGCGCCAGCACCGCCAGGAGCAGGGTGTAGCGCAGCAGGAGCTGCCAGAGGGGGACGCGCCGCCCCTCCGCGTCGGTGATCCCGCGCGCGCGGCGCGCGGCGGGCGCCTTCCGGGTCCGGGGCTCGGCCGGGGTCTCGGTGCTCACGCGTCCTCCTTCCGGTCCGCCCGCAGGACGAGCAGCATCAGGGCGACGGTGACGACGAAGACCACGACGGAGATCGCCGAGGCGTAGCCGACGCGTCCGGTCAGGCCGGTGCCGACGCGCTGGACGAGCATCACCAGCGTGGTGTCCTCGCCCGCGGGGCCGCCGCCCGGGCCCGCCATGAGGTAGACCTCGGAGAAGACCTTGAAGGCGGAGACCGAGGAGAGCGCGGCGACCAGGACCATGGTGGAGCGCAGGGCGGGCACGGTGACGGTGAAGAAGCGGCGCACCGCGCCGGCCCCGTCGACCGCGGCGGCCTCGTGGAGTTCGCGCGGCACGTCGGCCAGCGCCGCCAAATAAATGATCATGTAGTAGCCGAGGCCCTTCCAGACCGTGACGGCCATCGCACTGCCCAGCAGCAGCCACTGGTCGCTGAGGAAGCCGACCTTGCCCGCGCCCACCGCCTCCAGCACCGAGTTGACCAGCCCCCGGTCGTCGAGCATCCACACCCAGATGAGGCCGACCACGACGACGGAGGCGACCACGGGGGTGTAGAACGCCGCCCGGAAGAAGGCGATGCCGGGGATGTGCCGCTGGACGAGCATCGCCAGGAGCAGCGGCAGGACGACGAGGGCGGGGACGACGCCGAGGACGTACACGGTGCTGTTGCGCAGCCCGGTCCAGAACATGTCGTCGTGCCACAGTTCGCGGAAGTTGGCGAGGCCGACGTAGTGGCCGGGCACCAGGGTGCGGCGGTCGGTGAAGGAGTTCAGCACGGTGCTGAGGAACGGGTACAGGCTGAACACGCCGACGACGAGCAGTCCGGGCGCGGCGAACAGCCAGGGGCTGGTGGGCAGCTGGCGCCGGATGCGGCGGCCGGCCCGCGGCGGCCCGGAGCGGGGGCTCGGGGCCGCCGGGGTGGCGGCGAGGGTGGTGGGCGGGTGTGCCGGGGAGGTGGCGGGGGCGTCCATCGGACGGCTCAGCTCTGCTTCAGCAGCTGGTCACAGGCCTTGACAGCGTTGTCAAGCGCTTCCTTGGGGCTCTCCTTGCCCTGGAGCGCCTTAGCCACCTCGTTGCGCAGCGCGACCTTCATCTGCTCGCTGAAGAGCACCGGCGTGTAGTTGACGGCCGTCTTCAGGGACTTCGCGGCGGCGACCCGCACCCGGGTCTCGTCGGTGCCGTCCTCCTTGGTGAAGTACGGGTCGTCGAGGGAGCCGGCGGTGCTGGGGAAGATGGCGACCTTCTTGGCGAACTCCATCTGGCGGGTGGCGTCGGTGACGAAGTGCGCGAAGGCGACGGCCGCGGGCTTCTGCTTGCTCCTGGAGTTGACCATGACGCCCATGACGTACATGTTCGCCTTGCCGGTGCTGCTGATCTGGTCGGTGATCCCGATGTTCCGGTAGAGCGTCGGGGCCTGCTTCTTGAAGGTGGCGAGGTCGAGGGCGCTGCCCGGGTTCATGGCCACCGACTCGGTGAGGAACTTGTGGCCGGTGGACTCGGGGGTGGCGGTCAGCGCCTGCGGATCGAGCGCCTTGGCGTCGTACAACTCCTTGTACTTCGTGAGCAGTTCGACCCCCTTGGCGTCGTTGAAGGCGAAGCCGTCGCCGTTCTTGTTCATCTGCCCGACGCCGTAGCGGCCGAAGTCCTCGATGGTGGGGATGTTCCCGAAGGTGGCGATCTTCCCGTTGCTCTGCCTCGCCATCCGCAGCCCGGCCGCGAAGAGCTCGTCGTATGTCTTCGGCGGCTTGAGCGGGTCGAGGCCGGCGTCGGTGAACAGCCGCTTGTTGTAGAAGAGCGGGCCGGTGTTGAGGTACCAGGGGAAGGCGTACGTGCCCGTCGTGCCCGGTATCCGGTGGCTCTCCCAGGCGCCCGGCAGGTACTCCGCGCGGTAGTCGGCGGCCGCCTTGTCGAGGTCCAGCGCGAGTCCCGCCTTGGCGAGCGGGGCGACCAGGTCCGGCGAGACGTTGACGACGTCGGGGAGGGTGCCGCCGGCCGCGTCGGCGCTGATCTTGTCGGCGTAGCCCTCGGCGGGGCGGTCGACCCACTTCACCTCGGTGCCGGGGTACTTCTTCCGGAAGTCCGCGATCACTCCGTTGAAGTAGTCCTTGAAGTTGGCCTGGAGGTTCCAGGTCTGGAAGGTGATCTTCCCTTCGACCTTGCCGGAGGCGTCGGAGGAGCCCGAGCCCGAGTCGGAGTCGCCGGAGCAGGCGCTCAGCGGCAGGACGGTGGCGAGGACGGCGGCAGCGGCGAGTGCCCTGCGGGAGATGCGCACGGTGTACGGCTCCTTTGCTCGGACCAGACGTGCGGACGGCGGAACCCGGCCGCTCGGGGGGCCCGGAGGCCGCCCCGGGAAGGACGCGGTGCCGGGCGCTCACTTCGGCAGACTGTGCGGTGCGATTCTTCAAAAAGTCAATAGGCGGCCCCAGTTGGATGACGTAGGCGCAGGTCACCGGTGTGTGCACGGCAGTTGCGGTGATCTACTAATGCGCTTTAGAGTCATGGAGCTCAAGCGCATTAGTACGCTGGGGCATTCACCGGCCGCGACCGGCCGGAACCAGCGGGAAAGGGGCAGGGGTGACGGACAGCCCGCCGTCCGGCAGGGACACGCGGCCGGCCCGGCGCACACCGGCGCGCCGCCCGACGATGAAGGACATCGCCCAGCGGGCCGGGGTGTCGGAGAGCGCGGTGTCGTTCGCGCTCAACGACCGCCCCGGCGTCTCCGAGGTCACCCGGGACCGGGTCCGCCGGGTCGCCGAGCAGCTGGGCTGGCGGCCGAGCACGGCGGCCCGGGCGCTCTCCGGCGAGGGCGCGGCCACCGTCGGCCTGGTGGTGGCGCGTCCGGCCGCGACCCTGGGCGTGGACTCGTTCTTCCTCCAGCTGATCTCCGGCATCCAGGAGGTCCTGGCGGAGCGTCAGCTCGGGCTGCTCTTCCAGGTGGTGGAGGACGTGGACGCCGAGTGCGCGGTCTACCGGCGGTGGTGGGCCGAGCACCGGGTGGACGGCGTCCTGGTGGTGGACCCGCGCACCGACGACCCCCGCCCGGAGCTGCTCGACGAGCTGGGGCTGCCGGGTGTCGTCATCGGCGGGCTCGCGGGCAGTCATTCCAACCTGTCGCAGGTGCGGGCCGACGACGCCGCGGCGATGGCCGCGGTCGTCGGCAGGCTCCACGAGCTGGGCCACCGCGGCATCGTGCACATCGCGGGCCTCGGCGCGCTCGCCCACACCGACCGCCGTATCCGCTCCCTGCGCGCCGAGGCCGGGCGGCGGGGACTGGCCGGGGTGCGCTCGGTGACCACGGACTACTCCGACACCGAGGGCGCGGCGGTGACCCGCCGGGTCCTCACCGGCCAGGCGCCGCCGACCGCGCTGGTCTACGACAACGACGTGATGGCGGCGGCCGGCGCGGCCGTGGTGGCCGGGCTCGGCCTCTCCGTACCGGGGGACGTCTCGATCGTGTCGTGGGAGGACTCGGTGCTGTGCCGGATGGTCCACCCGTGGCTCACCGCGCTCTCCCGGGACACCCTCGCGTTCGGGCGGCTCGCCGCGCGCGAGCTGACGGCGCTGCTCGACGGCGCCGCCGCCCGCTCGGTCCCGATGCCGCTGCCCCGGCTGATCGAGCGCGAGAGCACCGCTCCCCCGCCGCTCACCGGGGCCTGAGCAGCAGGAGCGCCACGTCGTCGCTGCGCCCCTGGGTCTCCTGCACATGGCGTACGAGGGCGTCGGCGACCTCCTCCAGGGGGCGCCCGCCCACCTCGGCGAGCCGGTCGGCGACGGCCCCCACCGACTCGTCGAGGTCCACGCCCGAGACCTCGACCAGGCCGTCGGTGTACAGGGCGAGGACCGACCCGGGCGGCAGCGGCACCTCCGTGGTCGGGTAGACCGCCTCGGCCTCGATGCCGAGGAGCGGGCCGCCCGCCAGGTCCAGCGTGCGCACCCGGCCGTCCGGGTCCCTCAGCAGCGGCTGGGGGTGTCCCGCGCGGGCCAGCAGCGCACGGCCGCGCGCGGTGTCCAGGTGCAGGTAGATGCAGCTGGCGAAGCGTTCGGCGGCGAGGTCGACCAGGAGCCGGTTGGTGGACTCCATGACCCGGCCCGGGGTCTGCCCGACCGCGGTGTAGGCACGTACGGCCGTGCGGACCTGGCCCATCAGGCCCGCCGCGGTGACGTTGTGGCCCTGGACGTCCCCGATGACGGCGGCGGCCGCGGTCCCGACCGGCAGCAGGTCGTAGAAGTCGCCGCCGATGTCCATGCCCTGGGTGGCCGGCAGATAGCGGGCGGCCACCTCCAGTCCGGGCAGGTCCGGCAGGGTGCGCGGCAGCAGGGCCTCCTGGAGGCCGTGGGCGAGGCGGTGCTTGGCGTCGTAGAGGCTCGCCCGTTCCAGGGCCTGGGCGATCAGACCGCCCACGCTGGTCAGCACCGCGCGCTCCTCGGCCGTGAACGGGCGCTCCTCGGCGTAGCCGAGCACACAGGTGCCCACGGCCCGGCCGGAGGCGATCAGGGGCAGATAGGCCCAGGCGGCCATGCCGTCGGGGGTCGCGTTCCGTAGCGGATAGAGCCGCTCCAGTTGCGCGCGCGACTCGTAGAACCCCGGTACACCGGTGAGCAGGGCGCGCACGCCCGGCGTGTGCGCGGTGAGCGGCATCCCGTCGAAGCGGTCCACCAGCGAGGGATCCTCGTACCCGCGCTGGCCCAGGACGTTGAGCCGCCCGCCGGAGGCGCCGAGCATGACCAGCGTCCGGCTGCCCACCGCCGGCATGATCTCGTCGGCCACCAGGTCGACCACGTCCCGTACGCCCACGGCCTCGGTCAGCGCGCTGGCCAGGCTCAGCACGTGCGAGATGGTCACCAGCCGCCCGGGCCCCTCCCCGTCGTCGCGCTGCGGGCGGCCTCCCCGGGGCGTGGCCCGGGCCCGCGTGATGCGCACGCTGAGGCCGGTGGTGCTCGGGTAGAGCCGGAAGGAGAGCCAGTCGCCGGGCGGGCGCAGCGCCACAAACGAGGTGATCTGCTGGCTGAGCAGCGCCGCCCGGTAGCGGTCCTCGTACATCGGGTCGTTCAGCCACGGCAGGGTCACCCACGGCGGGGTGCCGAGCAGGCGCTCCACGGGGACGCCGAGCAGGTCGGCCGCGGCCTGGTTGGCGTACTCGACCCGGCCGTCGAGGTCGAGCGCGCACAGCCCGTACGGCAGACGGGCGGCCATCCGGGCGGCCTCGGCCGCGCCGGTGTCCCCCGACGGCTGCTCCACCGGGCGCACGCCCGACTCGGGCAGCACCGGTCTGCCCTGGCGGGCGGCCCACTCCATGTACTCGGCGAGCCGGTCGCAGGCCGCGGTGAGGAGCCGGCGCTCGGTGCGGGAGAGGTCCGCCGGGTGGGAGCCGGGCCAGGTCGTGTAGACGGCTCCGTAGACGGTGTCGGCGGTGGCGACGGGGAGCGCGGCCAGGGCGAAGGGGTAGGGCAGCACGACCGCGATCCGGGGGTAGCGGCCCGCCATCTCCTCCTCGCCGCCGACCCAGACCAGGCGCCGCTCGCGGGCCGCGTCGGCGACCGGGATGGGGGCGGCAAGCCCGACCCGCTCCCAGGGCGCGGCGAAGACCCGGGGCAGCCCGGCGATGGCCGCCATGACCAGGACGTTCTCCTCGGGGTCGAGCACGTAGACGGCACCGGAGTGCGCCTGGACGTCGTCCAGCAGCCCGGTCAGCACCCGGGACAGCACCGCCCGGTGCGGGGGCGTCCGGTCGGGCGGAGGGCCGGGCGCATCCCGGTCGGGCACGGCGGACCACCTCCTCCCAGCCGCGCGGGGACACCTCTGGAAGATCCAGGCTGCCCGCCCGCGGCCGTTCCCGCACGGCGAGGGGGCCCGGGCGGTGGGGGGCGCGGCGGGAGCCGACCGGGGGACAGCGCGCGCGGGCGTCGGCGATTCGCGTGGAAGATCCGTTCGCCTCCGTTATAAATCGGACGAAATATCTGACGGATCATCAACTGGGGGGAGGACGCCGAGTGGGACACATGCCCCGGTGGGGGGCGCGGCAGCCGTTGTCCGAACGGCGGTTGAAGTTCGGCCGGGCCAACTACTTCCGGCCGCCTGCCTCGTTCACTCATCAGTGAGAGTCACTTCATGTGGGCAGCGTGTCACGTATCAGCGCAAGTCATGTCCACACCATCTACTTTTCGACGCACCTTCCCACCCACGAAGGAAGCCTCATGCGCCGAACCACCCTCGCCACCGCGCTGTCAGCCGCCGTCGCCCTGACCGCCGCGGTCGTCGTCCCGACCGCCGAGGCCGCCCCCCACGGTGCCCTCCGGCCCTCCCTCGCCTCGTCCGCCAGACCGTTCCGGCCGCCCCTGCCGACCACCGCGCCGACGGTGACCCGGGTCCTGAGCCCCGGCGTCACCCTCACGACGTACACCCTCGGCAAGAAGAACGCGGACGACTTCTGGACCGCACACGTGTTCCTGCCGGCCACCCCCGGCGGCCGGCTCAGCCGGGCCACCACCGAGCTCGGCCCGAAGGACACGGCGGACCGGGTCGCCGAGGCCCTGCGCGAGCAGGGCTTCACGCCGCGGGTCGAAGAGGTCCGCTCGCCCGCGTACGCCGACCTCCCGGCCGGCACGCTGGGCTGGACCGTCCGGGTGGGCGCCTTCGCCGAGCGCTCCGGGGCGAGCGCGGAGCTGGCCCGGGTGAAGGCCGCCGGGTTCAGCGGCGACACCCGCTACACCGCGCAGGACGGCACCGACCCCGGGGCCCCGCAGAAGGTCAACGTCATCCGGGTCGACTTCCGCGAGTTCCGGGGCAAGGTCGACACGGAGTTCGGGCCCACCCTGTACGGCACCGAACCGGCCACCGACCTGGTCGCCCGGGCGCACGCGGTCGCGGGCATCAACGGCCAGTGGTTCTACAACGACGCCCCCGGGGGGTTCTACGTCAAGGACGGCAAGGTGCTCGCCTCGGCGACCCAGGGCCGGGGCGCGATCCTGATCACCAAGGGCGGCCGCAACGTCCGCGTCGACACCATCAGGGCGCACATCTCGCTGCGCACGCCGGACGGCGCCACCCAGGAGATCGACGGGGTCAACCGCTTCCCCGGCGACGTCTGGAACTGCGGCGGGGTCGGCGGCGACACCCCCACCGAGAAGCCGCAGCACGACTTCGAGTGCACCGACCCCAGTGAGCTGGTCCGGTTCACCCCCGAGTGGGGCACCCCGCCGTCCGGCGCGGGCGCCGAGGCGGTCCTGGACGCCGACGACCGGGTGGTCGAGGTGAACTCCTCGCGCGGGGCCGCCGTCCCGGCCGGGGGCTCCACCCTCCAGGCCATCGGGGACAGCGCCCAGTGGCTGCTCGGCCATGTGCGCGAGGGCGACCGGCTCGGCATCCGCACCCGCGTCACCGACGGCTACGGCCGCCCGGTCCCGCTCACCCGGGACACCACGATCATGCAGGTCGGCCCGACCCTGGTGCGCCACGGCCAGGTGTCGGTGAACGCGCTGGGGGACGGCATCATCCGCGCCGGCTCCGACCAGTCCTTCACGTACGACTGGACCAACCGCGCCAACCCCCGCTCGATGATGGGCGTGGACGGCGACGGCCGGCTGATGCTGGCCGTCGTCGACGGCCGCCAGGCGGGTTACAGCGAGGGGCTGAGCATCGCGTGGACCGCGGAGCTGATGCGCCGGCTCGGCGCCCGTGAGGCGCTCAACCTCGACGGCGGCGGCTCCAGCGTGATGGCCACGGCGGCCGACGGCGTCATCAACCACCCGTCGGACTCCTCGGGCGAGCGCTCGCTCGGCGACGCCTGGGTCATCAAGCCCTGAGAGCCTGTCTTTGAACGCCGCTGCGCCCGCCCTCCGGGCGGAGGACGGGGGTTCAACGACAGGCTCTGAGCCCGTCCGTCGTGTACCGGCGCGGGTGACCGGTCCGTGCTGCGGGGCGGGCCGGTCAGTCCTCCGGGGGCTCCTCCGGCGGCACCACCGGCCGCCCGGCCGGCAGATCCGCGGCCGCGCCCCCGGCGCCCTCCGGCACGAACTCGCACCACACCGCCTTGCCGTCGCCCCGGGGCTCCACACCCCAGCGGGCCGACACCGCCTCGATGAGCAGCAGCCCGCGCCCGGAGGTGGCCGCCTCCCCCGGCGTCCTGCGGCGCGGGCGGACGCTGGAGCGGTCCTTGACCCACAGCCGGACGCGCCGCACCGGCTCCGGCAGCACCTCCAGGGTGAGGACGGCGCCGCCCTCGGTGTGCAGCAGGACGTTGCCGAGGAGCTCGCCCGCGGCCAGCTCCACGTCGTCCACGAGCTCCGCGAAGCCCCAGTCCTCCAGGGCCCGGCGCAGGGCCACCCGGGACTCCGCCAGGCCCTCGGGATCGGCCTGGTGGATGTACTGGTGGATGCGCGGGGCCTGCGGGGTGCCCGGGTCGGGGGCGCGGCGCAGCACCAGCAGGGCCACGTCGTCACCGGTGCCCCAGCGCTCCCAGAGGCTGGCGGAGAGGTGGTCGGCGAGCGCGTCCGCCCCCTCGGGGCCGGTCCGTACGGCCGCCGCGAGGGAGTCCATCCCGGCGGTGATGTCCAGGCCCGGCTCCTCCACCAGGCCGTCGGTGCACATCACCATCGTCTCGCCGGGCACCAGGTCGAGGCGGGTCTCGGGGAAGTCCTCGTCGTCGAACTCGCTGGCCAGCCCGAGCGGCAGGCCACCGCGCAGGTTGGGGCGGCCCACCCGGCCGTCGGTGTGCCGGATGAACGGCCCCAGATGGCCCGCGCGCACGGCCCGGACACCACCGGAGACCAGGTCCACCTGGGCGTACGTACAGGTGGCGAAGCGCTCGGTGTCGAGCTCGGCCAGGAAGCGGGAGGCGCGGGCGAGGACCGTAGCGGGCGCGTGGCCCTCGCCCGCGTAGGCCCGGATCGCGATCCTGAGCTGCCCCATGATCGCGGCGGCGTGCGTGTCGTGGCCCTGGACGTCACCGACCACGACGCCGACCCGGCCGCGCGGCAGCGGGATCACGTCGTACCAGTCGCCGCCGACCTCCCGGCCGCCCCAGGCGGCGTGGTAGCGCACGGCGATCTCGGCGCCGGTGACCTCCGGCACGTGCCGGGGCAGCATCGACGCCTGGAGGCCGGTCGCGAACTCGCGCTCCTGGTCGAAGAGGATGGCCCGCTGGAGCGACTGGGCGACGATGCCCGCGAGGCCCAGGCAGAGGTTGCGGTCCTCGGCGGAGAAGTCGCTGCGGCCCCGGAAGAAGAGCGCGAGGCCGCCGACCGGCCGGGCCTGGGCGATCAGCGGCAGGAAGGCCGCCGCGTCCAGTTCCAGGCGCTGGATGTACGGGGCGAGCCGGGGGAAGGTGTGGCCCAGTTCGCCGAGCGAGGTGACGAACCGGGGCCGGCCGGTCAGCACGGCCTCGGCCAGCGGCAGCGAGTCGTCCAGGCGGTGCAGCTTCAGCTCGTCGAGCGCCTCCATCGAGTCGCCGGACATGGCGATGACCTTGAGCGCGCCGGCCTCGACGAGCCCGAGCAGCAGCCCGTCGGCGCCGAACCGCTCGCGGCCGCCGCTGCCGGTGAGGACCTCGGCGACGTCGTCGACGGTCACCGCCTTGGAGAGGGCCTCGGTGGTGCCCTGCACCATGCCGGTGATCCGCCGCCGGCCCGCCTCCAGCGGGCTGATCACGGTGAACTCGGTGAGCTCGGTGGAGGCGTTGCGGACGATCCCGAGGACGCGGTAGGCGTTGCCCCGGTCGTCGCGCAGGATGCGCCCGCGCACATGGGTCCACTGCCGGTGCCCGTTGCGCCGCCTCACCTGGAAGTAGGCGCCGTAGGAGGAGCGGCCGGTCTGCATGGCCTCGGCGACGACGCCGTCGACCCGGGCGCCCTCCTCGGGCGGCACCCGGGAGGCCAGCGAGTCGGGGTTCCCGTCGTACTCGCCGGGTCTCAGGTCGAAGACGGCGAGACCGGCGTCATCGAACGCGAGGGTGTTGTTCTCCAGGTCCCAGTCGAAGCTGCCCATGCGGTTGAGGGCCAGCCTCTCGCCCGGCCCGATCCGCCGTCGGTCGCGTCCAGCCACTGCGTCAGCTTAACTTCGGGGGTTTTTCCTCCGCATCAGCAGACCGCGCCCGCTGGGCCCCTCGTGGCACATCGGGCCCTCGGTCACCCGTTCGGCCGCGCGGGGATGGCGGCGGGGGCGGGATTGTGCCGCAGTACCGCGTCGACGAGTCCCGAGGTCGCTTCGGGGAAGTCCAGGGGGACGATCCCGAGCCCGGTCCGGCCCGCCAGGGCGGAGCCGTTCAGGAACGAGCGCACCCGCGGGTTGAGCCGGGCGGCGTTCCACTCGGGCGGCAGCCCGGCCGCCGTGCTCACATAGTTGACGTAGAGCTTGCCGGGCTGGTCGGCGGCCTTGCGGAACTGGGCCTCGATCTTGGGGTACTTGCCGAAGGGCTCGGCGTTGTAGTCGTCCTGGATGTCGAAGAGCGCCGGGTCGCCGTAGCGGACGCCGGGCAGACCGCCGTTGTCGGCGAGCAGGACCACCCTGCCCCGGGCCTCGCCCAGCGCGGGCAGCGTGGCGTCGAGGCGGAACAGCGGGCGCCAGCCCTTCTGGTCGAGGTAGAGGTCGAAGATCCGGCGGAACTCGGCGTCGCTCACCGCCGAGTACTCCTGCTTCACCCGCATCAGCACCGTCTCGCCCGGGTGGGCGGCGAGGAAGTCCCGGCAGGCGATCAGCACGTCGCCGAACATCAGGTTCTGGTAGAAGGCGGCGTGGTGGATGGCGAAGGCGTCGCCGGTGGCCCGGCAGCGTACGTCCAGGAAGCGGACGCCGGCGTTCAGCTGCGCGGCGACGACGGCGTTCTGGCACTCGACCCACGGGCCGCCGAAGCGGGCGCCGGTGTCGTGGGTGCCGGGGATCGTCAGCTGCCGCAGGTCGGTCGGGCCGCCCAGGCCCGCCATCCAGTCGGCGGTGCCCAGGGTGCGGGCCGCGGCGGGCGCCGCGCCCGTGTACGCCAGGAGTCCGGCGGCCGGAAGCACGGCCGCGCCTCTGAGAAATCCCCGCCGGTCCATACCCACGCTCCCCCTGCCGCTCGGCGGCCCCGACGGGCCCCACGTCGTCGCTGTGGCATGGAAGCACAGCGGACCGCGGGAGAACAGGCGTCGGACACCACCGATGACCGTCCGGCGGTTCCCGGGCGGCGTCCGCGCGCGGGCGCTGATTACCGGTTCGGCCCCGTATTCGACAGGATGGGCGCATGACCGAGATCCACACCCCCCGTCTGCTCCTGCGCCGCTGGGACGAGGACGACCTGCCCGCCCTGGCCGACATCAACGCCGATCCGGACGTCATGCGCTGGACCGGGGACGGCTCGGTCCTCGATCTGGAGCGGACGGCCGACGACATCGAGCGCTGGGAGGAGGAGTGGGACGAGGAGGGCTTCGGCCTCTTCGCCGTCGAGCTCCTCGGCTCCGGCGAGCTGGCCGGGTTCACCGGACTGACCGTGCCCGAGTACCTGCCCGAGGTACTGCCCGCGGTGGCGGTCGAGTGGCGTCTGGGACGGCAGTTCTGGGGCCAGGGGTACGCCTCGGAGGCCGCGCAGGCGTCGCTGGAGTTCGCCCTCCAGGACCGCGGCCTCGACCGGGTCCTCGCCATCGCGCGCGTGGGCGACAGCGCGTCCGAGAACATCATCCGCAAGCTGGGCATGATCCCCGAGAAGGTCACGACCGACCCCCGCACCGGCAACCAGCTGGCGGTGCACTCCATCGACCTCACCGAGTACGCCGGATAGGGCGGGGCGCGGCAGGCCCCGGCCTGCCCGGAGACGGCCTTCCGCGACACGCTTCAGGGCCGCTCCGGCGTCGTGTGGACGCCCGGCTGGTACTTGGGCAGCCGGACCGTGATCTTCATTCCGGCGCCGGCCGCCGTCTCGATGACCAGGCCGTGCCCGTCCCCGTACACCTGGCGCAGCCGGTCGTCCACGTTGGACAGGCCGATGCCGGTGGACGGGCCGGCCTCGCCCGCCAGGATGCGGCGCAGCCGGTCGGGCTCCATGCCGACGCCGTTGTCCTCGATGACCACCAGCGCCTCCGACCCGGCGTCGCGCGCGGTGATGCTGATGTGGCTCTTGTCGGTCTTGCCCTCAAGGCCGTGTTTGACGGCGTTCTCCACGAGCGGTTGCAGGCACAGGAACGGCAGGGCCACCGGCAGCACCTCCGGGGCTATCTGGAGGGTCACCGAGAGCCGTTCCCCGAAGCGGGCGCGGACCAGGGCCAGGTACTGGTCGATGGCGTGCAGTTCGTCGGCCAGGGTGGTGAAGTCGCCGTGCCGGCGGAAGGAGTAACGGGTGAAGTCCGCGAACTCCAGGAGCAGTTCGCGGGCCCGGTCGGGGTCGGTGCGGACGAACGAGGCGATGACGGCGAGGGAGTTGAAGACGAAGTGCGGGGAGATCTGCGCCCGCAGCGCCTTGATCTCGGCCTCGATGAGCCGGGTACGGGAGCGGTCGAGGTCGGCGAGCTCCAACTGCACCGAGACCCAGCGGGCGACCTCGCCCGCCGCCCGCACCAGCACCGCCGACTCGCGCGGCGCGCAGGTGACCAGGGCGCCGTGCACCCGGTCGTCGACGGTGAGCGGGGCCACGACCGCCCAGCGCAGGGCGCAGCCGTCGTCGTCGCACCGGATGCGGAACGCCTCGCCCCGGCCGGTCTCGCGGATGCGGCCGAGCCGTTCCAGGATCTCCGCGGCGTGGTGCTCGCCCGCCCCGTCCCAGGTCAGCACCGATGACCCGTCGGTCAGGCACAGGGCGTCGGTGCCGAGCAGGGTGCGCAGGCCCCGGGCGGCGCGGCGCGCGGTGTCGGGGGTGAGCCCGGCCCGCAGCGGGGGCGCGGCGAGGGAGGCGGTGTGCAGGGTCTGGAACGTGGCGTGCTCGACGGGCGTGCCCAGATCGCCCAGGCCCTGCGGGCGCGCGGTGCGCCGCCCGGCCCAGAAGCCGGCCGCGACCAGGGGCAGGGCGGCCGCGAACATCCCGGCGAGGAACCCGTTCACGCCCGCTCCTGACGGGCCGCGGGGTGGGCCGGTCCGCCGCGCCGACCGGTGTACAGCGCCTCCGGGAGGTGGAAGCGGGCCAGGGTGGCGGCCGTGCCCTCGGGGACGCGGGCGGGGGTCGCCAGGGACACCAGGATCATCGTCAGGAAGCCGAGCGGCACCGACCACAGGGCGGGCCAGGCGAGCAGCGCGTGCAGCGGGCCGCCGCCGGGCAGCCCCGCCATGGTGGCGGTGACCGCGAGCAGCGCCGAGCCGCCGCCCGCCACCATCCCGGCGACCGCGCCCGGCGGGGTGAGCCCGCGCCACCAGATGCCGAGCACCAGCAGCGGGCAGAACGAGGAGGCGGAGACCGCGAAGGCCAGGCCCACCGCGTCGGCCACCGGCAGCCCGCCCACCAGGGCGCTGGCCGCCAGCGGCACGGCGACCGCGAGCAGGGTGGCGAGGCGGAAGTGCCGCACGCCCCGGGTGGGCAGCACGTCCTGGGTGAGGACGCCCGCGACCGCCAGGGTCAGCCCCGACGCCGTGGACAGGAACGCCGCGAACGCGCCGCCCGCGAGCAGCGCCCCCAGCAGGTTCCCGCCGACGCCGCCGATGACCAGGTGCGGCAGGACGAGCACGGCCGCGTCGGCCTGTCCGGTGAGGGCGAGTTCGGGCGCGTACAACCTGCCCAGCGCCCCGTAGACGGGCGGCAGCAGATAGAAGGCGCCGATCAGGCCGAGGACGACGACCGTGGTGCGGCGGGCGGCGACGCCGTGCGGGGAGGTGTAGAAGCGCACCACGACGTGCGGCAGGCCCATGGTGCCGAGGAAGGTGGCGACGATCAGCCCGTACGTGGCGTACAGCGGGCGCTCCTTGCGGGCGTGGGCGAGCGGGGTGGACATGCCCGCGCTGCCCGCGTCGCTGCCGGGCACCCGGCCGCCGGGGGCGAAGACGAGCCGGGTGCCGCGTTCGACGCGGTGGGTGCCGCCGGTCAGGAGCAGGCGTTCGTCCTGGTGGCGGGTGCCGTCGACGGTGCCGGTCGCGGTGACGGTGAGCGGGGCGGCGAGGGTGAGGTCGAGGGTGTCGTCGACGCGTACCGACCGCTGCTCGCGGAAGGCGGCGGGCTCGTCGAAGGCGACGCGCGGGGCGCCGTCGCCGTGCCAGGCGAGGACCAGGAACAGGGCGGGCACCAGGAGGGCGGTGAGTTTCAGCCAGTACTGGAAGGCCTGGACGAAGGTGATGCTGCGCATGCCGCCCGCGGCGACGGTGGCGACGACGACCACCGCGACCAGCACGCCCCCGAACCAGCGCGGCGCCCCGGTCAGCACGTTCAGGGTGAGCCCGGCGCCCTGGAGCTGCGGCAGCAGGTAGAGCCAGCCCACGCCGACGACCAGGGCGGCGGCGAACCGGCGCACCGAGCGCGATTCGAGGCGGGCCTCGGCGAAGTCGGGCAGGGTGTAGGCGCCGGAGCGGCGCAGCGGGGCCGCGACGAACACCAGCAGGACCAGGTAGCCCGCGGTGTAGCCCACCGGGTACCAGAGCATGTCGGGGCCCTGGACGAGGACGAGGCCCGCGATGCCAAGGAAGGAGGCGGCGGAGAGGTACTCGCCGCTGATCGCGGCGGCGTTGAGCCGGGGGCCGACGGTGCGCGAGGCCACGTAGAAGTCGGAGGTGGTCCGGGATATGCGCAGGCCGAGCGCGCCGACGAGGACCGTGGCGAGGACCACGAGGGCCACCGCCAGTACGGCGTAGTTCTGGTTCACGTGTCCACGTTCCTGGGCGGCGCCGGGCGGGCGCTCAGCGGTCCTCGACGAGGCGGGCGAAGTCCTGTTCGTTGCGCTCGGCCCGCCTCACGTACCAGCGGGCGAGCAGCACGAGCGGCGGGTAGACGCCGAAGCCGAGCACGCCCCAGACGAGCCCGGGGTTCTGCGGTCGCACCGCGAACACCAGCGGCAGCGGCCCGACCAGCAGCACGAGCACGGCGAACACGGTCAGTCCGGCGAGCAGTTGGCTGCGCATGAGGGAGCGCACATAGGTGTGGCCGAGCGTGGTCTGCTCGTCGATCTCGGTCCGGGGCCGGTATCCGGCGGGCCCGCGGGTGCGCCGGGGCACCCCGGTGACGACGACACGGCGTTCCGTCGGATCCTGCGGCACGGCTGCCTCCCCAAGGCTGTGTGTCGCCAGAGACTAGTCCCGGTGGCGCGGCGGGAGCAGGGCCGTGTCGCCGGGGAGCGGTTCCGCCGGTGTGGCGCGGCCCCCGCACGCCGTCCGGGTGGCCGCCGGAAGCTAAACCTATGTATCCTAGGTTTCAGGCTAGGGAGCCTAGGTTCGAACAGGTCCGGGGTGTCGGGCACCGATGACGGAGGTACGGGGCGCATGGCGCGTGCGGGACTGACAGCGGACCGGATCACGGCCGCCGCCGCCGAGCTGGCGGACGAGGTGGGCTTCGACCACGTCACCCTCTCGGCGCTGGCCCGGCACTTCGGGGTCAAGGACGCGAGCCTGTACTCGCACGTCAAGAACGTGCGGGACCTGCGCACCCGGGTCGCGCTGCTGGCCGGCGGGGAGCTGATCGACCGCATCGCCGTCGCGGTGGCGGGCCGCTCGGGGCGGGAGGCCCTGATGGCGTACGCCGACGCCTACCGGGCGTACGCGCGGGCCCACCCCGGCCGGTACGCCGCGACCCAGATCAGCGTCGACCCGGCGCTCGTCGCCGACGCGCCCGCGATGCGCCGGACCGTGGAGATCACCTACGGGATGCTGCGCGGCTACGGGCTCGCCGAGCCGGACCTGACCGACGCGGTACGGCTGCTGCGCGCCACCTTCCACGGCTACCTCAGCCTCGAAGCCCAGGGCGGCTTCAACCACGTACGCGACGTGGACACCTCGTGGCGGCGGGCCGTGGCGGCCCTGCACGTCGCCCTCACCCACTGGCCGGCCCCGACCCCGGAGGAAGCGACCCATGCCTGAACTGCCCGTACCCGGCGCGACCCTGTACTACGAGAAGTACGGCACCGGCCCGGTGCTGCTGATGATCCCGGGCGGGGGCGGGGACGCCGCCTCCTTCGACCTGGTGGGAGCGGACCTGGCCGACCGGTTCACCGTCGTCGCCGTCGACCCGCGCGGCAAGTCCCGCAGCGCGGCCGGTGAGCGCGGCCGCGACCAGGGGGTGCGGACGCACAGCGACGACATGCGGCACCTGCTCGACGAGGTCTCGCCGGACGCGCCCGCGTTCGTCTTCGGCAGCAGTTCGGGCGCGATCATCGCGCTCGACCTGCTCGCCCGCCATCCGGAGCGGTTGCGCCTGGTGGTGGCCCACGAGCCGCCGACGCTGGGCCTGCTGCCCGACGCGGACCGGTGCCGGGCGGCCTTCGCGGGCGTCGTCGAGGCGTACGGACGCGGCGGCCTGGAGGCGGCGATGGCCGCGCTGGGCGCGGCGGCGGGCCAGGAGGGCACCGACGAGCCGGACGACGAGCGGCAGTTGGGCGCCGGACCGGCCGCCATCCCGGACGACACCGAGCGCTTGCGGCGGATGCGAGAGAACATGCCGCAGTTCCTGGAGCGCGAACTGCGGCAGTTCAGCGGCCATGTGCCGGACCTGGACGCGCTGGCGGCGAACGGCGGACGGCTGGTCCCGGCGTGCGGGCGCGCCTCGCGGGGGCTGCTGCTCGCCCGTCCGGCGGCGGTGCTGGCCGAACGGTTCGGCACCGGCCTTGTCGAGTTCCCGGGCGGCCACGTGGGTCTGAGCACCCATCCGGTGCGGTTCGCGGCGGTGCTGCGGCGGACGCTGGTGGCGGCCCTGGCCGGGGAGACGGTGTAGCGGGGCGGCCGGGGGTGCGGTGAGCCACCGGGGTGCGGTCGAAACGCGCGGACGGGGCGTCGCCGAGGTGCGTGGCATCGCCCGGAAGGGGCCGCGAGGGTGCGGTCAGGTCGCCCGGACGACGGCGGGCGAAAAAGGTCTGGACCAGACGGTTGACCGATTGGTCCAGACCTTCTACGTTGCCCAGCGATCCGCCCTGTCCCATCCCCCACGGCACCACAGGGAGGAACGATGCCGTCCTCGCCGTCCACGCCCTCAGCGGGCCCCTCACCGCACCGGAGACTGCTCGCCCTGCTCGGCGCGCTGCTGCTCCCCGTCGCCCTCCTCACCGGCCTCGCCGCCACGCCCGCGCACGCGGCCAGCGGTCTGACCGCCTCCTTCGCCGGCCAGGACAACGGCTCCTGGTGGAAGGGGACGTACGTCATCCGCAACACCACCTCCTCCCCGGTCACCGGCTGGACCCTGGAGTTCGACCTCCCGCCCGGCGTCTCGCTCAGCGGCCACTACAACGGCGAGGCCACCGTCAGCGGGCGCCATGTGACGGTGCGGAACGCCTACTACAACGCGACCGTCAAGGCCGGCTCCACCACCGAGCCGTACAGCTACTGGTTCGTGGCGAGTGGCCCGGTCGGTACGCCCGGCGCGTGCACGGTCAACGGCGACAAGTGCGACGGCACCCCGGACGTCCCGCCCTCCGCGCCCGGCGCCCCCTCGGTCACCTCGGTCACCGCGCACACCGTCTCACTCGCCTGGGCGGCGGCGAACGGGGGCGATCACCCGGTGGCCTCGTACGACGTGCTGAGCGGCGGCACGGTCGTGGCCACCGCGACCGCCCCCTCCGCCACGGTCACCGGTCTCACCCCGGCCACCGCCTACAGCTTCGCGGTCCGGGCCCGGGACACCCGGGGCAACGCCGGTCCGCAGAGCGCGGCGGTCACGGCGACGACCACCGACCCGGCCTCCGACCCGGACCCGCCCACCGCGCCCACCGCACTGCGCCCCACCGGCCGGACGTCGACGGGCGTGAGCCTGGCCTGGAACGCGTCGAACGACAACGTCGGCGTGGCCGCGTACGACGTGTACCGCGACGGGGAGCTCTCCCAGACGCTTCCCGCCACCGCGCTCACCGCGACTGTCGCCGGGCTGACCCCGGCCACCACGTACACGTTCACGGTCCGGGCGCGCGACGCGGCCGACAACGCCTCGCCCGCCTCCGCGGCGCTGGCCGTCACCACGGACGACCAGGCGGGGGCCGGCAAGTACCTGAAGGTGGGCTACTTCGCCCAGTGGGGCATCTACGGCCGCCAGTACTTCGTCAAGAACCTCGACACCTCCGGCTCGGCGGCCCGCCTCGACGTCGTCAACTACGCCTTCGAGAACATCGATCCCGTCAACCTGACGTGTCTGGCCGGTGTCACCAAGGGCGTGGGCGGCAACCCCCAGGACCCCGACCAGGGCACCGGCGCGGGTGACGCGGACGCCGACTACGCCAGGCCGTTCGCCGCGGCCCAGTCCGTCGACGGCGTCGCCGACGACGGCTACGCCAAGCTCCGCGGCAACTTCAACCAGATCAAGAAGCTCAAGGCCAAGTACCCCCACCTGAAGGCCGTCGTCTCGCTCGGCGGCTGGACGTACTCGAAGTTCTTCACGGACGCCGCCGCCACCGACGCCTCGCGCAAGAAGTTCGTCTCCTCCTGCGTCGACGTGTGGATCAAGGGCAATCTTCCCGCCTACAACGGCGCGGGCGGTCCGGGCACCGGCGCCGGGGTCTTCGACGGCATCGACCTGGACTGGGAGTGGCCCGGCTCGCCCGACGGCCACGCGGGCAACCACCACTCCGCGGCCGACAGGGCCAACCTGACGCTGCTGCTGGCCGAGTTCCGCAAGCAGCTCGACGCGCTGAGCGGTCCGCACCGGCTGCTCACCGCGTTCACACCCGCCGACCCGGCCAAGATCCAGCAGGGCTGGGACCTGAGCCGCATCTTCTCCTCCCTCGACTTCGCCAATGTGCAGGGGTACGACTTCCACGGCGCGGGCAGCGACAACTCCTGGGAGCCCGATCGCACCGGCCACCAGGCGAACCTGTACACCGACGCCCAGGATCCCTACGCCACCCACTTCAGCGTCGAGGCGGCCGTCCAGGCCTATCTGGACGCCGGGGTGAACCCGCGCAAGCTCACCGTCGGCTTCCCGTTCTACGGGCGGGGCTGGCAGAGCGTCACGGACGGCGGTGCGCACGGCGAGTGGCAGGCGGCCAAGGGGGCGGCGCCCGGCCAGTTCCCGGAGGAGGCAGGGGTGCGCGGCTACGGCAACATGATCGCCGGAGTGCCGGGGCTGACCGTCTTCCACGACGAGCAGTCGGTCTCCACGTACGGCTACACGGGCGCCGACGGGCAGTGGTGGAGCTTCGACGACGCCTGGTCGATCGGCAGGAAGACGGCCTACCTCAAGACGAAGGGTCTGCTCGGCGCGATGATCTGGGAGATGTCCGGCGACACGCCGGGCGGCACGCTGATGAGCGCGCTGGCCGGCGGGCTCGGCTGAGCCGTGCTTCTCCGGCGGGCCGGGCGGACTAGCCGGTGCTCCGGAAGGCGAGCACCGCGTTGTGCCCGCCGAAGCCGAACGAGTCGCTGAGCGCGATGTCCCCGTCCAGCGGCAGGGAGCGCGGGCTGCCGTGTACGACGTCGAGGTCGATCCCGTCCTCGACGTCGTCGCACCCGGCGGTCGGCGGGATCAGCCCGTCCCGCAGGGTCAGGACGGCGGCGATGGCCTCGACGCCTCCGGCGCCGCCCTGGAGGTGGCCGAGCGCGCCCTTGTTGGCGGTGACGGGGACGTCCGGGGTGTGGGCGCCCAGGACCCGGCCGAGGGCCCGCGCCTCGGCCCGGTCGCCCTCCAGGGTGGCGGTGGCGTGGGCGTTGACGTGCACCACGTCCGCCGCGCCGGCGCCCGCGTCCGCGAGGGCCGCCCGCAGCGCGGCCTCGATACCGCGCCCGCCGGGTTCGGGGGCCGCCATGTGGAAGCCGTCGGCGGAAAGCCCCCAGCCGGCGGCCTCGCAGTAGACGCGCGCTCCGCGGGCCCGGGCGTGCTCCTCGGCCTCCAGGACGAGGACGCCCGCGCCCTCGCCGAGGACGAACCCGTCCCGCTTCGCGTCGAACGGGCGGCAGGCGGAGGCCGGTTCGTCGTTGCGGGTGGAAACGGCCCGCATCGCGGCGAAGGCGGCCAGGACGGCCGGGATGATCACGGCTTCGGTGCCGCCCGCCACCACCAGGTCGGCATGGCCGTCGCGGATGCGGTCCACGGCACGCCCGATGGCCTCGGTGCCGGAGGCGCAGGCCGACACCAGGGTGCTCGCCTCGCCCAGGATCCCGAGGTCGATGGAGATCTGGGCGGCGGCCGAGGACGGCACCAGCATCGGCGCGGTGTGCGGCGAGACCGCGCGCGGGCCGCGCTCCTCCAGCCGCCGCTGGGCGTCGACGAGCACCGGCGCGCCGCCGAGGATCGAGCCCATCGACACCCCGGCACGGGTGGGCAGCAGCCCGCTGGGACGGGCGCCCTCCGGGTCCAGGCCCGCGTCCCGCCAGGCCTCCCGGGCGGCGAGCACGGCCAGTTGCGCGGAGCGGTTCATCCGCCGCGCCTGGGGCCTGGGCAGCAGCTCGGCCGGGTCCACCGCGGCCCGCGCGGCGAGCCGTACCGGGAGCGCGGCGAACTCCTCGCCGTCGAGCAGGCCGACCGCCGAGCGCCCCGAGAGCAGCCCCTGCCAGAGTCCGGGCACATCGGGGCCGAGCGGGGTGAGCGCGCCGAGCCCGGTCACCACGACCCGCCGACGGCCCGTCCCCGTACTCTCGGGGCGTCCGGCGTCGGCGGGGTCGACGCGGCTCACCCGCACCACCTGGCGCTCGCGCCGGTCGAGCAGGCGCTCGTGGTCGGGGCCGCCGCCCAGCGGGCGCAGCACGAGCCGGGTCCGCGCCTCGCTGGCGGGGGCGGTGCGCAGGACGACGTGCCAGCTGTCCACGCCGGTCGCGACGACGTCGCCCGGCATCAGCTCTCCGGTGGTCAGGAGCCGGCACTGCCCACCCATGACCGACTCTTCGCTCATCGCCGCTTCCCAGTTCGCACAGGTGAACGACTTCAGGGCCTCGGAGTGAACCCCATAAAGTCGATAAAGCGATCTGGGAACATCTTGCCCGTGCCTCGGGTCCACGGCCACGCGAGCCGGTTCCGGCACCCTGCGCGGCGCGCGGGAAAGGTCAGGGGCGGCCCGCCTCGGGGATCGCCTCCCCGCGCCGCACCGGCTCGGGCGGGGTGCCGTCCCCGAACGGGCGGCCGCCCAGCTCCTCCCGGTGGTGCGGGGTCAGCCAGCCGGACAGATCGGGGCCGGCGGGCACGATGCCGGTCGGGTTGATGCCGGAGTGCACGAGGTAGTAGTGGCGTTTGATGTGGTCGAAGTCGACCGTGTCGCCGAAGCCCGGGGTCTGGAAGAGGTCCCGGGCGTAGGCCCAGAGCACCGGGTCCTCGGTCAGCTTGTTCCGGTTGCACTTGAAGTGTCCGTGGTAGACGGCGTCGAAGCGCACCAGCGTGGTGAACAGCCGGATGTCCGCCTCGGTGATGGTGTCCCCGACCAGGTAGCGGCGGTCCGCGAGGCGCCCGGAGAGCAGGTCGAGCCGGCGGAACACATCGCGGTGGGCCGCCTCGTACTCCCCCTGGTCGGTGGCGAAGCCGGCCCGGTAGACCCCGTTGTTGAGGTCGCGGTAGACCCCGTCCATGACCGCGTCGATCTCGTCGCGCGACTGCTCGGGGTAGAGGTCGGGCGCCCCCGGCCGGTGCAGCTCGCGCCACTCGGTGGCGAGGTCGAGGGTGATCTGCTGGAAGTCGTTGGTGACCAGCTTCCCGCTGGGTACGTCCACGATCGCCGGGACGCTGACGCCGCCCGAGTAACCGCGCTCGCGCGCCTCGTAGGCCTCACCGAGGTAGCGGATGCCGAGCACGGGGTCGCGGCCGTCGGGCTGGAGGGTGAAGCGCCAGCTGCGGTCGTCCTGGATCGGGTCGGCCACCGCGAGCGAGAGCGCGTCGTCGAGGCCGAGGAGGCGCCGGGAGACCAGGGCGCGGCTCGCCCAGGGGCAGGCCCGGCTGACGACCAGCCGGTAGCGGCCGTACTCGACGGGCCAGCCGTCGCGCCCGTCGCGGGTGACGCGGTCCACGAAGTGGCTGCGCGAGCGCTTGAAGGGCTTGCTCCCGTACCCCGCGTTGCCCCCGCTGCCCTCCATTCCCGCCGTGTCGCTCTGCTCGGAGCGGCTCATCCCGGTCTCCTTCCGGCTGGACTCGCGTGACTGGCGTGCTGCCTGCGAGCCTTCCCCCGGAGCGGGAGGTCTCCCACGGGATGAGCCGCCCGGTCGAACGTCCGTCCCCCGTCGGGGGCGGGCGGGGGCCTCGTCGGACGGGCCTAGCTCAACGGGTCCAGGGTCAGGTACGCCTGCCGGGGGTCGCCGTCGTTCACCAGTGACTCATGGTGGCCGACGTCGTCGAAGGCGAAGGCGTACGCCCGCCCGTCGGCCATCCGGGCGTGGAGCTCACGCGCGTACTGGTTGGTCACCGCGTCCTGGTAGAAGGCGGCGGACCCGGTGTCCGGCTGGTTGGGGTTGACCAGCAGCGTGGAGCGGTTGTACCCGGCGCACAGCGTGCGCGAGATCGGGCCGCGCACCAGGTCGTTCGGGGCGTCGAGCAGCTTGTAGCAGCCGAACACGCTGTCCGCGTCGGGCTTCTGGAAGCGGGTGACGACCGTGCCCGCGCTGTTGGTGAAGTCCATGGTGGAGCTGGAGACCCGGCCGTAGTACCTGGTGTCGGGCTGGTCCGCAAAGGGGGTGACGGTCAGCGTGGAGGTGCTGTACTTCTGCCACACCCGGTTGATGTAGTCGTCGAGCACGGTCCTGGGCAGCGCCCCGGTCTCGATGCCGTGGCCGGGGGCGAGCGCCCGCAGAATCGATCCGTCTGGGCGGGTCTGGACGAGGCCCGCCCAGCCGCCCGGCTTGCCCCTCAGCGCGCTGAAGAAGCCGTTGTAGCCGCCCGGCTTCAGGTGCCCGGTCGACCGGACGGTGCCGTCGGCGGCCTTGACGCCGACCGCGTACGGGGCCGAGACCATGTCCACCTGGGTGCTGTTGAGCCACAGCCCGGAGTCGTTGAGCGTGTACTCGGACCAGTTGAAGAGGATGTTCCGGTTGGGGTCGCTCGGGTTCTGCACCGCGGGCTGCACCAGACCGCCGGTGGTGAGCTTGAAGACGAGCTTCTGACCGTACGAGAAGTAGACACGTCCGGAGAACTTGGGTATCCGGATGGTCTTCGACTGCCCGTTCGCCGGACCCGGGATCGAGGCGTCGGGCGCCGGGGTGGGCGGGTTGCCTCCGGCCGGCCAGGGGTGGAAGGTGCCGTCGGCGTCGGCCCAGCCCTGCCGGCCGGTCGAGAGCAGCGTTCCGAGGTTGTAGAGGTAGAGGGGTTCGGCGCGGCCGGAGTTGTTGGTCACGGTGAACGGAAGGGTCGAGGGCACGGCGGCGGTGGCGGGGGTGGCCGCGCCGGTGGCGGTGAGCCCCGTTGCCAGCAGCAACGCGGCGACCAGGGGCGCCAGCAGCTTTCGTTGGACGGACAACTTTCCTTGGACGGACAACGCTCCAACTCCTCATCGGATTCGGCGGTTCACGTGGGGGGCGCCGCGAGGGGGAATCGTTCCTTCCTCCTCGTGAGAGCGCTCTCAGAATCGTGGTCCGGACCAGAGGTGTCAATGCGTCGCGCGTCGAATTCCTGGACAGGAAAAGGGAGTTGGCGGGCCCACACCGTTCACTTGGTGTGGGCCCGCCGGAGTGTGCGGACCGGCGCGGTCACGGCTTCGGCGCCGCCGAGACCACCGGCCCCCGGTCGGTCCAGCCGCCGTGGCCGTCCCCGCCCGCCCACACGCGTACGGACGCCTCCGTGGCGGAGGGGCCGGCCAGGATGTAGTCCGCGTTGCCGTCGCCGCTGAAGTCGGCCAGCGAGACGCGGTCCGCGTCGGGGGTGGAGCCGGTCGTGGTGGTGCCCAGGTCGACCCAGCCGCCCCGGGCGTCGCCGCCCCGGTTGAGGAAGCTGCGGACCGCGCCGTCCTGCCCCAGCACGCTGTAGTCGGGGCGGCCGTCGTCGTCGAGGTCGGCGAACCGCACCCGGCTCGCGTCGGCGGTCACGCCGGTGGCGACCCGGCCCCGGTCGCTCCAGCCGCCGTTGCCGTCGCCGCCCCGGTTGAGCCGGACCCGTACCTCACCGGTGGAGCCGAGGGTGACGTAGTCGGTGCGGCCGTCGCCGTCGAAGTCCGCGAACAGCACCTGGCCCGCATCCGCCGTGGTTCCGTCGGTGACGCGCTCCGGCGGCAGCCAGCCGCCGTGGCCCTCGCCGCCCCGGTGCAGCCGTACGGAGACGGCGCCCTCGGCGTCCAGGGTGAGGCAGTCGGCGCGGCCGTCGCCGTCGAAGTCCGCGAAGCGCACCCGGGCCGGGTCGTCGGGCAGACCGTCGAGGACCCGGCCGAGCGGCCGCCAGCCGCCGCGCCCGTCACCGCCCCGGTTGAGCCGGACGAGGACGCCTCCGTTCCCGTCGAGCGTGAAGTGGTCCATGCGGCGGTCGCCGTCGAGGTCGGCCCAGCGCACCGGGTTCGCGCCGCCCGCCTCGGTGCCGGCGCCCAGCGCGGGGCCGCCGGACTCCCAGCCCCGGCGCCACACCTCCTCCAGGGGCTTGAAGAAGGACCAGGCCATCCGCCGGAACCCGGCGTCGTTGGGGTGGAGCTGGTCCAGGAACTCGCCCGAGGTCAGCGCGGGCGGCTCCACATAGCGGAACTTCCGCCCGGCCGCGCGCTCGGTGTCCTCCAGCTCCCTGGCCCGTACGTTGAACTCCTCGGCGGGCTTCTCCAGACCGCTCGTCGTGGGGATGAGCCCCATCACGAGGACCGTGACGTCCGGCTTGTCCGCGTAGACGCGGTCGACGAGGGCGGCGAGGCGGTCGGGGGCGTGCGGCAGGTCGATGCCCCGGGCGATGTCGTTGATCCCGATGTGCAGCAGCACGACGTCGGGGCGGGCCCCGGCCATCCAGCCGTCGATGCCGGCGGTGAGCTGGTCGATGACGTAGCCGCTGTGGCCCTCGTTGGAGAAGTCGGCGAAGCTGCCGGAGGCCTTGGAGCCCACGAACCGTACGGTGTACCGCCTTTCCAGCCGCATGAGCTGCCACAGCGGGCGGCGGTAGGAGGAGAGGGTGGGGCTGCCGCCGCCCCAGGTGATCGAGTCGCCCAGCGGCATCACCCGCAGGACCGGGGTGCCCCGGTGGTTGGCGGCCGAGGGGGTCGCGGGCAGGGTCGCCAGAGAGAGCGCGCCCGTGAGAGCGAGGAGACAGCGGGTCAACCGGATACGTCTCATGATCTTCCTCCAGCCGAAAAGGCGCCGGTGACGCCTTGTCTTGACGGGGCATCAGTTGCCACGGCAGTCATGGGATCACTCCCGACCACCGTCTCGCGCGTTCTTGTACAGCAGGAGAACCCGGCCGGAGCAGCGGACGGCGCCCGTGTTGACGCGCGCCGGACAAATAACGAGGGGCGGGAAACGCCCCCTTGCCCGCATGACGCGCCGCGCGCACGGTACTCGCAGAACGAGAGCGCGCGGACCCCGCGCACCCGACTACCGACCCCCAGGAGGTGGCTTCGGATGACGGAGCCGATCAGCCCGGCCGTGGAGAAGCCCGAGAGCCCCGACATCGACGAATACCGCAGCGGCACTTCGGGCACCACCCTGCAGACCGCGCGCAGCGGCGCGGGTCAGCCACCCGCGACCCGGGGCCGCACGACGATCGCCGGGGGCGTGGTGGAGAAGATCGCCGGTCTCGCCGCGCGCGAGGTGCCGGGCATCCACGCGCTGGGCGGCGGGTTCGCCCGTACCATCGGCGCGATGCGCGACCGGGTGCCGCGGGCGCGCGGCGCGTCGGTGAGCCGCGGTGTGAAGGTCGAGGTCGGTGAGCGGCAGACCGCGATCGACCTGGACGTGGTGGTGGAGTACGGCGTGAGCATCACGGCGGTCGCGGCCGAGGTGCGCGAGAACGTCATCGCGGCGGTGGAGCGGATGACGGGCCTGGAGGTGGTGGAGGTCAACATCTCCGTCGACGACGTCCATCTGCCGGACGAGGGGGGCTCGGAGGGATCCGAGGTCCGCGTGCAGTAGTCGGCTGGGCCGCCGGGGCGGTGCCGCTTCGTTCGGCCGCCGGGGCACGGTGCTGCTGCGTTCGGGGCCGCCCACGCTGCCCGGCGGCCCCGTCCTGGGCTGCCGGGCAGCACTCCCCCCTCGCCCGGCGCCGAGTTCCCCGGCCCCGGCGCGGGCACCGGCGAGGCGGGGCGTGCACCCGGCGGCGTGCCCGCTCGGATCGTCCGAAACGCAGCGGTACGTCGCCGCCGGCCGACCCCGAAGGGGCCACCGGCCCGGCCGGGTTCGGCCGTCTGCCCGGTTCAGCCCAGGCGGACCGGGATCTCCTGGTAGCCGAAGGCGATGAACGACGGCACCTGGCTCAGCTCGTCCGGCTTCGCGGCGAGGCTCAGGTCGGGGAAGCGGTCGAAGAGGGCGGGCAGCGCGGTGAGCGCCTCCATCCGGGCCAGGGGCGCGCCGATGCAGCGGTGGACGCCGATGCCGAAGGCCAGGTGGTCGTCGGCTGCGCGGGTGGCGTCGAAGGAGCCGGCGTCCTCGCCGTAGTGGGCCGGGTCGTGGCCGGCCGCGGCGTAGGTGGTGACGATGGCGTCGCCCGCCGGGATGGTCACCCCGTCGACGGTGATGTCGCTGACGGCGAACCGCAGGGGCAGGGTGGCGATGGACGGGTGGACGCGCAGCACCTCGTCGATCACGTTGTCCCAGCCGATCTCGCCGGAGCGGACCGCGGCGAGCTGGTCGGGGTGGTGGAGCAGGTCAACGACGGCGTTGCCGATGAGGTTGACGGTCGTCTCGAAGCCGGCGCCTATGACGAGCAGCAGGGTGTAGACGAGCTCCTCGTTGCTGAGCCGGTCGCCGTCCTCGTCACGGACCTTGATCAGCTCGGTGGTCATGTCGTCGCCGGGCACCTCGCTCTTGAACGCGATGAGCGCGGGCAGCACATAGGCGATCTGCTTCTGGACGGACTCGGCGTGCTCGGGGCTCGGGTCCGAGGTGTCCATGATGGCCGCGATCAGCCGGGCCATGTCCTTGACCAAGTAGTCGGGGACACCGAAGAGTTCGCAGATCAGCCGCATCGGCAGGGGGTGCGCGTAGGCGGCCTTCAGATCGGCCGTCTCACCGGAGGCGCCCGCCTCGGCGAGCGAGTCGAGCAGCTCGGCCGTGATCTGCTCCACCCGGGCGCGCATCGCCTCGGTGCGCCGGGCGGTGAAGCTGGGGGCGACCAGCCTGCGCAGCCGGGTGTGGTCGGCCCCGTAGGTGGAGAGCATGTTGATCACGCCGACCCAGCCCAGGATCCAGCCCCAGTCGGGGTGCTCCCCCAGCTCCGGCCACAGCCTCCAGTGCTGTCGCGGGTCCTTGCTGACCCGGGGGTCCAGGATGAGGGACTTGAGGGTGTCGTAACGGGTGGGCGCCCAGGCGGGGATTCCCCCCGGCAGCTCGACGGGCACCACCGCGCCGAGCGCGCGCAGCCTGGCGCTCTCGGCGGGGATGTCGGCGCCGAACGGGTCGAGGGGCACTCGCGTGGACGAGGTCATGCTCGTTCTCCTGGCTGGTCGGGGGTGCGGGGGGTGAAGCGGACGGGCAGCGACGTGAGCGAACGGTGGAACGGGCCGGGGCGCCAGGTCAGGCGCCCGCGCTCGGTGGTGGGGGTGAGGTCGGGCAGCCACTGGGTGAGCCGCTCGATGGCCTCGGTGGCGATGAGCAGGGTGTGCTGCTTGACGGGGCAGCCGTGGTCGCCCGCCGACCAGGAGAGGTGGGAGGCGTCGTGCGGGTGGTGCGACCCGGCGTGGTCGTGCTCCGCGAAGTGGCCGATGGCGCCGTAGGAGACGACGACCGGCACGGCGGCCTGGATCCACACGCCGTGGAAGCTCAGCGACCGGCGGGCGAAGTGGATGCCGTAGTTGGACAGCGGTGTCTCGTACCGCAGCACCTCGGCCACCGCGTCCGCGACCGGGCGCGAGCCGCTGGTCAGGGTGGAGTAGTAGGCGGGGTTGCCGAGGATGCGCGACAGCGCGTTGGAGACGAGGTTGGCGGTGGGCTCGTGGCCCGCGCCGAGGGTGAGGAACACCTGCCAGGTGACCTCCTCGGGGGTGAGTCCCGCCGGGTGGTCCAGGAGGCGGCTGGTGAGGTCGTCGCCGCGCCGCTCGCTCTTGGCGGCGATGAGTTCCAGGACGTAGCGGCCGTACTCGGCCTCGCCCCGCGCTGCCTGCTCGCCGCCCTCCATCATTTGGCCCAGGGCGTCGTTGAGGCGGCCGCTCTCGCTGTCGGGCAGGCCGAAGAGGTTGTTGAAGACCAGCGCCATCAGGGGCCGGGCGAACTCGGTCACGAGGTCGGCCCGCCCGGCCGGCCCGAACCGGCCCACCAGGATGTCCACCGCCCGGTGCACCCGCTCGCGCAGGTCGTGCGGCTCGACCAGGTCGAAGGCGTCGAGGAGGGTGCGGCGGTAGCGGATGTGGGCGTCGCCGTCGGCGAAGAGGGCGTTGGGCCGCCACCGCATCATGCCGAGGATCGGCGAGTCCGCGGCGACCGTGGCCTCCCAGGGCCTCGGGTCGTGGGACCAGGTGTCGCTGTCGTGCAGCAGGTCCAGCGCGGCCCGCCGGTCGGTGACGACGTACGCGGGGACGCCCGGGGCGAGTTCGGCCCAGCCGACGGGGCCCTGGGCGCGCAGCGCCGCGTAGTAGGCGTGCGGGTCGGCGGCGAAGCCGTCCTCCCACAGCCGCACCGGCGCGGAGAGCGAGAAGGCGGCTGCGGGGGCGGGATAGGCGGGGTGGGCGTTCACCGGGTCTCCGGGCGGTTGCGGGCGATCAGGTGCTGGACGAGCGCGAGGAGGGCGTCGATGGAGGAGTTGGTGTCGCGGGCGTCGCACGTCACCATCGGGGTGCCGGCCTCCAGGTCGAGGGCGCGGCGCAGCTGCTCCTCGGTGTACGGGCGGGAGTCGGGGAAGGTGTTGAGCGCGACCGCGTACGGCAGTCCGGTCTCCTCCACCAGGCCGAGCACGTCGAAGGAGTCGTCGATGCGGCGGGTGTCCACCAGGACGAGCGCGCCGAGCGCCCCGTAGGCGATGTCGGCCCACAGCGAGCGGAAACGTTCCTGTCCGGGGGTGCCGAAGAGGTAGAGCACCACTCCCCCGCCCAGGCTGATCCGCCCGAAGTCGATGGCGACCGTGGTGGTGGTCTTGTCCCGGACGCCGGCGAGGTCGTCCACCGTGGCGGACGCCTCGCTCAGGTGCTCCTCGGTGTGCAGCGGGCGGATCTCCGAGACCGAGTCGATCAGGGTGGTCTTGCCCACCCCGAACGGCCCCGCGACCAGGATCTTCACCAGCTCGCGCGCGGTGTCGGGCAGATGGATCCCCCGGGCCCCGGCGGCGCCGGTGGAGCCGGGGCTACTGCTTGAGGGCGCGGAGGCCATCGGCCACTCTCTTCAACAGATCGGGTGCGGGCAGGGTGGCGACGGGAATCGGCGGGCGGGCGCTCACCAGCCCCTGGTCGACGAGGGCGGCGGCGAGCACCCGCACGGCCGAGACCGGCAGTTCGAGCAGCGCGGCCGTCTCGACGACGGTGAGCGAGCCGCCGTCCAGCACGTCCAGCAGGGCGTGCTGGGCGGCGGGCAGTCCGGCGGGCTCCGGGCCGCCCCCTCCGGTCAGCACCGACAGCCGCTCCAGGCTGTTGCGGCTGGGCCGGGCGACCCCGCCGGTGGACAGATAGGCGGGGACCAGCGGGCGGCCGCCGCGGCGGCCCGTCATACGTGGGTGGCGCCGTCGGCCGTGCGCGGCGCCGCCGCCATGGTCTTCTCACCGAGCCGGGCCACCTGGGAGTGGACGCGGTGGGCGAGCAGGTCGAGCCGGACCTCCGGGTCGCCGAAGGCGGCCACACAGGTGCCGTGGGCGGTCGGCGCGACCAGGATGTACCCGTGGTCGGACTCGATGACCACCTGGCGGATCCGGGCGTCCTCCTGGTCCGCGAAGGCCGCCGCCGCGGTGCGGCAGGCGCCCTGCACGGTGCTCATGATGGCGGCCGTGCGCTCGGCGGACGCCTGGGACAGGGCCTGGGTGTAGCCGGAGACGAGACCGTCCCGGGTGAGCAGGACGGCGGCCTGGACGTGCGGGATCTCCAGGATCGCGTCCAGTACCCACGCCGTCTCGCCGGTGGTGCCGCTGGTCATCGCGGTTCGTTCCCTTCGGTGGGGGCGGCGGAGCGGGCCGCGGCGGTGCCGGACTGCAGTGCGCCGAGCGCGGCGGCCGACTCCTCGGGGGTACGGGCGGGCGCCGCGGCCGTCTCGGCGGGCAGCGCGGCCCGGGTGCGGCGGCGCCGCTGGGGCAGCGCGTCGCCGTCGGGCGCGGGTTCGGAGGCGGGCGCTCCGGGGACGTACACGGCGGCGGGCCGGGGCACAGGGGGCACGGCGGGCGCGGCGGGCTCAAGGGCGTGTTCCGGCACCGGCCGCACCTCGGGGGTGCGGGTGGAGCGGGGGGCCGCCGCGGCGGGCGGCCGCCGCGCGGGGTCGATCCGGCTCAGCAGGTGGTTCTTGACCAGGAGTACCGCGCGGACGCCACCGTAGGGCGACGGCGAGGACAGGTCCACCGAGAGGTCGAACTGCCGGGTCAGCTGGCCGATCGCGGCCAGGCCCATCCGGGGCGGGTCGCCGAGTTCGGAGAGCAGGATCGCCTCGGTTCCGGCCACCATCCGCTGCGCGTAGGCGCGTTCGTCGCGGCTCATGCCGACCCCGGCGTCGTCGATGGTGACCGAGACGCCGTGGTGGGCGCGTTCGAGGTTGACCACGACCTCGGTGTCCGGGGCGGAGTGGCGCAGCGCGTTGTCGAGCAGCTCGGCCACGATGATCGCGACGGGCTCGACGGCGTGCGAGACGAGCGCGGTGCCCGGCTCCAGATGGTTGTGGATGCGCACCCGGTGGTAGCCCACCAGCCGGGACTGACCACCCGTCACCGCGTCCACCAGGTGCGACTCCTCGCGGGCCAGGCCGACCCAGGCGCCGCAGACCACGGCGGTGACCTGGGCGCGCCGCAGCGACTGCTCGTTCTCGTGGTCGAGGGCGAAGAGCGTCTGGGCGAGCTCCGGGTCGTCGTAGCGCTGCTGGAGTCCGCGCAGGTGGTCCTGGAGGCGGTAGAGCCCGGCCTGGATCTCCCGGGTGGCGCCGCGCATGCCCGCGCGGGCGGCGGCGTCGACCCGCTTGCGCTCCTGCGCCACGGCGGTCGCGACGCCTTCGAGGACGCCGTCCAGGCCCGCGCCGAGCTCGGTGCCGGCGAGGTCCGGGTGGAGCGGGCCGGGCACCTGCACGTGCGGATGCGCGGTCCGGGTCGCCTCGGCCGGGACTCGGCGCTGGGCGAGGTGGGCGACCTCCGCGGCGTACGCCCGGGAGAGGCGGGCCGCTTCGGCGCGGGCGCCCTCCCCCTGGGAGCGCAGCTCGGCGATCTCCTCCCGCTGCCGGGCCGTCCGGCGCCGGGAGCGCAGCAGCCCGCCCCCCAGCACGAACGCGGACAGGGTCCCGGCCGCCAGGCCTCCGGCGGCCAGGTCCGGTATCTCAATCATCTGATGGGCCTTCGGGGGAGATCGGGAGAAGGGCATGTGGACGACCGCCCCGGAAGGCGAACGTGGCCAGTACACACTGTCATTGACCGGTCCCGCACTGTTTTACACGAAGATCCTTTCGAACCTGAACGCGGGAGTCCGAAACTTGACGAAACGTCGGGTGCCGACGGGGGCGCGTCCTCACGGGTTGTTGAAGAAATCACGGACCCGGTAGCGGCGGCGCCGCCCGCGCCCGCCGTACTCGTCGTCGTCCTCGTCGTCGTCCGGATGGTGCAGCACCGTCCAGCTCACCGCCGAGACGGCCGGCTCCAACGACAGCCTGCTCACCGCCTCTTCGAGGAGGCTGTCGTCGCGGCGCTCGGTGGTGAGCTCGGCGGTCACCGTCACCCTGCCGGGGGCGTCGGCGTCCTGGCTGTGCACCGAACGCAGCCGGAACCCCGGCCCGGTCAGGGCCTGGACGGAGAGGATGCGCACATGCGCCTCCTCCGGCTCGGCGCACACCACCTCGAACAGGTAGTCGGTACCGACCTCGACACCTCCGTGCGGCTCGCGGTCCAGGCGCCGCCCCAGCGGCCGCAGCAGCAGATTGGCGCCGACCACCCCGGCGGTGCCGAGCGCGGCCACCGCGTAGAGCCCGGCCCCGGCGAGGGCCCCGACCGCCGCCGAACACCACAGGGTGGCGGCCGTGTTCAGCCCCCGTACGCTCAGACCGTCCCGCATGATGACACCGGCGCCCAGGAAGCCGATGCCCGAGACGATCTGCGCGGCCACCCGGGAGCCGTCGTAGCCGCTGGTGCTGGTGGCGTCGACGAAGCCGTACGTCGAGAGCAGCACGAACAGCGCGGAGCCGGCCGCCACCAGCGCGTTGGTCCGCAGCCCCGCCATCCGGGCCCGCCACTGGCGCTCCAGGCCGATGATCCCGCCATAGCCCAGGCCCGCCCCGATGTTGGCGGCCGTGTGCCACTCATTGAGCATGTTCCGTACTCCTCGCCGTCCGTCCGTCCCCCTCCTATCGGCCACCGGAGCCCCGGTGTTGAACCGGATCGGCGGGCGGGGCCCGTTCGGCACTCGTTAGGCTGGGTGGACACCGCCGCACGCACCGCTCGGAGGAGTCGTGGACATCCGGACCGCACAGGAGCAGGCCTGGGCGAACAAGATCGAGAAGGGGTTCAACGTCACCGACGTGCCGCTGGAGTTCGGTCTGCTCAGCGCCGAGGTGGGCGAGGCGTTCACGGCCTGGCGCAAGCGGCTTCCGGATTTCGGCGAGGAGCTGGCCGACGTCTTCCTCTATCTGGTGGCGCTGGCCGAGATGAACGGCGTGGACCTGGACGAGGAGGTCGCCCGCAAACTGGAGAAGAACCGCCGCCGCGCCTACGCGCGCGACGAGCACGGCGTTCTGGTGCGGGTCACCGAGGGCTGAGTGCCCCGGCGCGGTGTCACGTGTGGGTCGCCGCCCAGGCCGTGAGTTCGGCGCGGGCCGTGTTCAGCAGGTCGGCGGACGGGTCGGTGGCGCCGTCGGTGACCAGCGCGAAGTGGACACCGCCCCGGTCGGGTGCGGTGAGCAGCAGCCGGCGGCTGCCGGTGCCGCCGGGCTCGGGCGCCACGGCGACGGGGGTCTGCGGCGTGTAGAGGGGCGGCCGGTGGACCGCGCCGAGGTCGGAGACGACCGTGGTGGCGGCGAAGGAGGCCGGCAGGTGCAGCTCGGTGGGCGCGGCCAGGCCGCCCGAGCGCCACAGGAGCAGACCGTAGCGGCCGGTGCCGACGAGCCGGGCCACCTGCGGCAGCGATGCCGGGACGGGGTTCCACGTCTGGGTGGTGGAGCCGTCGCGGGAACGGTCCTCGTAGGTGAAGGCGAGCACGCGGCCGGCCGTGGCCGAGGGGTAGAGCCGGTCGAGGAGGCGGGCGTCCTGGCGCAGGACGGGGGCGCCCGAGTCGTCGCGGCGCACGGCCGAGAGGTCCTCGTCGTTCCAGGCGTCACCGGCCGTCAGGACCTTGCCGGGGTTGCCGTTCATCAGCTCGTGGTGGCGTCCGCTGTACAGGTCCCACTGCCACTGGGTGCCCGACAGGACGGGGCCGGACGCCGACGGGTCCGACCACCAGGCGGCTCCCGCGAGGCGGGAGTCCAGCCCCTGGTACATCGCCTTGAGGACACTGGGCGCCTTGTCGGCGACGGTCCCGGAGAGCGGATGGCCGAACTCGCCGACGACCGCGGCCGTGCTCGCGGCGGCGGCCCGGTCGCGCACGGCGCCGAGGTCGCGCGCGTACTGGCCGTCGCCCGCCTTGCCCCACATGAAGACGCCGGAGATCGCCTTCTGGTCGTAGAAGTGGGTGTTGAACACATAGCGCGGCCCGAGGGCGCCCGCGTCGAGCAGACCGCCCTCCTGGCGCTGGAAGTCGATGTTGGCGTTCCAGAAGAGGTTGGGCTCCACATAGGCGGGTTTGGCCTGCCAGCCCGCCGCGTCCATCGCGGTCCGGAAGCGGGTGTAGAAGGGCCAGAGCACCTCACGCTCCCAGGCGCGGCTGGTCTGCCCGCTGTCGTAGCTGCCCGCGTGCGGTTCGTTGTACGGGTCAAAACCGGCGACGGCCGCGAACTCCTCCGCGGTGAGGTGCTGGGCCAGATACCCCAGGGTGGTCCGGGCGGTATTGAGGAAGGCGTCCTGGATGCCGCGCGCGTTGTGCCAGAAGTCGTGGGTGGCGCGCTTGACGGCCTCGTTCTGGGTGATGTTCTGGCCCCAGAACAGGCAGATCCCGCAGGACTCGCGCGGATAACCGGCGTCCGCGACGGCCCAGGCGGGGGCCCCGTCGCCGGTGTACCAGCTGCCCGCGTCGAAGAGGTGGCGGGAGAACAGGTCCTGGTGGAAGTCGGGCAGCACCCGGACCCCGGCGTCCAGGAAGGCCCGCATCTGCTCGGTGACGGCCGCGAGGTACCCCTGGTCCACCTGGCCGCGTACGGGCTCCGCGGACGCCCAGGAGAGCAGGAACCGGACGGTGTTGGCGCCGCCCAGGGCGCGTACGGCGGTCGCGGCGGCGCGGGCGTCGGCGACCGAGGCGAACGGCAGTCCCCCGTGCTCGGCCAGCTTGGTCTCACCGGAGACGTTGTAGCCGCGCAGCACCACCTCGCGGCCGAGCCCGTCGACCAGCCGCCCGTCCTCGACGGTGAGCGCGGAGGCGGTGGCGCCGTCGAACCACTGGGCGTCGGGGAGTCCCTCCGCCCCGGAGGCCGGGGTGCCCCCGGCCCCGAGGAGCGCGGCGAGCAGGACGAGGACCCCGAACGGACGCGCCCACGACTTTGGCATGCCCATCACCATCGCGGCGGCCCGGAGCACAGTCAACACTCCGGGCCGCCGCGCCCGACGGGCGCCGCGCCGTGACCTGGCGGCTTCGCCACCGGCCGCGGCGGACCCGCGGCCCGCTAGCGGCCGGTGAACACGGCGACCGTCCGGCCGGGGACGCCGAACGTACCCGAACCCGCTTCGTACGAGGCCGACTTGACCGTTGCGTCGCCGCCCCTCGCCTGCGCCGGGTGCAGCGCGTATGCGTGGCCCGCGAGGTCCGCGACGCGCTGCGTCCGCCGGTCCGGCGTCGCGTTGAACACCACGACCAGGGAGCCGAGCCGCATGGTGATCACACCCGGCGTCTCGTCCTTGCCGGAGAGCGGGAAGGAGAGTGCCGACTGCACCTGGGCCGCGGTGCTCAGCCGGAAGGCCGGATCGGTCGAACGGATCTTCAGGAGGTCACGGTAGGCCGCCGAGGCGCCGGTGATCTCCGCGCATCCCGGGGTGAGCGAGTCGGCCGCCAACAGGGGCTTGGCGTACGGCCACTTGGGCTGGTTGTCGGCCGCCGGCGGCAGCCCGCGCCCGAATCCGTTGCCGTCCCGGCAGTCCCAGTGGATCGCGTTGAACCAGTCACCGCTGTCGTAGGAGTTGCGGTCCAGCGACTTGGAGCGCAGCAGGTCCGTACCGGCCTGGGAGAGCGCCGGGCCCTGCGACAGCGCGGCCGTCGCCAGCGCGAGCACCTGCATCCTCGCCCGGTCGGCGGCCGGCGTGGAGCGCGGCAGCTTGAAGGCGAGCGCGTCGTAGAGCGACTCGTTGTCGTGCGCGTCGGTGTACGCGAGCGCGTCACCGGGAGCCCGCGCGTACCCGGCCGGGGCGCCGTTGTAGTCGACGTCGGCGCCCGTGACCGTACGGCCGGAGGTGTCGGTGAAGGTGTACGCGGCGAGGTTGCCGGAGAGGCCGACCTTGATCAGGTCCTGGTAGTGCAGCAGCCGGGCCCGCTGCTGGGCCGGGGTGCCGTTGGCGGCCGAGGAGTTGGGGTCGGTGTACAGGCCCGAGGCGAAGCCCTGCACGCCCGGGTCCTCGTCGAAGGGCCCGCCGCCGCGCACCGCGTCGCGCGCCCGGTCCGAGAAGGTCGCGACGCCGGTGCCCGCCATGTTCTTCTGGGTCGCCTGGACGAACCGGGCGTCGTCGGCGACCTCGCCGAAGTTCCAGCCCTCCCCGTACAGGACGATCTTCTTCCCGTCGACGCCGTCCCTGGCGGGCGTCAGCGCGTCGAGCGCCCTGCGGACCGCGAGGATGTTGGCCTTGGGGTGGTGGCCCATGAGGTCGAAGCGGAAGCCGTCGACCTTGTACTGCCGGGCCCAGGTGACCACCGAGTCCACCACGAGCTTGCCCATCATGGCGTTCTCGGGCGCGGTGTTGGCGCAGCAGGTGGAGGTGGCCACCGTGCCGTCGTCGAGGAGGCGCTGGTAGTAGCCGGGCACGATGCGGTCGAGGACCGACGTGCCGGCCTGGCCGCTCGCCACGGTGTGGTTGTAGACCACGTCCATCACCGTGCGCAGGCCCGCCCCGTTGAGGCCCTGGACCATCTGCCGGAACTCGACCGTGCGCCGGGTCCCCTCCGGGTCACTGGCGTAGGAGCCCTCGGGCACGGTGTAGTGCAGCGGGTCGTACCCCCAGTTGTAGGCGTCCTTGGCGGCGGTCTTCGCCACGCACGCCTGCTGCTCGGACGAGTCGGGCGCGTACACCTTGAGGTCGCAGCCCGGGACGGCCCGGTCGGACTTCTTCTCCGGGATGGTGCCGATGTCGAAGGCGGGGAGGAGGTGGACGTAGGAGGTCCCGGAGCGGGCGAGTTCGCTCAGGTGCTTCATGCCGTCCGAGGCGGTGTCCGTGAACGCCAGGTACTGGCCGGGGTGGCGGGAGGTGGGGTCGGCGACCGAGAAGTCGCGGACGTGCAGCTCCTGGATCTGCGCGGCGCGCAGCGGTACGGCGGCGGGCTTGCGCAGCGACGACCAGCCCCTGGGCGCGAGCTTCGGGTCGGCGAGGTCGACGACGAGGCTGCGGGCCGAGTCGGTGGTCAGGGCGGTGGAGTACGGGTCGGTGACCAGGTTGGTGACGATTTTCTGGACGCCGGGCGCCCACACCGTCACGGCGTACCGGTACGGCTTGCCCGACCAGTCGCGGGGGCCCGTCACCGACCAGACGCCGGTGGCGTCGTCGCGGCGCATGGCGACGGTGCGGCCGTCGAGTTCGAGGGCGACCCGCCGGGCGGTGGGTGCCCAGAGCGACAGGGTGGGGCGACCTCCGGAGAAGACCGGGCCGAGCGCCGCCCGGCCGGCGCGGGCGGCGTACAGGTCGTCGAGGACGCCCTGGGTCTGGACTCCGGTGGCGGCGAGCAGGGCGCCGTTGGCGAGCCGCTGGGTGGCGACGACCTGTCCGGTGAGGGCCCGGCCGATCCGGTCGCGGTCGCGCGGATCGACGGTGAACGCCGCGTACTTCGCGAGGTGCGGGAAGCGGGCCTTCTGCGCGTCGGTGAGACCGCCGGGCACGGGGGTGAGCCGCAGCCAGTGGCCCTCGCCGGTGAGGACGCCGTCCTTGACGGCGAGGCCGCCCTCCGGCGCGTACACCAACTGCCGGCTCGCGGCCGTACCGCCCGACTCCCAGGCGACGGTGTACCGGTCGATCCACTGCGCCCGCGACTTCGTCAGGTCGAGGTCGGCGGCGGAGCCCGACCCCATGGGCAGCAGGTACTTCTCCACCCCGCCCAGGAGCCACACCTCGTGCCCGTACGCGGTGAGGTCCAGCGAGCGGTCGGAGCCGAACTCTTTGGTATCGCCCTTGTGCAGGATGTAGCTCAGGCTGGACGCGCCCTCCTTCAGCGGCACCTCGAAGACCGCCCCGAAGGCGTCGGTGCGCACCGGCGGAAGCGGCGTGGACCAGTCGGTCGGCGTCGCGGCGCCCGTCCAGGTGTGGATGCCCCAGCCGCTGTAGTCGCCGTCGGCGCGCTGGTAGTGGATGACGGCCTTGGTGGTGTCCTGCGGCGGATAGGCGCCGGGGGGCGGCGAGGTGAGGAGCGCGTCCTTGCCCTGCTCGACCCAGACCTCCCCGGTGCGGCCCACGTCGATGGTGCGGTCGGCGGTGACGTCCTTGGTGCCGTCCTTGTCGATGACGAGGAACCCGACACCGGAGGCGCCCGGCTTCAGCTTGACGTACGCGAACGCGCCGTAGGCGTCGCGGCCGGTGAAGGCGTGGCCGGCGGGCCAGGTGGTGGACTCGCCGTCGGCGAGGTCGCCCCAGGCGTAGAGCCGCCAGTCGGTGTAGTCACCGGCGGGGCGCTTGTAGTGGACCACGGCGTAGTCGCGCCGGGAGGCGGTGGGCGCCGGTTCGGCGGCGGGCGTGCCGCTCGTGGTCCGGGCGGTCGCGCTCGCGGTGTGCCCGGCCGAGTCGACGACGACGGCCTTGTACCGCAGGGGCGTTCCGGCCGCGAGGGTCGCGGGCAGGTGCTGGACGACCTTGTACGGGGCGTGGTCGGCGGAGCCGAGGACCTGCCAGGAGCCGGTGCCGGTCTGGGCGGCGAACACCACCCGGTTCAGCTGACCGCCGTCGGCGTCGGCCGTGATCTCGACGTCGCCGGTGGCGCCCGCGGCCGGGGCCGTCAGGGTGAGCGAGGGCCGTGCGGCGGGGGTGCCCAGCGGCTCCGCCGCCCTGTATACGACGGCGGAGAGGGCGGGTACCCGGACCGTGACGCGGCGGTCGGCGCCGCTGGTGAGCGTGCCGGTGGCGCCGTAGATGCCGGTGAACGCGGTGTTCGCGGAGCCGGTCGCGAACTCGGCGGTCCGCTCCTCGGTCGCGTTGTTGACCGCGACGACGTACTCGGTGCCGGTCCTGGCGTCGGTGCGGGAGAAGGCGTAGACGCCCTTGCCCCGCGCCGCGTACCGCTCGGTCTGCACACCGTCGGCGAGCGCCGGATGCCGCTTGCGCAGCGTGGAGAGAGCGGCGATCGCCTTGTAGAGCGGGTGCTCCGGATCGAAAGCACTGCTCGCGTGCGTACGGGTGGTACCGATCTGGGGGTCGTCGAGATAGTCGGCGACCTTCGACGGGAACATCGTCTGCCGGGCGTCCTTGTCGCCGCCCGCGCCCGTGAAGCCCTGCTCGTCGCCGTAGTAGACGACGGGGTTGCCCCGGCTGAGGAACATCAGCTCATGGGCGAGCCGGTCGCGCCGCAGCAGTTCGGCGGCGTCGGCCTTCGGGTTGTCCTGGACCAGGAAGCTCCCGATCCGGCCCATGTCGTGGTTGCCGAGGAAGGTCACCTGCTCGTAGGCGTTGGCCTTGTCGGTGGTGTAGCGGTAGTCCTGGCCGAGGGCCGCGCCCAGGTCCGCCGCCGGGCCGCCCTGCGAGACGTAGCCGCGCATCGCCTGCTGGTAGGGGAAGTCCAGGGTCGCGTCCAGCCGGCCCCGCCTCACGTACGGGGAGGTCACCGACGGGTCGGCCGAGTACACCTCGCCGTAGATGAAGAAGTCGGGGCGCCCGCGTTTGGCCGCGTAGGCGTCGAGGGCGGTCGCCCACTGGGTCCAGAAGTCCAGGTCGACGTGTTTGACCGTGTCGACGCGGAAGCCGTCCACGTCGAAGTCCTCCACCCACTTCTCGTAGATCTTCTCCATGCCCCGCACGACCTCGGGCCGCTCGGTCCACAGGTCGTCGAGGCCGGAGAAGTCGCCGTACTCCGCGCTCTCCCCGGCGAAGGTCGAATCGCCCCGGTTGTGGTAGAGCGAGGGGTCGTTGAGCCAGGCCGGGACCTTGGCGGCCTTCTCGGCGGCGGGCACGACCGGGGTGTACGGGAAGGAGCCGGGGCCGACGGCGGGGAAGCCCTTGCCGCCGGCCGCGTAGGCGCTGTCGTCGAACGGCACGCCGTCCTTCGTCAGATACGGGAACGCGCCCTTGGACAGATACGCCGAGCTCTGCTCGCGGTGGCCTATGACGTCCGCGGTGTGGTTGGTGATGACGTCGAAGAAGACCTTCATGCCCTTGGCGTGGGCCTTGTCGATCAGCCGGGCCAGGTCGGCGTTGGTGCCGAAGTGCGGGTCGACCTGGGTGAAGTCGGTGATCCAGTAACCGTGGTACCCGGCGCTCTGGTCGGCGCCGGTGCCCTGGACCGGCTTGTTCTTGAAGATCGGTGCCAGCCAGATCGCGGTGCTGCCGAGCCCCTTGATGTAGTCCAGCTTCCCGGTCAGGCCCTTGAGGTCGCCGCCCTGGTAGAAGCCCTTGTCGGCCGGGTCGTAGCCGGTCACCGAGCGGCCGCCGGTCAGACCGCCCCGGTTGTTGCCGCTGTCGCCGTCCGCGAACCGGTCCGGCAGCACGAAGTAGGGCTGCTCCCGGGTGAGTTCGTGCCGGGCGGGCTCGGCGGCGAGCCGGGCGTCGGACGGGGGCGCCGGGGGCGCGGTGGGCGCCGGATGCGCCGCGGGCGCGGCCGACGCCAGCAGCGCGAGGGCCACGGCGGCGGTGACGGCGGTTCGGCGCGGAGAGCCGATCACGGACCTACTCCTTCTTCGGGGGACTACGGGCTTCGGGGGACTACGGGTACGGGCGTGGGCACGGAGGGAGCGTCGGACCGGCCGGCCGGTCGCGCCAGGGGGCGTTCAGGTCAGTTGCCGCCGCACGTACGGGCGCCGGTGTGCAGGGCGAGGGCGGTGTCGGCGCCCAGGGTCGCGGTGAACCGCCCGGAGCCGTCGACCGTGACCGCCCTGCCGCTCTGCACGTCGCAGTAGCCGCCCGCCGGCAGCGAGGTCTGGAAGGTGCGGGTGAGCGGCGAGCCCTCGTGGTTGACGGCCACGAACGCCTTGGTGCCGCGTCCGAAGGCGATGGCGTTGCCGCCGTTGTCCCACCAGTCGGTGACCGGCGCCGTGCCGGCCGTGGCGCGGAACTTCACCATCGAGCGGATCTCCGGCCAGGCGTGCTGGCACTTCCATCCGTCGCTGTAACAGGCGTTCACCCGGCCACCGTTGGGCGCTCCCGCGTCCTTGTCGCTGAACACGTAGCCGGAGTGGACGTCCGGGGAGCCGTAGGGCCAGGCCAGCATGAAGACATGGGCCAGGGTGTAGCGGGCTCCGTCGTTGTACGTGAGCGTCTGCCCGCCGCGCTCGGTGTCGTGGTTGTCGACGAAGACCGAGGCCTTGCCGCCGCTCAGGTAGCCCCAGCCCTCCCCGAAGTTCTTCAGGTACGCGAGCTTCTCGTTGGTGAACACCCGCTTGAGGTCCCAGGCGTAGCGGAACTCCTGGACGTCACCGGTATTGAGGTACTCGGTGGGCTGTACGGCCTCGCCCGCGCCATAGATCGTCTCCTGCTTCCAGTAGACACCGGGGTTGCTCAGCCGGGACTTGATGGCGGCGAGGTCGTCCTCGGGGATGTGCTTGGCGGCGTCGATCCGGAAGCCGTCGACGCCGAGCGAGAGCAGGTCGTTCAGGTATCCGGCGATGGTCCGGCGGACGTACTCCTCGCCGGTGTCGAGGTCGGCCAGGCCGACGAGCTCGCAGTGCTGGACGTTCCAGCGGTCCTGGTAGTTGCCGATCTCGGCCCTGCAGTCGTCCAGGTCGGCGGCGGAGTAGGTGCCGGGGTAGTCGTACTTGCCATAGGCCGAGCCCGCGGAGCCGGTGCCCGAGCCGCTGGTCATGTGGTTGACCACCGCGTCGGCGACGACCTTGACGCCCGCCGCGTGGCAGGTGTCCACCATGGAGCGGAAGGCGGCGCGGTCGCCGAGCCGGCTGCCGATCCGGTAGCTGACGGGCTGGTAGGCGGTCCACCAGGCATCGCCCTGTACGCGTTCCTGGGGCGGGGAGACCTGGACGTAGCCATAGCCGTCGGGGCCGAGTTCGCCGGTGCAGGCCCTGGCCACCGACGCGAAGTCCCACTCGAACAGCACGGCGGTCACGTCCTTGGGCCCCGGCGCGGCGGCCCCCGCCTGCGGGGCGCCGAGGACGGCGCTGCTCGCGGCCCCGGCGACGAGCGCGAGGGCGGCGGCCAGGGTTCTGCGCGTACGGCGGGTGCGGGGGGTGCTGGTGTCCATGGGGGGGGACCTCCGTGGCGGGAAAGAGGGGACGCGGCGGCCTCGCGGAGCGGCGCGGCCTGCCGCTCCGAAGGGCTCTGAATGTTCTTGCTGAAATAACCGGAAAGCTATTGCGGTCGAGACCGTAGGCGGCCTGGACCAGCCGGTCAACCCTTTGGACACACCCGCGCCACACCGCGGAAATCTCCGGGTTCTCTCCCCGCATTTCCTCCGCAAGGCCTTCCGCAAGGGATTGCAGCGGTGTTACGTTCAACCACGCCCGGCCCGGGGTATGGCGTGAACTCGCCCCTGAGCGCCGAAGCCTCCGCATCCGTGTCGCCGGGCCGCGCGTCCCGTCCGAGCGGCGCCGGCCGGGCAACCGCGGCGCCCCGGGCATCGCATAGGCTCGGCCACGACATGAAGAGCAACCTCGCCCCGCTGGCCCCCAAGGCCGACAAGGACACCGTGCGCCGGCACAACCTCAGCCTGGTGCTGCGGGCGGTCCACGACGAGGGCGAGACCACCCGGGCGGCCGTCGCGGCACGCGTGGGACTGACCAGGGCGGCCGTGTCCTCACTGGTGGAGCAGTTGCTGGAGGGCGGGTTCCTCACCGAGTCCGGCAAGACCTTCAGCGGGCAGGCGGGGCGGCCCGGCACCGTCCTCAAGCCGGCCAGGACCGGTGCCGCCGGGGTGGGCGTCGAGATCAACGTCGACTACACGTCCGTGTGCGTGGTGGACCTGGCGGGAACCGACCGGGTCCGGCTCACCGAGCACCTGGACAACCGGGGCGGGCCGCCCGCCGAGGTGCTGGCCCGGGCCGCGCGGCTCACCGCGCGGGCACTGGACTCCGCCCGGCGGCAGGAGCTGCGGCCCGCCGGGGTGACGCTCGCCCTGCCGGGCCTGGTCGCCGGCGGCACCGTCCGCCAGGCGCCGAACCTGGGCTGGAACGGCGTACCGGCCGACGACCTGTTCGCGCGGGCCCTCGCCCAGTGCCCCGACGCCCCGGCCCTCGCGGTGCGTTCGGAGAACGAGGCCAACCTCGCGGCGCTGGCCGAGCTGTGGTTCGGCGGACCGGACGAGGCCCGCACGTTCCTCTACCTCTCCGGTGAGATCGGCGTGGGCGGCGCCCTCGTCCTCGACGGTGAACTCCTGCGCGGCGCGCACGGTTTCGCCGGGGAGATCGGCCACGTCCCGGTGGACCCGTCCGGCCCCGAGTGCCGCTGCGGGGCCCGGGGCTGCCTGGAGCAGTACGCGGGCCAGTGGGCGCTGCTGCGCGGCGCGGGCATCGAGGAGGGCGCCGGAGCGGCGGGCGTGGCCGAGCTGGAGCGCCGGGCCCGGGCGGGCGAGGAGCGGGCGCTGGCGGCCCTGGACACGGCAGGGCAAATGCTGGGCCGGGTACTGGCGGGCGCGGTGAACCTGCTGGACCCGCAGAGCGTGGTCCTCGGCGGCGTCTACCGCACGCTGTCCCCGTGGCTCGCTCCCCCGGCCGGGGCCGAGCTGGCCGCCCGGGTGGTCTCGGGCCTGTGGCCCCGCGACAGCGGCCGCCTACGGGCCTCGTCCCTGGCGGGCGACGCGGCCCGGGGCGCGGCGGCGCTGGTGGTGGAGGCGGTGCTGGACGACCCGGGGGAGTGGGCGGCGGGCTGGAGGCAAGCCGAGCGGGACGCCGGGCCGAGCAGGGCCCCGGGCTGAGCAGAGCCGGGCTGAGCAGAGCCCCCGGCCAACGAGGGCCCGGGTCGAGCGGGACGCCGGGGCGTCCCGCCCTTCGGACGTGGCGGACGCCCGCCCCTCAGCGCACCCCCATCAGATGCTCCAGTGCCAGCTGGTCCAGCCGCTCGAAGGCCATCCCCCTCACGCCCGCCGCCTCCGCGTCGAAGTCCTCGAAGGCCGCGCGGTCCCCGAGCAGTCCGGTCAGGCCGTCGTCCGCGGTCGGCCGGGCGAGGTCGTCCAGGCGGGACGCCCGCAGCGCCTCGCGTACCGCCGGGTCGGCGCGGAACGCCGCCGCGCGCTCGCGCAGGATCAGATAGGTGCGCATGTTCCCGGCGGCCGAGGCCCACACCCCGTCGGCGTCCTCCGTGCGCGGCGGCTTGAAGTCGAAGTGGCGCGGGCCCTCGTAGCCCGCCGACTCCAACAGGTCGACCAGCCAGAACGCGTCCCGCAGGTTCCCCGAGCCGAACCGCAGGTCCTGGTCGTACTTGATGCCGGACTGGCCGTTGAGGTCGATGTGGAAGAGCTTCCCGGCCCACAGCGCCTGCGCGACGCCGTGGGTGAAGTTGAGCCCGGCCATCTGCTCGTGCCCCGTCTCCGGGTTGACGCCGACCAGCTCCGGGTGCTCCAGCCGCTCGATGAACGCCAGCGCGTGCCCGACGGTGGGCAGCAGGATGTCCCCGCGCGGCTCGTTCGGCTTGGGCTCGACGGCGAACCGCAGGTCGTAGCCCTGGCTCACGACGTACTCGCCCAGCAGGTCGAAGGCCTCCTTCAGCCGGTCGAGCGCCACCCGGACGTCCTTGGCGGCGCCCGACTCCGCGCCCTCGCGCCCGCCCCACGCCACGTACACCCGGGCGCCGAGCTCCACGGCGAGGTCGATGTTGCGGATCGTCTTGCGCAGCGCGTACCGGCGGATGTCCCGGTCGTTGGCGGTGAAGGCGCCGTCCTTGAAGACGGGGTGGGTGAAGAGGTTGGTGGTGGCCATGGGGACCGCGAGGCCGGTGGCGTCCAGGGCCGCGCGGAAGCGCTTGACGTGGGCGTCGCGGTCGGCGTCGGACGCGCCGAACGGGATCAGGTCGTCGTCGTGGAAGGTCACCCCGTACGCCCCGAGCTCGGCGAGCCGGTGGACGGTCGCGACCGGGTCGAGGGCGGGCCGGGTCGCGTCGCCGAACGGGTCGCGCCCCTGCCAGCCCACGGTCCACAGACCGAAGGTGAACTTGTCCTCGGGGGTGGGTGTGAAGCGTTCCGTCATCGTCGTGTCCACCTCGGTGCGGGGCGCCCGGAGGGCCCCATGCTATTTGTTTACTGACCTGACGAATATGACATGATCGCCACGCCTTCCGAAACCCTGGGCCGTCACCTAATTTGTTTCGCATACGCGCAAATCAATCCGGCGCGTCCGTACGCGCGAGTTCCGCAGGAGAGGGGTGCCGCATGCCGCAGGCCCCGGTCGTCATCGGGGTGGACAGCTCCACCCAGTCCACCAAGGCCCTGCTCGCCGACGCCGAGACCGGGCGGACGCTCGCCGTGGGCCGCGCCCCGCACCGCGTCGACGGCTCCGGCGGGGCGCGCGAGAGCGACCCCGAGCAGTGGTGGCGGGCGCTGGGCGAGGCGGTCGCGGCCGGACTGAACGGGGCGGGGGTGCCCGCCTCCGCCGTCACCGGCATCGCGGTCGCCGGGCAGCAGCACGGACTGGTCGTCCTGGACAGCGCCGGGCGGCCGCTGCGCCCGGCACTGCTCTGGAACGACACCCGCTCCGCCCCGCAGGCCGCCGCCCTCACCGAGGCGCTCGGCGGCCCGGACGCGTGGACCGCGCGCACCGGCTCGGTGCCCGTCGCCGCCGTGACCGCCGCCAAGTGGCGCTGGCTGTACGAGAACGAGCCCGCGCACGCCTCGGCCGCCGCCCGGGTCCGCCTCCCCCACGACTTCCTCACCGAGCGCCTCGCCGGAACCGCCGCGACCGACCCCGGGGACGCCTCCGGCACCGGCTGGTACGCGACGGCGACCGGCGCCTACGACCCCGTGCTGCTCGACCTCCTCGGCCTGGACGCCTCCCTGCTGCCCGAGGTCGCCGCCACCGGCGCCACCCGGGTGGGATCCCTGACCGCGCGGGCCGCCGAGGCGCTCGGGCTGCCCGCGGGGACCGCGGTCGCCGCTGGGACCGGGGACAACATGGCCGCAGCCGTGGGGCTGGGGCTCGGCGGCGCGGGCCTGCTCGACCACCCCGTCCTCAGCCTGGGGACCTCGGGCACCGTCTTCGCCGCCACCCGCACCCGGCCCGCCTCCCGCGAGCTGTCCGGGTTCGCCGCGACCGACGGCACCTTCCTGCCGCTCGCCTGCACCCTCAACTGCACGCTCGCCGTGGACCGGATCGCCTCCCTGCTCGGCCTCGGCCGCGACGACGCGGAACCCGGCGGCGAGGCGGTCCTCCTGCCCTATCTCGACGGCGAGCGCACCCCCGACCTGCCGGCCGCGGCCGGGCTGCTCACAGGGCTGCGCCACGCCACGACGGGCCCCCAACTGCTGGGCGCGGCCTACGAAGGCGCGGTCTTCACCGCCCTGCGCGCCCTGGACGACCTGCTGCGCGCGTGCGGGCTCGACCCGGCGGACCCGGGCACCGCCGGCCGGCCGCTGCGGCTGATCGGCGGGGGCGCCCGGGGCCGCACCTGGGTCGAGACCGTACGAAGGCTGTCGGGCCGGCCGCTCCTCGTGCCCCGGGCGACGGAACTGGTCGCGCTGGGCGCCGCGGCCCTCGCCGCGGCGGCCGTCTCCGGGGCGGACCCGGTGGCGACCGCGGCCTCCTGGGGCACCGGCGAGGGGGCCGCGCTGGAGCCGGTCGCCCGTGACACGGCCACCTGGGAGCGCGTCGGCGCCGTCCTCGACCGGGCGGCGCCGGTGCTCGGCTGACGCTCGGCCTCAGCGGGGCCGGGCGCTCACCGGCTCTCGCGCAGCAGCGCGGCGAGGGCGCCGTCCATGTCGAGGTCCTGGTTCTCGGCCTCGGCGGAGACCTCCGCGTAGGTGAGGACGAGGAAGCGGCGCAGCGCCGCCGTGCCGAATTCGAGGAGCGCCAGACCGTCCGGGGAGCGCAGCTCCACCAGTGTCCGGGCCGGATCGAGCGGCCGTACGCGCACATCGCCGTCGCCGGCCGGGGCGCGCAGTCCCCGGTCGATGAGGTTGCGGGCGAAGACCCAGGTCACGCCGGTGTCGTCCAGGGAGACCTGGGCGGGGAACAGCATCCGGACGGCCAGCGGGTCGGCGCCGTCGTAGGTGAGGGTGACGGGGACGGGGACGCCGTGGGGTGCGTCGGTGACGAGGCGGGCCAGGACGGACTGTTCGACGGTGGTGGACATCGACTCGCTCCTTGCTGCCACTCCCGATCTGTGACCCGCATCACATCATCTCATTAGTCGCACATTCAACACCTTGCCTGGGATTTCGTGCGAAAACCCCGAAAGGGCCTCGCGGACCGGGGGCCTGGCACCACCCCCGTGCGGGGCCCAGCCCTCCTGACCGCCGCCCCCTGCGCGGTGGACGATCGGGGTCCACGGATCGTACGGACAGGACAGCGGGGGGCTCGGACATGAATGACCGGACACGGCGGAACGTACTGCGCGGCGCGGCGGGCATGGCGGCCGGAGGAGTGCTGGCGGCACACGGCGGGACGGCCGCGTCCGCCGCCCCGCAGGGGACGCGGGGTACGCGGGGCACGCGGCGGGCGGCGGCGCCCCCGGCCGCGGGCCAACCGTTCCTGCACGGGGCCTTCGCGCCCGTCACCGAGGAGCTCACCGCCTTCGACCTGCCCGTCACCGGCCGCATCCCCCGTTCGCTGAACGGGCGTTATCTGCGCACCGGCCCCAACGTCCTCGGCCTGGAGGACCCGCGCGCCCACCACTGGATGCTCGGGGACGGCATGGTCCACGGGGTGCGGCTGCGCGACGGGCGGGCGGAGTGGTACCGCAACCGCTGGGTGCGCTCGGCCGCCGTCAGCCGCAAGCTCGGCGAGCCGTACCCCGGCCCCGTCCCCGAGGACGACTTCGCCTGCAACACGCACGTCATCCCGTACAAGGGCCGCATCCTCGCCCTCCAGGAGAGCGGGCCGCTGCCGTACGAACTGGACGGCGAGCTCAACACCCTGCGCCCCTACGACTTCCGCTCCTCGCTGAGCGGCGCGTTCACCGCGCACACCAAGTACGACGTCCAGGCGGACGAGCTGCACGCCATCACCTACTACCCGACCTGGGACCACGTCCGCCACCTGGTCGTCGACCGGACCGGGCGGGTGGCTCGCACGACCCGGATCCCGGTGGCGGACAGCCCGATGATGCACGACTTCGCGCTCACCGAGCGCCATGTGGTCCTCTTCGACATCCCCGTCACCTTCGACGCGGCGGCGGCCGGGGCGGGCGTGCCCGTGCCGTACGGGTGGAACGACCGGCACCCGGCGCGGGTGGGCGTGATGCCGCGCGCCGGAGGGAGCGTGCGCTGGTTCGAGATCGACCCCGTCTTCGTCTCGCACACGCTCAACGCCTACGACGAAGGGGCCTCGGTGGTCGTCGAACTCACCACCTTCCCGGCGCCCTTCCAGGTCGCGGGGCGCGGCAGCGACGGCCCCACAGCCCTGGGAACGCCCGCGCTCGACCGCTGGACCATCGACCTGGCGCACGGCCGGGTGCGCACCCGGCGGCTCGACGACCGGCCGCAGGAGTTCCCCCGGGTCAACGAGTCACTGGTCTCCCGGCGCCACCGGTACGGGTACACCGCCGCCTGCGCCGAGATGTCCACCGCGTATCTGACCGCCGACGGCGTGCCGCCGGACGGCACCTTCGGCAACGCCCTGATCAAGCACGACTTCCTGCGCGGCACCTCGCAGTCGCACCGGCTGCCCCGGGGCGCGGCGGTGGGCGAGGCGGTGTTCGTGCCCGCGCACGGACCGGACCCGGCCCCGGGGGCGGCGGAGGACGACGGGTACGCGCTGGCGTACGTCCATGACCCGCGGCGGGGCGCCGCCGACCTGCTGATCCTGGCGGCGCAGGACTTCACCGGGCGTCCGCTGGCCCGCGTCCATCTGCCCGGACGGGTTCCGCTGGGATTCCACGGCAGCTGGGTCGCGGACGCCTGATCCGGCGCGGGGGGCGTGCTCAGCCGGCGAGCTGGCCGAGCATGCCCATCACCGAGTTGACCGCGCTGTGCAGCGAGGGGGCCGCCGCGGTGTCGGCGAAGTAGAAGCCGAAGCCTGCGCAGGTCAGCGCGTGGGACAGCTTGGTGCCGCCCTTGCGCCAGAGGAAGAACGAAGCCGCGGCGAGCGCGAGCATCAGAGGAAAGTGCACGGAGGGCAAGGTCCTCACCTCGTGACCCCGAGAGTGTCGGATACCGTCCGGCCGCCCGGGGGCGGCGTTCCGGTGGAAACCACCTCCGCCACCGTACGACTCCCGCTCACCCCACGCCACACGAGCATCACAGGGTGTTATGCCCGCAGGTGAGCGGGAACGAGGTTCAGCGGGCGGTGGCGACCACCAGACGGCAGCGGGGGCTCCCGTCCGGGCGCCGGCCCAGCTCCTCCAGCGCGTAGTGGTCCACGTGGAAACCGGCCCCGGCGAGTTCCGCGCGGAGGCCGGCGAGCCGGAAGTCCCGGTAGTACATGACGAACGGGGGCCGCCACAGCGCGTTGCGCAGCCGCATCGCCGCGTCGAAGCCGAGCAGGGCCCAGTACCCCGCCGTGCCGGGGCGGGCGGGGGCCGCGACCGGGAACGCGAACCGGCCGCCGGGCGCGAGCACCGAGCGGACCTGGGCGAAGAGGCCGGGCCGCTCAGCGGGCAGGAAGTGCCCGAACGCCCCGAAGCTCACCACCAGGTCGAAGGCGTCCCGGAACGGCAGCGCGCGGGCGTCGGCGCGGATCCAGTCGGCGTCCCCGGCGCCCCGCGCCCGGCCCACCGCGAGCATCCCGGCGCTGAAGTCGACCCCGGTGATCCGCTCCCGGCACACCGCGCGCAGGACGTCCAGCCCCGCGCCCGTGCCGCAGCACAGGTCGAGGCCGCGGCCGAAGGGGCCGAGGGCGGTGAGGACGCCTGTGACGGCCTGGAGGACCGCATCCGCAGTGCGGTACGGCGTGAGGTCGAACTTCGGGGCGAGCAGGTCGTATCCGCGCTCGACCGACGACAGCGCCTGGACGGCGAGTTCACGGACGGTGGGGCCCTGGGGAGCGAACATCGCCCTCAGCATAGGGGCACAAGCGCCGCCCGCCGGTCCGTCGACTCCCAACCGCCAAGTGCCGACTTGCCGACTAGTCGACCTTCAGCTCGCCCATGGCGCTCCAGCCCGTCGCGCCCTCGATCGTCGTGCTGACGATCTCGGGAGTGCGGCGCAGGAGCGGGCGCATCGTCTCCATGGCGGCCCGGAAGTGGTCGGAGTCGACGTGCGCCCCGCCCGCGCCGTCCTCGAAGGCCTCGACCAGCACATAGGTGTTCGGGTCCTCCAGGCTGCGGGACCACTCGAACCAGAGGTTCCCCGGCTCGGCCCGGGTGGCGCCGGTGAAGTCCGCGACGCGCTGGGGCCACTCCTCGGCGTGCTCGGGCTTCACGGGGAACTTGACGACAATGAAGATCATTCGGTCATTCTATGCACGGTATGCGCGGATACATCACCTCGGCTTCCGACACGCCCGGGGTAGGGTGACCGCGCCCCGCAGGCTTCCGGACCCGGACGGGTTCCGGCCCCACACCCCAGGTGAGACCCATTACCGTGCTGTCCCGCTCCGCCGTCGTGACCCGGCTCCGCGCCGCCGGCTGTGTCTTCGCCGAGGACGAGGCGGAGTTGCTGCTCTCCACCGCCCGCACCCCCGCCGAGCTCGGCGCCATGGTGGCGCGCCGCGCCGAGGGCCTGCCGCTCGAACACGTCCTGGGCTGGGCCGAGTTCGCCGGGGTACGGGTCGCGGTGGACCCGGGCGTCTTCGTACCGCGGCGCCGTACGGAGTTCCTGGTGGAGCGGGCCGCGGCGCTCGCGCCGGCGGGCGCGGTCGTGGTGGACCTCTGCTGCGGCTCGGGGGCGTTGGGCGTGGCGCTCGTCGAGGGGCTCGCCGGTGCCGAGCTGCACGCCGCCGACATCGACCCGGCGGCCGTGGAGTGCGCCCGGCGCAATGTCACCGCCGCCGGAGGCCGGGTGCACCGGGGCGATCTGTTCGCCGCGCTCCCGGCCGGGCTGCGCGGCCGGGTGGACGTCCTGCTCGCCAATGTGCCGTACGTACCGAGCGAGGAGATCGAGCTGCTCCCCTCGGAGGCGCGCGTCCACGAGGCGCGGGTGGCGCTCGACGGCGGCGCCGACGGCCTGGACGTGCTGCGCCGGGTGACGTCCGAGGCGGCGCTGTGGCTGGCGCCCGGCGGGCGGCTGCTCTTCGAGACCAGTGAGCGCCAGGTGCCGGCGGCGCTCGCGGCGGTCACCGGGGGCGGTCTCGTGCCGGAGGTGGCGACCTGCGAGGAGCGGTACGCCACCGTCGTCGTCGCCACCCGGGCCGCCCCGGCCGCAACCCCGCCCGCGCCCTGACGCTCGGGCCGTCCGGCTCAGGCCATCCAGAAGAAGACGGCCGTCATCCGGCTGTCCTCCAGGGTGCTGCCCCAGTAGCCGGTGGCCGTGTGGATCATGTTGGCGTTGTAGAGGAGCAGCCGGTTGTAGCGGTGGGCGACGCGGACGTCCTCGGTGAAGGAGCCGGGCGGCACGAACCGGGTGCCGAGCGCCTCGACGAGGTTGGTGTGCGGGGCCGCGACCAGATTGCCGCCGAGGACACCGCCGGGCAGGCTCTGGCGGTAGAAGCTGGTGCCGCAGTCCTTGGGCACGCCCGGGTTGAGGTAGAGCACGGCCGCGTACCGGCACAGCGCGCGCGAGTCGGTGTGCGGGCGCGGCTCGCCCTCGTCCCTGCCGACGACCTGGACGCAGTTGTGGTTGAGCGTGGCGCCGCCGGGGGCCTTCTCCAGCCACAGCTCGCGGGCCCCGGTCGCCTTCCTGACCAGCCGCTCCACCCGGGCGAGTTCGGCGGGTTCCAGGCCCGGCATGGTGCGCAGCCCCGGCCAGGTCTCGGGCTTGCGGGGGTATCCCTCGACCCAGTCGTCCGTGGCGAGGCAGCGCGCGCGGACCTCGTCGGCGTTGGGCAGGACGTCGTCGAGGACCCAGTAGTCCCGGCCGGGCGTGGGTTTCCGGTAGGGCAGGACCGGGAGGGCGGAAGGGGTGGGGGCCATGCGGCCGAACCTACGTCCGCAACCTTCCGCATCCAGCGTTGCGTTGGTCAACCTTGCCTCAAGGTGCGGTGAAGCCGCCCCGGTGACGAAGGGCGCATTGCGGGGACATCCCGGCGGGAGGTCCCCGCAATGGCAAAGGCGGAGCCATGGTCGTCCCAGGAGACGGCTCCGGGGCGGGTCAGGCCTTGCGGCCCACGCCGCCGAACATGGCCACCTCGGCCGGCTCCCCGTCCCCGGCGTGCTCGGGCCGCCAGCGCGAGCACGAGACCACACCGGGTTCCAGGAGCTCCAGGCCGTCGAAGAAGCGGGCGGTCTGCTCGGGGGTGCGCTGGGTGAGCTTGGGGGTGCCGTGCTCGTTCCAGAACGCCACCGCCTGGTCGACGTCCGGCATCCCGGGGTGGGTCACCGTGTGCGACAGGACGAGGAAGCTGCCGGGGGCCAGCCGCTCCATGAGGTCGCGCACCAGGCCGTACGCCTGGTCGTCGTCCCCGATGAAGATGACCACGCCCAGCAGCATCAGCGCGACGGGCCGGCTCAAGTCCAGGGCCTTCGAGGCGTGTTCCAGGATGCTGTCCACGTCGCGCAGATCCGCGTCGAGGTAGTCGGTCCGGCCCTCGGGCGTGCTGGTCAGCAGGGCCCGGGCGTGGGCGAGCACCAGCGGGTCGTTGTCGACGTAGACGATCCGGGACTCGGGGGCGATGCTCTGCGCCACCTCGTGGGTGTTGTCGGCGGTGGGCAGGCCGGTGCCGATGTCGAGGAACTGCCGGATGCCCCGGTCGGCCACCAGGTGGCGCACGGCGCGGCCGAGGAAGAGCCGGTCGGCGCGGGCGTAGTCGCCGATGCCGGGGTGGAGCTCGCGGATCTGGTCGCCGACCGCGCGGTCGACCTCGTAGTTGTCCTTGCCGCCGAGCCAGTAGTTCCAGATCCGCGCCGTGTGCGGCTGGGAGGTGTTGATTCTGCTCCGAACGTGCTCGGGAGCGTCGAGGGGGGCGGGGTTCTCGGTCACGGGCGTCGTCTCCTGGGGCCTGGTGGAACAGTCAATGATCAGCCTAGATGGCCAAGTTGACCCGCGTCCCGGAACCCCGTCGGCCGGTGCCCCGGCAGGCGGGTGTCCCGGACGACGTCATCGGCGCGCCTGCCGCGTTCGGGGGCGAAGTCACCCCCAGTCTCATACGATCATGGCTGAACGGTTCCGCTCCTCAGCCACCCCCGTACCGATGGAGGTCAACCGTGACCAGGACGGCTCACCGTATCCGCAATCTGTCCACCGCCGCAGCCACCGCGGCAGGACTGCTGCTCGCCGCCACCGGCTGCTCCTCGGGCGGGGACGGCGCCGGGGAGGCCGCCGGCGGGGTGCCGGTGGTCAACAAGGGCAAGCTGACCACCTGCACCCATCTGCCCTATCCGCCGTTCCAGTCGGAGCGGAACGGCAAGGTCGTGGGCTTCGACGTGTCCCTGATCGACCTCGTCGCCAAGAACCTCAAGGTCGAACAGAAGATCCTCGACACCCCGTTCGAGAACTTCAAGACCGGTGCCTTCCTCAACTCCGGCGAGTGCGACCTCGCGGCCGCCGGTATGACCATCACCGACGAGCGCAAGAAGAACGTGGACTTCTCCGTCCCCTACTTCGACGCCACCCAGGCGCTCCTCGCCACCAAGAAGAGCGGGATCACCTCGCTCGCCGACCTCAAGGCCAGGGGCAGGAAGCTCGGCGCGCAGGCGGAGACCACCGGCGAGAGCTACGCCACGGGCAAGGGCTTCAACCCGGTCGCCTTCGAGAGCTCCGACGCCGTGCTCAACGGTCTGCGCACCGGCCAGGTCGACGCCGTGGTGATCGACTACCCGGTGGTCCAGGGCTGGCTCAAGGACAAGGCCAACGCCGACCGCTTCGCCCTGGTGGAGAACATCGCGACCGGCGAGCGGTACGGCTTCTCGGTCAAGAAGGGCAACAGCAAGCTGCTCGCCGCCATCGACAAGGCGATCACGGACGCCAAGGCGAACGGCACGTACAAGAAGATCTACGAGGAGTGGATCGGCCCGCTGCCCAAGGTCCAGCCGTGACCTCCCGCCTGACGAGGCGTCAACGAAGGCGCGTCTCGCAGGGCATCCAGTACGCGGTCTTCGTGGCGGTGCTGGTCACCATCGGCGTCCTCGCCGACTGGGACCGCCTGCAGAACCAGTTCGCCCAGAAGGACCTCGTCAGCAAGCTCTTCCCGGAGATCATCACCATCGCCCTGCGCAACACGGTGGTGTACACGCTCTCCGGCTTCGCCTTCGGCCTGGTACTCGGTCTGGTCGTCGCGCTGATGCGGCTCTCGTCCGTGGCGCCCTACCGCTGGGTGGCGGGCATCTACATCGAGCTGTTCCGCGGGCTGCCCGCCCTGCTGATCTTCATCTTCGTGGGCGTGGCGGTCCCGCTCGCCTTCCCCGGTACGGAGATCCCCGGCGGTACGTACGGCAAGGTCGCCCTCGGGCTCGGCCTGGTCGCCGCGGCCTACATGGCCGAGACGATCAGGGCGGGCATCCAGGCGGTGCCCAAGGGCCAGATGGAGGCGGCCCGCTCGCTGGGGTTCTCGCACGCCCGGGCCATGGTGTCGGTGATCATCCCGCAGGCGTTCCGGATCGTCATCCCGCCGCTGACCAACGAACTGGTGCTGCTCTTCAAGGACTCCTCGCTCGTGCTCTTCCTCGGGGTGACCCTGGAGGAGCGGGAGCTGACCAAGTACGGCAGGGACCTGGCCAGCCAGAGCGCCAACTCCACCCCGATCCTGGTCGCCGGGCTCTGCTACCTGATGGTGACCGTGCCCCTGAGCTTCGTGGTGCGCCGCCTGGAGGCCCGTGCCGACCGGGCGAGGTGAGGAAGCGATGCCACAGAACGAGGTGTCAGGGAACGAGATGTCACGGAACGAGATCGAGATCCGCGGGCTGCGAAAGTCGTTCGGGGACAACGAGGTGCTGCGCGGGATCGACCTGGAGGTCGCCCGCGGTGAGGTGGTGTGCGTCATCGGCCCCTCGGGGTCGGGCAAGTCCACCCTGCTGCGCTGTGTGAACCTGCTGGAGGAGCCGAGCGCGGGCCAGGTGTTCGTCGGCGGCACCGAGGTCACCGACCTGGACGTCGACATCGACGCGGTGCGCCGCCGCATCGGCATGGTCTTCCAGCAGTTCAACCTCTTCCCGCACATCACGGTGACGGAGAACCTGATCCTGCCGCAGCGCCGGGTGCTGCGCCGGGACAGGGACAAGGCCGCCGCCGTGGCCCGCGAGAACCTGGAGCGGGTGGGGCTCGCCGAGAAGGCCGGTGCCTATCCGGCGCAGCTCTCCGGCGGCCAGCAGCAGCGCGTCGCCATCGCCCGGGCGCTCGCCATGGGCCCCGAGGTGATGCTCTTCGACGAGCCGACCTCGGCGCTCGACCCGGAGCTGGTGGGGGACGTCCTCGCGGTGATGCGGATGCTCGCGGGCGAGGGCATGACGATGATGGTGGTCACGCACGAGATGAGCTTCGCCCGGGAGGTCGCGGACCGGGTGGTGTTCATGGACGACGGCGTCATCGTCGAACAGGGCCCGGCCGCGCAGGTCGTGGGCGCCCCGCGCGAGGAGCGGACCAGGAACTTCCTCAACCGCATCCTCGACCCGGCGGCGGAGGCTCCCCCGGCCTCGCACCTGCCGCCCGGGGACGGGCCCGGCTGAGGCGGTGGCCGCCCCCGGCGTCCCGGGGGCGGCCACCGCGTCCTCAGTGCGTCACGAGCCCGCCGCCTTCATCTTGTGGGTGAAGACCCAGGTGGCGATGGAGTCGCCGAGGGTGAGCCCGTCGCTCGCGTCCCACGGGTAGTGGACGCCCAGCCAGACCCTGCTGTCCGCGTCCTCGCGCGCGGCCTGGCTGAAGCTGGTGAACGTACGGTTCTTCACCGGCGCCTTGGGGTCGTCGGTCGAGGCGGTGAAGGTGATGTCGTCGCTCTTGAAGTACTGCCGCATGATGCCCGCCCACGCCGCGGCGAACGCGGAGTGGCCGGAGGCCCACGCCGGGAAGCACGGGGTGTTCCCCGACAGCGGCTTCCAGGTGCTGTCCTTCAGCCCCTCGCGGATCGCGGAGACGGGCCGCCAGAGGTCGATCGGCGTCTGGTACTTCACGTCCCACTCGGCGATGGCGGCGTCCGCCATCGCCACCGAGACCAGCGCGAAGAGCCGGGCGTTCTGATACGGCGTCAGCCCGCGGTCCCGCGCCACCCGCGCGGTGATGTCGAGCAGCTGCCCGGGCGGCTTGTAGGTGCCGTTGGCGTCGTTGGCCCAGAACCAGGCCGCCGCGGTCTGGTCGGTCGTACGGGCGGTGGAGTTCGCGGCCCCCAGCGTGCGCACCTGCTGGACCTGCGCGGCGTAGTCGGGACTGGCGAGCAGGCTCTCGTACGAGGCGTAGCGGCCCGGAGTCGAGGGCCGGAACTGGGAGCCGGAGGTCAGCGCCCACGGCTTGACCTTCCCCCACTCGGGGTTGGCCGCCTGGCCGCCCTGCGCGCAGCTCGGGTCGGGCAGGTCCGGGTAGCTGGTGGGCCGCCAGGCGCCGGGCTTGCCGTCCGGGGTGTAGACGCTCTGGTCGGCGGAGCCGTCCGCGGTGCGGAAGTTCACCATGTTGGTGACCATCGTGTTGACGACGGTCACGTCGAGGAGGTCGAAGTCGGTGGGCTTGGTGCCGAACCGCTCGGTGAACTTGTTGTCGAGGTACGTCGTCTGGTCGGGGAAGAGCTTCAGCAGGATGTTGTAGGCGGTGCGCCCGATCACCCGCTCCTCCTCGCCCGGACCCTCCGACCAGCCGGCGTAGTTGACCGCCTGGAGGTACGGGTCGGAGGTCATGGTGTGCCAGCGGAGCTGGTAGGAGCTCTCGGCGTCGTAGATCGCCGCGTTCATCTCGGCGGCGGCCCGTGAGAGCGGCCCGGGCGGGCCACCGGCCGTTCTGATCGCGCCGAGCAGCACGGTGTTCCAGTACTGCACGGGGTCGCCGGAGTAGGTGGGCGCGGCGGAGGCCGTCTGGGGGCTGAGCGCGAGGGCGCCGGCGGCCGTGGCGAGCACGGCCGCGAGGGACACGGCCTTGGCGCGTATGCCGCCGCGTCTCCCCCGTTTGCTGTGGAACATAGCGGTACAGGTCCTCTCTGCCGGTCCGTCGTGCGAGGGGGCGAGCCGGGCGGCTCGCCGGTGCGGTGGTGCAGCGGTGCGGAGGTGCAGAGGTGCGGAAGCGCTTCGGTGCGGAGGTGCTGGGCGTTCCGCGCCGGAATCTAGGGGCCGGACGCCCGGATCCGCGTCCCGCAGGCGTATGAGGGGGGCCGTCATCCCTGGGGCGTAGATCGAGCCGACGGTAAACCCTGGCGGTATACCGCCGGTAAGCCCTCACCCATCACCAGGCACACCCACGGACCAATAGGTAGAATTCCACCCATGGGAGAGCGGTCTGCCGCGCCGACAGCGCCCGAACTCGTCCTGGAGACCGACACCGGCTCCACGGTGATGAGTCCGAGCCGGGACTACCACGTCGGGCGCGACCCCCTCAGCGAGATCGTCATCGACGACGCCCGCGTCTCCTGGCACCACGCGGTGCTGCGGGCGGCGGGCGACCACTGGACGGTCGAGGACGAGGGCAGCACCAACGGAACGTACGCCGACGGACGGCGCGTGCACGAGTGGGGTGTGGGCCCCGGCAGCGTCATCCGCTTCGGCAGCCCCGCGGACGGCCCCCGCGCCGTGCTGGTGGGGCGCGCCCCGCCGCCGGTGCGCGCGCCCGAGCGGCTGTCCGCCGTGTCCATGCCCTCGGCGACCGGCTCGTTCCGGCAGCCCACCTCGGTACGGCCGCTGCCCGCCAGGACGGTACGGATCGGCCGCGCCCCCGACAACGACCTGGTCGTCGACGATCTGGTGGTCTCGCGCCGGCACGCCGAACTGCGGACCCGCCCCGACGGCGGCTACGAGATCGTCGACCTCGGCAGCCACAACGGCACCTTCCTCAACGGCCAGCCCGTCACCCGCGCCCCGGTCTCCACCGGGGACATCGTGGGCGTCGGCCACTCGGCGTTCTGCCTGGTCGGGGACGAACTCCAGGAGTTCGTCGACACCGGCGAGGTCTCGCTCGACGTCCAGGACCTGACGGTCGCCGTCGACCGGGGCCGCAAGACCCTCCTCGACCAGGTCTCCTTCCCGGTCGGTGAGAAGTGCCTGCTCGCCGTGGTCGGGCCGAGCGGCGCCGGAAAGTCCACCCTGCTCAACGCCCTGACCGGGCTGCGCCCTGCCGACCGGGGCACGGTCCTCTACGACGGCCGCGACCTCTACCGCGACTACGCCGAGCTGCGCCAGCGCATCGGACTCGTCCCCCAGGACGACATCCTGCACGCCCAGCTCACCGTGCGCCGGGCCCTCGGCTACGCCGCCGAGCTGCGCTTCCCGCAGGACACCGCCAAGTCGGAGCGCCGCGCCCGGGTCGACGAGGTGATCGGCGAACTCGGCCTCGAACAGCGCGCCGACCAGCCCATCCACAGCCTCTCCGGCGGCCAGCGCAAGCGGGTGAGCGTCGCCTTGGAGCTGCTCACCAAGCCGTCACTGCTCTTCCTCGACGAGCCCACCTCCGGCCTGGACCCGGGCATGGACCGCTCGGTGATGCACATGCTGCGCGGCCTCGCGGACGACGGCCGCACCGTCATCGTGGTCACCCACAGCGTCCTCAGTCTCGACGTCTGCGACCGCGTCCTCGTCCTGGCCCCCGGCGGGCATATCGCGTACTACGGGCCGCCCCGCGAGACCCTGGACTTCTTCGGCTTCGAGGAGTGGCCGGAGGCCTTCGAGGCGTTCGAGCGGGACCGCGAACGGGACTGGGCGGGCGACTACGCCCGCTCGCGCTTCCACCAGCGGTACGTGGTCGCCTCCAGCGCCCAGCCGCACCTCGGCCAGGCCGCCGCCGCCCGGGTGGTGGGCAAGCCGCCCAAGGCGCAGAGCTGGGGCGCCCAGCTGAGCACCCTGGTGCGCCGGTACGCGGCCGCGCTCGGCGCCGACCGGACCTTCCTCGCCATCATGATCGCGCTGCCCTTCGTCATGGGCGCCATGGCGCGGGCCCTCGCGGGCAGCAGGCTGACCCAGGAGACGGCGATGAACGCGCTGCTCATCCTGTGTGTCGGCGGTGTGCTCACGGGTGCGGCCAACGCCGTACGGGAGCTGGTCAAGGAGCGCGTGATCTACCAGCGCGAACGGGCCGTGGGGCTCTCCAGATCGGCGTATCTGATGTCCAAGGTGGTGGTCCTGGGGACGATCACGGTCCTCCAGGCCGTCGTCCTCACCCTGGTGGCGCTCTTCGGCGTCAAGCTCAACGCCCCCGGCGGCAAGGGAGTCATCCTGCCTCCCCTGGTGGAGATCACGGTGGCGGTGGCCCTGCTCGCCTTCACCGCGATGATGCTCGGCCTGCTCGTCTCGGCGCTGGTGCGCAAGGAGGAGGTGACGATGCCGCTGCTGGTGCTGCTCGCCATCGTCCAAGTGGTCTTCTGCGGAGCCCTGCTGAAGCTGCACGGCGTCCCGGGCATCGAGCAGCTGGCCTGGCTGGTGCCCTCCCGGTGGGCGCTCGGCGGGATGGCGGGCACGATCGGGCTGTCCAGGATCGTGCCCGGCGAGCTGACCGGCGATCCGCTCTTCAAGCACGACACGGCCGTGTGGCTGCTCAACATGGGCATGCTGGTGGCCCTGTCCGTGCTCTTCGGCTTCGCGGTCGCCCGGCTGCTGCGGCGGCACGAACCCGCCGTGATGCGGAAGTAGGCGGCCGCGATGAGCACACCCGTGGACTTCCGTCCCACCCATGTCGTCCCTCCCGGTGGACTCGCCGCCTGGGAGAGCCCGGACACCACGCGCCCCACGGTGCCGCTGGACGCGCTGCTGCCGGTCCAGCTCGTCGACCGGCGGGGCGACTGGGCCCGCATCCTGTGCGCCAACTCCTGGTCGGCCTGGGTCGACGGCCGCCTCCTGGTCACCGTCCCGCAGGGGCCGCCGGTGGCGGGCGCGCCCCTGGCCCGTACGGCCGACCCGCGCCCGCTCCTCGCCCGCGTCCAGGACATGCTGAACCGCTACCGGGGGGCGGCGGAGGACCTGGCCGCCGGGCGTCTGGACGGCGAGACGTTCCGCCGGCGCACCCACGGGCTGCGGGCCGGGATCGTCGTCGACGGCGAGGCGGTGTGGCTGTACGACGCGGAGCACGAGAGGTGGGTGTACTGCGACGGGACGCGGCTGAGTACCTTCGCGGCGTCCGCGCCGCCGTCCGGGGCGCGCCCGAGCGCTGGCTCCCCCGCCGAGGCGCCCGGTCCCGCCGACGCGACCCGTGTGGTCGGCCCCAACGGCGACGGGGCGTACCCCGACGGCGGGTATCCCGACGGCGTGGACGGCGCCCGCGCCTGGCCCGGTGACACCTGATGGCACCCGAGCGGGAGCTCGACCCAGGGCGCCCCTCCGACCTCGTCGGACGGCAGATCGCCGGGTACCGCATCGAGCGGGAGGTCGGGCGCGGCGGCATGGCCGTGGTGTACCGGGCCCGCGACCTGCGCCTGGAGCGGACGGTCGCGCTGAAGCTGCTCGCCCCCGAACTCGCCCGCAACGACACGTTCCGCCGGCGCTTCACCCATGAGTCGCGAGTGGCCGCCGCGATCGACCACCCGCACATCGTGCCCGTCTTCGAGGCCGGGGAGACCGACGGCGTCCTGTACATCGCGATGCGGTACGTCGCCGGGCGCGATCTGCGGGCGCTGCTCGACCAGGAGGGCCCGCTGCCGGTCGCGACGGCGGCCAGGATCGCCGCCCAGGTGGCGTCCGCGCTGGACGCCGCCCATGAGCACGACCTCGTCCACCGCGATGTGAAGCCGGGCAACATCCTGGTGGCGCCCGGCACCGACAGCGACCATCCCGAGCACGTCTACCTCACCGACTTCGGCCTGACGAAGAAGTCCCTGTCGCTGACCGGGTTCACCACGGTCGGCCAGTTCGTCGGCACTCTGGACTATGTGGCGCCCGAGCAGATCTCGGGCCGCCCGGTGGACGGCCGCTGCGACGTCTACAGCCTCGCGTGCGTGGTCTACGAGACGATGGCGGGCACCCCGCCGTTCCAGCGCGACGACGACATGGCGCTGCTGTGGGCGCACCAGTACGACCAGCCGCCCGCGCTGACCGAGCGGCGTCCCGACATCGCCGCCGGGGTCGACGGCGTGATGGCGAAGGCCCTCGCGAAGATCCCGGACGACAGGTACGACTCGTGCCTGGCGTTCGTGGCGGCGCTGCGCGCGGCGGCCAGGGGCGTGGGGCCGGGAGGGCATCCGCCGACCCGGGTGGATCTGCGGGTGGTCGGCGCGCCGGACGCGCCGGGGCCCCCGCCCCGGCCGCCCGAGTGGGCACGGCCGGTGTTCCCCGAAGCGGGGTAGGCGTCAGCCGGAGGGCTCCTCGGGACGACCGGCCGGGGGGCGCCGCTGCGGCTCCACCTCCCCGCGCCGCCGGACCCGCCGGGCGAGCAGACTGCCCAGGAAGCCCGCGAGCAGCCCCCACAGCACGGCGAAGCCCAGCCCCGTCCACAGCCGGGGCTTCAGCGACACCTGGCCCGACAGACCGCCGCCGAGGTCCCCGATGCCGAGCAGCGACAGACCGTAGCGCGCGGAGATCCGGGAGAGCAGGCAGACGGCGAGCACGGTGAGGGCGAGCGCCAGGGCCATGTGCAGCGCGTGCTGCCACGCCCGGATCCGGGCGGGCGAACGCGCCGCCATCAGGAATCCGGCGGCCAGGACCAGTACGGCGGCGACGACGAGCAGCCACCAGGCCCGCCCGTCGTAGTCCGCGAGGGTGCGCAGGTTCAGGGTGGACAGGTCGGGCGTACGCAGCACCTGGTCCAGTACGTGCGGCACGGGCAGCCCGAACGGGCCGTCCACCCGGCCCTCCCAGGAGGTGCCGAGCCCGAGGGTGAAGGCGAGCCAGACGAGGTTGGGCAGGCCCAGCAGGATGACCGCGAAGGTCGCCGCCGTATGCCCGCGCACCACCGCGATCACCAGGCCCGCCACGATGCCCAGCGCCACGTACGCGAGCAGCAGCGCGACCATCGCGAACGCGGCCGGGCGCACCGACTCCTGGAAGCGCAGCAGCCGGGCGGGCAGCGGGGCCCTGCGCGAGACCACCAGGGCGAGGAAGAGCAGCCCCGCGAGCCAGAGCAGCCCGAAGAACAGGGTCAGCGGCACATCGGTCGTGAACCCGATCCTGGGCGTGGCGCCCAGCAGGTCCCCGATCTCGCCGAGGTCACCGTTCCCCAGGCCGATGGTGAAGCGCTTGCGGGCGAGGAGGGAGAGGCCGAGGAGCGCCAGGAGCCACAGCACGGCCACCCGGGCGGCCCACAGGGCCAGTTCGCGGGTGCTCGCCACGGCCCGGTGCCGCAGGGGGCGCAGGAATCCGGCGGCGACGAGCAGCGCGCCGACGAGCGTGACGGAGAGCGGCAGCACGGTCAGCGCGGCGTCGGTGTCGCCGATCACTCCGGCGTCGCCCTCGATGCCGACGGAGCCGCCGACCGCCAGGACGACCACGGCGGCGACGACTTGCGGGAAGGCGTGGTCGGGCAGGTCCGAGGCCCCGGCCGCGAGCAGCCCGAGGGCGGCTACGGCGGCCATGGCGACCAGACCGGTCAGCACCGCCACGAGGGCCTCGGCCCAGCCGTGGCGCGCGCGCCTCTTCCCCGATGACGAATCGGGCGGTTTGTCCTGACTCACGCCTGTCACGCTAAGCAGCGCCGGGGCGGTCCGCCCGTCGTGGGGGGCCGACCGCGTCAGCTTGCGGGTCCGCCGGGACCCGAGCACACAATGGGCGGGTCGGGACATACCGGACTCGTCACGCGGACAGCGCGGGGCCGAGCCGGACCGCTCGGCCGGGCGCCGCCGCCCCCTTGCGTGGAGCGACGGCAGCCGGTCCCGCGGAGGGTGCCCCGGCCGAGGCCCCGCACCGAACGTCCCGCATCCGCGCGGGACCCCAACGCCGGGAAGAAGAGCTCGTGAGCGTCGAACCTCCCCCGTCCGGCCGTCCCACCGGCCCCCCGTCCGGCCCCCTTTCGGGCCCCTCCCGCCCCGGCCCGCCGACGGGCCCGCCGAGCGGCGGCGACCGGGAGGGTACGGGCGGCGGCAGCGAGGGCGGCGGCCGGAGCGGCGGCCACGACGAGACGATCGCGGTCGGCACGGGCGCGGGCGGTGGGCCGTCGGGCCCCGGGCGCCCCGGCGGCGGAGGCGGCTCGGGCGGAGGCGACGGCCCGGCCGGTGGAGGTGGCCCCTTGGGACCTTCCGGACCGGGCGGTCCCGGCGACGGCGCCACCCCGGCCGGCAAGGGCGGCCCCGGCCGCCCCTGGTGGCGATCGGCCCCCCGGGTCGCGCTCACGACCGGCGCGATCGTGGCCGCCGTGGCACTGATCCTCGTCCTCACCCGCCCCGACGGCTCGTCCGGCAAGAAGGACGCCGGCGGCGAGGTGTTCCTCCAGGCGGCGGGCAAGGACGGCCCCCGCCCCTTCACCCCGTCGAGCGCGCGCGACAGCTCCCCTCCCCCGTCCCCGCCGTCCCTGCCCAGCGCGTCGGCCCCGGCGTCCGCCAACGTGACGCGGGGCGTGGACGGTTCGGCCCCCGGCCTCTACGGCGGCACACGGAACAGGGCGAGCTGCGACGTGGAGAAGCAGATCGGCGCGCTGGCCGCGGAACCGGCGAAGAACAAGGCGTTCGCGTCCGTCCTGGGGATCGCGCCCGACGCCGTGCCCTCGTATCTGCGCGCCCTCACCCCCGTACAGCTCCGTGTCGACACCCGGGTGACCAACCACGGCTACGAGAACGGCGCCGCCACCGCCTACCAGGCCGTCCTCCAGGCCGGTACGGCCGTGCTGGTGGACGACCGCGGCGTGCCGAGGGTGCGCTGCGCCTGCGGGAACCCGCTGATGCCGCCGGTCGCCCAGCGCGGCACGCCCAAGCCGACGGGCGACGCCTGGCCCGCCTACCGGCCGTCGAACGTGGCCGTCGTCGCCCCCGCCACCCACCCGGTCCACACGTTCGTCATGTACGACCCGGATCACGGCGAGTGGTTCTCGCGCCCCCAGGGCGACACCGGCGAGGGCGACAGGAAGACCGCGGCGCCCACCACCTCGACGCCGTACGGCTCCGCGCCCCCGAACTGCCCCTCCCCGTACGCCGGTGCACCCACTCCGGCGTCCTGCGCCCCCGCGGCCTCCAGTGCGTCCGAGTCCGCGCGGCAGCAGGCCCCCGCCTCTCGGCTCCCGACCACCTCGGCACCCGCGCCGGGCAACTCGACCCCGTACGCCCCGGTGACGAGCACCGCGCCCTCGGCGCCGGGCGGTTACTGAGCACGGATTCGAACGACGGCGCGCGGGCGGCGCGCGACGGCGCCCAAACGTTCCTTCTCGCCAGTCGAACGATTTCTCGACGACTCGGCCGTTACGCCGCGCTGATCAGCGGCGTTGTGCTTACGTCAGGTCCGTAGGCACCGTCCGAGGAGTCGCCGTGGATGCCCGTGGTCATGCCGTAGACGTTCATCCGGTGTTCGATCAGACACGGACGGGGAGGCGGGCATGAGCGGCGACGCCGCGCCCTCGGCGCCCCCGGTCCCGCCGCCCCCGCCCGCCGAGATCACCTTCGCGGGGCCCTACGGCAAGAACCCGCTGGGCGGGGCCTCGTTCCGGCGGATGTGCGGGCGGCTGCCGTCCGTGCTGGGGCAGACCTGCCGGATGGCGTGGCGGATCGACCGCACCTCCGTCCTGCTGCTGCTCGGCTGCCAGCTGGTGACCGGGGTCGCGGCGGCGGTGCTGCTGGGCGCCACGGCCCGCGCCATGGCGCCGATCCTGGGCGAGGGCCGGGCGGCCGACCGGATCGACGCGGCGTTGCCGGCGCTGGTGGTGATCGCCGTCGCGGCCTGCGTCGCGCGCGTGACGGCCGCGCTCGCGTCGTACGCGGAGGGCAGGATCACCCCGCCGCTGACGACGGCGGCCGACGCCGACCTGGTCGAGGCGGTGTGCCGGGTGGAGGCCGCCGCGTACGGCGAGGAGGGGTTCGCGGACCGCCAGGAGGCCGCCGAAATGGGCGTGATGCGCACGCACTTGATGGTGCGCGACGCCGAGCAGTTCATGGCCGCGGTGATCCGTATGATCGCGGCGGCGGGCGTCCTCGCGGTGCTGCACCCGCTGATGCTCGCCCTGCTCGTGCTCGCGGTGCTGCCCGCCGGGACGGGCGCCGTGATGGCGGCGCGCGTCGACTACGAGACGCACTACGCCAATGTGGGCGACCGCAATGTGCGCGGGATGATGCGCTGGTGGGTGACCACGCCGAAGCTCGCGGACGAGGTGCGGGCCAACGGAATGACCGCGTACCTGATGTTCTGGTACCGCTCCCTGTCCGAGCGCATCGACCGGCGCACACTGGCGACGGCGCCCCGGCTGCTGCGGATCGCCCTGGTCACCTCGGCGCTCGGCGGCGTCTTCCTCCTCGCCACCTGGGCCGCCCTTGCGTGGCTCGCCGTCACCGGCCGGGTCGAGCTGGGGGTTGCGGCGACGGCGGTGGTCGCGGTGCGCAGTTCGCTGGGCGCCCTGTCGCAGGTGGTCGCCAACGGGGCGGCGATGTTCCACACCAGTCTGTACCTGGCCGACATGCGCGCGTTCCTCGACTTCGCCGCCGAACGCGCCCCGAAGCGGGGCGCGTTGACCGCCCCGGAGCAGCCCGACGAGATCCGCCTCGACGAGGTCGTCTACCAGTACCCCAACAAGGAGGCCCCGGCCGTGGACCGGGTCTCGCTCACCCTGCGCCGGGGCGAGGTCGTCGCGGTGGTCGGCGAGAACGGCTCGGGAAAGTCCACCCTCACCCGGCTGCTCACCGGCCTCTACCTGCCCGACAAGGGCCGGGTGCTGTGGGACGGCGTCGACGTGGCGGCGGCCGACCCGGAGACGGTGTGGCGGCGCACCGGCCTGGTCCCGCAGTTCTTCGGCCAGTGGCCGCTGGCCGTACGGGAGAACGTCACCCTGGGCCAGCCGCGTACCCACCACGACGCCCCGGTGTGGGACGCGGTGGACGCGGTGGGGATGCGCTCGGCGGTGGAGGAGCTGCCGCACGGCCTGGACACGTTGCTGGCCCGGGAGCTGTGGGGCGGCAGCGAGCTCTCCGGCGGGCAGTGGCAGCGCCTGGCCTGCTCCCGCGCGCTCTACCGCCGGCCGCCGGTGCTGATCCTGGACGAGCCGACGTCCGAGATGGACGCGCGCGGCGAGCACCGGATGTTCACGGCCCTCAAGGGCATGGCCCACGACCGCATCACGATCGTCGTCACCCACCGCATCGAGAACACCCGCATGGCGGACCGGATCGTGGTGATGGAACGGGGCCGCGTCACCGAACAGGGCACCTACGAGGACCTCCTGCACGCCGGGGGCCTGTTCAGCGAGCTGCACGCGCTGTCGCAGGACCGCTAGGAAACCGGGTGGGGGCCCGCCCCGCAGGACCGGCGGGCCCGGCGGGAGGTGTGGCTTCGCGGGAGGTGTGGCGTCCCGGGAGGTGTGGCGTCGCGGCCCTCACCGGGCTCCGCACGACCGTACGCTCCAGCGGGGCTCCCCCGGCCGACTCACGGGCGCGGCCGGTGGGCCGCCGGTCCGGCCGACTCGTGGGCGCGACCGGTGGGCCGCCGGGCAGCGGGCGGCCGGCGCCGGGCCGCTGGGCCGCTGGGCCGCCGGGCCGCCGGGCGCCGGCTTCCCTCCCTCATCCGCTCACGGGCACCGCGGCGGCAGCCAGAACGACCGCACCGCGCGGACCGCCGCGAGCCGGTCGCGCGCCATGCTGATCGCGGCGCCCGCCGTGCTGATGTTCAGGTTCTTCGCCCGGGTGAAGATCTCGACGAGCCGTTCCGGGATCAGCTCCGCGCGCGTCCTGACCCGGTCCATGTCATGCCCCGAGGGGTGCAGTTCGTCGATGACCTGGATCAGTCCGAGCGCGTTGATCACGAAGTCCGGCGCGTAGAGGATGCCGCGCGCCGCGAGCCGGTCGGCGACCGCCGGTGCGGCGAGCTCGATGTGCAGGGTGGTGCCGATCTGCTTGTTCGTCATCCCCTGGCTGGTGCGCACCCCACGCCGCCTGTGTCGCTGGAGCCCATCCGTTAGGTTGATCGCTCGCGCGTTCAACGGGAAGGGAGCGGCCGAGTGAGCGGACTTGCGCCGGAGTTGCGCGTCATCGCCGGCGGGATGATCCGGGGTGCAATGGGCCTCGTCGATTCCATGGGGACCGCCCGCGACACCGCCATCGCCCTCCGGTACGAGCTGGACCGGCAGCACGGGATGGCGGGTGACGACTATGCGGGCCATCATTTCGCCAACGTGTACCGACGGGCCGCGGCGACGACTCTCGACCAACTCGGTTTCAGCGCCTATGCCCTCGGGGCGACCGGCCGCGGCCTGCTCCGCAACGCACGGGAGTTCATGGCGACCGACCACGCGGTGGCCGAGCTGCTGGGCCGACAGGCGGACCTCACCGATGGCTTCGGGGACCCGGGCGCCGAGTGCTCCGAGAACTTCCTCGGTCTCGGGCAGCACCTCCCCGACGTCGTCGGGAAGACCGCCTGGTACGACAAGTACGCACCGGGGGGTCGGAGTGAGCGATTCCGTGGCTCGCCGGAGCAGCTGCGGGATGTCGCCATATCCTGGCGCCACGCTGGGCAACTCGTCCTGCGCCTCCTGGAGGACGCCCAGGCGTACGCGTCCACTGCGGGAAAGGCGCACTCAGGTCTGGCTGCCGAGTCCTTCCGGACCTACTTCAAGAATGCGGTGGGCCTGACCTGTCCACCGGAGCGTGCCCAGGAGAACGAACCGCTGGTCACGAACCTCGTGGCGGCCTGTAACCAGCTGGCCAAGGCGTGCGACCGCTACGCGGACCATGTGGTGGACGCGAAGCGAAAGATCCAGCAGCATCAGGCGGACCCCTTCACTTTCGACATGCCGTGGGACCAGCCGATGTTCGGCGGCAACGGCTACGACGGCGGCCTCAAGGACGCGGTACTCGACGACCCGTACATCCACCAGCTCGGCGACGTGGCGCACGCGCTCGATTCCTCCAAGGCGCGCGTCCGGCTGCCGCAGGGCGCCGGTGATCGGCCGATGCCGTGGCAGCCGATCCCGCCCCTCGTCCCAGGTCCGGTCCCGGCCCCCTTCGCGCTGGCCTCATACTCGGGAGGGTTCCCTGCCCTGTTGCCCATGGGTAATGCGGTCGATCCGGCTGTCCCATGGGCCGATCCCATCCCACCAGTCCCCGGCACCACGCGGCTGCTCAGCCCGGCCGAGCAGCAGAGCTTCCGGACCTGGATGAATTCGCTGGCCCCGGGAGGGTTCGCCGGCGGTGGCGACACGAACAATGCCGACAACGCCTACCAGTTGCGGATTGCCGGATACCCCGAGCGGGAGGCCCCGCTGGCAGGCCTCAAGACCGGCCTCATGGTCGACGGGATACGGCCTGCGGACGGCTACCTGGTCGAGGCCAAACACGTCCGCGATCCCGACTGCAAGAAGAAGAGCTTCCGCTCTCTCGGGAGAGTCGAGGAAACGCTGGCCAAGCCCGTCAAGACGACGAGGGTGAACGGCGAGGAGAAGATCCAGTGGGACCCGGTCGTCGACTCCATGTATGCCGGTGACGAGGCCGAGCTCGCCCGCTACAAGAAAGCCATGGCCAACCCCGCCAACAGCGAGATCCGAGGCCTGGAGGTCGTCACGAACGGCAAGGACAACGCCGCATACTGGCAGTCCATGATGACCATGACCGGAACCCCGGGCTCCACCCGATACGTACCCTGACCCTCAAGGACCAGCGTGACTGCGGCACGGAACATCCGAACCAATTTCTCCTTCTACCCGTCCCCCGGCACAGAGCCTGCCTGGCGCGGCAGCCTGGAGAACCTGGAGCGGGCACTGCGTGAGGCATTCCCCGATCCTTACCTCGAATACCGGACGTCCGCAGTCCACAGCATGATTGTCCTGGACTTCGAAGTGGCGCTCGCACCGGACGTGTTCGTGAGCGGAACCGCGGCGATGCAGGATGCGGACTACGCGTTCATCACCCTGGTCGGCGTAACGGCCGACGAAGCCGGCACGTTCGCCCTGTGGCTGCGCGACCACTTCACCCCGGCCCCGCATACAGTGCATTTCGCCAGCAGTCTGGCCATGTCCAACGGGGTGGAATCCCCCACGCCGCTGACCCCTGACGGCGATGCCTCGGAGGTCACCCGGCAGCTGCACGAACACCTCGCCGCCATCGACGCAGAGCCTCCCCTCCAGTAGACAGCCCGACGCGGCAGGTTGACCGACAGACGGGTCCGTCCCCGGGCCACCGTCAGCATTCCGCCGCCCAAAAAAATGGCCCGCGGACCCGCGCCGACGCTCGTCTCGTAGCGGCGCCGCGCATACCCGACCCGAAAACTATGGTGCCCCACCACATACGCCCCTGACCTGCACATTCCTACGGTATGGCGACACGCAACCGTCCCCGCAGACCGTCAGGAAGTGGTGCTGATGTCCTCCCCCGCGACCGCTCCCCCAGCCCCCTCCCACCTCCCCCGCATCGTCGCCGCCAGCCTCATCGGGACGACCATCGAGTGGTACGACTTCTTCCTCTACGGGTCGGCTGCCGCGCTCGTCTTCAACAAGCTGTTCTTTCCCGGTTCCGACCCGCTCGTCGGCACGCTGCTCTCCTTCCTGACGTACGCCGTCGGGTTCGCCGCCCGGCCGCTGGGGGCCCTGGTCTTCGGGCACTTCGGGGACCGGGTCGGGCGGAAGAAGCTGCTCGTGCTGAGTCTGCTCATGATGGGCGGGGCGACCTTCGCGATCGGTCTGCTGCCGACGCACGCCACCGTCGGCTCCGCCGCTCCCGTGCTGCTGACCGCCCTGCGGCTGGTGCAGGGGTTCGCGCTCGGCGGGGAGTGGGGCGGGGCCGTCCTGCTGGTGTCGGAGCACGGGGACGCGCGGCGGCGCGGGTTCTGGGCCTCCTGGCCGCAGACCGGGGCGCCCGCCGGGCAGTTGCTCGCCACCGGGGTGCTCTCCGCGCTCACCGCGCTCCTCTCCGACGACGCCTTCCTCTCCTGGGGGTGGCGGGTGCCGTTCCTGCTGTCCGGGGTGCTGGTGCTCGTCGGTTTGTGGATACGGCTCTCCGTCGATGAATCCCCGCTGTTCAAGGCCGCGTTGGAGCGCGCCGAGGCACGGCGGACCGCCGAGCCGGACGGTGTGGCGGAGAAGCTGCCGCTCGTCGCCGTGCTGCGCGACCACTGGCGCGACGTGCTGGTCGCGATGGGCGCGCGTATGGCGGAGAACATCAGCTACTACGTGATCACCGCGTTCATCCTCGTATACGCGACGACCTCGGCGGGGATGGCCAAACAGACCGCGCTGAACGCCGTACTGATCGCCTCCGCCGTCCACTTCGCGGTGATCCCCGCCTGGGGCGCGCTCTCCGACCGGGTCGGGCGCCGGCCCGTCTATCTGATCGGCGCGGTGGGTGTCGGTGCCTGGATGTTCCCCTTCTTCTCGCTGATCGACACGGGCGACTTCGGCAACCTCGTCCTCGCCGTCACCGTCGGGCTCTTCTTCCACGGGGCCATGTACGCGCCCCAGGCCGCTTTCTTCACCGAGATGTTCGCGACCCAGATGCGCTACTCGGGGGCCTCGATCGGCGCCCAGTTCGCCTCGGTCGCGGCCGGTGCGCCCGCTCCACTGATCGCCACCGCCCTCCTGAAGGACTACGACAGCTCCACCCCCATCGCGCTCTATGTGATCGCGGCGGCCCTCCTCACCGTGATCGCGCTGATCTGCGCGCAGGAGACGCGCCACCGCGACCTGGCGGACGACGCCGCAGAGACGCCCGCGGGGGACTCCGTCAGCGTCTGACGGCCGACGCCATCAGATGGAGCCGCAGCGCCAGCTGGATCTCCAGCGCTCGGGCCGGACACTGCCAGTCCGGCCCGAGCAGCCTGCCTATCCGCTCCAGCCGCTGGGCCACCGTGTTCACATGGACGTGCAGGTCGTCCTTGGTGCGCGCCGGACTCATCCCGCTCGCGAAGTACGCGTCGAGGGTGCGCACCAGGTCGGTGCCGCGCCGCGCGTCGTACGCCACGACCGCGCCGAGCGTCCGGTCGACGAAGCCCTCGATGTCCCGGGTGTCCGCGAGGAGCAGGCCGAGGAAGCCGAGGTCCTGGGCGGCCGCGCCCTCGCCCGGGCGGCCGAGCAGCCGCAGCGCCTCCAGACAGCGGCGCGCCTCCGCGTACGCCTCGGCTGTCTCACCGGGGCGGGCCGCCGGGGCCTCGACGGGGGCCGACGCGCCGACGGTGACCCGCTCGTGCAGCGCGCCGCCGAGTTGCCTGGCCACCTGCCGGGCGACCTCGGCCGGGGTGGCGGCCGGGCCGAGCGGGAGCAGCAGCACGGTCCCGCCGTCGCGGGTCGCGGCCAGGCCGTGCCGGGTGGCGGCCAGATGCGCGGCGGCCGACCCCATGCGCTGGCGGTCGGCGGTGCGCCGCTCGGCCGTGCCGTCCTCGGGGCTCTCGATCCGGGCGGCGAGGACGACATGCGGCGCGTCCAGGTCGGCGCGCAGCCGGGCGGCCCGGTCGCGCAGCAGCCGGGGGTCGCGACCGGGCGCGTCCAGGAGGTCGTCCAGGAGCTCGCCGCGCACCCGTTGTTCGGCCTCGCCCGCCGAGCGCCGGGCGAGCAGCAGCAGTGAGGTGACCATCGCGGCCCGCTCCAGGGTGCGCCGGTCCACCGGGTCGAGCCCGGGGTGGCCGCGCAGCACCAGTGCGCCCAGCACCTCGCCGCCCGCCGCGACCGTGGCCACCCAGTCCCTTCCGTTCCGTACCGCGTGGCCGTCCGTGCCGGTCAGCTCCAGGGCGGCGAAGGCGGGCGAGTCGGCGTCGGCGAACTCGACCGTGCCGTCGAGGACTTCGGAGACCGCGCTCGCCACGTCGTGCACCCCGCCGCCGCGCAGTACCAGTTCGGTGAGCCGGTCGTGGACCTCCGAGGCGCGCTCCAGGACCGCGCTGTGGTCGCGGATGATCTCGTTGGCGCGCTCCAGTTCGGCCAGCGCCGAGCGGGTCTCGGCGAGCAGGTTGGCGGTGTCGATGGCGACGGCGGCGTGCGCGGCGAAGGAGCCGAGCAGGGCGATCTCCTCGCGCGCGAAGACGCGGCTGTGCCGGTCGGCGGCGAAGAGCACGCCGATCACGCTGCTGCCGAGCGTCAGCGGCACGCCGAGGATCGCGACCAGGCCCTCGTCGCGCACGCCGGTGTCGATGGTGCGGGTGTGCCGGAAGCGCTCGTCGTCGAAGTAGCTCGATGTCACATACGGCCGGGCCGTCTGGGCGACGAGGCCGCCGAGGCCCTCGCCCATGCCGAGCCGCAGCTGCTGGAAGCGGGCGGCCACCGACCCCTCGGTGACGCGCATGTACGTGTCTCCGGCCACCGGGTCGTTGAGGCTCAGGTAGGCGACCTCCGTGCCCAGCAGGGACCGCGCGCGCTGCACGATCGCGCGCAGCACCGCGTCCAGATCGCGCAGGCCCGCGAGGTCGTGGGCGGTCTCGAAGAGCGCGGAGAGCTCGGCCTCCCTGCGCCGTCTGCCCTCCAGGTCGGCGCGGACCCGCAGGGCGAGCTGCCGGGCGGACTCCAGGGCGGCCAGCGCCTGGGGTCCCGCGCCGTCGGCGCGGGCCAGCAGCGCGGGCCGGTCATACGCCTCGGCCGCCGCGCCGCGCGCCAGAAGCTCCAGGTAGGGAGCTTCCGCGTGCTCGGTGGACTGCGGGTGATCGTGGGACATGTTCACAGGGATACCTGCCGTACGGGCGGCCGCGCCAGCCCTGTGGACAACTGTTGGCAGGCGCCGGACAAGGAGGGAAGGTGCGGTGGTGGCGCGGCGGCGGACGGTGCCGGAGGGCGCCGGGGAGGCCTCAGTGCGCGGTCCAGCCGCCGTCCAGGGCGAGCGAGGCGCCGGTGATGAAGGAGGCCTGCGGGGTGCAGAGGTAGGCGACGGCCTCGGCGACCTCGGACGGCTCGACCAGCCGTTTGAGCGCCGAGTCCTTGAGCAGCACCTCGGCCAGGACGCGCTCCTCGGGGATGCCGTGCGCGGCCGCCTGGTCGCTGATCTGCCGCTCGACGAGCGGGGTGCGGACATAGCCGGGGCTGACGCAGTTGGAGGTGACGCCGTGCGCGGCGCCCTCCAGGGCGGCGGTCTTGGAGAGGCCTTCGAGGCCGTGTTTGGCCGCGACGTAGGCCGACTTGTAGGCGGAGGCCCGCAGCCCGTGCACCGAGGAGATGTTGACGATCCGGCCCCAGCCCTGCCCGTACATGTGCGGCAGCGACCCTCTGATCAGCCGGAACGGCGCTTCCAGCATCACCGTGAGCACGGTGTGGAACACCTCGGGCGGGAACTGCTCGATGGGGCGCACCAGTTGCAGTCCCGCGTTGTTCACCAGGATGTCGGTGCCGGTGGCGGCCTGTTCGGTGGCTTCGAGGTCGGTCAGGTCCAGGGCCAGCGGCTCCAGCGACCCGGCGAGGCCCGCGCCCTGCGCGGCCAGGGCGTCGAGGCCGTCGGCGTCCCGGTCGACGGCGCGCACCTTGGCGCCGGCGGCCGCCAGGCGCAGCGCGCAGGCCCGGCCGATGCCGCCGGCGGCCCCGGTGACCAGGGCGGTGCGGCCGCCCAGGTCGAGCTCGATGGACGCGGGGACGGGACCAGGTGTGGTGGGCGTGGTCATGCTGTCGACCCTAGGCAGGGTCACTGCCCGCACCCATGTGGGCCCGGCCCATACTTCAGCGCTCAGTCGTAGGCGCGAACCATGTGGGGTCATCGGTCATCGCCTGCTTGATCCGGAAGAGCGAGAACTCCTCCAGCTCCGGCAGCGCGTCGACCGGGAACCAGCCGACCTCCAGGGACTCGTCGTCGTTGACGCGCGCCTCGCCGCCGACCGCCCGGCCCCTGAAGCAGGTGTCCATGAACTGGCAGCGGTCGCCGTTGGGGTAGGTGACCGGGGGCAGCGCGTCCACCAGGACGACCTTCTCCACCACGCACCGCACGGCGGCCTCTTCGTACACCTCGCGCACGGCCGTCTCGGCGGGCTGTTCGCCCGGTTCCGGTATGCCGCCGATGATGGACCACCCACCGGTGTCGACGCGCCGGCCGAGCAGCACCCGGCCCTCGTCGTCGAAGACGACCACGCTGACCCCGGGCAGGAACAGCAGTTGGTGGCCGGCCGAGGCCCGGATCTCGCGGATGAAGTCTGGTGTCGCCATGCCTTCGACCCTAACGAGCCCCGCCGACATCGGTCCCCGCGGCGCGGCGCGCGCGGACGGTACGGCCGACCGCCCACCCCAGGCCTGCCGCGGCGAGCGCCACCAGGGTCCACTCGGGGGCCGTGCCGAGCCGGGTCGCCGGGGTCTTTGACGATCGCAGCGGCACCGTGGCCACCAGCGAGTCCGGGGTGAACATCTTCGTCTTCTGGACGACTTCGCCGTCCGGCATGATCACCGCGCTGACCCCGCTGGTGACCGGGACGGTGACGGTCCGGCTGTGCTCGACCGCCCGCACCCGCGACATGGCGAGCTGCTGATAGGTCATCTCGCTGCGGTCGAAGGTGGCGTTGTTGCTCGGTACGGAGATGATCCGCGCGCCGTGCGTGACGGTGTCGCGCACGGCCCAGTCGAAGGCCGCCTCGTAGCAGGTGGCGATGCCGACCTCGGTGCCCGCCATGTCGAACACCCCCGCCCTGGTGCCGCGGCTGAAGTCCTGGCGGACCATGGAGACATAGCCCGGACTGAACTGCTTGATGAGGCCGCGCAGCGGGATGTACTCGCCGAAGGGCTGGATCTGCCGCTTGTCGTAGGTGGCTCCGGGGCCGGTCCTCGGGTCCCACAGCACCTGCTCGTTGAAGAGCCGTCCGTCGGGCCGCTCCACGACCGCGCCCACCGACACGGGCGCCCCGATCGCCCGGACGGCCCGGTCGATGTCGGTGTACGCCTGGGCGTCGGTGTACGGGTCGACGTCCGAGGAGTTCTCCGGCCAGAGCACGAAGTCGGGCTTGGCGGCCTTGCCCGCCTTCACCCGGTCCGCGAGGCGCAGGGTCTCGCGGATGTGGTAGTCGAGGACCGCGCGGCGCTGTTCGTTGAAGTCCAGGCCCAGGCGCGGCACATTGCCCTGGATCACGGCGACCGTGGCGGTGCCGTTCTCGGCCGCGTCGCTGACCAGCCCGGTCGCGGCGAGCGCGGCGGCGACCGGGGCGAGCAGGGCGGCCAGGGCGGCGGCCGCGGCTCCCCTGCGCAGGGTGCCGGTGGCGCGCAGGCGCAGCCCCTGGCGCACGCACGCGTACAGCCCGAAGCCGCAGAGGACGACGGCGAAGCCGAGGACGGGCGTGCCGCCCAGGGCGGCGAGCGGCAGGAACACCCCGTCCGCCTGGCCGAAGGCGAGTTTGCCCCAGGGGAAGCCGCCGAACGGCACGCGCGCGCGTGCCGCCTCGGAGGCGATCCATACGGCGGCGGCCCACACCGGCGCCGCGGGCAGCCGCGAGACGACCGCCATGCCGGCACCCGCGGCGGCGACCCCGAGCGCCTCGATGGCCGCGAGCGCCAGCCAGGGGCCGGGGCCGACCTCCACGCCCGTCCAGACGAGCAGCGGCAGCAGGAAGCCGAGACCGAAGAGGTAGCCGAGACCGAATCCGGCCTTCCAGGCGCGCCCGTGCAGACAGGCGGCGAGGAGGGCGAAGGCGGGCACCGCCAGCCACCACAGGGGCCGGGGCGGGAAGCTCAGGTACAGGAGCACACCGGACAGCGCGGCCGTGGCGGGCCGGACGAGCCGGTGCAGCAGCCGACGGCCGCGCGAGGCGGGGGCGGGCTGCGGTTCGAGCTGCTCTGGCTCGGCTGTGGGGGTGGTGGTCGTGCTCACCCGGCGGAGTCTACGGCCGCGGGCTGTGCCTGTGTCGGACCGGTTCGTACAGTAACCGTCCCCATGCGCACGATGACCGGCGACGGGTGTGCGATCGGTACGTACGCGCGCGTAGGGGCTTCGGACCGCGCCCCGGACCGGAACGTTTCCGCACGATCTGTACCCGGATCGCGCCTCGCACCACTACGGTGTGCGCAGTCCGTAGACGGCCGGGGGGCGGGGATGAGCGCGAGAACAGGCGGATCCGCCGCACCCGGGCGCCGGGCCGCGCCGGATCTCGTCGGCGTCCTGGTGCTCGGCGCCTGCGCCGGCTGGTCGCTGGTCACGGCGGCGGGGCGGGAGGCCCGTCCGGAGGGCGTGCTGCTCGCGGTGCTCGCGGTCGCCGCCGGGTACGCGCTGGGCCGGATCAGCGGCAGCCTGGTGCCGGTGGCGACGGCGGCCTGCGCCGCGACCGCGGGCCTGCTCCTCGCCTACGCCTCCCGGGACGGCGTTCCCGGCGCCACGGTCGATCCGCTCCCCGGCCACATCGGCGTCTCCGCGGCGCTCCCCGCCCTGGCAGCGGGCGCGGCCTGCTGCGGCGCCTGGGCGGCCCGGACGGCGGCGGCCCGCCTCGTCCTGCGGCTGCTCGCCGCCGGATGCGCGGGCACGGCCCTCGCGCTCGGCTCGGCGGCGGGCTGCGTGGCCGCCCTCGGCATCCTGCTGTGCTCGCTGGCGGCGGCCCGGATGCGGCACCGGACGGTGGGACTCGCGGGGCTCGCGGCGGTCGCCGCCCTGGTGGCGGGAGGATCGGTCGCCGTGGCCGAGGACGTGCTGCCCGCCGGACTCACCGTCTCCCTGGAGGGCCAGCTCACCCCGGAGCGCGTGCTGCTGTGGCGGGACGCGATGGACCTGGCCGAGGAGCACCCGCTGCGGGGCACGGGCCCCGACCGGTTCGGCGGGCTGAGCCCGGTGGCACTGCAGTCGCCCGTCGCCGCCGGCAAGCCGCACTCCGCCCTGCTCCAGCAGACGTCCGAGCAGGGCGTGCTGGGCACCGGCCTGCTCGCGGCCACCTACGGCTGGCTCCTCTACGCGCTGTGGCGCTCGCCCCGCACCACCCCGGTCGTCCTCACGGCGGGCGCGGCGCTCACCGCGCTGGCCGCCTTCGCCTGCGTCGGCAACGCGCTGAGCTTCTCCCCGGTGACGATGGGCGCGGGCCTGCTGGCGGGCCTGGCCACCGCACGGCCGCACGGGGACGGGCAACCGGAGGCGGAGCGGGATGCCGAGGTCGTGCACGCGGGCGGGTGAAGGGCGTACGCGGGAAGCGGTGCGAGCGCTGTCGTGAACGTACGAGTCGGGCCCGGTCGCGCACGCGCGCGTAGGGGCGGTCTCGGGTACGTCGTGCGTACGGATACGCGTGCGTGTTACGGGTGCGTCGGCCGTAGCGCGTACGGATACGAGCGCGCGCGTGGTGCGGAGAGGATTCGGGTGCGTAGTCCGTACGGGTGGAGCGGCGCCGTACGTACGGACAGAGACGTACCGGAACGCGCGGCCCGGCGGGGCGTCAGGCCCCGGCGTGCTTCGTGGTGGCGAGCAGGCGCAGACGGGCGCGGATGACGCGGACCGCGGCCTCGGCGTCGTCCACCGTCACCGTGAAGACGCGGCCGTCCCCGAGGCGCAGCACCAGGCCCTCGCCTCGGCGTACGACGACGGCGGTGCCCTTCTCCGGGCGCCAGCGGTAGCCCCAGCCGCCCCACTGGCGCGGGGTGACGCGGGGCGCGAAGTCCGCGTCCACCACCTCGGCGAGCGAGATGCGGCGGCGCGGGAGGCCGATGTGGCCGCAGCGCACTTCCAGGCAGTCGTCGTCCACCTTCACGGCCACATGGACGAAGGCGAGCGTTCCGTAGATGACCAGGAGCCCGGCGGCGACACAGCCGATCACGGACATGAGGAGCGGGGCGATGCCGGACGTCCAGGTGGAGTCGACGGCCAGCTCCACGCCCAGCGCCACACAGGCGGCGCCGGCGGCGGCGAGCAGCCACTGGACCCGGTTGGTCGCCCGACCGGTCCAGATCGCCGGCTGCGATGAGAGCGCCGGCGCGCCGCGGTCGTGCGCCGGAGGCTCGGGGGGGAGGTCCCTCATGCCTAGCAGAGTACTCAGATTCCCCGGAACCGGCAGTGACGCCACTCTCAGTGAGCGGGGCCACGGTCAGCCGGAGACGGTGACCTTCTGAAGGAGGCGGCCCTCCGGATAGCCGAGGGCGGTGTCCGAGAGGGCGCCCGGGCGGCCGTTGAGCAACACGGTCAGGTCTCCGGTGGGCGCGGCGCCCGGCAGGGCCTCGATTCCGGCCCGGCGCAGCGCCTGGGCGGCGACGGCCGGGGCACTGGCGTACAGGCCGGGTGCGGCGAGGCCGGGGCGACGGACGGCCTCACGGACCCGCTCGGCGACCAGCTCGTAATGGGTGCAGCCCAGGACGACGTCCCTTACGTCCTCGGGGGTCCGTTCGGCCGCGGCGGCGATGGCCAGCTCGATGGCGGCCTCGTCGCCGTGCTCGATCGCGTCCGCGAGTCCGGGGCAGGGGACCTCGGTGACCTCGACGCCGTCGGCGAACTCACGGATGAGCCCGCGCTGGTAGGGGCTGCCGGTGGTGGCCGGGGTGGCCCAGATGGCGACGGGTCCGCCGTGGGCCGCGGCCGGCTTGATCGCCGGTACGGTCCCGATCACCGGGATGCGCGGTTCGAGCGCGGCGCGCAGGGCCGGAAGGGCGTGCACCGAGGCGGTGTTGCAGGCCACGATCAGGACGTCCGGCCGCAGCTCGGCGGCGGCGCGTGCCACGCCGAGCGCGCGGGCGGTGACGTCCTCGGGCGTGCGCGGGCCCCACGGCATGCTGTCGGGGGCGGAGGAGAGGACGAGGTCGGCGTCCGGCCGCAGCCGGCGCACGGCGGCGGCCGCCGCCAGCAGGCCGATTCCGGAGTCCATGAGCGCGATCTTCACCCGGTCACCATAGTCGACCGCCCCCGCGCACCGGCCCGGGTGGTGCAGACTGCGGCGGATGAGCGCCCTCGTATGGATCGCCGCGGTGTCCTTGGTCTGCTGGCTCTGGCTGCTGCTCGGCCAGGGGTTCTTCTGGCGCACCGACCAGCGGCTGCCCGCCCGGTCCGCCCCGCCGGACTGGCCTTATGTCGCCGTCGTCGTCCCGGCCAGGGACGAGGCCGGGGTGCTGCCGCACAGCCTGCCCACGCTGCTCGCGCAGGACTATCCGGGCGAGGCGGAGGTCTTCCTGGTCGACGACGGGAGTTCGGACGGCACGGGTGAGCTGGCGCGGGCGCTCGCCGCGCGGGAGGAGTGCGCGCTGCCGCTGACCGTGGTCGAGCCGGGCGAGCCGGGCCCCGGCTGGACGGGGAAGCTGTGGGCGCTGCGTCAGGGCATCGCGCTGGCCCGCGCGCGCGAGCCGGAGTACCTGCTGCTCACCGACGCCGACATCGCCCATGAGCCGGACAGCCTGCGGGAGTTGGTGGCCGCGGCCCGCTCGGGCGGCTTCGACCTGGTGTCGCAGATGGCGCGGCTGCGGGTGGCGAGCGGCTGGGAGCGGCTGGTGGTGCCGGCCTTCGTCTACTTCTTCGCGCAGCTCTACCCCTTCCGCTGGGTCAACAGCCCCGGGGCGCGCACGGCGGCGGCGGCCGGGGGCTGTGTCCTTCTCCGTACGGACGCGACGGAGCGGGCCGGCATCCCGGACTCGGTACGCCAGGCGGTCATCGACGACGTGTCGGTGGCGCGCGCGGTGAGCCGTTCGGGCGGCCGGATCTGGCTGGGGCTCGCGGAGCGCGTCGACAGCGTGCGCGCCTATCCGCGCCTCTCCGACCTGTGGCGGATGATCTCGCGCAGCGCCTACACCCAGCTGCGGCACAGTCCGCCGCTGCTGCTCGGGACCGTCGCGGGGCTCGCGCTGGTCTACCTCGTGCCCCCGGTCGCGCTCTTCGCCGGGCTGATCCTGGGCGACGCCGTGGCGGCGTGGGCGGGCGGCCTGGCGTGGCTGGTGATGGCCGGGACGTACGTACCGATGCTGCGCTACTACCGCCAGCCGCCCGCCCTGGCGCCACTGCTGCCGTTCACCGCGTTCCTGTACCTGCTGATGACGGTGGATTCCGCCGTCCAGCACTACCGGGGGCGCGGGGCCGCCTGGAAGGGGCGCACGTATACGCGCCCGGAGGCCGCACCGGACCAGTGAGCCGGTACGGCCGGGCTCCCGCCCCACGGCGTACGGCCGCCACGCGCGCGGGGACCCGGCGCCCCGGCCTCGCGCGCGTCACTTGCGGCCGGGCGTCCAGTTCATGCCCCACCCGTACGCCTGGTCGACGGTGCGCTGCGGGCTGACACCGCGCGCGGGCACCAGATAGCGGGCCTCGCGCTGGACGACGAGGTCGCCGCCCTCGTTGGTGAGCAGCGCGAGGGCGCAGACCGTGGAGGGCACGGTGCACTCGTCGAGCGAGAAGTCGATCGCGGCGCCGTGCTGCGGCTGGAGGGTGACGGTGGCGTGCAGGTCGGCGAAGCTGCGCGCGCCCGCGTAGATCGTCACGAAGATCAGGACGCGGCGGAGCCGGTCCTTGTGGTCGAGGTTGACCGTGAGGTTCTCGCCGGAGGTGCGCGCGCCGGTGCGGTCGTCGCCGTCGAGGTGGATGTACGGCGGCCGGCCGAGCGAGCCGAAGGCGTTGCCGAGCGCCTGGACGACGCCCTTGCGGCCGTCCGTGAGCTCGTAGAGCGCGCACAGGTCCAGGTCGAGGTCGGCGTGGTTGGCGACGGCTCTGCCGAGCTTGGCGCCCCAGCCGCTGAACTGCTTGCGCGTCTGCCAGTTGAGATTGACCCGCAGCGCCCCCGAACTGCCGCCCTGCTTGGCGAGCGAGACGGTGGGGGCCGCCTTGGTCAGGGTCACTTTGGACAGCCGTACGGGGGCGGCGGCGGGGGGCGCGGGCGGAGGCGGCGGAGTCGCGGCCGGGAAGGCGGGGGCGGGCGCCGCGGACGCGGGAGCGGCCGGTGCGGGGCTGCTGGGCGGGGCGGGGGCGGGCGAGGCAGGAGCCGGAGCGGCCGGGGCGGGGCCGGGCGGGGCCGCCGCCCGGGGGCGGTCGACCGTGATCCCGAAGTCCGTTGCCAGCCCTTCGAGTCCGGAGTCGTACCCCTGGCCCACCGCCCGGAACTTCCACGCGCCCTGGCGCCGGTAGAGCTCCCCCAGGATGAACGCCGTCTCCACGGACGCGTCCGCGCTGTCGAAGCGGGCGAGCTCCGCACCGCTCCCCGCGTCCAGGACGCGGACGCAGAGCCCCGGGACGCGGCCAAACGTTCCTCCGTCGGCGGACGCGGCCAGTACCACACGCTCCACCTCGTCCTCCACGCGCGCGAGGTCGACGAGGAGCGTGTCCGTGACCCCCTCGGTCGAACTCCGCTTGCCCTCGTGCCGTACCGCGCCCGAGGCGTGCGCGGGCTGGTTGTAGAAGACGAAGTCGGCGTCGGAGCGGACCTTCCCGGTGCCCGCCGCGATCAGCAGGGCCGAGGCGTCGGCGTCCGGCACCCCGGGGCCGGAGCGCCAGGCCAGCTCGACGCGTACGACCGGCGCCGGAACCGGAACGTTGGACCCTTTAAGCATGGACATGCTCGCCCCCATCGCGAGTCGGGGTGCCGAAGATTCTCCGCACCGTCAACCTAAACCCCGGCGGACGTTCCGGCACCCGCCGGTAACCCCTTCCGAGCTTGGCCTTTACAGGATTGATGGCCTCCCGGGCGACCGATTTTCCCACGTTCGCTCGCATTGGGGCCGTGCGGTCACTCCGAACCCGTAAAACAACCCCCTTATCGGGCTCCCCAACGACCACATCGTGGGCTTAACTTATGTGCCATGACCTCCCCCCGCTCCACCTATGGCGGCGGTTACTACTCCGCGCCGTCCTTCCCGGACACCCCCATCTACGACTCCCTCGTCGCAGAACGCGGCACGCCCCAGATCGCCCCGATCCGCGTGCCCGCCCTGTACGACACCGGCAGCAGCTATCTGCCGGCCCTCCCGGCCGCGCTTCCCGCCCTGCCCGCCGGTCCCTCCCAGCAGCCTGCCTACGCCTCGTCGTACGGCTACCAGCAGGCACCGCAGCCCATGCCGTTGCAGAGCGCGCCCGCGCCCTACATCCCGCAGCAGACCGCTGCCCCGCGCGCCTATCCGGGCCCGCAGGTCCAGCAGCAGCGGATGGCCCCGACCGGGTACGAGGCGATGCGCCCCGCGGCCCCGCGGCCCGCGCCCGCCCCGGCGCCCTACTACGACGGCTACCAGCAGCCGTACCAGAACACGGGGTACTGAGCGGGAGGCACCGCGCGGGGCGGGACCCCGCTCCGCCGGCGGCCGACCGGATGTCCGAGGCGGCTGGCAGGATTGACTCATGGAGAGTCCGGTTCAGCCCGTCGTGCGCGACATCAACGTCTACCCCGTCAAGTCGGTCGGGGGGTACCGACTCGACGAGGTGCCGGTCGAGCCCTGGGGGCCGGTCGGCGACCGCCGCTGGATGGTCGTCGACGCCTCCGGTAAGGCCGTGACCCAACGCGAGCGCGCGCGGCTCGCGTTGGCGGCCGCCCGGGCGCTGCCGGACGGCTCCGTCCGGGTGTCCGCGCCCGGCAGGGAGGATCTGACCGTCGCCGTGCCCGAGCCGATCGGGCCGGTCACGGTGACGCTCTTCGGCAAGAAGGTCGAGGCGATAGCGGCGGACGAGACCGCGCACGCCTGGTTCAGCGACCACCTGGAGGCAGAGGTCCGGCTGGTCCACCTCGACGACCCCGCGACCCGGCGTCCGATCGACCCGGACTTCGCGCTGCCGGGCGAGACGGTGAGCTTCGCCGACGGCTTCCCGCTCCTGATCACCACCACGGCCTCGCTGGACGCGCTGAACTCCCTCATCGCCCAGGGCACTCACCCGCACGAGGGCCCGCTGCCGATGAACCGTTTCCGGCCCAATGTGGTGATCGACGGCACCGAGGCCTGGGCCGAGGACCACTGGACGCGGATCGCGCTCGGCGACGTGGTCTTCCGGGTCGCCAAGCCCTGCGGCCGCTGTGTCGTCACCACCACGGACCAGGCGAGCGCCGAGCGCGGCCGCGAGCCGCTGCGCACCCTGGGCCGCCACCGCCGCTTCGGCACCAAGCTGGTATTCGGCCAGAACCTGGTCCCCGAGGGCCCCGGCGTCATTCGCACCGGTGATCCCCTGCGCGTTCTCGCGTAAGCCGCCCCTGCGCGGGAACTCGTGGGAACAGCGGACGCGTTGTGCGTGCGGGGCCCCGGGTGATGTTGCTCTCTTCCGGGCCCGCCCGTGCGTACGGAGTGCCGCGCGGGGCCAGGACGCAAGCGGAAGGGGGTGCGATCCCGTGCGATCCGCAGTCGGGGTGTGGCGGTGGCGGCGGAACCCCTTGTGCCGCCGTACGGATCTGGTCGAGGCATGGGTGGCGCTGGTCGCCCTGGTGCTGATGCTGGTGGCCGCGCCGGTGCTGGGCGGCCTGTGCGGGGCGGTCAGCGACCACGCCCTCCAGCGCACGGCGGCCAGGGAGCAGCGCCAGCGCCATGCGACGACGGCCGTGGTGGTCGGCGCGGCCCACGATCGCGGCGCGCGCGCCGACGCGGAGGGCGTGGGCGGCCGGGAGGGCCGCGTCCGGGTCGTGGCCAACTGGACGGCGCACGACGGCACCGCGCACACCGGCACGGTCGCCGCCCCCAGGCGGGCCGCCCCCGTGGGCTCCACCTTCCGCATGTGGACGGACGACCGCGGCATACGGACGGGCCGCCCCCTGGACTCCACGACCGCGCACGCGCACGCGGTGTTCGCCGGTCTCGGCGCGGCAGCGGCGGCGGCCGGTCTCGTGGAGGCCGTGCGACGGCTGGTCGTATGGCGGCTGATGCGACGGCGGTACGCCCGTCTGGAGCGCGCCTGGGCCGGATACGGTCCGGACTGGGGCCGCGCGGGAGCAGGCAGCTGAGCGGTCAACCCCGCGGCCCCGCGCGCGCTACGGTGGACCATCAGTCGCACGTACAGCGTTCGCACGCACGAGGTGGGGGCACAGCAGCGCCATGGCTCAGGGCACGGTCCAGGTAACCCACACCGGCACTTCGAGGTGGCGGCGCCGTACCGGCGAATACGCCTCGCTCGCCGCTGCCCTGGAGGCCGCCGCGGACGGCGACGTCCTCACCATCGCGCCCGGCACCTACCGCGAGAACCTGGTCCTCAAGCGGGCCGTGACCCTGCGCGGCCCCGAGGGGGCGGCCGGTTCGGTGCGGATCGCCCCGGTCGACGGCGTGCCGCTGACCGTGCGCGCCTCCGCCACGGTCCAGGACCTCCAGCTGGAGGGGCAGGACGCGGCGGCGCCCGCGCTGCTGATCGAGGACGGCGCGCCCGAGCTGTGCGACCTGCGGGTGGTGACCCGCTCGGCGGTGGGCATCGAGGTGCGCGGCGCGGCCCGCCCCACCGTGCGCCGGTGCACGGTGGACAATCCGGGCGGCGTCGGCATCGGCGTACTGGACGGCGCGGGCGGCCTGTTCGAGGAGTGCGAGGTCGTCGCGGCCGGCCAGTCGGGCGTCTCGGTCCGCGCGGGCGCCCACCCCCGCCTCGAGCGCTGCCGGGTGCACCACGCCTCGGGCGCGGGCCTGTCGGTCACCGGCGACGGCACCGGCCTGGAGGCGCTGGGCTGCGAGGTGTACGAGATCAAGGGCGCCGGGGTGCAGATCGCCGCGCGCGCCACCGCGCACCTCACCGACTGCACGGTGCACCGCACCTCGGCGGACGGGGTCACCCTCGACACGGACGCGGTGCTCACGCTCGCGGACTGCGACATCCACGACATCCCCGAGAACGCGGTGGACCTGCGCTCCCGGTCGGTCCTCACCCTCACCCGCACGGCGGTGCGCGGCTTCGGCCGCAACGGCCTGTCGGTGTGGGACCCGGGGACCAGGGTGGACGCCAACCAGTGCGAGATCCACGACAGTACGGGCGACTACCCGGCGGTGTGGGTCAGCGACGGCGCCACCGCGGTGCTGGAGTCCTGCCGGGTCCACGACGTGCCGGACGCGCTGTTCGTGCTGGACCGCGGCTCGCGCGCCGACGTCGTCGACAGCGACATCTCGCAGGTGCGCAACACGGCGGTGTCGGTGAGCGACGGCGCCACCGCGCAGCTCGACGACTGCCGGATCCGGGAGGTCTCCACGGGCGCCTGGTTCCGCGACCACGGCAGCGGCGGCACCCTCGCCAACTGCACCATCGACGCGGCGCAGACCGGCGTGATCGTCACCAAGGGCGCCGACCCCCGGATCGAGCGCTGCACGGTCACCGCGCCCGCCGAGGCGGGTTTCTACGTCTCGGCCGAGGGCCGGGGCACCTTCCACGGCTGCCGGGTGACCGGCAGCGGGGGCTACGGCTTCCATGTCGTGGACGGCTGCCGTACGACGCTGACCCGCTGCCGTACGGAGCGCTGCGCGCGCGGGGGGTACGAGTTCGGCGAGGACGGGCCGGTGTCGCAGGACTGCACGAGCGACGAGAGCGGTGTGCTCACCGGGTCGGCGCAGCCGCCCGCCGCGCTGACCGCGACCCAGACCGCGGGCCTGCTCACCGCGGTCCCCGGGCAGCGCCCCACCGGGACCGCGGCGGCCCCGGAGCCCGCCGCCGCACCGGCGCGCTCCTCGCAGGACGTGCTGGGGGAACTCGACGCGCTGGTGGGTCTGGAGAGCGTCAAGCGCGAGGTGCGGGCGCTCACCGACATGATCGAGGTGGGCCGCAAGCGGCAGCGGGCCGGCCTCAAGGCCGCGTCCGTCCGGCGCCATCTGGTCTTCACCGGCTCCCCCGGCACCGGCAAGACCACGGTCGCCCGGCTCTACGGCGAGATCCTGGCCTCGCTCGGGGTGCTGGAGCGCGGCCATCTGGTCGAGGTGTCCCGCGTGGACCTGGTGGGTGAGCACATCGGGTCGACGGCGATCCGCACCCAGGAGGCGTTCGACCGGGCGCGCGGCGGAGTGCTGTTCATCGACGAGGCGTACGCGCTGTCGCCCGAGGACTCCGGCCGTGACTTCGGGCGTGAGGCCATCGACACCCTGGTGAAGCTGATGGAGGACCACCGCGAGGCCGTGGTGGTGATCGTCGCGGGGTACACGGCGGAGATGGAACGCTTCCTCAGCGTCAACCCCGGGGTGGCGTCCCGTTTCTCACGGACCATCACCTTCAGCGACTACGACCCGGACGAGCTGCTGCGGATCGTGGAGCAGCAGGCCGAGGAGCACGAGTACCGGCTGGGGAGCGGCACGGCCGAGGCACTGCTCAAGTACTTCACGGTGCTGCCCAAGGGCCCGGCGTTCGGCAACGGCCGCACCGCGCGCCAGACGTTCGAGTCGATGGTGGAGCGGCACGCGGGCCGGGTCGCCCAGTTCGCGGACGCCAGCCCCGACGATCTGAGCCTCCTCTACCCGGACGACCTGCCCGAACTCCCCTGACGGTCAGGGTAATCGGAGCTCGTCAGCGCTGGTGCGGGAGCGTCGGTGAGAGTGCGTCGAGGAGGCCGGTGCGCTCCTCGGCGAAGACCGGGTCGGCCTGGTAGTCGGAGTGGGCCAGGATCGGGGCGGGCAGCGGCTGCCGTCGCGTACGCCCGAAGGCGAGCGGGTCCAGGAGCGGGCCCCGGTCCACGGTCGTGCCGGGCAGCACCGGGCCGCCGATCGGGTCGGTGGCCCGCCACAGGTTGCGCCAGCAGTGCAGTTCCCGATGGAGGGCGGCCAGCTCCGGGCGGCCGAAGTAGGCGGGGAACCAGCGTCCGTACAGCCGCTCCAGGGGCGAGCCGTAGGTGAGCAGTGCGACGCTGCGGCGGGTGCGGGCGGGGAGCTGCCACACGGCTGCGGCGGCCAGCACGCTGCCCTGGGAGTGGCCGGAGATGACCAGACGGCCGCCGGTGCGCCCGGTCCAGGTGTTCATCCGCCAGGCGAGGTCGGGTACGGCACGCTCGGCGTAGCAGGGCGGGGCGAACGGGTGGGCGGCGCGCGGCCAGAAGGTGCCCACGTCCCAGAGGATGCCGATGGTGCGCCGGGCCGCCGCGTCCTTGTAGGCGCGCCGCCCCCAGGTGACGAAGAGCAGGAAGCCGAGGCCGGTGAACCAGGAGCCGAGCGCCTGGACGGTGTCGGCGGCCGAGGAGATGACGCCGGGCGCGTCGTCCGCCGCCCGCCCGGGGACCTGCCCGGTGGCCCAGGAGCCGGCGAGCGCGCCCGCGCCGAGCAGCAGGGTGGCGGCGGCGACGATCCCGACGAAGACGGGCGCGCGGTCGGTGAGGTGGGCCCGTGCGCGGACGGTGGCGATCCGCCGGGAGCGGGCCGCGTCCCAGATCTCCCCCGGGTAGTCCGCGAGCAGCCCCGGCTCCTCGGCGCGCGCGGCGCGCCAGACGCGTAACGCGAAGTACACGACGGCCGGGACGAGGAGCACGAGCAGGGCGGGGATCACCGAGGCCTGCCAGGTGAGCAGCGGCGGCGGGCCCGCGAAGCCGTCCCGGGGCGCGCCCGGCGTGCCCCCGCCGTCCAGCCAGTCGGCCACCCGCTGGGCGACGCCGCCCGTCATCACCCCGCCGAGCGCGCACGCCAGGAGCGCCACGGCGGGGCCGCCGAGGCCGGACAGGGCGGTGCGGGAGTCGTGGGCGCGGCGGCGCAGCAGGAGCGCGACCCCGGCGAGCAGGACGACCAGGACGCCCTGGCCCAGCGCGATGATCCCGAAGGTGCGGTCGCCGGGGAGCGCGTCGTGCGAGACCCAGCCGGGGCGCTCCCACGAGGCGTACACCATCGACAGGACGAGCAGGCCGAGGGCGATGGTGGGCAGGAAGGTGACGATGGCCCGGTCCAGGTGTTCGTCCAGGCGTGACTCGCTGCGGCCGCGGCCGCACACCACCCCCACCACGACGGCCGCGCCCGCCAGCAGAGCCGCCATCAGGAGCCGGCCCAGCGTGTCGAGCGCGGTGTTCGAGGCGGCCCGGTCGTGGCGGGCGGCGGCCGTGGTGACGGCGGCGGCGACGGTGAGGAACCCGGCGGCGGTGTGCGCGGCGCGCAGCCGGGCGACCAGCCGCCGCCCGTACCAGAAGCCGGGGCGGCTGAGCGCGGGCGCGTCCGGCTCGTCCTCGTCCCCGGCGGCGCCGAGCGGCTGCTGGGACTCGTAGGCGCTCCAGGTGCGGTTGGAGAGGTACCAGAGCAGCCCGGTCAGCGCGGCGGGGACCGGCGCGGCCAGCGCCAGGCGGCGGCCGGGCGCGCTCCACCAGCCGTGCCGCCCGGGCGCCAGGAACCCCAGCCAGGACTTGCCCTCGGCGCAGCCGGCCGTGCCCGCGCACTGCCAGGCGGCCAGGTCCAGCGCGACCTCGCAGGCGGTGGCGGTGAGCAGCACGGTCAGGCTGAGCGCGACGAGCCGCACCAGCACCCCGTAGAGCCGCACCGCGCGGCCCGAGTCGCGGGCGGGCGGGCGCATCCAGTGGGCGAGGTTGACCACCATGAACGGCAGGAGCAGCAGCCACAGGGCGCGGGCGCCGTTGCCGGAGGTGAGGTTGGCCCAGCAGTACGCCTCGGCGACCGGCCCCTCGCGGTGGCGCTCGGGGTGGTCCTCGGCGTCGGCGTCCTCGGTGCGGCGGTACACGGCCGCGGTCTCGTCCCCGGTGACCCGGACCGTACGGGGGTCGTCGAGCATGGACTGCGGGGTGGCGCCGCCGACGCCGTGGACGAGGAGTTCGAGCGCGGGCCCGCCGTCGTCGGCGGCCGGTGTGGCACGGGACACTTCTGTGACTCGCTCTCGGGGTGGGAGGATCGGCGGCGGGACGCGGCGGGGGCATCGTGCGGATCGCGGATCGTGCGGGTCCGGCGTCGTGCGGGGGCCGTCATACCTCGGCGCGCGGCCGTGGCGTGCGGGTTCTCAGGATCTCGGATCCGGGGACGCGGTGCGGTGTTCTCACGGAATCTCCCCGTGACAGGATTCGACAGATACGGCGACCAGATGTACGGCCACGCGGAAGGACCGACCCGGCAGTGAGCGACAACCAGAACCTGCTCGCGGAGCAGCGTCGCGCCCTGATCCTCGACGAGGTCAGACGGCGCGGCGGGGTGCGGGTCAACGAGCTCACCCGGAAGCTCGGCGTCTCGGACATGACGGTGCGCCGGGACCTGGACGCGCTGGCCCGCCAGGGCGTGATCGAGAAGGTGCACGGCGGGGCGGTGCCGGTGGTCGAGGCCTCCACGCACGAGCCCGGTTTCGAGGCCAAGTCGGGCCTGGAGCTGAACGCCAAGGAGGACATCGCGCGCGCGGCGGCGGCGATGGCCGTGCCGGGCAGCGCCATCGCGCTCTCGGGCGGTACGACGACGTACGCCCTGGCCCACCGGCTCCTGGACGTCCCGGATCTGACGGTGGTGACCAACTCGGTGCGGGTCGCGGACGTCTTCCACGCGGCCCAGCGGGCCGCGGGCTCCTCGGGCAGCCGGCCGGGGGCGGCGACCGTGGTGCTGACCGGCGGGGTGCGCACCCCGTCGGACTCGCTGGTGGGGCCGGTCGCGGACCAGGCGATCCGCTCGCTCCACTTCGACGTGCTCTTCCTCGGGGTGCACGGCATCTCGGTGGAGGCGGGGCTGTCCACGCCGAACCTGGCGGAGGCGGAGACCAACCGCCGGTTCGTGCGGTCCGCGCGGCGGGTCGTGGTGGTCGCCGACCACACCAAGTGGGGCACGGTGGGCCTGAGTTCGTTCGCCTCGCTGGACGAGGTGCACACGCTGGTGACGGACGCGGGGCTCACGGACGCGGCGCGCGAGGAGATGGCCGAGCATCTGCCGGGGCTGCTCGTGGCGGGCGAGGACGACGGGGCGGAGGCGGAGGGGGCTCCCGCCGAAGACATCTGACGGACCGTCAGTTAAGGTGTGCGGGCCCGTTCGCCCGTGCCCGTCCCCACCGACCGCTGGAGGTGCGGCCCGATGGCTCGCCGACTCCGTCCCGTGGAGCTCGACTTCGTCGAGACCGCTCCGCTGCGCCTGGTCTTCACCGCCGACGCGGCCGCCCCGGCGGACGCCTTGTACCGCGCGCTCGCCGAGGAGACGGCGGCCTGGCCCCAGTGGTTCGCGGCCGTGACCCACGCGCGGGCCACCGAGGGAGGCCGGGAGGTCCGGCTGCGCGGCGGCACCCGGTTCCTGGAGACGGTGATGGCCGCCGAGCCCGGCGCCCGCTACGCCTACCGGGTCGACGTCACCAACGCGCCGGGGCCGCACGCCCTGCTGGAGGAGTGGCGCCTCACCCCGACCGCCGGCGGCACGCGGGTGCGGTGGACCTTCGCGGCCGACGGCGGGGCGCCGCTGAGGTTCGCGCTGCGTCTGGGCCAGCCGGGCTTCGACCGGGCGTTCCGCGACGCCGTACGGGCCCTCGACCGCCGGCTCGCGACGTCCGACGGCGGTTCGGCGGCAGCGGCCTCCTAGGGCGTGTTGCGTCGCGGGGCAGGCGGGACTTTCGCAACACGCCCCGGGACTCAGCGGGCGCGACCGGCCCGGTTCCGGCCCGCTCGCACCGGTTGGGACTTCGCCCGGCCGTCCTACCGCGGCCACGCCCCGGTCGCCAGGAACGTGTCGATCGCCGCCGCGTACGGCGCGATGTCCAGGCCCTGTTCGGCCAGCCAGGCGTCCGAGTAGTACTTGTCGAGGTAGCGGTCGCCCGGGTCGCAGAGCAGGGTGACGACGCTGCCGGTGCGCCCGGCCGCCACCATCTCGGAGACGATCTTCAGGGCGGACCACAGGCCGGTGCCGGTGGAGCCGCCCGCCTTGCGGCCGATGGCCGCTTCGAGGGCGCGTACGGCCGCGATGCTCGCCGCGTCCGGGACCTTCATCATCCGGTCGATGGCGCCGGGCAGGAAGCTCGGCTCCATCCGGGGCCGTCCGATGCCCTCGATGCGCGAGCCGCAGTCGCTGGTCGCGTACGCGTCGCCGCGGGTCCAGCCGTCGAAGAAACAGGAGTTCTCCGGGTCCGGCACACAGATACGGGTGTCGAACTGCATGTAGTGCACATAGCGCGCGATGGTGGCCGAGGTGCCGCCGGTCCCCGCGGTGGCGACGATCCAGGCGGGCTCGGGATAGCGCTCCAGCTTCAGCTGCTGGTAGATCGACTCGGCGATGTTGTTGTTGCCGCGCCAGTCGGTGGCCCGCTCCGCGTACGTGAACTGGTCCATGTAGTGGCCGCCGGTCTCCAGGGCGAGGGCCGCGGCCTCCTCGTACATCTTGCGCGAGTCGTCCACGAAGTGGCACTGGCCGCCGTGGAACTCGATCAGCCGGCACTTCTCGGCGCTGGTGGTGCGCGGCATGACGGCGATGAACGGCACGCCCACGAGCCCCGCGAAGTACGCCTCGGAGACGGCGGTCGAGCCGCTGGAGGCCTCGATGACGGGCTTTCCGGGCCGGATCCAGCCGTTGCACAGCCCGTACAGGAAGAGGGAGCGGGCGAGGCGGTGCTTGAGGCTGCCGGTGGGGTGGGTGGACTCGTCCTTGAGGTACAGGTCGATCCCCCACCGCTCGGGCAGCGGGAAGCGCAGGAGATGGGTGTCGGCGGAGCGGTTGGCGTCGGCCTGGACCTTGCGCACGGCGTCCTTCAGCCACGCCCGGTAGGCCGCGTCGCTGCGGTCCACGTCGATGGTCTCCATGCCACTCCTCCATGTGTCGGCGCCCCGGGGGGCGGGGGCGCGCCCGGGCTGGAAATATCGTGAAGCGGGTCGCGGAAGTCGGCTGGAAAGGCGCGGCTCCGTCACTTGACAATACCGCCCTCACCTGCACAAACCTTCCCTTTGAGGATCCATAGGAGTGGCTTGTGGGACGCCCGGGAGGGGGCGTACGGGCGGCGGGCTACGGCCGATCCTCCGTGCGCCCTGGTGCGCGGGGCCATCGTTGTGCAGACTGCCCAGCAGGAACGGTACGAAGGGGGCACAGCGGCCATGACCGAGCCGGAGTTCAGCGCCAGGGGTGTGCGGATCGAACGGTGGACGCGTTCACTCACGAGGGCCGGGCAGGTCCTGATCAAGGACGGGCGGCTCGCCCTGCTCACCAGCAACGGGCGGGAGATCGACAGCGCACCGCTGCGCGCGGTCAGCGCGGGCAAGCCCCTGCTGCCGTGGACCGCCAAGGCCGATCGCACCGTGGCCAAGCTCAACGGCCACCGCTACCGGCTGACCATGGGCCAGCAGAGCGGCAGGCCGCGCGGCGCGGAGCTCGCGCAGCGTTTTCTGCAGGCGGTGCGCCCGGCGAGCGGGTCGCACGGCTGAGCGGGCCGGCGGGGCGCGAGTTGCGGAGGGTCCACCCCTGAGCCACCCTGGTCTCACATCACAGAGGGTTTACCGGCGGTCACGCTGTGATCCAGCCCGCCGGACAGACAAGCTTCTTCCGGACCTCAATCGGGGAGTCGCAGCCGTGATCAGCCAGTCGAGCAGGCATTGCACGGTGGAGCTCCAAGCCCTGCCGTCGCGGATCGGACAGGTCCGCAGAATCGTTTCAGCACAGTTGCGTTACTGGCATCTCGATCCTCTGATAGACGAGGCGGCGCTGGGCGTCACCGAGTTGCTGACCAACGTGCACCGGCACGCCCAGCCGGACAAGCTCTGCACCGTGGAGATCGAGCTGTTGCGCGACCGGCTCACGGTGTCCGTCCACGACCACGACCCGCGGATGCCCACCGTCCGCAGCACCGACCCCTTCGCCACCCACGGCCGCGGACTCGCGATGATCGCGGCGGTCAGTGAGAGCTGGGGCGTGCGCCCGCTGGGCGCCGCCGGCAAGACCGTGTGGTTCACGCTTCCCGCGCCGCCGGCCCCGGTGGCGCTGCCGCCCCGCCCGGCGTACGGGACGAAGACGGCCGGGCCGTGCCTGCACAAGCGTCCCGCCCTGGTGCGCGCCGAAGGCCGCGGCGGCCATCCGCGCACTCCCGCCCGGCTGCCCGCGGCGGGCTGACCGGACGGGCGGGCCGGACCGCACGGTGGCGGCCGGCCCGCTTCTCGCTGTTCCGCGACCGCCCGGCCGGGCGACGGGTTCGCGGCGCGGCGTCAGGCCGCACCGCTCTTGCGGCGGCCGAACTCCTCGTCCAGGACGGAGAGCCGGCGCCAGTACTCCTCCTCGTCGATCTCACCGGCGGCGAAGCGGCGGCCGAGCACGGCGAGCGGTGAACGCTCATCCAGCGGAGTCCGCTCGACGTAGCCGCGGGGGCCGCCGAAGGGCGGACGCCAGGGGCCGTGCCCGCCGCGCCGGACCGTGCGCCGCAGCAGGGTCACGACCGTGAGGGCCACCGCCGCCCAGACCACCGGGAAGAAGAGGATCCAGGGTCCGGGTCCGTCAAAGGCCAGGGTGTTCATCGTGATCGCTCCTCGGTAGGGAATGGGGCCGTGCTGCTTCCGAGCCTCCCGCCGAGAGCCGTCGCGCGCGTCGTACGGCCGGCGGCACCTGGCGTACCCCCCGGGGAGTAGACGGGGCCCGGACCGCTGCTCCACCGGACCGGCAGCCCCTTCACCCGCCCGGCCGCCACTCCACCCGTCCGGCCCAGGACCCGTCCCTGGATTCTGTACCTACTGGTATGTACAGTACGGTCATGAGCACCCCAGAGCGTCTGATCGAGGCCACCCGGGAGCTGCTGTGGGAGCGGGGCTATGTCGGCACCAGCCCCAAGGCGATCCAGCAGCAGGCGGGCGCGGGCCAGGGCAGCATGTACCACCACTTCACGGGCAAGCCCGACCTCGCGCTCGCCGCCATCCGGCGCACCGCCGAGGAACTGCGCGCGAGCGCCGAGGCCTCTTTCGGGGGCGAGGGCACCGCGTACGAGCGCGTCCGCGGCTATCTGCTGCGCGAGCGGGACGTCCTGCGGGGCTGTCCGGTGGGGCGGCTGACCATGGACCCGGACGTCCTGGCGAGCGAGGAGCTGCGCGCGCCCGTCACCGAGACGATCGAGTGGCTGCGCGGGAGGCTCGCCGCGATCGTCCAGGAGGGCCTGGACGCGGGCGAGTTCGCCGCTCCCCTGGTGCCCGAGGAGATCGCGGCGACGGTGGTCGCCACCGTCCAGGGCGGTTATGTCCTGGCCCGCGCGTCCGGTTCGCCCGCCGCCTTCGACGCGGGCGTGCGCGGACTGCTCGCCCTGCTCGCGCCCCGTACCGCCTGACGCCCGACCGCCCGTACCCCGCCGAGGAGCACCCATGCAGGTCACCCGTCAGCGTCCCGCCACCGTGCGCGGCCCGGCCGAGCACTTCACCGGCACGGTCCGGCTGGACGAGATCGCCGCGCCGCCGTCCCCGTCACGGCTGCCGATGTTCAGCGTCCACTTCGCCCCGGGCGCCCGCACCGCCTGGCACCGCCATCCGCACGGCCAGGTCCTCCACATCACCGAGGGCGAGGGCCTGGTGCGGCGCCGGGGCGGCCCCGTCGAGCCGGTCCGGGCGGGCGACACCGTCTGGATCGAGCCGGACGAGTGGCACTGGCACGGTGCCGCGCCGCACACGTTCATGACCCATCTCGCGGTCGTCGAGGCGGCGCCGGACGGCACCACCGTGGACTGGGACCGCCATGTCGCCGCCGACGCCTACCCGTCGACCCGTTCCTGCGTCCTGAGTCCTGAGTCCTGAGGAGGACGCCGTGCACGCGCTCCAGTACGAGATCACCCTGCCCGCCGACTACGACATGGACGTCATCCGCACCCGGGTCGCCACCCGGGGCCATCTCCTCGACGCCTTCCCCGGCCTGGGCCTGAAGGCATATCTGATCCGCGAACGCGGCGCCGGCTCCCCGGTGAACGCCTACGCGCCCTTCTACCTCTGGAACACCCCCGAGGGCATGAACTCCTTCCTCTGGGGCCCCGGCTTCCAGGGCGTCGTCGACGACTTCGGCCGCCCGGAGGTCCAGCACTGGATGGGCCTGTCGTACGAGGAGGGGACGGCGGCGGGGGCCGTGCCCCGCTCCGCGACGCGCGAGCGCCTCGCGATGCCGGAGGGCGTACGCCCCGCCGACTTCGTGGCCGGGCAGCTGGAACGGGCGGCCGGGGAGGGGACGGTGGCGAGCGCGGTGGCGGTCGACCCGCGCCGCTGGGAGCTGCTGCGCCTCACCCTCTGGGAGCAGGAGGCTCCGCGGGCGCCGGGCGACCGGTTCGAGGTGCTGCACCTGTCGGCGCCGGAGCGCGCCGGGCTGACCCGGGGACGGCACTGGTGAGCGGCGAAGTCCGTACCGTGCTCGGCGATGTGCCGGCCGGCCGGCTCGGTGTGGTGGACGCGCACGACCACCTGTTCATCCGCAGCCCGCTGCTGCCCGGCCAGGAGCTCGATGACCCCGAGGACGCGGCGGCCCGCCTCGCCGCCTTCCGCGACCTCGGCGGCGGCACGGTGGTGCAGTGGACGCCGTACGGAATGGGCCGCCGGGCGGACCGGCTCGCGGAGCTCTCCCGGCGGTCGGGGGTCCACGTCGTGGCCGCCACCGGGCTGCACCAGGCGGTCCACTACGCACCCGAGCTGCTCGACTCCGTACGCGACTCGCTCGCCGAGCTGTTCGTGCGCGAGATCACCGAGGGGGTGGCGGGCACGGACGGCGTGCGGGCGGGGCTGATCAAGGTGGCGGGCGGGTTCCACGGACTGGACGCGCACGCCCGGCTGACCCTGCGCGCCGCCGCCGAGGCCCAGCACCGCACGGGCGCGGCCGTCGCCGTGCACCTGGAGCTCGGCACGGGCGCCCTGGACGTACTCGACCTGCTCTGCGGGGAGTTCGGGGTCGCGCCGGACCGGGTGGTCCTCGGTCACCTCAACCGCTCCCCCGACTTCGCCGTCCACCGGCAGGCCGCCGCGGCGGGCGCCTACCTGGGCTTCGACGGGCCGTCGCGGGCCAACCACGCCACGGACTGGCGGATGCCCGAGGCGCTGGAGGCGCTCGCCGACGCGGGGTTCGCGGACCGGCTGCTGCTCGGCGGGGACACGGTGACCCCGGACACGCCGGGCATGGCGTATCTGCTGCGCCGGGTGCGTCCCCGGCTCGAACTCGCCCTGGGCGGGGAGCTGGTGGAGCGGGTGCTGGTGGAGAACCCGGCGAGGGCGTTCGCGCTGCGGACCCCGTAGGGGCGCGACCACGGACGGCGGCGGGGCGGTGTCAGCCCAGCGCCCGCAGCGGATCGTCCAGCACCGGCTGCCATGCCAACTCCGCCGCGCCCACCAGGCTGTTGTGGTCCAGCGAGCACGCCAGGATCGGCACGCCGCCGCTGCGGCCCCACAGGCTGCGGTCGGCGACGACCGCCCGCAGCCGGTCCGGGTCCGCCTCCAGCAGGGCCTTGTGCAGCCCGCCGAGGATGATCCGGTCGGGGTTGAGGATGTTGACGAGCCCGGCGAGGCCGAGGCCCAGGCGGTCGACGAGCTCCTCGGCGGCCCCGCGTACGGACACGTCCTCGTACTCCGTGCGCAGCAGCTCGCGGGACTGCGCCAGGAGCGAGACCTCGGGGCCGGGATCGCGGCCGGCCGCCGTCAGGAACGCGAGCGGGTCGGTCTCCACGTCGAGGCAGCCGCGCCCGCCGCAGTAGCAGGGGCGGCCCTCGGGGTTGACGGTGAGGTGGCCGACCTCCAGGGCCAGGCCCGAACTCCCGGTGTGCAGACGGCCGTCGAGGACGAGCGCGCCGCCGACGCCGCGGTGGCCGGTGGCCACGCACAGCAGGTGCTGGGCGCCGCGTCCGGCGCCGTGGCGGTGTTCGGCGAGGGCCGCGAGATTGACGTCGTTGCCGGTGAACGCGGGCCCCTCGATGCCCGCCGCCCGTACCTGCTCGGCGAAGATCTCGCGCACCGGCGACCCGGCCGGCCAGGCCAGGTGCAGCGGATTGAGCGCGGTGCCGTCGGGCTCGGCGACGGCCGAGGGCACGGCCAGGCCCGCCCCGACGCAGCGCAGCCCGCTGCCGCGCAGGAGTTCCGCGCCCGCCTCGACGACCTCGCCCAGCACCTGCGCCGGGTCGGCGGAGACGGTGACGCAGCCGGGGGCCGTGGCGACCGTCCGCCCGCCCAGGCCGACGAGCGCGGCGCGGAATCCGTCGGCGTGCACCTGGGCGGCGAGGGCCACCGGGCCCGCGTCGTTGACGGTGAGACGGTGCGAGGGGCGCCCCTGGGAACCGGCGGCGGCGCCGGGGCGGGAGTCGACCTGAATGAGGCCAAGGGCTTCGAGTTCGGCGGCGACCGCCCCGGCGGTGGCCCGGGTGACGCCCAGCTCGGCGGTGAGGACGGCGCGGGTGGGCGCGCGGCCGGTATGGACCAGTTCGAGCGCGGGTCCGAGTGCCCCGCGGCCCCGGTCCAGTCTCGTCCTGGTGTGCGTCGCCTTGCCGTTCATGGGGGCGAGTCTCCCATGATCCAGCACGGAGTCCTTCCCTCCGGCACCGGCTCCCGTTCACCCTCCGCTCACCCGCCGGCCGCCCCGGGGGCGGGGGCGGAGGGGGAAACGGGTTGTCCGCAAGGACCGTCGCCCCCTATCCTGAGTTTGTGCCGCTACTAAACAAAGTGCGGACGGCCCTCCCGGCAGGACCCGGCGCGCACACCCCCGCGCCCTCCCTGCCCCGCCTCCGCACCGCCCTGACCGTGTTCTTCGCCCTCGACGGATTCCTCTTCGCCGGCTGGGTGGTCCGTATCCCGGCCATCAAGCAGCAGACCGGCGCCTCGGCCGGTGACCTCGGCCTGGCCCTGCTCGGCGTCTCGGCGGGCGCCGTGGTGACGATGGTGCTCACCGGCCGGCTCTGCCGCCGCTTCGGCAGCCACCCCGTGACCGTGGCCTGCGCCGCGCTGATGGCCCTCGCCATCGCCCTTCCGGCACAGACGCACTCCGCGCTCTCGCTGGGCGCGGTCCTGCTGGTCTTCGGCGCCGCGTACGGCGGGATCAACGTCGCCATGAACAGTGCGGCCGTCGACCTGGTCGCCGCCCTGCGGCGCCCGGTGATGCCCAGCTTCCACGCCGCGTTCAGCCTCGGCGGGATGCTGGGCGCGGGCATCGGCGCGCTCGTCGCGGGCGGCCTCTCCCCCACCGCCCACCTGCTCGCCCTGACCGGCTTCGGCCTTCTGGTCACCGCCCTCGCGGGACCGGTCCTGCTCCACCACCCGGCCCCCGCGCACACCGCGACCCCGCACGCGCGGGGCCGTCGGCCCGACGGCCGGGCCCGCCGCCTGGTGCTCCTGTTCGGCGTGATCGCGCTGTGCACGGCGTACGGGGAGGGGGCGATGGCCGACTGGGGCACGCTCCACCTGGAGCAGGACCTCGACGCGGCCCCCGGCGTCGCCGCCCTCGGCTACTCCCTGTTCGCCCTGGCCATGACGGCGGGCCGGCTCAGCGGCACCTTCCTGCTCGAACGCCTCGGCCAGACCCGCGCGCTGGTCGCGGGGGGCATCACGGCCACGGCCGGGATGCTGCTCGGCGCGCTCGCGCCGACGGTGTGGCTCGCGCTCGCCGGGTTCGCGGTGATGGGCCTGGGCCTGGCCAACATCTTCCCGGTCGCGGTGGCGCGCGCGGGCGCGCTGGCCGGACCCGGCGGGGTCGCCGCCGCGTCCACCCTCGGCTACGGCGGCATGCTGCTGGGCCCGCCCGCGATCGGCTTCCTGGCCCAGTGGTCCTCACTGCCCGTGGCCCTGACGACGGTGGCCGCGCTGTCGGCGGCGGCGGCCCTGATCGCATACGGCTCACGCCACGCGACCGCGTGAGGGTGAGGGCCCGCGGCGCGGGGCTTCGCCGTGGGCGGCCGACGGCGGTAGCGGGACGGAGGGCGGCAGGACCCCGCCCCGAGGCTCCGGCGTCCGGCGGTCAACTCCCCCTCACCGGCGCCCCGGACCAAAAGAAATGATCAGCTCATCCGACCGCTTCCCTGGCAGAATTCCGCCATGGACACCCCTGACTTCATCGACACCCTCGACCGCGAGGGCCGGCTGCTGGCCCTGGCCGCCGGGGCGGCGGGCACCGGCGCGCCCGTGCCGACCTGCCCCGACTGGCAGGTGCGGGATCTGCTGCGGCACACCGGGACGGTGCACCGCTGGGCGACCGCGTACATCACCGAGGGCCACACCGACTTCCACCCCAGCGGCGCGGAGCCCGATCTCGACGGCCGGGAACTGCTCGACTGGTTCACCGAGGGCCACCGTTCCCTCGTCGACGCGCTGAGCGCGGCGCCCAAGGACCTGGAGTGCTGGCAGTTCATGCCCGCCCCGTCCCCGCTGGCGTTCTGGGCCCGCCGCCAGGCGCACGAGACGGCCGTCCACCGGGCGGACGCGGAGTCGGCCCGGGGCGGTGACCTCACCACGCCCGAGCCGGAGTTCGCCGTGGACGGCATCGACGAGCTCCTGCTCGCCTTCCACGGCCGGGAGAGGAGCCAGGTGCGCACCTCCACGCCCCGCACCCTGCGCATACGGGCGTCGGACGCGGACGCGGATGCCGTGTGGACGGTGCACCTGTCGGACGGGGTGCCGCGTACGGTCCGGGGCGCCGAAGGCCCCGCCGACTGCGAACTCAGCGGCTCCGCCTACGACCTGTATCTGACCCTGTGGAACCGGCTGCCGCTCTCCGCCGTCACCGTGACGGGCGACGCGTCGCTCGCCGGACTGTGGCGGGAGAAGTCCGCCATCACCTGGGGCTAGCTTGGGGGTTCGGGGTCACGGCGACGTCGGCCGTGACCCCGCCGCCGCACCCCCGGGTGTTACGCGAGCCGGTCCGCCAGCATCTTGGCGAGCACCGCGCGCTGGAGCGGCCGTACGTCGGTGTGCCGCGCCCGGCCCTTGTCCGTGATCATGACCCGGACGCCCCGCCGGTCCTCGCTGCACATCCCGCGCGTGACCAGGCCCTCCTTCTCCAGCCTGCCGATCAGGCGGGACAGGGCGCTCTGGCTCAGATGGACGCGCGAGGCGAGGTCCTGGACGCGGAACGCCGTACCGCCGTCCTCCGTACACCCCTCCACGAGCACGTCGAGCACCTCGAAGTCGCTCGCTCCGATCCCGTACGGATGCAGCTCGCGATCGAGCTCGCACGTCGTCCGCGCGTGCACCGCGAGGATGCCGCGCCACTCGTCCACGAGCCTGCGGTCGGACTTCTTGGCGGCCATGACCGCACGTTAGCAGAGATGACGCTCTTTGTTGCACCGGAATTAAATGCACTTGCATCCGATGCATGCGCATGTAGTCTGCTCCGCATGACCTCTCCGCTCAACGTCCAGTCCACTCAAGAGCGTTGGAGCCCGCGGCTGTGGGGCACCCTGCTGGTGCTCTGCGCCGCGATGTTCCTGGACGCGCTCGATGTCTCCATGGTCGGCGTCGCCCTGCCCTCGATCGCGTCCGACCTGGATCTCACCACCTCGACGCTCCAGTGGATCGTCAGCGGCTACATCCTCGGCTACGGCGGCCTGCTGCTCCTCGGCGGCCGGGCGGCCGACCTCCTCGGCCGCCGCCAGGTGTTCCTCATCGCGCTCGGCGTCTTCGCACTGGCCTCCCTGCTCGGCGGGCTCGTCGATTCGGGACCGCTGCTCATCGCCAGCCGCTTCATCAAGGGCCTCAGCGCGGCCTTCACCGCACCGGCCGGCCTGTCGATCATCACCACGACGTTCAAGGAGGGCCCGCAGCGCAACCGCGCGCTCTCCATCTACACCACCTGCGCCGCCACCGGCTTCTCGATGGGCCTGGTCCTGTCCGGTCTGCTCACCCAGCTGAGCTGGCGCTGGACCATGCTGCTCCCGGCGCCGGTCGCCGTGATCGCCCTGGTCGCTGGCCTCAAGCTCATCCCCCGCAGCCCCGGCGGCCAGGGCAAGCGCCACTACGACGTCCCCGGCGCCATCACCGGCACCGGCTCGATGCTGCTGCTCGTCTACACCGTCGTCCAGGCGCCCGAGGCCGGCTGGGCCTCCGCCCGTACGCTGCTGTCCTTCCTCGCCGTCGCCGTGCTGCTCACCGCGTTCGTACGGATCGAGCAGCGCACCGCGAGCCCGCTGATCCGGCTCGGCGTCCTGCGCTCCGGCACCCAGGTCCGCACCCAGCTGGGCGCCGCCGCCTTCTTCGGCTCCTACGTCGGCTTCCAGTTCATGGTGACCCAGTACATGCAGTCGGTGCTCCAGTGGACCGCGCTCCAGACCGCGCTGGCGTTCCTGCCCGCCGGTGTGCTGGTCGCCCTCTCCTCGACGAAGATCGGGTCGATCGTCGACCGCTTCGGCACCCCGCGCATCATCGCCATCGGCTTCGCGGCGCTGGTCCTGGCGTACGCCCTGTTCCTGCGCATCAGCCTCCACCCGCAGTACGCGGTGATCATCCTGCCGTCGATGCTGCTGCTCGGCGCGGCCTGCGCGCTCGTCTTCCCCTCGCTCAACATCCAGGCCACCACCGGCGTGGACGACAGCGAGCAGGGCATGGTCTCGGGTCTGCTCAACACCTCCATCCAGGTGGGCGGCGCGATCTTCCTGGCCGTGGTGACGGCCGTGATCACCGCGGGCGACCGGGGCGACTCGCCGCAGGACCTGCTCGACAGTTTCCGGCCGGGTCTGATGGTGGTGACGGGCATCGCGCTCGCCGGCCTCCTCATCACCCTGACCGGACTGCGCGCCAAGCCCGACCGGCAGACGCTGGTCGTGGCGGGATCGGCCCAGGAGCCGGCCGCCGCCCAGGAGCCCGCGAAGGTCGCCGTAGGCGACTGACGCCGCCACGGGGGAGGTGCGGCCGACGGGTGCTTCTTGCCCGTCGGCCGCATCTGTGCGAAGACTGCTCCCATGAACAACCGCAGCCAGGGCGAACGCGATGCCATCACTGTCGAGATCATGTATGCCGTGGTGACCGCCTCCGTGGTCGCGCTGCTCGCGTTCGGCGTGGTCGCCGGACCCGTCTTCCTCCTCGACCTGGGCCATCCGGCACGCGGATTGCTGCTGCTGGGCGGGGCGGCCGCCGCCGTGCTCGGCTTCGTCGCCAGGACCGCGCACGTCCTGTGGCACTTCTCGTACGCGGGCGACAGCATCCGCCGTCAGCCGAGCCAGCCCGGCCGGACCAGGCCCGACTCATAGGCCAGCACCACCAGTTGCGCCCGGTCGCGGGCGCCCAGTTTGACCATGGTGCGGCTGACGTGGGTCTTGGCGGTGAGCGGGCTCACGACCAGGCGGCGCGCGATCTCCTCGTTGGAGAGCCCGATCCCGACCAGGGCCATCACCTCCCGCTCCCGCTCGGTCAGGTCGCCCAGGCGCGCGGCCGTGGCCGGTTCCTTGGAGCGCGCGGCGAACTCGGCGATGAGCCGCCGCGTCACGCCCGGTGAGAGCAGCGCGTCCCCGTCCACCACCGCCCGCACCGCCCGCAGCAGTTCCTCCGGCTCGGTGTCCTTGACCAGGAAGCCGGAGGCTCCGGCGCGGATCGCCTCGAAGACGTACTCGTCGAGCTCGAACGTCGTCAGCATCACCACCCTCACCCCCTTCAGGCCGGCGTCGCCGGTGATCCGGCGGGTGGCGGCGAGCCCGTCGAGCAAGGGCATGCGGATGTCCATCAGGACGACGTCCGGCCGCACCTCGCGCACCAGGCGCACCGCCTCCTCGCCGTCGGCGGCCTCACCCGCGACCTCGATGTCCGGCTGGGCGGCGAGCAGCGCCCGGAACCCGGCCCGGACCAGGGACTGGTCGTCGGCGAGCAGTACGCGGATCACGGGGACTCCCTCGGTGCGGCGGGTGAGGTGGGTGCGGCGGTGGGGGTCAGCGGGAGGCGGGCGACCACCCGGAAGCCGCCGTCGGGGCGCGGGCCCGCCTCGATGGTGCCGCCGAGCGCGGCGGCCCGCTCCCGCATGCCGATCAGCCCGTTCCCGCTGCCGCCCGCGTCGCCGGAACCGGCCGGTCCGTCGTCGTCCACCCGCAGTTCGAGCACGTCCGGCGCGTATCCGAGCACCACGCGCGCGGTGCGGGAGCCGGAGTGGCGCACCACGTTGGTGAGCGCCTCCTGGACGATACGGAAAGCGGCGAGATCGGCCCCCGGCGGCAGGGTCCGGGGCGCGCCGGTGGTGGCGGTCGCGACGGCGAGCCCGGCCGCCGCCGCCTGTTCGACGAGCTCGGGCAGCCGGTCGAGGCCCGGCGCGGGCGAGCGGGGGGCCTCGCCCGGGGCGCGCAGGGTGTCGAGGACCTGGCGCACCTCGCCCAGCGCCTCCTTGCTGGCGGACTTGATGGTGGTCAGCGCGGTACGGGCCTGCTCCGGGTCGGAGTCGAGCAGCGCCAGGCCGACGCCCGCCTGGACGTTGATGACGGAGATGCTGTGCGCCAGCACGTCGTGCAGCTCGCGCGCGATCCGCAGCCGCTCCTCATCCGCGCGCCGCCGGTCGGCGGCGGCCCGCTCGGCTCCCGCCCTGGCCCACTGCTCCCGGCGTACGCGGGTGAGCTCGGCGATCGCCACGACGGCCAGGACCCAGGCGGCGGCGGCCAGTTCCTGCTCCCAGGGCGCGGGGCGGTCCCCGCTCGGGGGGAGCCATCGGTAGAGCCAGTGCGCGACCAGGACGTGGCCGAGCCAGAGCATGGCGACCGCCGACCAGGCGGCCCGGCGGTGCCCGGCCACGATCGCCGCGAAGCAGCCGACGGCCACCGCGAGGAAGACCGGCCCATACGGGTAGCCGGCGCCGAGGTAGACCAGGGCCCCGCCCGCCGCGCCGAACACGGCGGCCACGGGGTGGCGGCGGCGCGGGAGCAGCGCCGCGCAACTCGCCACGAGCAGCAGCCGGGCGAAGACGTCGAGGGAGGCGTGCCCGCTCTGATTGCGCGCGGCGACGGTGGACCCGCCCAGCACGACGGCGGTAAGGAGCAGGGTGGACGGCCAGGGCAGCCGTGAACGCCCCCGGGGGCCCGCTTCGCCGCCCTGCGCCAGGGCCCACTTCCGCGCCCAGGGCGGGAGCGGCGGCCCGTGCCCCGCCCAGGGGCGGTCGCCCGGCCCGGCCGGGCGCGGCGGCTGCTGCTCTTCCATACCGGCCACGCTAGCCCCGGGCACGCCGCCCGGGCGTCAGCCCGGCGGGGTGGTCGCGGCTACTCCCCGGGGAGTACCAGCCCCACCGAGGAGGCGAGCCCGGCGGCCGCGTGCGCGAAGAACGCGTCCCGTTCCTCGACGACGCGGTGGAACTGGCCGAACACCTCGAACGAGATCAGCCCGAAGAGCTGCGCCCACGCGGCGACCAGCGCGGGGCCTACCGCCGGGGGCAGCCCGGGCGCGAAGTCGGCCACCATCCGCTCGCCCTCGGCACGCAGTCCGGGCGCGGGCCGGGGGACGGCGATGCCCCGCCCCCGGTGGGCGTCGCGGACGATCCCGATGAGCACGAGCGCCACGCGCGAGGCGGGTCCGACGGTGGCCTGGGGCGCGGTGTAGCCGGGCACGGGCGAGCCGTAGATGAGCGCGTACTCGTGCGGGTGCGCCAGCGCCCACGCCCGTACGGCACGGCAGACGGCGACCCAGCGCTCGGCGGGGGCGTCGGTGGGCGCGGCCTGGGCGAACGCCCGCTCGGCGGCCTCGCCCACGGCGTCGTAGGCGTCGACGATCAACGCGGTGAGCAGGTCGTCGCGGCTCGGGAAGTAGCGGTAGAGGGCGGAGGAGACCATGCCCAGCTCGCGGGCGACGGCGCGCAGGGACAGCTTGGCGGCGCCCTCGGCGGCGAGCTGCTTTCTGGCCTCGTCCTTGATGGCGGCGGTGATCTCGGTACGCGCGCGGGCTCGGGCGCCCTGGACGGTGCTCATGGGGGTCATTCTGCCATGGGCGAGAGCGGTGCACCGGAATGAGAGCGGTGATCTGGCCGGGGTGCGGCGCACACATTCGAGAGCAGTGCTCTTGCTTTGGAGCGGTGCTTGCGTGCACACTGCTCTCAAGCGAGAGCAGTGCTCTCGAATCGGCACCCACACCCATATCCACGTCCCACCCGCACCCCACCCGCAGTCGCAGTCGCCGCCCCACCACACCCCCGAGGCCCACCACCCCAAGGAGTCCCGATGTCGTCGATGTCCAGCCCGCAGCCGTACTACCTGAAGGCCGGTCGCTTCGCCACGCGGCTGAACAGCGCCATCGGCTGGCTGGCCCGCCACGGGATGAGCCTCGCCGGAACCGCCGAGCTGTCGGTTCGCGGCCGCAAGAGCGGGCAGATGCAGCGCGTACCGGTCAACCCGCACACGTACGGGGGCGAGCGGTACCTCATCTCGGCGCGCGGGCACTCGCAGTGGGTCCGCAACATGCGGGCGGCCGGTGGGGGTGAACTGCGGGTGGGCCGCAAGGTCCGCGCCTTCACGGCCGTGGAGATCCAGGACGGCGAGAAGACGGCCGTTCTGCGCACCTATCTGGAGCGCTGGGGGTGGGAGGTGAACCAGTACTTCCAGGGCGTGACCGCGAAGTCGAGCGACGACGAGCTGCTCGCCGCCGCGCCCGACCACCCGGTCTTCCGCATCACCGTCGAGGCCTGAACGGGCCGCCCCGGCCCATCGGAACCGGTCAGGCGCCCCGGGTGCGACCTTTCGCGCCCCCGGCCCGGCCGCCTCGCGGACCGGACCCGGCCCACCGGCCGGGCCCGCCCCAGGGGCTCGCCACGTACGAGGCGGACTCGCCCTAGACCTTGTCCTCGGACGTGACGGCCTTCTCCTCCGGCTCGGCGACGGACTCCCGGGACGCCGCTCCCGCCCGGCCCTGGGCGCGGCGGTCCACCGCGTCCAGGAGGCGCCGCGCCATCGGGTGCGTACGCACCAGGCCCGCCAGCGTCGTCGTGCCCCGGGTGATGTCCGCGAACGCGCGCCAGGCCGGGCGGAAGCCGGTGATCGCGGCGTGGAACGCCGTCGGGCGCTTCTCGAAGAGCGCCAGCATCCGCCGGCCCACGCCCATCTCGACGCCGAGACCCGCCTTGATGGCGAAGGCGTAGTTCAGCGCCTGGCGGCGGGCGTCCACCGCGTCCTGCGCCTCCGCGATCCGCACCGCCCACTCCCCCGCGAGGCGACCCGAGCGCAGCGCGAACGAGATGCCCTCGCGGGTCCACGGCTCCAGCAGTCCCGCCGCGTCCCCGCACACCAGCACCCGCCCGCGCGACAGCGGCGAGTCGTCGCTGCGGCAGCGCGTCAGGTGCCCCGAGGAGATCGCGGGCTCGAAGCCGGCCAGGCCGAGGCGGCCGATGAAGTCCTCCAGGTACCGCTTGGTCCCGGCGCCCTCGCCCCGGGCCGAGATCACGCCGACCGTGAGGGTGTCGCCCTTGGGGAACACCCAGCCGTAACTCCCGGGCATCGGGCCCCAGTCGATGAGCACCCGGCCCGCCCAGTCCTCGGCGACCGTCGCCGGCACCGGGATCTCCGCCTCCAGGCCGAGGTCGACCTGGTCGAGCTTGACGCCGACGTGGGCTCCTATGCGGCTCGCGCTGCCGTCGGCCCCGACGACCGCGTGCGCCAGGACGGTCTCGCCGCCGGCCAGGACGACCGCCACGATGCGCCGGTCCGGCACGGCCGGGCCGTGCTGCTCGACGCGCTGGACGGTCACCCCCGTGCGCAGCTCGGCGCCCGCCTTCTGGGCGGACTCGACCAGCGCGGCGTCGAACTCCGGCCGGTTGATCAGGCCGAAGAGCATCTGCCGGGAGCGGCGGGTGCGCGTCAGCCGGCCGCCCAGGGAGAAGGTGACCGCGTGCACCCGCTCCTTCAGGGGCAGTTCGAAACCGGGCGGCAGGGCGTCCCGCGACGGTCCGATGATGCCGCCGCCGCATGTCTTGTAGCGGGGCAGCTCGGCCTTCTCCAGGAGGAGCACCCGCCGTCCCGCGACCGCCGCCGCGTAGGCCGCCGAGGCACCCGCCGGTCCGGCGCCGACCACGACGACATCCCACACGGACGACTCCTGCGGCTCCTCCGGCTGTGTCCCGGCATCTGCGTTCTCGCTGCTCACGATGGGCTTCTGCTCCTGATCCGACCCGTGGTCAAGCTGACGACGGCATCCTACGGCGCGGTAGGGCCTGTCCACCCTGTGGGAGGATCGGCTCTACCTTCGTCATACATTCACGTGCACTTGCGTACACGTACTCCAACGTCGCACCCACGAGGAGCGTGCCCATGACCGCGAATCCGATCGCCGAGACCGTCGCCTCACTGATGCCCCGCGCGCAGGCGGAGCTCACGGAACTGGTGGCGTTCCAGTCGGTGGCGGACGAGGCGGTGGCACCCAGGAGCGAGTGCGAGGCGGCCGCGGCGTGGGTGGCCGGGGCACTGCGCGACGAGGGCTTCCAGGACGTGGCCCTGCTCGACACCCCGGACGGCTCCCAGTCGGTCTACGGCTTCCTGCCCGGCCCCGCGGGCGCGCCCACCGTCCTTCTGTACGCGCACTACGACGTCCAGCCGATGCTGGACGAGTCCGCCTGGCTGAGCCCGCCGTTCGAGCTGACCGAGCGCGACGGCCGCTGGTACGGGCGCGGGGCCGCCGACTGCAAGGGCGGCTTCATCATGCATCTGCTGGCGCTGCGCGCCCTGAAGGCGAACGGCGGCGTCCCGGTCTCCGTGAAGGTGATCGTCGAGGGCTCCGAGGAGCAGGGCAGCGGCGGTCTGGAGCGGTACGCCGAGGCGCACCCCGCGCTGCTTGCGGCCGACGCGATCGTCATCGGCGACACGGGCAACTTCCGGGTCGGTCTGCCGACGGTCACCGCGACGCTGCGCGGGATGACGATGATCCGGGTGCGGATCGACACGCTCGAAGGCAACCTGCACTCGGGGCAGTTCGGCGGCGCGGCCCCCGACGCGCTGGCCGCGCTCATCCGCGTACTGGACTCGCTGCGGGACGAGAACGGGCAGACGGTCGTCGAGGGGCTGTCGTCCGGCGCCGCGTGGGAGGGGCTGCAGTACCCGGAGGAGGAGTTCCGCAAGGACGCCAAGGTCCTGGACGGGGTGGGGCTGCCCGGCACGGGCACGGTGGCGGACCGCATCTGGGCGCGTCCGGCCGTCACGGTGATCGGGATCGACTGCCACCCGGTGGCGGGCGCGACCCCGTCGATCCCGGCGAGCGCGCGGGCGCAGATCAGCCTGCGGGTGCCGCCGGGCGTGGACGCCGCGGAGGCGACCCAGCTGCTGTTCGCCCACATCGAGAAGCACACGCCGTGGAACGCGCGTGTCTCCTTCGAGCAGGTCGGCCAGGGCCAGCCGTTCCGCGCGGACATCACCAGCCCGGCGTACACCTCGATGGCCGACGCGATGCGGATCGCGTACCCGGGCGAGGAGATGCAGTCCTCGGGCATGGGCGGCTCGATCCCGCTCTGCAACACCCTGGCCGCGCTCTACCCCAAGGCGGAGATCCTGCTGATCGGGCTGAGCGAGCCGGAGGCGCAGATCCACGCCGTGAACGAGAGCGTCTCCCCGCGGGAGCTGGAGCGGCTCTCGGTGGCGGAGGCGCACTTCCTGCTCAACTACGCCCGCGCCCAGCAGTCCTGACGGTCCGTGGCGTCACGCCCCCGGCCGGGGGGTGTGACGCTCTGGGCGGAATCGCGCAGAGCGTAGATCCGCCCGGCGGGCGCCCGCGCCGCCGTACGGTCGCGGCATGGATCTCGTACGGGTCACTCCCGAACTGCACATGTTCCGCTTCCCCATCGGCCAGGCCTACCTGTGGTCCGACGGGGACGGGCTGACGCTGGTGGACGCGGGCGACATCAACGCCGCGGCCCCCATGGAGAAGGCGATACGCGGCCTCGGCCTCGATCCGGCGGCGCTCCGCCGGATCGTGGTCACCCACGGCCACCGGGACCACTACGGCGCGGCCGAGGAGCTGGCCGTCCGGTACGGGGCCGAGGTGATCGCGCACCGGCTGGACGCGCCGGTGATCCGGGGCGAGGTCCCGGTGCCCGAGCCCGATCTGCTCGACTGGGAACTCCCCCTGTACGAGCACGGGCTGACGGTTCCCGAGGCGCCGCCGACGCGGGTCGACCGCGAGGTCGAGGACGGTGAGGTGCTCGACTTCGGCGGCGGCGCGGTGGTGGTCCACTCCCCCGGTCACACCGACGGTTCGATCGGTGTCCATCTGCCGCGCCACGGCGTGCTGTTCACGGGTGACTGCGTGGCCGGGGTCGGCCAGGTGATGCTCGGCGTCTTCAACGTGGACCGGGCCCGCGCCCGGGACTCCTTCCGCCGTCTCGCCTCGCTCGCCCCGTCGGTGGCGTGCTTCGGGCACGGGGACCCGCTGACGCGGGACGCGGCGAGGGTGCTGCGCGAGACGGCGGACCAGGACTGACGGGCGCGGCCCGGACCCGGGCGCTCAGCCCACCGGCACCCCCGCCTCCAGGTTGAGCACGGTGGACTTCTCCCGGGCCCGCAGCGCCCAGCGCAGCCGTTCGTAGCGGGCGGGCGGCAGCAGCCGGGACGCCTCCTCCTCGCCGACGAAGCGCCAGTCCCGCAGTTCGGAGCCCGGCAGCAGGACCTGTCCGGCCCCGGCGCTGTCGAGCCGGCCGCCGTCGAAGAGCAGCCGCAGCCCTCCGTAGCCCGGCGGGGCGGGCGGCTCCCAGTCGACGACCAGGAGGCGGGGCACCCGGTCGAGCCGTATCCCTATCTCCTCCTCGACCTCGCGCATGCCCGCCCGCGCGGGTGCCTCACCGCGTTCCACGACGCCGCCGGGGAACTCCCAGCCCGGCTTGTACGTCGGGTCCACCAGGAGCACCCGGTCGCTCTCGTCGAAGAGCAGCACCCCGGCGGCGAGCGTCTCGGCGGTCGGCTCGGGGGTCTGGACGATCTCGCTGACGGGCGCGGCGTCCGTGCGGACGGCCTCGGCGACGCGCTCGGCGGTCTCGCGCGGGGTGAGGGCGCCGTTGTCGACGGCGTGGGCGTCCCGGGTGAGCCAGCCGAGGGCCGTCCGGTAGGGCTCGATGTGTTCGTACGCCCACTGGCGGCAGCGCTCGCTCGCCTCGGGGTCGTCGGGGACGTCGACCCGGGCGGCGATCCGGCCGCGCAGGATCGTTTCCTCGGGTGTCAGGAGCACATGCCGCACCGGTATGCGACGGGAGGCGAGGCCACCGAAGATCTCATCGCGGTACTCCTGCCGCAGCAGTGTCATGGGCACCACGAGCACCCCGCCGACCTCGGCGAGCAGCGCGGCCGCGCCGTCCACCACCAGCCGCCGCCAGCTGGGCAGGTCCTGGTAGTCACCGACCTCCGCGAGGCGCTTCTGCGGGAGCAGGTGCTTCAGGACGGCGCCGATCACCTCGGGGTCGTACAACGTGCTGTTCGGGATCAGGTCGACCAGTTCGCGCGCGGTGCTGGTCTTGCCCGCGCCGAACGCACCGTTGATCCAGACGATCACGGTTTCCCCCTCTTCCATAGCACCCAGTGGATTGCCCGCAACAGGGTGCCACGGAATCGCCGGGGCGGAACCGGGCGACCTGATCTTGTACACAACTGTGGCGCCCTTGTTGCAGATCCACCCGGGCCTTTCCGGCCGCCCACCGCGTCCTTGTCCCCGGGCACCGGCCACGGGGGGCCGTAACGCATCCGAGAAGAACCTCGTTGTGCGAGTGCCGGAAGAGAGTGAGGGGGTGCGGCGGACATGCGTCGTACGGTGCTGGAGCGCTTTCCCGCGGGCGGCCCGCGCGGCAGCTGGCCCGCCGAGGAGTTCGCGCGCGACCGCCGCGACGAGGGCGTGCCGGCGGAGGTCGTGATGGACCTGGAGACGGACACGTTCCTGGTGGTCGTCCGCCAGTACACCCCGGAGCCCGCCCACTGACCTCCGCCCGCCCGGGCGGCTACCGGTAGAAGACCGCGACGCCCCGGTGGTGGGAGCAGGCTCCCCGGTGGTGGGCCGCGAACGAGTACGTACCGTCGTTGCAGAGAGCGGTGGCACCGCCGTGGTCGTCACCGCCCCCGCCGCTGTCCCCGTCACCGCCGGAATCGTCGGAGCCGTCCGACCCGCCGGAGCTGCCGGACGTGCCGGACCCGCCGGACGGATCGGAGCCGGTCCCGACGCCGGAGCCGTCGGACACGCTCCCTCCCTCCGTTCCGTCACTGCCCGGTGTCACATCCGGCGACAGCGGCGGGGCCGGCTCGGAGGGGGTGGGCGTCGGAGTAGGGGTGGGCGTCGGGCTCTCGGTGGTGGCGCTGGGGATCGGGGACTGCGACGACTGGCTGGGAACGACCGTCCGACCGGCCTTGCCGTCCCCGGAGTCACCCCCTCCGCAGCCGGTCAGCGCGAGCGCGGCGGCCGCGACCCATGCGGCCGCGAGGGTGGAGGTACGTGCGTGCTTCATGTGGCCCCCCTGGGCGGTGAGAGGGCCATCTCATCGCCACGGAGAGTCGCGGGTGAGGGGAGTTGCGTATTCGTTACCGCATGGTTTCGGCCGCTTGCCCGACACTTGTTCGCTTCTGTGGGGACCCGTCGGCTACCCCTTGCTGGATCCCAGCGTCAGGCCCGCGATGAAGTGCCTCTGGAGCAGCAGGAACACCAGCAGGGTCGGCAGGGCCACGATGACCGAGCCCGCCGCCAGCAGGTTGTAGTCCGTGAAGAACTGGCCGCGCAGGTTGTTCAGGGCCGAGGTGACCGGGAGTTTGTCGCCGTCGGACATGAACACCAGGGCCCACAGGAAGTCGTTGTACATCCAGGTGAACTGGAGCGTGGCCAGGGCCGCCAGGGCCGGGCGGCACAGGGGCAGGGTGATCCGCCAGTACTGGGTCCACACGCCGGCGCCGTCGACGATCGCCGCCTCCAGGATCTCCTGCGGGAGCGTGCGCATGAAGTTGGCCAGGACGAAGACGCAGAAGCCGATCTGGAAGCCGATGTGAACGAGGATGACGGCCCAGTACGAGTCGAACATCGTCATCGAGTCGGACATCCGGTACGGCAGCGGGACGCGGTTGAACAGGACGTACAGCGGGGTGACGATCACCTGTTGGGGCAGCAGGTTGCCCGCCGTGAACAGCATCAGGAGCAGGATGCCGCCGCGCAGCTTGAGGCGGGAGACGGCGAAGGCCACGAACGAGGCCAGGAACAGCGTCACCAGCACCCCGGGCACCGCGATGATCAGCGTGTTGACGAAGTACTTCGTCATCCCGGAGTCGCTGAAGGCCTGGGTGTAGTAGGCGAAGGAGAGGTGCTTGGGGAGGGAGAAGTAGCCGTACTCCGACGTCTCCTCGTAGGGGCGCAGAGAGGCGTAGACCGCGAGCAGCAGCGGGGCGAGGAACGCCAGCGAGACGGTCATCAGGAAGGCGTGCACGCCCAGGCGGCCGGGCCGGACGCGGCGGCGCCGGGGCGGGGGCGGCGCGGGCGGGGCGGTGGCGGGGGCGAGGGGCGCGGTGTCCACGGTCATCGGGTCTTCTCCCCTCGGATCTCCTGCACCAGGTACGTCACGACGAACCCGAGGGAGACGGTCAGCAGCACGACGGCGATGGCGGAGCCGAAGCCGATGCGCGCGGCCTCGCCGATGATGTTGTCGGTGACGAGCACGGAGAGCACTTCGAGTCCGTTACGGCCGTGGTTGACCGCGTACACGATGTCGAAGGCGCGCAGCGACTCGATGACGGTGATCACGCCGACGATCACGTTGACCGGGCGCAGGGTCGGCAGCACGACCCGGAAGAACGTCTGGGCCTCGCCGGCCCCGTCGATCGCCGCGGCCTCCTTGAGCGTGGGGTCGACGGCCTTGAGGCCCGCCAGGTAGAGGATCATGACGTAACCGGTGTGCCGCCAGGCCGCCGCCAGCAGGATCATCCAGATGTTGAGGTCCGGGTCGCCCAGCCAGTCGGTCGGGTTCTGCCGGTCGCCGACGAGCGCGTTGAGCGCACCCTGGTCGCGGGAGAAGACCAGTTGGGCGATGAAGCCGACGACGGCGAGCGAGAGCACCACCGGCATGTAGAGCGTCGACTGGTAGAAGCGGCTGAAGCGGACGCCCCGGTCGATCAGCACCGCGAGCAGCAGCCCGAACGGCACGGCGACGAAGCCGAGGAAGGCCAGCCACATCAGGTTGTGGCGGACGGCGGGCCAGAACGGCGGGTAGTTGGTGAAGACGTCGGTGTAGTTGTCCGTACCGACCCATCTGATGTCGCCGATCCCGTCCCAGCTGGTGAAGGAGAGGACGACGGAGGCGAGGGTCGGGCCCCACACGATGGCGAGGTCGAGCAGGACGGGTATGCCCAGCAGCACGCCGAGGACGGCGAGGTCGCGTGCGGTGAACCGCCGCGGTCCTCGTCGTCCGGCGCGCCGTGCGGAGGTGAGCGACACGGCTGAGTACTCCAAGTCGGTGCGGAGGCGGTCCGGTTGGCGGGCGGGGGGGCCGGACGGGCGGGCCGGACGGCCGGGGGCCCGCGTCAGTCCGCGGCGAAGATCGACTTCCGCTGCCGCTCGATGTCGTTGACCAGCCCGTCCACGTCGTTCGGATTGCCGATGAACCGCTGGAGCGCCGGGATCATCACGGTGGAGGAGAAGTCCGGCCGGGTGTCGCGGTCCATGAACTGCGAGATCTGCTTGGCGCCGGAGATGAGCTCGACCGACTTCTTCTGGAGCGCGCTGTACTGGGAGGTGTCGGCCCCGCTGTTGACCGCGATGTTGTTGGGGTCACTGGCGAGGTAGATGTTCTCCGCCGCGGGGGTCGCCAGCCACTTCAGGAGGTCCTTGGCACTCTCCATGTTCTTGGCGTTCTTGAGACTCTTGGCGTTCTTGGCGAGCAGGAACCCGTCGATGGGCGCCTCGACCGCGTCCAGACCGTGCTCGGGGTTGATGACCGGGAAGGGGAAGAAGTCGAGGTCGCCCTGTTCGGAGACCGGGAACTGCTGTCCCGCGTGGGGCAGCCCGAACACCGCCATCCCCGCCTGCTTCTTCTGGAGGCTCTGCGCGGCCTCCTGCCAGGTGCGACCGTTGGCACCCTTCTGGCAGTACGGCAGGATCCGGCGCCAGGTGTCGAAGACCTCCTTGACGCGCTTGTCCGTCCACGCCTCCTTGCCGGCCATCAGATCGCGGTGGAAGTCGTACCCGTTGGTGCGCATGTTGAGGTAGTCGAAGGTGCCCATCACGGGCCAGCCGTCCTTGTCGCAGAACGCGATCGGTACGAGCTTGTCCTTCCGCATCTGCCGGGCGAGCGCGACGTACTCGTCGAGGGTCCGGGGCGCCTGGTAGCCGTGCTGCTGGAACACGCTCTTACGGTGGAAGACGGCCCACGGATAGTAGTAGTACGGCGTGAGGTACTGCTTGCCGTCCTCGCCCGTCGACTGCGCCTTCAGCGCGGGCGAGAAGCCCTGGAATCCCTGCCACAGGTCGCTGATGTCGTGCAGCAGCCCCTTCTTCGCGAAGAACTGCATGCGGTTGCCTGCGAACCACATGAACACGTCGTCGGGCTTGCCCTGGAGATAGCGGTTGATGTTCTCCTGGAAGCTGTTGTGGTCGACGGTGTTGACCTTGACCTTGCGGCCTTCCCCGGACTGCTTCGCATACGCCGCGAAGGCCTCCCCGAAGGCCTTCTTCGGCACCGCGTCCGAGGAGTTGGAGCCCAGCCGGATCGTCTTGGCGTCGCCCCCGGGCCCGCTGTCGCAGGCGGACAGCAGCGAGGGGAGGGTGACCGCCCCGGCGCCGAACGCGGCGCTGCGGAGAAGACTCCGCCGGGACATCCGATGTCCCGCCACGCTCCCGGGCACCGCAGGACCTCTGAACGATGACTGTGCCATGTCCCCCTCCTCCGGGGTGTAACCCAACACAACCGAACGCGTGGCTTGGATCACACCCCCAACCGAAGGGGACGTCAAGGGTTCTGACGGGATTTCGAACAACCGTTACGCGTTCTGTTCCAACAGACTCCAACAAGCTCTACCGCAAATGCGCGCGTCAGCAGAAGCGAGGAACGGGGCGGCGAATCGGTTCATCCGTCCTGGAAGCGGAGGAAGGTGATGAGGAGTCACCTTCCAGCCCGCACCGCCCGGCGAGCAGTCGTCGGAGCGCTGGTCGCCGGAGCCCCGGCAGCCGCGGCCGCGGCCGCAGCGCCGACCAGACCGGCGTCCGTGCCCATCAGGGCGGGGGCGACCTTCAGGCCCTGGACGAAGGAGAGGGTGGCGTAGTCGTGCAGGGCGCGGCGCAGCGGGTCGAAGAGGACGTCGCCCGCCCCGGCCACTCCCCCGCCGATCACGGCGATCTCGATCTCCGTCAGGGTGGCGGTCGCCGCGATGCCGGCCGCGAGCGCCTGGGCGGCCCGCTCGAACGAGGCGAGCGCGACCGGGTGCCCGGCGCGCGCCGCGGCGGCCACGGCGGCGGCCGAGGCGTCGCCGTCCGGTCCCGGCGTCCAGCCGTTCTCCCGGGCCCGGCGGGCGATGTTGGGGCCGCTGGCGATGCGCTCCACACAGCCGCGCGCCCCGCACGGGCAGGGGTCGCCGTCGAGCTCGACGCTGATGTGACCGATGTGACCGGCGTTACCGGTGCGGCCCGCGTGGAGCCGGCCGCCGAGGACCAGACCGCCGCCCACCCCGGTGGAGACGACCATGCACAGGGCGTTGTCGTAGCCGCGGGCCGCGCCCAGCCAGTGTTCGGCCGCGGTCATCGCCACCCCGTCGCCGACGAGCTCGACGGGCAGCCCGCCGGTCGCCGCCCGCACCCGCTCCACCAGCGGGAACCCCCGCCAGCCGGGGATGTTGACCGGGCTGACCGTCCCCGTGGACGCGTCGACCGGGCCCGCGCTGCCGACCCCCAGCACCCCCACCCGTCCCCACAGTGCGGATCCGGCCAGCTCCGCGAGGACCTCGTCCACGGCCCGCGCCACCGTCTCGCCGTCCTCCCGCGCGGGGGTCGCCCGCCGGGTCCGTACGACCAGTCGGCCTTCGGCGTCCACCAGCGCTCCGGCGATCTTGGTGCCGCCGATGTCGAGCGCGGCGACGAGGTCGGTCTGCATCGGTGTCGGATCTCCTGGTGGGCGAGGGTGTCGAGCCGGTCGGATGAACAGTCTCCATTCACCTGACAACGTTGTCCAGGGCCTATGCTCGACGCCACACCGCGATCCGCCCGGATCCGCCCCCGGACACCCGCCCCCGCGCCCCGGGCCCGCTGAGCCCCCGACGACGACAGGACACCGCACGTGGCCGAGACCGCACGCCACCATGAGCCCCGCTACGGCATCCGGCCCACCATGAAGGATGTCGCCGCCCGCGCCGGTGTCGGGCTGAAGACGGTCTCCCGGGTGGTCAACGGCGAGGCCGGGGTCACCCCGGACACCGAGCGCCGGGTGACGGAGGCGATCGACGCTCTCGGGTTCCGCCGCAACGACAGCGCGCGCGTGCTGCGCAAGGGGCGGACCGCCTCCATCGGGCTGGTCCTGGAGGATCTGGCCGACCCGTTCTACGGGCCGCTCAGCCGCGCGATCGAGGAGGTGGCCCGGGCACACGGGGCGCTGCTCATCAACGGCTCCAGCGCCGAGGACGCCGACCGCGAGCAGGAGCTGGTGCTGGCCTTCTGCGCCCGCCGCGTCGACGGGCTGATCGTGATCCCGGCCGGGGGCGACCACCGCTATCTGGAGCCTGAGATAAAGGCCGGGGTGGCGACCGTGTTCGTGGACCGCCCGGCCGGGCGGATCGACGCCGACGCGGTGCTCTCCGACAGCTTCGGCGGCGCCCGCGAAGGCGTCGCCCACCTGGTGGCGCACGGCCACCGCAGGATCGGCTTCATCGGCGACCAGCCGCGCATCCACACCGCCACCGAGCGCCTGCGCGGCTACCGCGCGGCCATGGAGGAGGCGGGGCTCGCGGTGGCGGACGGATGGGTCGCGCTCGGCTCCACCGAACCGGAGCGGGTGCGCCGGGCCACCGAGGCGATGCTGAGCGGCCCCGAGCCGGTCACCGCCGTCTTCACGGGCAACAACCGGGTGACGGTGACGGTGGTCCGTGTCCTGGCGGGCCGGGAGCACCCGGTCGCCCTGGTCGGCTTCGACGACATCGAGCTGGCCGACCTGCTCGGCATCACCGTCGTCTCGCAGGACTCCGCCACCCTCGGCCGCACCGCGGCCGAACGCCTCTTCCGCCGCCTCGACGGCGTCGACGAGGCCCCCGCGCGCGTGGTGCTGCCCACCACGCTCATCGCGCGGGGGTCGGGCGAGATCCGCCCGCCCGCCGCCGGCTAGCCGCGGGTCAGCACACCGGCAGCCCCGGGACCGGGGCGTTGTTGGCGCCGCCCTTGAGGTAGACCACGCTGACGTAGACGTTGGTGTTGCCGCTGTCGTCGTCGGTGCGCGCCCAGTAGGTGTTGGTCCACTTCCCGTACGTCTCCCGGCGGCCCAGGTCGGTCTGGCAGTAGAAATAGTTGGTGCCCGCGTTGAGCACGCCCGCTTCGCCGCCGTCCTGGCGGTAGCTCTTGGCGGTGCGCCACACCTGGCAGTCGGACTTGCCCGCGCCCGCGGGGTGGCAGGACGGGGCGGGCGTGGAGCCGGTGCCGCCGCCGGACGTTCCCCCGGCGCCGCCCGGGGTGGCGCTCGCGTGGCCGCCGGCGGGCGTCCTGCCCGGGGTGGCGCCGCCCTTCTCGCCGGGTCGCTTCCCGTCCTTGCCGTCCTTGGCGTCCTTGGCGGGGCGGGTGCCGGGTGAGGCGGAGGCGCGGCCGTGGCCGCCGGCCGGGCCGGGACTCGCGGCGCCGGGCCCGCCACCGTCCCACACGCCGCCCGTGCCGTCCTGGGCGCCGGACGCCGACGGGCTCGCACCGGACGCCGAGCCGACGGCCTGCTGCCGGGTGCCGTCGTCGTCCCCGGTGCCGACCAGGGCGTACGTGACACCGGCGCCCGCGAGGACGACGGCCGCGACACCCGCCGCCACCAGACCGCGTGCCCGCCCGCGGCGCGGGGAGGGCTCGGGCGCGGGCTGCTGGGTGACCAGCGGCCCGAAACCGCGCGGCCGGTGCGGCAGCACGTCCCGTACGGTCGCCTCGCGCGGCGGCGCCACCGGCTGCGGGGCCGGTGCGGGCGCCTGGGCCGACGGGGCGTCCATCGCGTGCGTGGGGGCCGCGTCGCGGCCCTCGGCCACCGCCGCCAGCATCCGGGCCGCCGTGTCCGCGTCCGGGCGGCGGGCCGGGTCCTTGTGCATCAGTTCGCGCAGGACGGCCGCGAGCGGCCCCGCCCTGCCCGGCTCGGGCAGCGGCTCCGACACGATCGCGGAGAGCGTGGACCAGGTGGAGGTGCGGCGGAACGGCGAGGCGCCCTCCACCGCCGCGTACAGCGTGGCGCCGAGCGCCCAGACGTCGGAGGCGGGGCCGGGGTCCTGGCCCTGGGCGCGCTCGGGCGCCAGGTAGTCCAGGGAGCCGACCAGCTCGCCGCTGCGGGTCAGATGCGTGGCCGCGCCGTCGCCCGGGTCCTCCATGGCGGCGATGCCGAAGTCGGTGAGCACCACCCGGCCGCCCCGCTCCAGCAGGATGTTGCCGGGCTTGACGTCGCGGTGCAGCACGCCCGCGCGGTGGGCGGCGGCGAGCGCCTCAAGGACCCGGGCGCCGATCGCGGCCGCCTCGCGCGGGTCGAGCGCGCCGCGCTCGGTCAGCACCCCGTCGAGCGAGGGACCCTCGACGAGCTCCATCACGATGACCGGGCGGCCGTCGTGCTCGGTGACGTCGTGGACGGCGACCACCCCGGGGTGGCGCACGCGCGCGGCGGCGCGCGCCTCGCGCTGCATGCGCAGCCGCAGATCGCCCAGTTCGGGCCCGGACATGTCCGTGTACGTCCGCAGTTCCTTGACCGCGACCTCGCGGCCGAGGACCTCGTCGACGGCGCGCCAGACGACGCCCATGCCGCCCCGGCCCAGCTGCTCGACCAGCCGGTAGCGGCCCGCAAGCCGGTCGTTCTCCCCCGAAGACACCGCTGCCCCGTTCCCTGTGGTGGATGTGGTCGCGTCCAGGGTAAGGGGCGCGGGTGACAGTTCCGTGACTACGGAGCCGTGACGGTGAGGGCGGCCCGGCGCGGCGAGGAGAAGCCGTCGAGGTCGGCGCGGGTCAGGCCGGTCAGGCGGGTGACCTCCTCGGTGTCGAGGGCGCCGCAGTCCAGGCCGCGCAGCAGGAAGCCGCTGAGCGCCTTGGCGGTGGCGGGCTCGTCCATGACGTCGCCGCCGGCCTTGGCGACATAGGCCGCCAGCCGTGCCGCGGCGGCCTCCAGGCCCTCGCGGTAGAAGGCGTACACCGCCGCGTACCGGGTCGGCAGGTGGCCCGGGTGCATGTCCCAGCCCTGGTAGTAGGCGCGGGCCAGGGCGCGGCGGGTGAGGCCGTAGTGGAGCCGCCAGGCCTCGTGGACGTGGGCGGTGGGGCCCACGGGCAGGACGTTGGTGGAGCCGTCGGAGACCCGTACTCCTGTGCCGGCGGCGGCGACCTGCATCACGGCCTTGGCGTGGTCGGCGGCCGGGTGGTCGCTGGCCTGGTAGGCGGCGGAGACGCCCACGCAGGCGCTGTAGTCGAAGGTGCCGTAGTGCAGGCCGGTCGCGCGGCCCTGGGCGGCGTCGATCATCCGCGCCACGGCGGCGGTGCCGTCGGCGGCCAGGATCGCCTGGCTGGTCTCGATCTGGATCTCGAAGCCGAGCCGCCCGGCGGCCAGGCCGTGGGCCTTCTCGAAGGCCTCCAGGAGCCGTACGAAGGCGGAGACCTGCTCGGGGTAGGTCACCTTCGGCAGCGTCAGGACGAGTCCGTCCGGCAGGCCGCCGTGCTCCATCAGGCCGGTGAGGAAGACGTCGGTGGTGCGGATGCCGCGGTCGCGGACCGCCGCCTCCATGCACTTCATACGGATGCCCATGTACGGGGCGGCCGTGCCGTTCGCGTACGCCTCGGTGACCAGCCGGGCCGCGCGCGCGGCGGCGGCGTCCTCCTCCGCGTCCGGGCGCGGGCCGTAGCCGTCCTCGAAGTCGACGCGCAGGTCCTCCACCGGCTCCCGCTCCAGCTTGGCGCGTACCCGCTCGTACACGGGCCCGGCGAGTGCGTCGGCGATGCCGAGGACGCGCGCGAAGGAGGCGGCGTCGGGGGCGTGCTCGTCGAGGGCGGCCAGCGCCCGGTCACCCCAGGAGCGCAGGGTGTCCGCCGCGAAGAGGTCGCCGGGGATGTAGACGGTGTGCACGGGCTGGCGGGTGCCGGGGTCGCCCGGGTAGCGGCGGGCGAGCTCCTCGTCCACGGCGACGAGCGAGGCGCTGATCTCCTCGCTGACCGTGCCCGCGAGGCTCGTCGCCACCTTCTCCTGCTGACCCATCCTGCACCCTCCGCACCTTTGGTTTTCCACTGAACGGAATCGTCGATCCGCATAGCAGAATTTAATGAGGGGTACCCGTCGCGTCAATGGTTGCCCGAAACGACCGGGGGCCGCGCGGTGAAGATCACCACGCGGCCCCCGGGGCACTACGGACGAGCGGCTCAGCCCTTGCGCGCCCGAACCGCCTCGGTCAGCTGCGGAACGACGTCGAACAGGTCGCCCACCACGCCGTAGTCGACCAGGTCGAAGATCGGCGCCTCGGCGTCCTTGTTGATCGCGACGATCGTCTTCGAGGTCTGCATGCCGGCGCGGTGCTGGATGGCGCCGGAGATGCCGGAAGCGATGTAGAGCTGCGGCGAGACCGACTTGCCGGTCTGGCCGACCTGGTTGGAGTGCGGGTACCAGCCGGCGTCGACGGCGGCGCGGGAGGCGCCGACGGCGGCACCGAGCGAGTCGGCCAGCGCCTCGATGATCGCGAAGTTCTCGGCGCCGTTGACGCCGCGGCCGCCGGAGACCACGATCGCGGCCTCGGTCAGCTCGGGGCGGCCGGTCGACTCGCGCGGGGTGCGGGAGACGACCTTGGTGCCGGTGGCCTGCGCGGAGAAGGTGACCGACAGGGCCTCGACGGCGCCCGCGGCCGGGGCGGCCTCCACGGCGGCCGAGTTCGGCTTGACCGTGATGACCGGGGTGCCCTTGGAGACACGGGACTTGGTGGTGTAGGAGGCGGCGAAGGCCGACTGGGTGGCCACCGGGCCGTTGTCGCCGGCCTCCAGGTCGACGGCGTCGGTGATGATGCCGGAGCCGATGCGGACCGCGAGACGGGCCGCGATCTCCTTGCCCTCGGCGGAGGACGGGACGAGCACGGCGGCCGGGGACACGGCCTCGTACGCGGCCTGGAGGGCGTCCACCTTCGGTACGACGAGGTAGTCGGCGAACTCGGGGGCGTCGGCGGTCAGGACACGGGTGGCACCGTGCTCGGCCAGCGCGGACGCGGTGGCCTCGGCGCCGGCGCCGAGGGCGACCGCGACCGGCTCGCCGATGCGGCGGGCCAGCGTCAGCAGCTCCAGAGTGGGCTTGCGGACGGCGCCGTCGACGTGGTCGACGTAGACGAGAACTTCAGCCATGGGACTCAATCTCCTGCGAGTGCGAAGAATCTGGGGGCAGTCGGGGCTCTGCGAGCCTTAGATGAACTTCTGGCCCGCGAGGAACTCGGCCAGCTGCTTGCCGCCCTCGCCCTCGTCCTTGACGATCGTGCCGGCGGTACGGGCCGGACGCTCGGCGGCGGAGTCGACCGCGGTCCAGGCGCCCGCGAGGCCGACCTCGTCGGCGTCGAGGTCGAGGTCACCCAGGTCCAGCGACTCCACCGGCTTCTTCTTGGCGGCCATGATGCCCTTGAAGGACGGGTAGCGGGCCTCGCCCGACTGGTCCGTCACGGACACGACGGCCGGCAGGGACGCCTCCAGCTGCTCCGAGGCGGTGTCGCCGTCACGGCGGCCCTTGACCGCGCCGTCCTCGACCGAGACCTCGGAGAGCAGCGTGACCTGCGGAACGTTCAGGCGCTCGGCGAGCAGCGCCGGCAGCACGCCCATGGTGCCGTCGGTCGAGGCCATGCCGCAGACGACCAGGTCGTAACCGGTCTTCTCGATCGCCTTGGCGAGCACCAGCGAGGTGCCGACGACGTCGGTGCCGTGCAGGTCGTCGTCCTCGACGTGGACGGCCTTGTCGGCGCCCATGGAGAGCGCCTTGCGCAGCGCGTCCTTGGCGTCCTCGGGGCCGACGGTCAGCACGGTGATCTCCGCGTCGTCCGCCTCGTCGGCGATCTGCAGTGCCTGCTCGACCGCGTACTCGTCGAGCTCCGAAAGGAGGCCGTCGACGTCGTCGCGGTCGACGGTCAGGTCATCGGCGAAGTGCCGGTCGCCGGTGGCGTCGGGCACGTACTTCACACAGACAACGATCCTCAAGCTCACGCCGGCTCTCCTACTGCATCGTCATTTCTGGGCTGCCTTGTTGCACGCAGCATAGGCGCCTGATGGGGCGGTTTCCGGTCGGGGCGACCGACGCTCCGATCGAAATATTACTCGTCAGTACACCCACTGTGTTCCCCGTAAGCAAGCGCTTTGCACTGTGACGTTGCCAACGCTGAGTAACCGGCGAGTACGGAGACGATTCAGTCGCGCAACGCGTTGAAGCGGCCCTGGTGGTAGAGGAGCGGGCGGCCCGGGCCCGCGGGCTGGCCGAAGACCGCCTCGGCCACCACGATGCGGTGGTCGCCGGCCGGGACGCGCGCGACCACCCGGCCCACCAGCCAGGCCAGGACGCCGTCGAGGACGGGCACGCCCTCGGGTCCCGGCTGCCAGCGGGTGGCGCCGCCGAAGCGGTCGGCGCCGCTGCGGGCGAAAATCGCGGCGAGGTCTTCCTGGTGCTCGCCGAGTATGTGGACGCCTATGTGCTCGGCCTCGGAGATCACCGGCCAGCTGGAGGAGCCGGTGCCGATGCCGAAGGAGAGCAGCGGGGGCTCGGCGGCCACGGAGCTGAGGGAGGTGGCGGTGAAGCCGACGGGGCGGCCGTCACGCTGTGCGGTGACCACCGCCACACCGGCGGCGTGCTGACGGAAGACCGCGCGGAACAGCTGGGAGGAGGCGGCGCGTGCGGTGCCGAGTTCGGGCGAAGCCGTCATGGAGTTGTCCTTCTGCGGTCGGTGCGGGGGAGCTGGGGACTGCTCAGCAGCCCGGACAGCGCGCACGTGCGGTGCGGGCGGCGTCCGCGGGGACCCGCCCGGAGAGCCCCGGGAGGCCCGGGAGCCCGGAGAGCCCGGAGAGAAGGAGTCTGTTCGGCACGTCGTCAGATTGACGATTGCGGGTACACGCAGTCAAGTGCCTTCTACGATGTGGGAGATCCATCACGGCCCCCTCCGCCCCGCTCACACCGCCTGCCCCAGCGCCGCGATCACGTCGGCCCGGCGGGGCTGTCCCGTCGCGCGCCGTACGATCCGGCCGGCGCGGTCCAGCACCAGGACGGTGGGCGTGACCCGGATCTCCAGCGCCCGCACCAGCGCCAGGTGCTCCTCGGCGTCGATCTCCACGTGCGCGACCCCGTCGACCATGGCGGCAACCTCCGCCAGGGTCCGCCGTGTTGCCCGGCAGGGCTGGCAGAACGCGCTGGAGAACTGCACCAGCGTCGCCCGCTCGCCCAGCTCCGTGCCCAACTGGGCTGCGGCCAGCCTCGGCCCGTCCTCGCGCACCGTGCTCCCTCTCCTCGGTCCCGCCGTCGTGCCTCGTCAGCGCCGCGGACCGCCCGAAAGATTCCCACCCGCCCCCGACCTGCGCGTACGTGACGAGAATCTCCCCGTCCGAAGGCCGCAGGACTGGCCACCACGGCGCGTATCGGGCACGATCTGCCCAACGCCGAAAACCTACGGCTGCGTAACTTCCTCCGGAAGCACCCTCCCCCGGGAAAACAGAAGGGTCTCCCCCAGATGGCAGAACTCGTCTATCGGCCGGTCGTCGGCGCCGCTCTCACGATGTTCAAGGCGCTCGACCTGAAGATCGACACCCAGGGTTCGGAGAACATCCCGCGCTCCGGCGGGGCGGTGCTGGTCAGCAACCACATCAGCTATCTGGACTTCATCTTCACCGGACTCGCCGCCCTGCCGCAGAAGCGCCTGGTGCGCTTCATGGCCAAGGAGTCGGTCTTCCGGCACCGGATCTCGGGACCGCTGATGCGCGGGATGAAGCACATCCCGGTCGACCGCAAGCAGGGGGAGAACGCGTACGCGCACGCGCTGGAGTCGCTGCGCTCGGGAGAGATCGTCGGGGTCTTCCCCGAGGCGACCATCTCGCAGTCGTTCACGCTGAAGAGCTTCAAGTCGGGCGCCGCCCGGCTCGCCCAGGAGGCCGGGGTCCCGCTGATCCCGATGGCGCTGTGGGGCACCCAGCGGGTGTGGACCAAGGGCCGGCCGCGCAACTTCAAGCGCAGCCACATCCCCGTCACCATCCGTGTCGGCGAGCCCGTCGAGGCGCCCGCCGACCAGTTCGCGGGCGCCATCACCCGGCGGCTGCGCGAGCGCTGCCAGGAGCTCCTGGAAGCCGCCCAGCGCGCCTATCCCGTACGCCCCAAGGACGCCGCGGACACCTGGTGGATCCCGGCGCACCTGGGCGGCACCGCGCCCACGCCCGAAGAGGTGCGTGAGCGCGAGGCCAGCCACTGAGGCCGCGCCACCGCCGAAACGTCACGTCCCGGCGGCGACCGGGGCGTGCACGGTGACCCGCGCCCCGGGGCTCATCTTCTCCAAGAGTTCGGCGAGCTCCGCCGCGGCCTCTTCCGGGCGGCCGTGCGGAGCCATCCCCTCCAGCAGGAAGAGCGCGTTGACGCTCTCCTCGGTGAGCCGGGTGCGCACGCCCTGCCGCCAGTTCCAGCGCCGGCAGGTGACGCCCTCGTCGTCGCACCACACCACCTCGCCCGCCTCCGGGTGCTCGGTCGCCGGCTCGCCGCCCGCGACGGTGGAGAACGGCTCCCGGCCGGTGGCCCGGACCAGCCGCAGGGATCCCGCGATGCGGTCGGTGTCCTCGCCGCCGACCGGGACGAGACGGGCCACGCTGACCGCGTTGTAGACGTCGACGAGCCGATTGATCCGGGGCAGCCCGCCGTCGGCGAGCGCGCGCCTGGCGAGCGCCTCGGCCGAGTTGCGGGTGCGCGAGGGCTTGGCGCCGAACGCGGTGTACGCCTCCCGCCAGGCGGCCATGTGCGGGTCCTCGTGCGGGGCGAGGGAGCCGAGCCGAGCCCGCAGCCGCTCGGCGGCCTCGTCGAGCAGGGCCGAAGTCGCCTCGTCGCTGGGGCCGTTGACGAGCCCGCGGGCCTCCACGGCGACATGGGTGAAAGCGGGCGCGAGCGCGCGCACCTCGTCGGACACGGTCACGGTGAGCGTCATGGTGGGTCGTGCCTCACAGTTCGGTCGGGAGCGTCCGCCAGAGGTGCGAACGGTCGGGAGCGGCCCGCAGCGTGGCCAGCACCGCCGGGTGCGGTACATCGTAGAGTACCGGATAGTCCATCTCGCTGAACTCCTGGCGTACCGTCCAGGCCAGCCGCTCCGGCCCGAGGGAGAAGCGCGCGTCGACGCCGGGCTTGTTGCCGCGTACGTCCTGGCGCGCCCACGCGCTCTCTCCGGGCAGCTTCAGGGCGACCAGTCCGTGGATCACCGGGTTCGTGCCGTCGTCGTCCGCGAGGCGCTGATAGCAGAGGGCGGCCGGTATCCCCTCGGCGCGCAGCAGGGCGGCGTAGGCGTGGGACTTGGCGTAACAGATGCCGGTGCGCTGCTCCAGGACGTCGGAGGCGCGCCAGGTGACGCGCTCGTCGCCCGCGTCCTGGGAGTGCGCGACGGTGTCGCGGACATGCTCATAGGCAAGCTCGGCGTATGTATATGCGTCGGGCGCGCGAGACGCCAGCTTCGTCGCCAGTTCGCGCACTACCGGATGACCGTGGTCGATGACCTCGTCGGCCGCGAGATAGGCGGAGAGGTCGGGGTTGCGCTGATGGAGTCGCATGGCACGCGAGCGTACGGAAGCGGCCGACCGCGAGTCAATGACTTTACGGTCGGCCGCATATATATTCAGACGGTGAGACAGTGGGTGGGCGGGAACGCCGTCAGCGGGCCAGTTCTTCCTTCAGCGCCGCAAGGAAGCCGTCCACGTCCTCCTCGGTGGTGTCGTACGAGCACATCCAGCGCACGTCACCGGCCGCCTCGTCCCAGAAGTAGAACCGGTAGCGCTTCTGGAGCCGCTCGCTCACGTCGTGGGGCAGCCGGGCGAAGACCGCGTTGGCCTGGACCGGGTAGAGGATCTCGACCCCGTCGACCGAGCGGACGCCCTCGGCGAGCCGGTGCGCCATCGCGTTGGCGTGGCGCGCGTTGCGCAGCCACAGGTCCTTGGCGAGGAGCGCCTCCAACTGCACCGAGACGAAGCGCATCTTGGAGGCGAGCTGCATCGACATCTTGCGGATGTGCTTCATCCGGCGCACCGCGTCCGGGTTGAGCACCACGACGGCCTCACCGAAGAGCATGCCGTTCTTGGTGCCGCCGTACGAGATGACGTCGACGCCGGCGGCGTTGGTGAACGCGCGCATGGGCACGTTCAGGGACGCGGCCGCGTTGGCTATGCGGGCACCGTCGAGATGCACCTTCATCCCGTGCTGGTGCGCGTGGTCGCAGATCGCGCGGACCTCGTCGGGCGTGTAGACCGTGCCGAGCTCGGTGTTCTGGGTGATCGAGACGACCTGCGGCATCGCGCGGTGCTCGTCCTCCCAGCCCCAGGCCTGCCGGTCGATGAGCTCGGGGGTGAGCTTGCCGTCCGGCGTCGGCACGGTGAGCAGCTTCAGGCCCGCCATGCGCTCCGGCGCACCGCCCTCGTCCACGTTGATGTGCGCGGACTCGGCGCAGATCACCGCACCCCAGCGGTCGGTCAGCGCCTGGAGGGCGACGACGTTGGCGCCCGTCCCGTTGAAGACCGGGAACGCCTCGGCGCTCGCGCCGAAGTGGCTGTGGATGACGCGCTGGAGGTGGTCGGTGTAGTCGTCCTCGCCGTACGCGACCTGGTGTCCGCCGTTGGCGAGGGCGATGGCGGCGAGGATCTCGGGGTGCGCGCCCGCGTAGTTGTCGCTGGCGAAGCCGCGCACCTCGGGGTCGTGGTGCCGGCGCGCGTCCGTCCTCACGGCTTGGGGGTCAGCCACAGGCGCTGTCCGTTCACTTCCTCGGCGGGGCGGTCCCAGACTCCGGTGATGGCCTCGGCCAGCTCCTTGACGTCGGTGAAGCCCGCGAACTTGGCGTTCGGCCGCTCGGCGCGCATGGCGTCGTGCACCAGTGCCTTGATCACCAGGATGGCCGCGGCGGCGCCCGGACCGTCCTCGCCCCCCGCCTTGCGGAAGGCGTCGGCGAGCGCCAGGGTCCAGGCCTCGGCCGCGGCCTTGCCCGCGTTGTACGCGGCGTTGTTCGCGGTGGGCTTGTGCGCCCCGGACTGGCTGACCAGCACGAAGCGGCCCCGGTCGCTGCGCAGCAGCCCGTCGTGGAAGGCGAGCGAGGTGTGCTGCACGGTCTTGACCAGCAGCTTCTCCAGAAGCTCCCAGTCGGCGAGGTCGGTCTCGGGGAAGGAGGCACTGCCGCGCCAGCCGCCCACGAGGTGGACCAGGCCGTCGATCCGGCCGAACTCCTTCTCGGTCCTGGCCGCCCACTCGCGGGTGGCGTCCAGGTCGAGCAGGTCGACGGTGTCGCCGACGACGGTCGCGCCGCCATGGGCGTAGCGCGCCGCGTCCACGGCCTCCGCCAGGCGTGCCGGGTCCGCGTCGGACGCCACCACGGTGGCACCCGCCTCGGCGAGCCTGAGCAGGGCGGCGCGCCCCGCCGGACCCGCCGCACCGGCCACCGCGACCACGGCGCCGCTCAGCGGCCCGCCGCCATTGCTGTTGACGTTCATGTTCGTCTCCTCCGCACCCGTGCTCACGCGGCAGCTCCCTGGGGGCTCGCCGCGGTGATCCCCTTGGTGGAGGCAATCACGTCCTTGAGCTTCTTGGCGAGCGCCTCATAGAACATGCTCAGGGGAAACTCGTCCGCCAGCACGTCGTCGACGAGCTTGCGCGGCGGCAGCGAGAGGTCCAGGGCGTCGGGACCCTTGGCCCAGCGCGATCCCGGGTGCGGCGCGAGGTAGGTGGAGACCAGGTCGTACGCGGCGAACCAGTGCACCAGCTTCGGGCGGTCGATGCCGTCCCGGTAGAGCTTCTCGATCTCGGCGCAGAGCTCGTTGGTGACCCGGGGGGCCTGCTCCCAGTCGATGTGCAGCTTGTTGTCGGTCCAGCGCACCACGTCGTGCTTGTGCAGGTACGCGAAGAGCAGCTGGCCGCCGAGGCCGTCGTAGTTGCGGTTGCGGTCGCCGGAGACCGGGAAGCGGAACATCCGGTCGAAGAGCACCGCGTACTGCACGTCGCGGCCGTGCTGGTTGCCCTCGGCCTCCAGCTTCACGGCCTCCTTGAAGGCGGTGAGGTCGCAGCGCAGCTCCTCCAGGCCGTACATCCAGAACGGCTGGCGCTGCTTGATCATGAACGGGTCGAACGGCAGGTCGCCGTGGCTGTGGGTGCGGTCGTGGACCATGTCCCAGAGCACGAAGGCCTTCTCGCAGCGCTCCTGGTCGCCCACCATCTCGCGGATGTCCGCGGGCAGTTCGACGCCGAGGATGTCGACGGCCGCCTCGGTGACGCGGCGGAAGCGGGCGGCCTCGCGGTCGCAGAAGATGCCGCCCCAGGTGAACCGCTCGGGCGCCTCGCGCACGGCGATGGTCTCCGGGAAGAGGACGGCCGAGTGGGTGTCGTACCCGGCGGTGAAGTCCTCGAAGGCGATGCCGCAGAAGAGCGGGTTGTCGTAGCGGGTGGCCTCCAGCTCGGCCAGCCAGTCGGGCCACACCATGCGCAGGACGACCGCCTCCAGGTTGCGGTCCGGGTTGCCGTTCTGCGTGTACATGGGGAAGACGACCAGGCGCTGGAGCCCGTCGGCGCGGTCCGCGGCCGGGTGGAAGGCGAGCAGCGAGTCCAGGAAGTCCGGCACGTCGAAGGCGCTGTCGGCCCATTTGCGCAGGTCGGCGACGAGGGCGCGGTGGTAGGCGGCGTCGTGCGGCAGCAGCGGGGAGAGCTCCTCGACCGCGCCCACGACGCGCTCGACCGCGGCCTCGACGGTGGCGCGGGCCGGGGCGCCCTCGGCGTCGAAGTCGATGGAGCCGTCCTTGGACTGCCAGGGCCGGATCTCCTCGACGGAACTCTTGAGCACGGTCCAGGCAGGGTGCTCGACCACCGGCCGGGCGGTGGCAACGCCCCCGACAGCCACGTCCTGCACAAGAATTTCCGTCATGTCACTTCCTCCACAGGAGAACCTCGCGTCAAGACACCGTATCCGTGTTCGGTTACCCCGCTCAAGGGGGATCTCCGGAAATTATCCTGTGCGTCGTCACACACGCCGCTGTTCTTCCTGCGAAGCTCCATCGGCGCGCACGGTTCTGCCACGGCGCGGACGTAGTGCCCGCTCGTGTCAAGGGAGCGGCAACTCGCCCACCCGCGAGTGATCCCGCAGGCCCGCGCATGCCCCGTGGCGACCGGGCGGACACCTCCAATGCCCCGCGCGAGCCGGGGTCCATCGCACGCCGAGGCCGTTAGGCTGCGGCACTGCCGCGCGGGCACGGGATGGCCGGCGCGGAAACCGCCGTCGACGGAAGCGAGGCCTGTCTTGACGTTCCTCACCATCGGTCATCGCGGGGTCATGGGTGTCGAGCCGGAGAACACCCTGCGTTCCTTCGTCCGCGCCGAACGCTCGGGCATGGACGTCATCGAGCTGGATCTGCACCTCAGCAAGGACGGCGCGCTCGTCGTGCTGCACGACGCGGACGTGGACCGCACCACGGACGGGAAGGGCCCGGTGGCCGACAAGACGGTCGCCGAGCTGAGGGAGCTGGACGCCGGCCAGGGCGAGCGGATCCCGCTGTTCGAGGAGGTCCTGGACGCGGTCGGGTCACCGCTCCAGGCCGAGATCAAGGACGTCAGGGCCGCCGACGAGCTCGCGCGCGTCATCCACGCGCGCGATGTCGTGGGCCGGGTGACGGTCTCCTCGTTCCACGAGGAGGCGCTGGAACGGACGGCCTCGCTGGTGCCGGGGGTACGGACGGTCCTGGTCGCGAGCCGCTGGGACGCCGACATCGTGGACCGGGCCGCGGCGGTGGGCGCGCACGCCCTCTCGCTCGACATCCGCCGTCTGACGCTGGCGGACGTCGAACGGGCGCACGCCGCGTCCGTGCAGGTCATCGGCTGGGTGGTGAACACCCAGGACCATCTGCGGCTGGTGCGCGCACTGGGCCTGGACGGCGCGACGACCGACTACCCGGAGATCCGCCGCACCGGCCGCTTCACGGCCTGAGAGGTCCCTCGGCGGTCGGCGCGGCCGGCACGGTCAGGGGTCGGCACGGTCAGGGAGTCAGCTCCTTCACCAGCAGCTCGAAGGCCAGATCCGCGCGCTGGGGTATGCCGAAGCGCTCGTCGCCGTACGGGAAGGGCGTCATCCTTCCCGTACGGCGGTAGCCGCGCCGCTCGTACCAGGCGATCAGCTCGTCCCGTACCGAGATCACGGTCATGTGCATCTCGGTGACGCCCCACGTCTCGCGCGCGGTGCGCTCCGCCGCGGCGATGATCTCCTTGCCGAGGCCGCTGCCCTGGAGTTCGGGGCGGACCGCGAACATGCCGAAGTAGGCGGCGTGGCCGCGGTGTTCGAGCTGGCAGCAGGCGACGATCCGGCCGTCCCGCTCCACCGTGAGCAGCCGGCTGCCGGGCGTCGTGATGACCTGGCGCACGCCCTCGGGGTCGGTGCGCTGTCCCTGGAGGATGTCCGCCTCGGTGGTCCAGCCCGCCCGGCTGGCGTCCCCGCGGTACGCCGACTCGATGAGCGGGACCAGCTCCTCGACATCGGCCTCGGTGGCGTCCCGGTAGCTCAGCTCTCCGGCGCGGGTGGTGTCCATGGCGAACGAATCTCCCAACTGCATCATGACGTGGCGGGCGCACCCCGAGCCTAACCCCGCCCCGGCGGGCGTCTTCTAACCTGCTCCCATGGTGCATGTGCTGAGCAGCAGGACCCTTCTGCGCCCCACCGACCCGGACCGCTCCCGCGCCTTCTACGGAGGGCAGTTGGGCCTCCCGGTCCACCGCGAGTTCGGCACGGGGCCGGAGCGCGGCACGGTCTACTTCCTCGGCGGCGGCTTCCTGGAGGTCTCCGGGCGTGCCGAGGCGCCCCTCTCCCCCGGTCTGCGGCTGTGGCTCCAGGTGGCGGACGCGGCGGAGGCGTACGAGGAGCTGACCGGGCGCGGGGTGGAGATCGCGCGGCCCCCGGTGCGCGAGCCGTGGGGCCTGGTGGAGATGTGGCTCCAGGACCCGGACGGGGTGCGCATCGTGATCGTCGAGGTGCCCGCCGACCACCCGTTGCGCTTCCGCCCCTGACCCCGGCGGCCCGGCCGCACCGGACCCGGCGGGAAAGCCGTCCCGCGTCCCGCGTGCCCCTCGCGCGCCCCCTTGTGTGTCCTTGCGCCCGCGTGCGCGACCGATTGCCCGGGCATCGACCCCTGGGCGGGGGCGACGGGTCGAGCGGGGAGGTGGGCCGTGCACGGAACCGCGCTGTCCGGCTGGCTGCTGGTGGCGGTGTGCGTGGCCACCGGCGCGTACTGCGTCCTGCGGCTGCGCAGCGACTGCCCCCGCGCGCGCAGCTCGGCCGGGGGCGAGGCGCTGATGGGCTTCGGCATGGCCGCGATGGCGGTCCCGGCGGCGTTCGCCACCCCGCCGCCCTGGATCTTCGCCGGGTACGCGGCGGTCTTCGGGGCCGCGGCGCTGCGGGCGGGCTGGCTCGTCCACGCGCGCGGGGCGGGCGGCGGCCACCATCTGCACCACGCGGTCGGCTCGCTCGCCATGGTCTACATGGCGCTGGCGATGAGCGCCCCGGGCGGCCACACGGCCCACGAGGGCCACGCCGGGGCCGCGGGCGGCGTCCCCCTCCTCACCGGCGTCCTGCTCGTCTACTACGTGGGCTACGTCCTCACGACGGGGATACGGCTGCTGCCCGCCGCGGCCCCGCCCGGCGACGGCGCCGCGCCCGGCTGGGGCGCGCGGCCCGAACTGACGCTGGCCTGCCGGTTGTCGATGGGGATCGGCATGCTCGCGATGCTGCTGGCCCTCTGACCCGCACCGGCGGCGGCCCGGCCGCGAAGGCCCTCGGGGGCGTGGTCAAAACGTGGCGTGCGTCACTTGGCGCGCGAGGTCATACCTATGGGGACGGCCCCGCTCATAGGCTGAGGCCATGATGGTCTCCCTCGCGCTGCTCGCGCTCGGCGTCGTGTCCGCCGTGGTGGCCCCGCGTCTGTTCGCGCGCGCCCACTGGGCCGAGCGCGAGCCAGTGGTGGCGCTGTGGGTGTGGCAGTGCGTGGTGGGCGCGGTGCTGCTGTGCTTCGCGCTGGCGATGGTCTTCAGCGCGGCGGCGGCCTGGCAGACCGTACGGGGCCAGGTGTTCGCGACCGCCCCGCGCGCGGTGATCGACGCGTACGCGCTGGGTCCGTACGGCCCGTGGTCGGCGGCGCTCGCGGTCCTGCTCTTCTGCGGCGGCGCCTGGACGGCCGCGATGCTCACCCGGGAGATCCGCGGCGCCCGGGCGCGGCGCCGGGCGAGCCGTTCGGAGCTGCTGGTACGCGCCCCGCTGCTGCCGGGCGAGGAGCCCGGCGGGGCGCCGCTGGTGGTCCTGGAGGGGCCGCGTCCGGACGCCTGGTGGCTGCCCGGCCCCAGCCCCCAACTCGTCATCACCACCGCGGCACTCCGCCGCCTGAAGGGCCGCCAGCTCGACGCCGTGCTCGCCCATGAGCAGGGCCACGCGCGCGCCCGCCACCACTGGCTCCTGAACTGCTCGGCCGCGCTGGCGAACGGGTTTCCCCGGATTCCGGTGTTCGCCGCCTTCCGGGACGAGATGCACCGGCTGGTCGAGCTGGCCGCGGACGACGTCGCCTCGCGGCGCTACGGCCGGCTGACGATCGCGCTCGCGCTGGTCGAACTCAACGAGGACCGGGGCCTGTTCGGGCCCTGCCCGACTCCGCACGGCGAGGTCCCGCGGCGCGTCAACCGCCTGCTGGCCGCCTCACCCCGGCTCACCGCGGGCCACCGGCTCCGACTGACGGCGTCGGCGGCCCTGGTCCCGGTCGTCCCGCTGCTGGTGGCCTTCGTCCCGGGGCTGCGCGCCCTCGGCTAGGGTCCGTCACCACCGTCCCGCCATCCCGCCGCCCCCTGGCGCCCGCCCCACCCCGCCCCGCACCCCCGCGCGCACGGCCCGCGCGCGTCTCAGCGAGGATCGAGTCATGCCCGTCGCACCCCCGCCGGCCCACGCCCCCGCCCCCGTAGTCGGCCCGGCCCGTGCCGGCGCGGCCCTGGCGGCCCTCTCCGGCCTCCTGCTGGTCCTTGTGGCGGCCTCGTGGGGGCCGCTGGTGTCCCTGGACCGTACGGTCGCCGACAGGCTCCACAGGACGGCCGTCGCCGAGCGGGGGTTCACCCACGCCAACCGGGTGCTCACCGACTGGGTCTGGGACACCTGGACGATGCGCGCGCTGCTGGCCGCGGTGGTCGTCGCCGTCTTCGTACGCGGCGGCCGGCGCATGGCTCTGTGGGCCGCGGCGACGAGCGCGCTGGGCACGTTGGTCCAGCAGACCATGAAGGCGGCGCTCGGGCGGGAGCGCCCCAGATGGCCCGATCCCGTCGATTCCGCCTCGTACGCGGCCTTCCCGTCCGGCCACGCGCTCACCGTGACGGTGACATTCGGCCTCCTGCTGTGGCTGGCCGCGGCCCGGGGCGCGCGCCCGGCCGTGCGGCGGGCGGTGGCCGCGGCCGGCGCCGTCTCGGTGCTCGGGGTGGGCTTCACCCGCGTCTACCTCGGCGTCCACTGGCTCTCGGACGTGGTCGGCGGCTGGCTGATCGGGGCGGCGCTGGTGTGCCTGTCGGTGGCGGCGTACGGGCGGTGGGGCGCGAACCGGCCGCGCGGGGCCGACGGGGCTTGAACCGGCCAGGTGCCGCCCGCGAGGATCGCCGCCGTGGCGATCAGGGGTGTGCCGGCCGGCTCCTCCCGCGACGCCGTGCCGTACCGGGCCCCGGGCGGCGGGCCGGGGGCTCGCGGGAGAGAGTGACATCGGCGGATCCGCGGTTGCACACCGCGCTCCGGCGAACGGCGAGGCACTGAGGAGGATGTACGCGTCAGGGAACGCCCCGCCGGGCGGCGGCCCGCCCTGGACCTCGTCGGTCGGACAGAGCGGGGCAGAAGAGGGCCGCCCCTCCTGGGTGATCCCCCGCGTCACCCAGAAAGGACAGCCGGTCCGCAGGCCAGAACCCCCGGCAGGGGTTCCCGCACACGGTCACCTGAGTATATTGGCTCAGAGCCAGTCAACGCAGGAGTTACAGCATGTCCCCGCGCAGCGCATCGGTCAATGAAGAGTTGCGCCGGCGTTCCCGTGAGCGGCTGCTCCAGGCGACAGTCGAGCTGGTGGCGGAGCGCGGCTACGAGGCGACCACCCTCGGCGACATCGCCGACCGGGCCGGCTCGGCCCGCGGCCTGGTCTCGTACTACTTCCCGGGCAAGCGCCAGCTCCTCCAGTCGGCCGTCCACCGGGTCATGCACCTGGCCCTGGAGGCGGGCCTGGAGCAGGAGCCGCGGACCGAGGACGGACGGGAGCGGCTGGCCCGCGCCATCGACGCGATCCTGGGCCTCACCGCGGTCCACCCGGTGCTGATGCGCGCCCACATGGCCGGGATCCTCCAGGCCGAGGGGTTCGTGCAGTGCCCGGAGCAGCAGCGCCTGTCGTGGCTGCTGAAGGACACGATGGAGCGGTACGGCACGGCGGACGTGGACGGCGAGTACCCGATCCTGCGGGCGCTCCTGATGGGGGCCGTCTTCGCGGCGCTGCTGCCCGGCGCCCCCATGGAGGTGCCCCGGCTGCGGGCCGAGCTGTTCCAGCGCTTCGGGCTCGACTGGGAGCTCGGCAACCCGCCGCCGCAGGGGAAACCGCTCGCCGTCCCCTGACGCCGCGCGCCCCCCGGTGCGATGCTGGAGTCCCTGGTGGGATCCGCCTGCGGGAAGGGAGACCCTTCGTGCTGCGCATAGCCGTCATCGGTTCCGGGCCGAGCGGGGTCTACACCGCTCAGTCCCTGGTCACCCAGAGCACGGTCTGGGGGCTGCGGGTCGACGTCCTGGACCGGCTGCCCTGTCCGTACGGCCTGGTGCGGTACGGAGTGGCGCCCGACCACGAGAAGATCAAGTCCCTCCAGACCAATCTCCGCACGGTCCTGGAGGACGAGCGGATCAATTTCCTCGGCAACGTCGAGATCGGGCCCGGTGGCCTCTCCCCGGAGCGGCTGCTGCGGCTCTATCACGCGGTGGTGTACTGCGTGGGCGCCTCCGCCGACCGCCGGCTCGGCATTCCCGGCGAGGACCTGCCGGGAAGCTGCTCGGCCACCGACTTCGTCGCCTGGTACAGCGCCCACCCGGACGCCTCGGCGAACGGCTTCCGCCTCGAATGGCTCAGCGCCCGCTCGGCGGTCGTCATCGGCGCGGGCAACGTGGCGGTGGACGTGGCCCGCATCCTCTCGCGCGGCGCCGACGAGCTGCGCCCCACCGACGTGCCGCACAGGGCGCTGGACGCGCTGGCGGCGAGCCGGGTGCGCGAGGTGCACATGGTCGCCCGGCGCGGCCCCTCGCAGGCGAAGTTCACCACCAAGGAGCTGCGTGAGCTCGGCGCGCTGCCGGGGGCCGAGGCCGTCGTGGACGCCGCCGAGCTGGCCCTGGACCCGGCCTGCTCGGACCCCTCGGCGCTGCCCGCGGCCGTCCGCCGCAACATCGAGGTGCTGCGCGGCTGGGCGGCCCCGGACCGCGCGCCGCGCGGCGCGGAGCGCGCACTGCGGCTGCGGTTCTTCCTGCGCCCGGTGGAGATCCTGGAGCGGGACGGACGGGTGGGCGGCGTCCGCTTCGAGCACACCGTCCCGGACGGGGCCGGGGGCGTGCGCGGCACCGGCACGTATGAGGAGATCGAGGCGCAGCTGGTGCTGCGGGCGGTCGGCTATCTGGGCGTGCCCCTGGCGGGCCTGCCGTTCGACCCGGCGACGGGGACGGTCCCGCACGCGGCCGGACGCGTGCTGCGCGACGGCGTCCCCTCGCCCGGGGAGTACGTGGCGGGGTGGATCAAGCGCGGCCCGACCGGCGTCATCGGCACCAACCGCCCGTGCGCGAAGGAGACGGTGACCTCGCTCCTGGAGGACGCCGAGGCCCTGGCGCGGCGGCCCGTGGAGGGCGAACCCGTGGACGCCATGCGGGAGTCGGGGCTGCGGCCGGTGCGGTGGCGGGGCTGGCAGGACATCGAGCTGGCGGAGGCGGCACTCGGCCGCTCGCTGGGCCGGGGCTCGGTGAAGATCGCCGACTGGGAGGGGCTGCTGGCGGCCGCGCTGGGCACGCGCGAGGACTGAACGGCCCGGCACCGGGCCGGTCCTTCGGGCGCGGGGCGCTCAGTGGTCGAGCCGCGCCCCCTGGAGCGCCGCCGCTTGCAGGATCCGGTCGAACAGGCCGGGGAAGAGCTCGTCCAGGTCGGCGCGGCGCAGCCCGTTCATCTTGGCGGTGCCCCGGTAGGTCTGCTGGATGACGCCGCTCTCGCGCAGCACCCGGAAGTGGTGCGTGGTCGTGGACTTGGTGACGGGCAGGTCGAAGTACGAGCAGGACAGCTCGCCGTCGGCGGCCGCGAGCTCGCCGACCACCCGCAGCCGGACGGGGTCGGAGAGCGCGTGCAGCACCGCCTCCAGACGGATCTCGTGACGCGCCGGGTGGTCGAGTTCGCGCTTGCTCGTTGCAGGGGACACAGACGCATTGTACGAGAGTCATCGTAGTTTGACATCTGCCGTACTACGATGCGTATCGTACGAAGCGGATCCGGCGCCGACCCCGTGGCGCCGCGGCCGTCCTGAATGGAGTCTGCCGTGCCTGCTGCGAGTGCCCTGTTCGAGCCCCGTACCCTGCGGTCGCTGACGATCCCCAACCGGATCTGGATGGCGCCGATGTGCCAGTACAGCGCCGAGGCGTTCGGCCCGGACGCGGGTGTCGCGAACGACTGGCACTTCGCCCACTACGCGGCCCGCGCGGCCGGCGGCACGGGGCTGATCCTCGTGGAGGCCACGGCCGTCAGCGCCGAGGGCCGGATCTCCCCCGGAGACCTCGGCATCTGGAACGGCACCCAGGTCGAGGGGCTGCGCCGGATCGTGCGCTTCCTCAAGGCGCGGGGCACGGTGCCCGGCATCCAGATAGCCCACGCCGGACGGAAGGCCTCCACCGAACGCCCCTGGCGCGGCGGTGTGCCGATCGCTCCGGACGCCGAGGAGGGCTGGCAGCCGGTCGGACCGAGCCCGGTGCCCTTCGGCCCCGGCCACACCGTCCCCACCGAGCTGACCACCGATCGGATCACGGAGATCGTCGGGCAGTTCGCGGACGCGGCCCGGCGCGCGCGGGACGCCGGGTTCGAGGTCGTCGAGATCCACGGCGCCCACGGCTATCTGATCGGCGAGTTCCTCTCCCCGCACTCCAACCGGCGCACCGACGCGTACGGCGGCTCGTTCGAGAACCGCGCACGCCTCGCGCTGGAGGTCACCGAGGCCGTGCGGGCGGTGTGGCCCGAGGAGCTGCCGCTGTTCTTCCGGATCTCGGCCACCGACTGGCTGGAGGAGGACGGCTGGACCGCCGACGAGACCGTCCGCCTGGCCGTGCTGCTCAAGGAGCGCGGTGTGGACCTCCTCGACGTGTCGACCGGCGGGAACGCCGCCGGGGTGCGCATCCCCGTGGGGCCCGGCTACCAGGTGCCGTTCGCGGCCCGGGTGCGCCGCGAGAGCGCGCTGCCCGTCGCCGCCGTCGGCCTGATCACCGAGCCCGCCCAGGCCGAGAAGATCCTCGCCCACGGGGAGGCGGACGCGGTCCTGCTCGGCCGGGAGCTGCTGCGCGACCCGTCCTGGGCCCTTCATGCGGCCCGTGAGCTGGGCGGTGAGGTGCAGGTGCCGGATCAGTACGGCTGGGCGATCTGACCCGGGCCCCGCAGGCACTCAGGCGATCTCGAAGGGCTCGGTCACCCCGGTGAACGGGCCCTGCGCCGTGTCCCCGTGGTACGCGAGCCGGTAGCGGCCCGCCGGGGTGCCGGGCGGTATGTTCCACAGGACGGTGGCCACCGAGGTCGAGCCGCCCGAGCGGGCCCAGCGGAAGAGCGTCGACCAGTCGCCGTCGTCCGCGACCCGCGTCCACGCCCCGCCCGTCCACCGCTGGACCGACAGATAACTCCCGCCCCGGCGCAGGTCGTTGCCCGGATGCGCGCCCACGAAGGACGCCACGGCCCGGCGCCCGACGAGCGCGAAGGACAGCACCGCTCCGAACGCGTACCCCGGGTGGGGCGCGTCGGTGCCCCGGCGGCGGTGCCGGCGGCGTACGGGCACGGGAGGCTCCGGGACGCCCCGGGGGACGGGCACGCCGTCGCGCAGGGCGGTGGCCAGGCGCGCCACGGTCTGGCAGAGCGCGGGCAGCTCCCAGCGCCCGAAGAGCGTGCTGCCGCCCTCGTACTCCTGGGCGTCGTACTCCTCGGGCGTCGTCACGTAGTGGAGGTATCCGTTGCTGTACCCGGCGACCAGCACCTCCTCAAGCCGTACGCCCAGGATCGCGGCGGCCGTGCGGCGCAGCCGCAGCCCGGCGACGATCGTCACCTCGCCGGGTATCCCGATCAGGTACAGCGGCCCTATCCGCAGCAGTTGGACGGGGGCGCGCTCCTGGACCATCGGCAGGACGCGGTTGACGGGCCCGGCGGGCAGGGCGAGCGCCTTCGGGTACTGGGCGTCGCGCAGGGCGGGCGCGAAGGGGTAGACCAGCCGCCGGGAGAGCGCGTCCCACAGGGGGTTGGCTCCCGGCCGGAAGCCCTTGAAGCCGGGTCCGTCGGCCCAGGCCCCGGCGAAGGCCGCCGCGCCGCCCACGGGGGGCGAGGTCCGGTGCGTACGGCCGTCCCCGGTGTGTTCCGGGCCCACCTCCACGGCCGACAGGTACACATACGTGGTACGGGAGTCGACGGCGCCGGAGATCTCCTCACCCTCCAGCGCCGCCGCGGCCTCGTACTGGCGGGTGCCGATGATCCGGGTGTTCTCGAACTGGTCGCCGGTCGGGCCCGTGCCGGGTGCCAGGCCCAGGTTGGGCGACATGTCACCGGCGTTGGTCTGGGCGAACGCGGCCACCAGCGCGGGAGGGGTGGGAGACAGGTGGTCGACGCCCGCGAGGCGCTCCCAGTGGTGGGCGGCGTAGCCCTTGTTGTCGGCGCTTATCAGCCGGTTGCGGTTGGTCATGCTGGTGTTGTGGGTGGCGAACCAGTTGACCGCGCCCACCGGAACGCCGTCCCGCTCCAGGGTGAGGAGGGTGGTCTGCGGGTCGACGGCCCCGGGGAAGTGTGCCCGGTCGGCGGCCGGGTTGCGGTCGAAGGCCCGCCGGGAGCGGTTGACGCTGGCGTCGGTCAGCTCGCCGTGCGCGAGGCGCAGCACGGTCGGTGCCAGGTCCGCGACGGCTGCCAGGGCCGCCTCGGTGATGCCGTCGGTGATCGCCCGGAAGGTCCGCTCCCGGAACCCGCCGGTGTTGCTGTTGTAGAGCGCGTGGTGGAAGTAGCCGCCGGGGCCGCAGTGGGTGTGGGTGGCGGTGAGCATGACGTTGCTCGCGTCGTACCCCGGGGGCAGGCGCCGCAGTACCTCCCGCACGACGCTGTCGGCCATAAGCGGCAGCTCGCACACCACCAGGAGCGCCCGGCCGTGCCCCGCCCGGTCGGCGAAGGCGAAGGCACGGGCGCGCTGGCGGGTGTGGATGCCCGCGCTGAGCTGGTCGGCCTTGCCGTAGCCGAGCATGCCGCACTCGGCGGCCTCCCCGGTGATGTCCGCGATGCCCCGGCCGGCGAGGAATCCGCCATCGGGCCCGTTCGGGAGTCCGGGGGTGCGCTCGGTCATGATCGCTCCGTTCTCGTCCGGGTGAATCGGCGGCCGCTCCCCGTCCCGCCCCCCATCGCCCTCCCACGCCCGGTGACCTGCGCGGACTCCTGCTGCGGGGGCCACTGTCAGTGGTCGGGTGCAGACTGGCGGATATCCGGGACAACGGCGTTTTGGAGGGGTAGCGATGACCGACGTACTGCTCACCGTGGGCACGCGCAAGGGACTGTTCATCGGCCGCAGACAGGGAGGCGCGTGGCGGTTCGACGGACCGCACTTCAACGCCCAGGCGGTCTATTCGATCGGCATCGACACCCGGCGCCCGGTTCCCCGGCTGCTCGTCGGCGGCGACAGCGCGCACTGGGGACCCTCCGTCTTCCGCTCGGACGACCTGGGCGCGACCTGGGTGGAGCCACCTCAACCAGCCGTGAAGTTCCCCGAGTTCACCGGGAGATCGCTGGAGCGAGTATGGCAGCTGCACCCCGCGGGCCCCGAGGCGCCCGACGTGGTCTACGCGGGCACGGAGCCGGCCGCGCTCTTCCGCTCCGAGGACGGCGGCGAGAGCTTCACGCTGGTGCGCCCGCTGTGGGAGCACCCGACGCGCTCGCGGTGGGTGCCGGGCGGCGGCGGTGAGGGGCTGCACACCATCCTCACCGATCCCCGCGACGCCCGTGCGGTGACCGTCGCGGTGTCCACGGCCGGGGTCTTCCGCACCCGGGACGGCGGCGAGAGCTGGGCGCCGGCCAACCACGGCGTCTCGGCGGTCTTCCTGCCCGACCAGCACCCCGAGTTCGGCCAGTGCGTCCACAAGATCGCACAGGACGCGGCCGACCCGGACCGGCTCTCCTCCAGAACCACTGGGGGGTCTACCGCAGCGACGACGGCGGCGAGCGCTGGCAGGACATCGGCGAGGGCCTGCCGTCCACCTTCGGGTTCGCCGCCGCCACCCACCCCCACCGCCCGGACACCGCCTACGTGTTCCCGATCACGGCCGACTCCGACCGGGTCCCGGCCGGGAACAGGTGCCGGGTCTTCCGCACCTCGGACGGCGGCCGCACCTGGGAGCCGCTGTCGGCCGGACTGCCCTCGCAGGCGCACTACGGGACGGTGCTGCGCGACGCCCTGTGCACCGACGACGCCGACCCGGCCGGCGTGTACTTCGGCAACCGCAACGGCGAGGTGTACGCGAGCGCGGACGACGGGGACACCTGGAGCCTGCTCGCCTCGCATCTGCCCGATGTGCTGTGCGTACGGGCGGCGGTGATCCGCCAGTAGAGTGACGGCCGTGGCAGCACGACCGTTGAAAGAGATCGTCGAGCCCGGCTGGGCGGACGCTCTGGAACCCGTGGCCGGAAGGGTCGCCTCCATGGGCGACTTCCTCCGTCAGGAGATCTCCCAGGGGCGCACCTACCTCCCGGCCGGACAGCATGTGCTGCGGGCCTTCCAGCAGCCGTTCCAGGACGTACGGGTCCTGATCGTGGGCCAGGACCCGTATCCGACACCGGGGCACGCCGTGGGCCTCTCCTTCTCGGTCGCCCCCGAGGTGCGCCCGCTGCCGGGCAGCCTGGAGAACATCTTCCGCGAGATGCACACCGACCTGGGGCTGCCCCGGCCCTCCAGCGGCGATCTGACGCCCTGGACCCGGCAGGGCGTCCTGCTCCTGAACAGGGCGCTGACCACCGCGCCCCGCAAGCCCGCCGCGCATCGCGGCAAGGGCTGGGAGGAGGTGACCGAGCAGGCCATCCGCGCGCTGGTCGCGCGCGGGACCCCGCTGGTCTCGGTGCTGTGGGGACGCGACGCGCGCAATCTGCGCCCGCTGCTCGGCGAGCTGCCGGCGATCGAGTCCGCGCACCCCTCGCCGATGTCGGCGGACCGGGGCTTCTTCGGGTCGCGGCCGTTCAGCCGGGTCAACGAGCTCCTGGTCCGCCAGGGCGCGCAGCCGGTCGACTGGCGCCTGCCGTGACCCTCGGCGGCGGGAGCGGCGACGCCTGGGTGCTGGGGGTCGACTCCGGCGGGTCCGGCGTGCGGTTCGCGCTCGGCCGCGCCGAAGGAGGGGGCCCGGCGGAGGTGTCGGTCTCCGGTGAGCCGGTGCGTACGGGCCGCGCCGGGATCGACGCGGAGCACCTGCTCGCCCAACTGGTGCCCGCCGCCCGTGAGTTGCTGGACCGGGCCGGCGCGGACGGGGTGGCGGCGGTGGCCGTGGGCGCCGCCGGGATGGCCTCGCTCGGCGACGACCTGCGCGCCCGGGTGCCCGCGGCGCTCGCCCGCGCGCTCGGGGTGCGGCGCCTGGCACTGGCCGCCGACGCGGTGACCGCGTACGCGGGAGCGCTCGGCCAGCGGCCCGGCGCGGTGGTCGCCGCGGGCACCGGGATGATCGCGGTCGGCACGGATCTGACGCGGTGGCGGCGGGCCGACGGCTGGGGCCATCTGCTCGGTGACCGCGGCGGCGGCGCCTGGATCGGCCGCGCGGGCCTGGAGGCGGCACTGCGCGCCCACGACGGCCGTCGCGGCGGCTCGGCGGCCCTCCTCAAGCGCGCCGAGGCGCTGTTCGGGCCCGTGGCGGAGCTGCCCGGGCTGCTGTATCCGCGCACCGACCGGCCCGCCGTGCTGGCGTCGTTCGCACCGGAGGTGGCGCGCTGCGCCGCGTCCGACCCGGTCGCCGCGGCGGTCCTGCGCGAGGCGGGCCGCGCCATCGCCGAGTCGGCGGCGGCGGTCTGCCCGGACGTGCCGTTCGGCGGCGGCCGGGGCCGTGCCGCAGGGTCAGCGTCCGGTCCGGCCGGTGCGACGGTCGCGCGCGGAACGGCCGGTGACGGGGCGGCCGGAAGCGTGAGCGAATGCGAAGTGGCGCTCACCGGCGGCCTGTTCCGCATGGGCGACCCGCTGCTCGTCCCCGTACGGGAGGAACTCGACGCCCTGCTGCCGTCCGTACGCACGGTGCCCGCGGCGGGAGATCCGCTCGCCGGAGCCCTGCTGATCGCCTCGGCGCTGGCCCGCGACGAGCTGCTACTGCCGCACCATCCGCGCATGTTGCGGGTGACGACAGAGCGGGACACTTGAGGGCAATGTCACTCACGGGATAAATACGGACAGATACCGCTCACCTGACCCCTACCCGAACAGCCGCGCCCGCAAAGCCAGTAGCATGCGGCGCCATGAGCTCCCCCACTGGGCCCGCATCCGGCCTGCCTGTACGAATGCCGCGACCCCGCCAGCCAGGGCGGCACCGCCGCCCGGAGCCGGTGGTCGCTCCCGAGGGCGCGCCCGCGCTCGTCCTCGCCGTTCCCGGTACCCCCTCCCCCGCCGTGCGCGCCCTGGCGGAGGAAGTCGTCAGCATCGCGCGCTCGGAGCTGCCCGGCCTGGACGCCCGGATCGGCTACCTGGACGCGGCCGAGGACGCCGCCGTGGAGTTCCCCCCGCTGGACGCCGTGCTCGCGCACACCGCCGCCGAGCGCACCGCCCGCTATGAGCGGGCCCGTGCCGCCGGTCAGGACGTCGCCGCGCCCGACGGCCCCGTCGCCGTCGTCGTGCCGCTGCTCGCGGGCCCCGACAGCGCCCTGATCCGCCGGGTGCGCCAGGCCGTGATGGACAGCCGTGCCGCCGCCGAGCTGACCGACGTCCTCGGCCCGCACCCGCTGCTCGCCGAGGCCCTGCACGTACGCCTCTCCGAGGCCGGTCTGGCCCGCGCCGACCGTGCCCGGCTGTTCACGGTGGCGACCGCCGCCGACGGCATCATCCTGGCGACGGTCGGCGGCGAGGAGGCCGTGCAGGCCGCCGGGATCACCGGCATGCTGCTGGCCGCCCGTCTGGCCGTGCCCGTGATGGCCGCCGCGCTCGACCAGGAGGGCTCGATCGCCGCCATGGCCGAGCAGCTGCGCGGCTCCGGCTCGGTGCAGCTCGCGGTCGCCCCCTACCTGATCGGCCCCGAGGTCGCGGACGGGCTGCTGGACGCCGCCGCGAAGGAGGCCGACTGCCTGGCCGCCGAGCCGCTGGGCGCCTACCCGGCGATCGGCAAGCTCGTGCTGTCGCAGTACGCCGCCGCGCTGGGCCTCACGCCGCAGCCGCAGGGCTCCCCGGTGCACTGACGTACGGATGCCCGAAGGGCCCGCACCCTGGCCGGGGCGCGGGCCCTTCGGCGTACGGCAGCCGGGTTCAGCCGAAGACGACGCACGAGGCCGCGGGGGCGGGCGTCGAGCCCGCCAGGCGCGGGATGCCGCTCTCCTCGTAGAGGTCGAACCAGCTCACGTCCCCGGAGCGTTCGTTCGCCGCGTACAGGCGCCTGCCCGAGGGGTCGAGGGTGAGATGGCGCGGCCAGCGCCCGCCGCAGTCCACGGTGGCCACCAGGACGGCGTGCTCGCCGTCCGGATCGAGGGCGAGGGTCGCGATCGAGTCATGGCCCCGGTTGGCGACCCAGAGGAACCGCCCGTCGCGGGCCACGACGACCTCGGAGGGGTACGTCCGCGTCGTCACGCCGTCGTGGATCACCCGGGTCTCCCCCAGCGGCTCCAGGGCGCCCTCGGCGGCGTCCCAGCGGCAGACGACGAGGGTGGGCTCCAGCTCGTTCAGGACGTAGGCGTGGCGTCCGTCGGGGTGGAAGGCCAGATGGCGCGGGCCGGTGCCGGGGCGCAGCGCGGTCGAGCCGTGCGGGCGCAGGACGCCGCCGGACCGGTCGAGGGCGCAGACCTCCACGGAGTCGGTGCCGAGGTCGACGCTCAGCAGCCAGCGCCCGCTGGGGTCGGGCAGCACCTGGTGGGCGTGCGGGCCGGTCTGGCGCTCGGGGTGGGGTCCGGAGCCGTGGTGCTCCAGGACGTACGCGGCGGGCCCCGGGCGGCCGTCGGGGCGGACCGGGAGGGTGGTGACGCTGCCCGAGGTGTAGTTGGCGGTGACCAGGTGCCCGGCGGCGAGGGCGAGGTGGGTCGGGCCGGCGCCCTCCACCGGTACCGGCTCGCCGAGCAGGACCGGGCGGTCGCCCCGTACGTCGAAGGCGGCGGCGGTGCCGTGCTCGCTCTCGCCCACCGCGTACAGGACGGTGGCGTCGGCCGACAGGGCCAGGAACGAGGGGTCGGGGACGGTGTCCGTGGCGCCCAGGGGGGTGAGCGCGCCCGTCAGCGCGTCCACAGCGGCGACGGTCACGCCCTGTCCGCCCGCCGTGGTGAACGACCCGATGAATGCCCGCCCGGCGCTGCTCTCGGCCACCGTGCCACCCCTCTCGCGCGACTGCGCGCCGGGGCTGGGCCCGGCGCCGACTGCGGCGACCGTAGCAGGCGGTCTAGACCAACCGGCGGGCGACGCCCCGGTGCCCCGGCAGCCGGTGCGGGCCGCGGGTCAGGCGTCGACCAGCGGTGACCCGGGGGCGGCCTGCAGGGGCCTGCCGAGGCTCACCAGGACCCGCTCCAGTTCGTGCAGGTGGGCCAGGGCAGGGTGCTCCGCGGCGGCGGCCTTGTGCTCGACGGCCGGCGGACGGGCCGAGGGCGCCTCGGTGGCCGGGGTGGCGACCAGCGCCGCCACGGCGGCCTCCACGCGCTCGCAGGCGGCGGCGAGCCGCTGGTCGTGGGAGGCCTCGGCGTCGGCCGCCACCAGGGCCAGGTTGCGGGCCTCGCGGGCGCAGTCGTCGAGGTAGCCCAGGATCTGCCGGGCCCTGGCCTTCCGGGCACGGCGGGGGTTGAGCGGGTGGACCAGCGGCGCCAGCGACAGCCGGACCCGGGCGAGGGTGTGCTCCAGCTCGGTGATGTGCGGCGTCGGGTCGGCGTCCTCACCGGCGAGGCGGGCGGCGGCGGCCGCGGCGGAGGCACGCACGCTGTGCAGGGCGTGCCGCACCCAGGAGTCCGTCGTGGTGTGCGTGGTGACCGGCAGGACGAGCAGGACGGCCAGGGCGGACCCGGCCAGGCCCACGCCCGTCTCGAAGAGCCGCAGGGCGAGCAGGTCGGTGTTCAGGACGCCCAGCAGCCCGTAGAGCAGGCTGGCCATGACGGTGACGGCGAGCATCATCCAGGTGTACGACACGGCGGCCGTGTAGAAGATCCCGAACACGCACAGCGCGATCAGCACCGCCGAGGGCACCGGGGCGCCGTGCAGCGGGATCGCGACCGCCACCCCGCAGACGATGCCGATGACGGTGCCCAGGACCCGCCGGAAGCCGCGCACCAGCGTCTCGCCGCGGGACGTCGTGTTCACGAAGATCCACCAGGTGGCTCCGACCGCCCAGTACCAGCGCTCCTGCGAGAGCAGTTGCCCGATCGCCAGCGCGAACGCGGCTCCGGTCATGGCCTGTACCGCCTGCCGCGTGGTCGCCCGGCGCAGGCCCCGGCCCGGGGCGGGCGCCGAGACCAGGGGCGGCGGCGGCAGGCGCCGCTCGTAGCACCACGCGCCGAACCGGACGGCCGCCGCCGTCAGGACGGACAGGAGCACGGCCGCGTACAGCTCGGGCAGCTGCCCGGGGACCGTGTGCAGGAACTGCGTGATGAAGAACGCCATGAAGGCGAACACGCCCAGGGAGTGGCCGCGCGGACCCCAGCGCCGGGCGTAGACCCCGGCGCCCACGATCGCGAGGAAGGCCAGGTCCCGGGCCAGGGGGTGGGCGTGCAGCTCGGCGGCCAGGGCGAAGACCGGCAGACCGACCGCGGGCAGCAGGGCGGTGGTGACCGCCTGGCCGCGCACCGTCGGGTCGGTGACCGTGAAGAGAGCCAGCAGGGCCGCGAGACCACCGGTGATGGCCGCGACGAGCGAGTGGCCGGTCAGGCCGCACACCGCGACCGCCAGACCGATGCCCACGACGGCCCGGGTCGCGTTGCGCAGCCGCATCCGCCCCGGGTCCGGAGCCACGAACACCCTCTTCAACACGGACCTGCTGCTCCTCTCCCGGGACGACATGAGAAAGGCGCTGCGGAGACCCGCAGCGCCATCGACCCGTCCATGAGATCACTCCCGGACCCAATGGCTCAAGTGGTCCTCACCCGACTGAGCCATTGGTACGCCTCGTCACCCTTTTCCGCGTCCAGGCAGGTCCATCGGTCCAGCCTTCCTCAGTGTTCGCAGAGGCAGAACGGATGGCCCGCCGGGTCCGCGTAGACACGCCAGTTGGCCTCCTGGACCTGGTCCGTGCGCTCCAGCACGGTCGCGCCCAGGGCCAGCGCTCGCTTCTCCTCCCCCTCCAGGTCGTCCACGTCGAAGTCCAGATGGATCTGCTGCGGGTGCTCCTGGCCGGGCCACTGGGGCGCCCGGTAGCCGTCCACCCGCTGGAAGGCCAGCTTGGTGCCCTCGAAGCCGTGCACCTCGATCCAGTCGGAGTCGTCCGGGTCCGCGACCACCCGGCCGCCGAGCAACTCCGCGTAGAACTCTGCCAGCCGTACCGGATCGGCACAGTCCAGCGCGACCGCCTGCAGCTTTCGAATCACGTCCGACACCCCTCGCTCTCAGATCACTTCCGTCACAGTCGTACAGCGTCGTACCCGCCGGGGCGCCCCCCATGCGCGGCGGCGCGCCGTCCGGTTCGCACTGAGCCATTGGTACGGTTGAAACGCGTACGGCAGCACCAGGAAGGGACCGACGGACCATGGCGGTGGACGCGCTCGACACCCGGATCCTGCGGCTCCTCATCGAGCGGCCGCGCACCAGCGTCCGCGAGTACGCCCGGATCCTCGGCATCGCGCGCGGCACGCTCCAGGCGCGGCTCGACCGGCTGGAGCGGGACGGCGTCATCACCGGAACGGGGCCTTCCCTCTCCCCCGCGGCGCTCGGCCACCCCGTGCTCGCCTTCGTCCACGTCGAGGTCACCCAGGGCCATCTCGACGAGGTGGGGGACGCGCTCGCGGCCGTGCCCGAGATCGTCGAGGCGTTCTCCATCACCGGCGGCGGCGATCTGCTGACGCGGGTCGTGGCCCGCGACGCCGGTCATCTCGAAGACGTCATCCAGCGCCTGATCCAGCTCCCCGGGGTGGTGCGCACCCGCACCGAGGTGGCGCTGCGCGAGCGGGTGCCGCACCGGCTGCTGCCGCTGGTGGAGTCGGTGGGGCGGGCCGCCGGAGCCCCGTAGAACGGGGGCGCGCCCCCGCCGTCCCGCCCGCGCTACCGGGGTATGGCCGCGCGCCGAACGGCGAGGTGATCCCAAAAGACGGCCACCCGGTCCCGGCGGCCCGTCCGCCTCCCGAGTTGCGTGCCGCCGGGGAGGCGGAAGGCTGGAGGGCGACGCCCGTACCCGATCGGAGCACGGCCATCCGGCCGAGGAAGGGGACCGGCCCATGCAGGATCTCGTAGCGCTCACCGAGGAGCATCTGGATCTGGCACGTGTCGCCTCGCACGGCCGCAGCGCCCAGCTCGTCGTGCACGACGGCCCGCTGCGGCAGAGTGTGATCGCGCTGGCGTCGGACTCCGAGCTCGACGAGCACAACGCGCCGCTCGCGGCCAGTCTCCAGGTGCTGCACGGCCGTGTGCGGGTCACCTCCAACAGCGGCAACAAGGAGCTCCGCACGGGCCAGTTCTGCGAGCTGCCCAAGGAGCGCCACGGCCTGCTCGCCCTGGAGGACTCGGCGGTGCTGCTGACGGCCGTCACCGCCGTGGAGTAGGCCCCTCGCCGGTGACGCGGTCCGGGGCCGGCCGCCGCGCCGGACCGGTTCGCGCGCGCCCCGTCGCCTGGGTCACCAGGAAGGCGGCCAGCGTCAGCGCCCACGCCGCCACCGCGACCCACAGCAGCACCTCGCCGAGCGTGCGCAGCCCCCGGACGTGCGCGGAGGTGCCGGTGGAGAGGGTGGCCACGGCCGCCATGCCCAGCGGGAAGACGGTCGCCCAGCGCCGTAGGTCGTAGTGCGGCCGGGGCCGGACCAGCTCGGCGGTCAGCAGGATGGCGTACCAGGCGAGAGCGAGGCCGAGCAGGACCAGGGTGGTGTCCCGCAGGGCGTGGTGGGCGCCGCCGGTCCACAGCGGGGACGCGGTCAGTTTCGCGCAGGCCAGCGCCGAGATCGCCAGGGCGCCGCCCGCGATCCACTGGTCGCCCGCCCCGGTCCAGACCTGGCGGAAGTCGAACCGCACGAGCGCCTCTCCGTAGAGCAGCACCCCGAGGCAGAAGAGGACGAGGGCGGCCCGGGCCGCCCAGTCGCCCTCGCCCGCCGCCGCGAGCGTCGCCGCCAGGACCGCCAGGCCCTGGGTCGCGACACAGACGAGGAACGCGCCGCCGGGCATCCGGCGCCCGCGGTGGCGCAGGACGGAGGAGAGCAGGAAGGGCCAGAGCGCGGCTGCCAGGGCGAGCAGGGCGAGGGCGAGGTTCTGCCGGCCCAGCACCGAGAGCCGGGTGCCGAGCACGGCCGTGGCGGCGACGGCCGTCAGGGCGGCCGGGGTGTCGGCCTCGGCGCGCCAGCGCGGGCGGTCGCGCAGGAAGCAGACGGAGAAGTCGACGGCGAGCACCAGCCACACCGCTCCGGCCGACGCCAGCGCGGCGAGCGAGAGCGTCTCGTGGCCGACGAGGTGCAGACCGACGGAGAGGATGCCGGTCGCCATGACGGCGGCGCCGGCCACCGGGGGGAGTTCGGCCCACCACGGGCCGGGAGGACGGGTCACCGTGCCATCGGTACGCGGCACCCGCACCGTCCGCCACCCGGATGCGCCGACGGGGCCAGTGGAAGCACCCGTTCCTTCTTGGTCCAGACCTATTGACGGAAGGTCTGGACCACTTTACGGTGTGGCGCAGCCGGACCCCGTGCCGCAACCGGACCCGTACGTCTCCAGGTTCCCCACAGCCCAGGAGGTACCCCCATGCTCGGTCGGATGTTACGTCTCGCGGGAGCGGGCCTGGCGCTGGCGCTCGCCGCGCAACTGCCCGCCGCCGCCGCGCCCGCCGCACCCCTCGGCGACACCTGCGCGGTCAAGTCCAAGCCCGCGGGCAAGGTGCTCCAGGGCTACTGGGAGAACTGGGACGGCTCCTCCAACGGCGTCCATCCGCCGTTCGGCTGGACCCCGGTCACCGACTCCCGTATCGCCGCGCACGGTTACAACGTGCTCAACGCCGCCTTCCCCGTCATCCGTTCCGACGGCACGGCGCTGTGGGAGGACGGGATGGACGCGACCGTGAAGGTCGCGACGCCGGCGGAGATGTGCGCGGCCAAGGCGGCCGGGCAGACCGTCCTGCTGTCCATCGGCGGGGCGGCGGCCGGGATCGACCTCAGCTCCAGCGCGGTCGCGGACCGGTTCGTCGCGACGATCGTGCCCATCCTCAAGACGTACAACTTCGACGGCATCGACATCGACATCGAGACCGGTCTGGTGGGCAGCGGCAACATCGGCCAACTCTCGGCCTCCCAGGCGAACCTCATCCGCATCATCGACGGGGTCCTCGCGCGGATGCCGTCGAACTTCGGACTCACGATGGCGCCGGAGACGGCGTATGTGACGGGCGGCAGTGTCACGTACGGGTCGATCTGGGGCGCGTATCTGCCGATCGTGAAGAAGTACGCGGACAACGGCCGGCTGTGGTGGCTGAACATGCAGTACTACAACGGCAACATGTACGGCTGCTCCGGCGACTCGTACGCGGCCGGCACCGTGCAGGGCTTCACCGCCCAGACCGACTGCCTCGACAAGGGCCTCACGGTCCAGGGCACCACCATCAAGGTCCCCTACGACAAACAGGTCCCGGGCCTGCCCGCGCAGCCGGGCGCCGGGGGCGGCTACCTGGCGCCGAGCCTGGTGGCCCAGGCGTGGAACCGCTACGGCGGCGCGCTCAAGGGCCTGATGACCTGGTCGGTCAACTGGGACGGCTCCAAGAACTGGACCTTCGGCAACAACGTGAAGGCGCTGCAAGGGCGCTGATTGTGTTACTCCACCGCGGAACCTCACCTTCCGAAAACCTGCACACCGCATGCCCGAACCGGTCACGCCCGGCCGTCGGGGGCCGATCCGCCCCCGACGGCCCGGCGGCCGAAAAGGCCGGAGTGTCCCACTTGCGAGAAAGGCAGCCCGGCCGAACGGCATTCATGAAGTGAAGCTCGTGAAGAAGCTGCCACCGATTCCTCGACGGATATGCACGAGAAGGCCGTTCACGACAGGACAAGACCTGGTCAGGCCCGGTGGGATTGGCTGGGGGGCGCGTCGGCGTGCTTTGATCCAGGCCCATGCGGAGCGGCCCCCCGAGGGCCCCTGCCGCAGGGATTCCCCCCACACCATTCCCCCCCGTACGAAGGGCAGTTACTCCATGAACAACACCCCGCAGGTCGAGACCCGCGAGATCTCCGACGCCGACCTCGACAACGTGTCCGGCGGCCTCGTCGGCACCGTGCTCGGCAACGTGACCGGCACCGCCGACTCGGTCCTGCCGGTCTCGGGCATCGTGGGCTCGGTCACGGGTCTCGTCCACGCGACCACCGGTGTGAACACCGCTCCGGTCACCGGCCTGGCCTCCGGCCTCGTCGCCGGTCTCTGAGACGGCACGGGGAGCCCCGGAACCCGCTCGGTTCCGGGGCTCCCCGCATCCGTCCCGCAGGCAGGGGCAGCGTTCCGTGCAATTCCGTCAACAGGCCCTCAGCAAGCTCCAGTCACCGGAGGAACTCGACCTGCCGGTGCGTTTCGCGCGCCCGCAGGGGCGGCTCGTCCTCGCCGTCACCGTGGCCGTCATGGCCGCCGCCTGCTTCTGGGCGGTGACCGGGACCGTCTCCACCACCCTGAGCGCGCCCGGCATCCTCACCCACGCCCGGGGCGGTTACGTCCTCCAGAGCCCCGTGGCCGGACAGGTCACCGGCGTGCTCGCCGAGGAGGGCCGGCAACTCGCCGCCGGGGCACCGCTGCTCAAGGTCCGCACCGAGCACGGCGACCGGACCGTCCGCGCCGTCGAGGCGGGCCGGCTCACCACGCTCCGGACCGCCGTCGGCGCGGTCGTCACCACCGGCGCGGACCTGGCGAGCGTCGAGCGGACCGGCGGCCCCGGTGATCCGCTGATGGCGATGCTGTACGTGCCGGGCGCCTCGGGCGCCTCGGTCCGGGTCGGCGCGGCGGTCGACCTCACCGTCGAGTCCGTGCCCAGCGGCCGGTTCGGTGTGCTGCGGGGCAGGGTGGCGGCCGTCGGCCGCGGCGCCCAGACCCCCGAGCGGATCGCCGCCTTCCTCGGCGACGCCCAGCTCGGCGAGCAGTTCTCGCGGCAGGGCAGGCCGGTCGCGGTCCTGGTCGCCCTCGACCGGTCGGCGGCCACGAAGTCGGGCTACCGCTGGTCCTCGGCCCAGGGCCCGCCCTACCCGGTCGACTCCATGACCTTGGCCACCGGCTCCGTCCACCTCGCCGACCGGCATCCCCTCGATTGGCTCCTCCCGTGACCGCACCACCCTCCTCCCCCGCGCCCCCGCGGCTCCCGCCCCCCGGCCGCGGCCGCCACCGCCCCGAGAGCGCCCCGGCGGGCAGGCGCCGGGCCCGCCCGGCGCCGAGGGCGAGGCGGGCGAGGACCGTGCGAACCCCCACCGTCCTGCAGATGGAGGCCCTGGAGTGCGGCGCCGCCTCCCTGGCGATGGTGCTCGCCCATCACGGCCGCCATGTGCCGCTGGAGGAGCTGCGCATCGCCTGCGGTGTCTCGCGCGACGGCTCGCGGGCCAGCAACGTCCTGAAGGCCGCCCGGAGTTACGGACTCACGGCCAAGGGCATGCAGATGGAGCCCGCCGCGCTGGCGGAGGTGCCGGCCCCGGCCATCCTGTTCTGGGAGTTCAACCACTACGTCGTCTACGACGGCATGGGCCGGCGCCTCGGGCGGCGCGGTGTGTACATCAACGACCCCGACAAGGGCCGCCGGTTCGTGCCCGCGGAGGACTTCGACACCAGCTTCACCGGCGTGGTCCTCGTCCTCGAACCCGGCGACGGGTTCCGCCGCGGCGGCCGCAGGCCCGGGGCGCTGCGCGCGCTGCCGACGCGGCTGCGCGGGACCACCGGCACGATGCTGGTCGCCCTGCTCGCCAGTCTGCTGCTGGTGGCGGTCGGCGCGACCCTGCCCGCGCTGAGCCGTACGTACATCGACACCTTCCTGATCGGTGAGCAGACCTCGCTGCTCGGCACGCTGTTCGCCGCCATGGGCGCGGCGGTGGCGCTCACCGCCGCGCTGACCTGGCTCCAGCAGGCCAATCTGCTGCGCGGGCGGATGATCTCCGCCACGCTCGGCGGCGCCCGCTTCTTCCGGCACCTGCTGCGGCTGCCGGTCACCTTCTTCGCCCAGCGCAGCCCCGCCGACCTCGTCCAGCGGCTCCAGTCCAACGACGCGGTCGCCGAGACCCTGGCCCGCGACCTCACCGCGGCCGCCGTCGACGGTGTGGTGGTGCTGCTCTACGCCGTCCTGCTGTGGACCTACGACCCGCAGCTCACCGTCATCGGCGTGGGCATCGCCCTGCTCAACGTGGTCGCGATGCGCGTGGTGGTACGCCTGCGCGCCACCCGTACGCAGAAGCTGCGGGCCGACAGCGCCCGGCTGACCAACACCTCGTACACCGGCCTTCAGCTGATCGAGACGATGAAGGCGACCGGCGGCGAGGACGGCTACTTCCGCCGCTGGGCGGGGCAGCACGCGACCACCCTGGAGGAGCAGCAGCGCCTCGGGGTGCCCAGTGCCTGGCTGGGGGTCGTCGCCCCGCTGCTCGCCACGCTCAACAGCGCGCTCATCCTGTGGATCGGCGGGCTGCGGGCGGTCGAGGGCCAGCTGTCGGTGGGGCTGCTGGTGGCGTTCCAGGCGCTGGTGACGCGCTTCACCGCGCCGGTCACCCGGCTGAACTCGGTCGCGGGCCGCGTCCAGGACTTCGCGGCCGACGTCGCCCGGCTCAAGGACGTGGAGAACTTCCCGGTGGACGCGCTGTACACGCGCGAGGAGCGGCCGGACCGCACCCGCAGGCTCCGGGGCCATGTGACGCTCGACGGCATCACGTTCGGCTACAGCCCGCTGGACGCGCCGCTGCTCTCCGGCTTCTCGCTGTCGGTGGGGCCGGGGCAGCAGGTCGCGCTCGTCGGCGGCTCCGGCAGCGGCAAGTCCACGGTGTCCAGGCTCGTCTCCGGGCTGTACACCCCCTGGGAGGGCACGATCCGGATCGACGGGCAGCGCCTGGAGGACATCCCCCGCGGCGCGCTCGCCGCCTCGGTGTCCTTCGTCGACCAGGACGTCTTCCTCTTCGAGGGCACCGTGCGGGACAACGTGGCGCTGTGGGACCCCTCGATCCCGGACGAGGCGGTCGTCGCCGCCCTGCGGGACGCGGCGCTCCACGAGGTCGTCGCCCGCCGGCCCGGCGGCATCCACGCCCGGGTCGAGCAGGACGGCCGCAACTTCTCCGGCGGGCAGCGCCAGCGTCTGGAGATCGCCCGCGCCCTGGTGCGCAGCCCCAGCGTCCTGGTGCTGGACGAGGTGACCAGCGCCCTGGACGCCGAGACCGAGCAGATCATCATCGACAACCTGCGCCGCCGCGGCTGCGCCTGCGTGGTGATCGCCCACCGGCTGAGCACGGTCCGCGACAGCGACGAGATCGTGGTCCTGGACCACGGGACGGTCGTGGAGCGCGGACGCCACGAGGAGCTGCTCGCGGCGGGCGGCCCGTACGCCGAGCTGGTCAAGGAGCACTGAGGTGACCTCCGTGAACGACCTCGCCGGCCCCCCGCACGACCCCGTCCTCGCGGCGCTCGGCGGCCTCGGCCGGGACATCGACTGCACCGGGCTGCGCGGCTTCTCCCTGGAGGGTCCGCAGGTGCTGTGGCTCGTGGTGGACGGCGCCCTCGACCTGTTCGCGGTGGACGCGGCGGCGCAGGGCCACTGGCACTTCCTCGGCCGCCTGGAGCCCGGCACGCTGCTGCTGGGCCCGGTCGAGGGCCCCCAGCACACCCTGGTGGGCAGGCCGCTGCGCGCGTGCGTGCTGCGCCGGATCCCGCTGCGGGAGCTGTACCGGAGCGCGTCGGCGGACGCGCTGGCGTACGAGAGCGGGTACGGCAGCAGTTACGACACCGGGGACACCGCCCTCAGCCTCCTGGAGCACGCCTTCTCGCTCGGCGTCGGGCGCGGTCAGCGTGTGCTGTTCGAGGCCCCGCTGGACGGCCGGACGACTCCGGAGGAGCCGGCCGCCGACGACGACGTCCTGTGGCTGCCGGTCTCCCCCGGCAGCGTCCAGTACGGCGCCGCGTTCAGCGCCGAGGCGGCCGGGGACCTGCTGGTCGACGGGGCGTTGTGGCAGGGCATGGTCAACCGGCAGCACCGGCTGCTGTCCGCCCTCGACCGCTGGATCGAGCGTGTGGAGCGCGCCCACGAGGACCGCACGGCGGCGGGCATCAAGGCGGGCGAGGCCGTCCGCGAGGAGGCCGACCGGGCCCTGCTCACCTCGATCGGCCGCCCCGGCAGGACGCCGTCGCGCACGGCCGGGGCGGGGGACGACGCCACGTACGCGGTGTGCGCCCTCGTCGCCCGCGCGGCCGGGATCACCCTCACCGAGCCGTCCCTGGCCGGCGCGGTGAGCGAGCGGATCGACCCCGTCGAGCAGGTGGCGGTCGCCTCCCGGGTCCGCAGCCGCCCCGTCCGGCTGGACGGAAGCTGGTGGCGCCAGGACGCGGGCCCCCTGGTGGGCCGCAGGGCGGCGAGCGGAACGCCGGTCGCCCTGCTGTGGCGGCGCGGCGGATACGAGGCGGTGAACCCGGCGACGGGCCGGCGCACCCGGGTCGGCGCGGCCAACGCCGGGGAGTTCGAGGCGCGGGCCGTCATGTTCTACCGGCCGCTGCCCGAGACACCGCTGAGCCTGTGGGGGCTGCTGCGGTTCGGGTTGCGCGGCACCCGCGCGGACCTGCGCAACCTGGTCCTGGCCGGACTGGTCACGGTGGGCCTCGGCGCCCTGGTGCCGCTGGCCACCGGTCAGGTGCTCGGCGTGTACGTACCGCAGGCGCGGACCTCGCTGATCGCCCAGGTCTCGTCGGCGATCATCGTCGGCGGGGTGGTCGCGGCGGCCTTCTCCCTCATGCAGAACCTGACCCTGCTGCGGATGGAGGGGCGGATCGAGAGCACCCTGCAACCCGCCGTCTGGGACCGGCTGCTGAGGCTGCCCACGCGCTTCTTCACCGAGCGCTCCACCGGTGAGCTGGCGAGCGCGGCGATGGGGGTGAGCGCCATCCGCCGGGTGCTGTCGGGGCTGACCCCGGTGGTGGTCCAGGCGGGCACGGTCGGGGCGGTGAACCTGGCGCTGCTGCTCTGCTTCAGCGTTCCGCTCGCCCTGACCGCGCTCGGGATGCTCGCCGTGATCGCGGCGGTCTTCCTCGCCCTCGGCATGCGGGAGCTGCGCTGGCAGCGCCGGCTGGTCGAGCTGGGCAACAAGCTCAACAACCAGGCGTTCCAGACCCTGCGCGGACTGCCCAAGCTGCGGGTCGCGGCGGCCGAGAGCTTCGCGTACGGGGCGTGGGCGCGGGAGTTCGCCCGCAGCCGGGAGCTCCAGCAGCGCGCCGACCGCGTCAAGAACCTCACGACGGTGCTCAACGCCGTCTATCTGCCGCTCTGTTCGCTGGTGATGTTCGTCCTGCTCGCGGGCCCGGCGCGGGGGTCGCTGTCGGCGGGCGCCTTCCTGGCGTTCACCACCTCCGTGACCATGGTGCTGACCTCGGTCACCCAGCTCACCGGGGCGTTCCTGTCGGCCGCCGCCGTACTGCCGATGTTCGAGCAGATCAAGCCGGTGCTCGACGAGGCGCCCGAGGCCCGCGGCGCCGGCACGCAGCCCGGCGCCCTGTCGGGGGAGATCGAGGCCCGGGGGCTGTCCTTCCGCTACACCGACGACGGGCCGCTGGTCCTGGACGACGTGTCCCTGAAGGTGCGGCCCGGCGAGTTCGTGGCGATCGTCGGCCCCAGCGGCTGCGGCAAGTCAACCCTGCTGCGGCTGCTGATCGGCTTCGACCGGCCGGTGGCGGGCAGCGTCCTGTACGACGGGCAGGACCTCGCCGCGCTCGACCGGGCGGCCGTGCGGCGCCAGTGCGGGGTGGTCCTGCAGAACGCCCAGCCGCTCAGCGGGTCGATCCTGGAGTGCGTGAGCGGCGCGGAGGCGTTCACCCTGGAGGAGGTGGCGGAGGCCGTCGCCATGGCGGGGCTCGCCGAGGACATCGAGCGGATGCCGATGGGCCTGCACACGATGATCGCCGACGGCGGCGCGGTCTCCGGCGGACAGCGCCAACGCCTGATGATCGCCCAGGCGCTGGTGCGGCGGCCCCGCATCCTCTTCTTCGACGAGGCGACCAGCGCGCTCGACAACGAGACCCAGCGGGTGGTCATCGAGAGCACCCGCGCCCTGGACGCCACCCGGGTGGTGATCGCCCACCGGCTCTCCACGGTCCTGGACGCGGACCGCGTGATCGTGATGTCCGAGGGGCGCGTCGTCCAGGAGGGGCCGCCCGCCGAGCTCCTGGCGGACACGGGCGGACGGCTCCACGAGCTGGTGCGACGGCAGTTGCGCTAGTCCCGGGGCGAGGACCCCTCAGAAGCTCACCTGGGCGCGGACGTCGGCGCGGCCGACGGACTCCAGCTCGTACGTCGCGCAGTACAGCCGGCGGATGTACTCGATGTCGCGGTCACGGGCGCGGGCCTGCGCGACGGGATACAGCACCGTCAGCTCGTAACTGCGCTCGCGGTTGATGTCGCCGTCCTTGTCCCGCCACTGGCCACGGCCCTCCTGGAGGGTGAGGCCGGCGGGGAAGCGCGGGGTGATGACGTCCGCGACGAACTTCATGAACTCCGCCTCCGTGATGGGCGGTTTGCCCTGGTGGCGGCCGGTGCCGAAGTAGAGGTGCGTGGCGATGTGGGGACTGCCCTGCCCTTCGGTGCCGGGCGCTGCCGCGGTGGCGGACGGGGCCGTCCCGTAGGCGACCTCGGACACCGGTCCCCCGGTGGCGAAGAGGAGGGCGATCGCCACCAGGGCGGCGGCCGCGGGCGTGGAGATCCGAAGGTGCAGCATGCGGGTCCTGTCTGTCGACGGATGGTGGGGCCGTGCTCGGAACGTGTGGTTCGCGGAACAGGGCGGTACTCGGAACGGGGCCGTCCTCAGACGGGGTGGTTCCGGGGGGTCGGGGCGTCCGGGCCGCAGGCCCGGCCGGGCAGCGACTCCCGCAGGAAGGCCGCCGCGTCCCGCAGGTTCGGCGGGGCGCCCGGGCTCGCCAGCAGCCGGTCGGCCGTGGCCGCGAGGGTCTCGGTGGTGCGTACGGAGCCGATCCCGGCGGCCCGGGGGGCGAGCTCCGCGATCAGCGCCTCCGCCTCGCGCCAGGCCCGCGCCCCGGCCAGCGCCGCCAGGAGCTCCGCGGTGAAGAGGTGGCGGTAGGAGGGTCCTGGCGCGGTCGTCGCCTCGTACAGCAGAGGGACGGCCCGGCGCCAGGCGCCCAGCCGGGAGTGCACCCAGCCCTCGTGGCCGAGGAGTTCGGTCCGGTCGATCCACCACGCCCAGGGCGGGTCGTTCGGGGAAGCGCCGTCGAGGAACCGGTCGCGGGCGCGGGAGACGAGGGCCGCGGCCTCCCGGTCGCCGCTCAGCAGGGCGGTCGCGTGAGCCCGGCGGACCAGGACGAGGCTGTCCACCAGGGCGGGCAGCGGGCGGGGCCCGGCGACCCGGGAGGCCGTCTCCAGCGCGGCTTTCGGACGGCCGGTGTGGGTCTGGAGCATGCTGTGGTTGAGGAGCGTCAGGCGGGCCGTGCCCCGGTCGCCGCAGAGCTCCGCGAGGGCGAGGGCGCGCGCGTTCATCCGGCGGGCCCGGCGGTAGCGGCCCGCGTCGAAGAGGATCCAGCCGATCACCTCGCTCAGCTCGGCGAGCGCGGCGAGCAGGTCCCGGTCGCGGACGCCGGTCCTGGCGGGGTGGACCGACAGCTGCGGGACGCGGCGCAGCACCTCCCGCACGGCCGGCACGGCGGCCGTGGCGCCGCGTGAGGCGTCCAGGGCGACCAGCTCCGCGATCGCGCCGAGGGCCACGGGGACCAGGGCGGCCGGGTCGTCGTGGGTCTCTCCCAGGCGGCGGACTTCCGCGTCCCCCGCGCACGCCCGTGCACGGGCCGAGGAGGCCCGGGCCGTCCGCCCGCTCATGAGGTGACCCGGGCCTCGGAGCGCCGGGGGCGGCGCTGGGCGAGGGCGGTGAAGGAGGAGGCGACCTCCGTCAGCCACTCCACCTCGTCGCGGAAGTCCTCGTACGGCGGCCGGGCGGGGATGTCGGAGGCGTCGGCCTGCTCGGCCCGCTCCTCGGGCGGACGGTTCAGCACGGCCCGTACCTGGAGCGCCTCGCCCAGCGGGGAGGTGGGGTCCTCGGGCAGGTCGAGCGAGCGCGCCTCGCGGGCGAACTCGGCGAGGGAGAGCGAGGTGCGCAGGGTCAGCTGGCCGTCGCGGATCTCGATGACGCGGCGGTAGAGGCTGTAGTGGAGGTCGCGGGGCGGGATGAGGTCGCGCGGCCAGCAGCGCGGCGGGTCGAGCGCGATGTCCGGCGAGGCCTGGTACAGCGCCCACCACAGCGGCCGCAGCCGCAGATACGAGCGGTAGCTGCGCAGCCAGCCGAGCGCACGGGTGATGTGGATGCCCCAGGAGGGGATGGTCCAGCCGGTGATCTGGAGGAGGGCGCCGACGCTGCCGCACGACCACTGCACGGGGTCGAGGGCGGAGCCGTCGAAGTGGAACCGGGTGCCGGCGATCTGGATGCCCCGGGTGACGCAGTAGACCAGGATCAGGCTCGCGCCGACGGTCACCGTGCGCATACCGACCTTGAGCCACTGGCGGTTGGCCATCGTGGTGAACCGCAGGGAGAGCCGGACGGTCTCGAACTGCCCGATGGCGCACAGCACCAGGTAGAACGACATGTACAGCGCGTATTCGCCGTGCTGGATGCTGAGCAGGATCGTCGAAGTGGCCGTCGTGGACTTCGTCACGGGGCCGACGGCGATGGACGCGGCCACCAGCACCCCGAGCGCGACGCCGAAGAAGAGCACCCTGCGCCGGGCCCTGAGCCGGGCCTCCTCGGGCGGGCACGACCAGTACACGAGGACGACCTGCTGCGCCGCGGTGAGCACGACGACCGCCACCTGCACGATGAGCGAGGTGACGTTGGGGCGTCCGAAGAGGGCGGAGATGTGCACCCGCAGGGCGTCCAGGTCGACCAGGAAGCTGATCCCGGAACAGAGGAAGTAGGTGCACAGCGCCCACAGGGCCGTGTCGTGCCTTCTGCGCAGCAGATCCGGCAGCCGGTAGGCGAACGCCGCGAGGCCGCCGATGGCGCAGGTCCACGCCAGCAATCCGTAGACAGTGTTCATCCGTTGTCAGTCATCCGTTGCCCGTCATCCGTCGCACGTCATCCGTTGTCCGGCTTTCCCACGCCGCTCTCGATCCGGGCGACGACCTCGGCGGCCTCGTCCGGGACGCCCCAGGCGGGTTCGAGCCATCGCTTGGTGGCCCGGGCGAGGATCAGCGAGGCCATCGTCTCGGCCTCCTGCTCCTCGTCGTCGCTGTAGCGCGAGCGCATCAGCATGCTCTGGACCACTCCCGGCTCCACGTCCCCGAACAGCCGCCCCGCGTCGGTCCGGTCGAAATTCACCGACCCCCGGTGCTGGAAGGCGATATGCGCCAGCTCATGGGCGATGATGTGTTCTTTGTGTGACTGCGATGCGGCCTTCTCATAAGCGATGACATCGAAGTCATCCATTTTCAGCCAAAGACCGAAGAGATGACGCTCGGGGAACGGCATCGGAATGAGATGGATCGGCCGCCGGTTCTGCGCACTGAGATAGCGGTGCAGTTCCTCGATGCCGCACCCGTGCTCCATGCCCCACTGCGCGAGCAGCGCCTCACAGGTATGACGGACCTCTTTGAGACGGCGCCTGCGCCGACGGCCCTCCGCTGACGGTAACGCTGAGTCAGGAAGCACGGAATTGACCCTCACTGATTCCATGAGCCCGTGATTCAGGGCCCCTGATCCCCGCGGACAATGCGGCCATGATGCCATACGCCCAACACGGATAAGATTGCCGTGAGTTCACTTCGGACGGGTGGGGCGGAAATGTGCCGGTGCCCCTTTCGTCCGGGTCATGGTGAAAGGGCGCGGGCGATCCCGTAAGAGGACTCCGGTCCCGCCCGCCGCCCCGCCCGGTCCCGCGTCAGGCTCCCCTGTTCCCGTCCGGCCCGGTCCCGGCCGCGAGGATCCGGGCCGGGCGGATGGGCAGCGCGCGGTGGCGGACGCCGGTCGCGTGCCAGACCGCGTTGGCGACCGCCGCCGCGGCCCCCACGATCCCGATCTCCCCGATGCCCTTGATCCCCACCGGGTCGTCCGCGTCCGGGTCGTCCACCCAGTCCGCCTCGATCCTGGGGACGTCGGCGTGCGCCGCGAAGTGGTAGCCCGCGAGGTCCGGCCCGACATGGGCGCCCGAGGCGCGGTCGCGGACCGCCTCCTCGTGCAGCGCCATGGAGATGCCCCACACCATCCCCCCGGTCAACTGCCCGCGGGCGGTGAGCGGGTTGACGATCCGGCCCGCCGCGAAGATCCCGAGCATCCGCCGGACCCGGACCTCGCCGGTGGCGGGGTCCACGGCGACCTCGGCGAACTGCGCCCCGAAGGAGTGCCGTTCCTTCTCGGGCAGCGCGGCGATCGCGGCGGAGGTGTCCGAGCGGACCGTGACGCCCTCGGGCGGGAGGTCGCCGCCGAGCGCCAGCCGCTCGCGGAGTCCGGCCGCGGCGGCCATGATCGCCCAGGCCCAGGAGCGGGTGCCCGCCGAGCCGCCGGCCACCATCGCCGGCCCGAAGTCGCTGTCACCGATCCGGACCCGGACGCGGCCCGGCTCGACCTCCAGCGCGTCCGCCGCGATCAGCGCCAGCGCGGTGCGCGCGCCCGTGCCGATGTCGGCCGCGCTGATCCGTACGGTGAAGGTGCCGTCCGCCTCGGCCGTCACGGCCGCGGTGGAGGGGCGGGCGCCCGCCGGGAAGGTGGCCGCCGCGGTGCCGGTGCCGAGGAGCCAGCGCCCCTCGCGCCGCACTCCCGGGCGCGGGTCGCGCCGCGCCCAGCCGAACCGGCGGGCGCCCTCCTCGAAGCAGGCGAGCAGACCGCGGCCGGCGAACGGCAGACCGGAGACGGGCCCGACAGCGGGTTCGTTGCGGGCCCGCAGCGCGATCGGGTCGATGCCCAGCCGCTCGGCGAGTTCGTCGAGCGCGGACTCCACCGCGAACGAGCCGGGCGCCTCGCCGGGCGCGCGCATCCAGGTCGGGGTCGGCACATCGAGCCGGACGAGCCGGTTGGCGGTGCGGTGCGCGTCGGCGTCGTACATCACCCGGCCGAACGAGGCGCTCGACTCGACGAACTCATGGACGGTCGAGGTGGCGTTCCGCGCCTCGTGCCCGAAGGCGCGCAGCCGTCCGTCGGCGTCGGCTCCCAGCCGGACGCGGTGGGCGGTGGGGCTGCGGTAGCCGATCAGCGAGAACATCTGACGTCGGGTCAGGACGACGCGGACCGGGCGCCGGAGCACGGTCGCCGCCATCACGGCGGCCACCTGGTGGGGGCGTACGCCCTTGGAGCCGAAGCCGCCGCCGACGTGCTCGGACAGCACCCGTACGGAGGCGGGGTCGAGCGAGAACAGCTTGGCCAGCTCGCCGGCCACCCAGGTGCTGCCCTGGTTGGAGTCGTACACCTCCAGCCGGCCGCCGTCCCAGCGGGCGGTGGCCGCGTGCGGCTCCATCGGGTGGTGGTGCTCCTCCGGCGTGGTGTAGCGCGCGTCCACGACGACGGCGGACGCGGCGAGTTCACGCTCCAGGTCCCCCTTGTCCGTCTCGTTGGTCCCGCGCGGCTCGGGGGTGTAGGCGCCGGGCCCGTCGGGGACGAAGGCGACGTCGTGCGGCTCCGTCCCGTACCGGACGACCAGCGCCTCGGCGGCCTCCCTGGCCTGTTCGGAGGTCTCGGCGACGACCAGTGCCACCGGCCAGCCGGCGCAGGGCACCCGGTCGCTCTGGAAGAGGCCGACGATCGGGTCGGGCCGGCCCAGCAGGCCCACGTAGTCGGCGTCGACGCGCGGCGCGTTGCCGTGGTGCAGCACGGCCAGGACGCCCGGCAGGGCGAGGACCGGGCCGCTCTCCACGGAACGGACACGGCCGCGCGCGACGGTGGACACCACCAGCCAGCCGTGGGCGAGGCCGGGGAAGGGGATCTCGCCCGCGTAGCGGGCGGCGCCGGTGACCTTGGCGCGGCCTTCCAGACGGGTGTGGGGGGTGCCGACGGCGCCGGTGACCCGGCCGGTTCCGGTGGTCGTGGTCATCGGGCGGCCTCCTCGGCGAGTTCGGTGAGCGCGGCCACGATCAGATTGCGTGTCAGCGTCACCTTGTATCCGTTGTGGGGCAGCGCCCGCGCCGCCGTGAGCTCCGCGTCGGCCGCCGAGGCGAAGGCGTCGGCGTCCGCGGGCCCACCGGTCAGCGCCCGCTCGGCGGTACGGGCCCGCCACGGCCGGGACGCCACGGCCCCCAGCGCGAGGCGCACGTCGTGGACCGCGCCGTCGCGTACGTCGAGGGCGGCGGCGACGGAGCCGATCGCGAAGGCGTACGAGGCGCGTTCGCGCACCTTGCGGTAGCGCGAGAGGGCGGCGACGGGCGCCGGGGGCAGCGTCACCGCCGTGATCAGCGCGCCCGGCGGCAGCGCGGTCTCCCGGTGCGGGGTGTCGCCGACCGGCAGGTAGAACGCCTCCAGCGGCACCGTGCCGGGACCGTCCCCCGCCTCGTAGGAGACGACCGCGTCGAAGGCGGCGAGCGCCACCCCCAGGTCCGAGGGGTGGACGGCCACGCAGTGCGCGGAGGCGCCGAGGATCGCGTGGTTGTGGTGCTCGCCCTCGACGGCGGAGCAGCCGCTGCCGGGGGCGCGTTTGTTGCAGGGGGCGGCGAGGTCGGTGAAGTAGCCGCAGCGGGTGCGCTGGAGGAGGTTGCCGCCGACGGTGGCCATGTTGCGCAGCTGGCCAGAGGCGCCGGCGAGGACCGCCTGCGCCAGCGCCGGGTAGCGGCGGCGCACCTCGGGGTGGGCGGCGAGGTCGCTGTTGGTGACGGTCGCGCCGATGCGCAGTCCGCGGTCCGGTGTGGTCTCGATCCGGTCGAGGGGCAGTTCGGTGACGTCGACGAGGAGGGCGGGCCGCTCCACACCGGACTTCATCAGGTCGACGAGGTTGGTGCCGCCGCCCAGGAAACGCGCCTCGGGGTCGGCGCCGAGCAGCGCCACCGCGCCGGGAACGTCAGCCGCGCGCCGGTAGGCGAACTCCCTCACGCCCCCTCCCCCGTCCCGGCCGGGCCGCCCTGCACGGCCCCGGCGGCCCGTGCCACCGCTTCCACGATCGGCACATAGGCGCCGCAGCGGCACAGGTTGCCGCTCATGCGCTCGCGGATCTCCTCGGCGGTCAGCTCCGGGATCCCGGCCTCGGGCCGGACGTCGGCGGTCACCGCGCTCGGCCAGCCCGCCGCGTGTTCCTCGATCACGGCGAGGGCCGAACAGATCTGCCCGGGGGTGCAGTAGCCGCACTGGTAGCCGTCGAGGTCGAGGAAGGCCTGCTGGACCGGATGGAGCCGGTCGCCGTCCGCCACGCCCTCGATGGTGGTGATGTCGCGCCCCTCGGCGGCGACCGCGAGCTGGAGGCAGGACAGGACGCGGCGCCCGTCGACCAGGACGGTGCACGCCCCGCACTGCCCCTGGTCGCACCCCTTCTTGGTGCCGGTCAGGTCGAGGCGCTCGCGCAGGGCGTCGAGCAGCGTGGTGCGGTGGTCGACGGGCAGCGGGTACTTCTCGCCGTTGACGCTCAAGGTGATGACGCTGGACGTCGATGGGGTCATGAGCAGCCTTCTCTCGCGTGGGTGATGCGAAGCGCCGTCCATCGGGAACCTGCGGGGCGCGGCGGCGAGAGGCCGGTCGGGCGTGCGCCGGCCGTCCACTCCGGCCGCGTCCGCCGCCAAGGTGGACCTAAACGGACAGGTGTCCGTTAACCTCCGAACCTAACGGACACCTCTCCGTTCAACAAGGGCACCATCCGCCGGGCCGCCGCTCCGCCCGGGGCACGCGTACGCGCACGCGGAAGGAGGACGGGTGCGACAGAAGAAGGAGACTCCGGTGGACCGGGAGACGCCGTTGCGCTCGGACGCGCAACGCAACCGCGAGCGCATCCTGGAGGTGGCGCTCGCCGAGCTGACCCGCTCGGCCGACGTCCCGCTGAGCGCGATCGCCAAGAAGGCCGGGGTCGGACAGGGCACGTTCTACCGCCACTTCCCCCACCGCGAGGCCCTGGTCCTGGAGGTCTACCGGTACGAGGTGCGGCAGGTCGCCGACACCGCGGCGCAGCTCCTCGCGACCCGCGCGCCGGACCGGGCCCTGCGCGAGTGGATGGACCGCCTCGCCCAGTACGCGATGGCCAAGGCGGGCCTGGCCGACGCGATGCGCAGGGCCACCGCGAGTGGCACCCCGGCCGGGCCCGGCCACGGGCCGATCACCGCGGCCGTCACGCTGCTCCTCGACGCGAACGAGGAGGCGGGCACCATCCGCCCGGGGGTGGGCCCCGACGACTTCCTGCTCGCCATCGCCGGCCTCTGGCAGCTCGACCCGCACGGCGACTGGCAGGCCCGCTCCCGCCGCCTCCTCGACCTCGTCATGGACGGACTGCGGGCGGGGGCGCCGGGTCCCGGCGGGCGCCGCTAACCGAGGAAGCTGAGCCGCACCTGCCGGTCGGGGTTGTCCTTGTTCGTGTCGACCAGGCACACCGACTGCCAGGTCCCCAGCTCCAGCCGCCCGGCGACGACCGGCAGCGTGGCGTGCGGGGGCACCAGCGCGGGCAGCACGTGGTCGCGGCCGTGGCCGGGGCTGCCGTGGCGGTGCTGCCAGCGGTCGTCCGCCGGAAGCAGGGTGTGCAGCGCGGCCAGCAGGTCGTCGTCGCTGCCCGCGCCGGTCTCGAGGACGGCGATCCCGGCCGTGGCGTGCGGCACGAAGACGTTCAGGAGGCCGTCGCCGCCGCCGGCGGCCTCGCGGAGGAAGTGCTCGCACTCCCGGGTCAGGTCGGTGACGGTCTCGGCGGTGCCGGTGGTGAGGCGCAGAACGCGCGTGGTGAAGACGGACATGGCCCCATCCTCGCGCTCCCGCGGCGAGAACGCCCCATCCGGCCGGACACGGCGTGGCCCCCGGGAAGATCCCCGCGCCTGCCGTGGTTGGCAGAGCCGTGAACGACTTCGAGGCACAGGACGTGGACGTGGTGGTCATCGGCGCCGGGCAGGCGGGCCTGTCCGGCGCCTACCACCTGCGCCGGGCCGGCCTTGAGCCGGACCGCGACTTCGTGGTCCTCGACCGCGCGCCCCGGCCGGGCGGCGCCTGGCAGTTCCGCTGGCCCTCGCTGACGTACGGCAAGGTGCACGGGATGCACGCGCTGCCCGGGATGGAGCTGACCGGAGCGGACCCGGACCGGCCCTCCTCGGAGGTGATCGCGCGGTACTTCGCCGACTACGAGGCCGCCTTCGGGCTGCGGGTGCACCGGCCGGTGGAGGTCAGCGCCGTGCGGGAGGGCGAGGGCGGCCGGCTGCGCGTCGAGACGTCCGAGGGCGTGTACGCCGCCCGCGCCCTGATCAACGCCACCGGCACCTGGGACCGGCCGTTCTGGCCGCGCTACCCGGGCCAGGAGACGTTCCGGGGCCGCCAGCTGCACACCGCGAACTATCCGGGGCCCGAGGAGTTCGCAGATCAGCGGGTGGTCGTGGTGGGCGGTGGCGCCTCCGGTACCCAGCATCTGATGGAGATCGCGGAGTACGCGGCCGCCACGACCTGGGTGACCCGGCGCCCGCCCGTCTTCCGGGAGGGCCCGTTCAGCGAGGAGTGGGGCCGGGCGGCGGTCGCGATGGTCGAGGAGCGCGTCCGGCAGGGGCTGGCGCCCCGGAGCGTGGTGTCGGTGACGGGGCTGCCGCTCAACGACGCGATCCGCGCGGCCCGCGCGAGCGGGGTGCTGGAGCGGCTGCCGATGTTCGACCGGATCACCCCGGGCGGGGTGGCGTGGGACGACGGGCGCGTCGTGGACGCGGATGTCATCCTTTGGGCCACCGGGTTCCGGCCGGTGATCGACCACTTGGCACCGCTGAGACTGCGTACGTTCGGGGGCGGCATACAGATCGAGGGCACCCGCGCCGTACGGGACGAGCGGGTGCATCTCGTGGGGTACGGGCCGTCCGCTTCCACGATCGGGGCGAACCGCGCCGGACGCGCGGCCGTCCGGGAGATCAGGAAGCTGCTGGACGCCCCGGTGGAAGTGGTGTGACGCGTCCCGGGGGGGGCCGCCGTGGAGCCGTCCGCGCGGGGTTCCCGCGCCGGGCAAGCGCTGCTGGGCCCAGGGCGGCCTTTGGCAAGGGCGACCGTGCTTGAGGCAGCCAGTGGCAAGGGCGATCGCGCCCGGGGCAGCCGGTGGCAAGGGCGGCCGGGCCCGGGTCAGCCGGGCGTCCTGGCCCGGGTCTTGTTGAACTCCTCCACGTTCCGCTGCTGTTCCGCGTAGTCCGCCGTGAAGCGGGTGTCCCCCGGGGCCACCGTGACGAAGTAGAGCCAGTCCCCCGGCGGGGGCGCGATCGCCGCCCTGAGGGCCTGTTGGCCGGGGTTGCCGATCGGGGTCGGCGGCAGACCACCGCGCGCGTACGTGTTGTACGGGCTGTCGGTGCGGGTGTCGGCGTGCGTGGTCGTCAGCGTCGAGCGGTCGAGGGCGTAGTTGAGCGTCGAGTCCATCTGTAGCGGCATGCCCTTGGCCAGCCGGTTGTGGACGACCCGGGAGACCTTGCCCATGTCGGCCGCGGTGTCGGCCTCGGCCTGCACGATGCTGGCGACGATCACGGCCTGATAGGTCGTCAACCGCATGCGCCGCGCGCCTTCCCCGATGCGGTCCTGGTCGAGGCGCCGGTTGGCGGTGTCGACCATATAGGCGAGCAGCCCGCCGGGAGTGGTCTTGTCGGTCACCGGATAGGTGGCCGGGAAGAGGTAGCCCTCGGGGTTGCCCCGGGCCTCGGCCGGAAGGGCGAGCCGTGCCTCGGAGGCCGCCCGGCGGGTGGTGCCCGCCGCCACGTCGAGACGCTGGTCGATCGCCGCGTAGACCTGTCCGGCGCGCCGGCCCTCCGGGACCACCAGGGGTTTCGCCTTCCCGCCGGTCTCCCGCAGCACCAGGACGAGCACCGCCGCTCCCGCCAGGAGCACCAGCGCGAGGGCGCCGAGGAGGATCCAGCCGCGCCGGGTGAGCCCGGTCCGGCGTCCGGACCCGCGTGAGGAATCCGTCATACCGGCACGTTAACCCCGTGGACCCCGTGAACCCCGTCAGGAGGCGACGGGCGCCAGCCGTGCGTCGCGGCGCACCAGTGCGGCGTACTTGCCGCCCTGGTCGAGCAGTTGCTCGTGGGTTCCGCGCTCGGCGATCCGGCCGCCGTCCAGGACGACGATCTGGTCGGCGTCCCGGACGGTGGAGAGGCGGTGCGCGATGGTGAGCGTGGTGCGGCCCGCCGAGAGCGCGTCGATGGCCTGCTGGACGGCGTGTTCCGTACGGGTGTCCAGCGCGCTGGTGGCCTCGTCGAGGATGAGGACGGGCGGGTCGCGCAGGATCGTCCGGGCGATGGCGAGGCGCTGCTTCTCGCCGCCGGAGAAGCGGTAGCCGCGCTCGCCGACCACCGTGTCGTAGCCGTCGGGCAGGGAGGCGATGTGGTCGTGGATCTGGGCCGTGCGGGCGGCGGCCTCCAGCTCCTCGTCGGTGGCGTCGGGCTTGGCGAAGCGGAGGTTGTCGGCGACGGAGGCGTGGAAGAGGTACGTCTCCTGGGAGACCACGCCGACCGCGCGCGCGAGGGTGTCGAAGTCCAGGTCGCGCACGTCGACTCCGTCGAGGGTGACCCGGCCGCCCGTCACGTCGTACAGCCGCGGCACCAGGTAGCTGAGCGTGGACTTGCCCGCGCCGGTGGGACCGACGACGGCGAGGCTGGTGCCGGCCGGGACGGTCACGTCGACGCCGCTGAGCGTGGGGCCGCTCTTCTCGTCGTACGCGAAGTCGACCGACTCGAAGCGGATCTCGCCGCGGACCTTGTCCAGGCGGACCGGGTTCTCGGACTCGGTGATGTCGACCGGGAGGTCGAGGTATTCGAAGATGCGCTGGAAGAGGGCGAGCGAGGTCTGCATCTGCACCCCGGTGGAGAGCAGGCTCACGGCGGGCCGGAACAGGCCCTGCTGGAGCGAGACGAAGGCGACGAGGGTGCCGAGGGAGATCGAGGGGCCACCCGCCTGGAGGGTGAGGCCCGCGGCCCAGTAGATGACGGCGGGCATCGCGGCCATGACGATGCCGATGGTCGACATCCGCCACCGGCCGGCCATGCTGGAGCGCACTTCGAGGTCGACCAGGCGCTCGGACTCGGCGGCGAAGGACCGGGTGAGCGAGTCGGCGCGGCCCATGGTGCGGCCGAGCAGGATGCCGCTGACCGACAGCGACTCGGTGACCTCGGCGGCCATCGCGGCCATCTGCTTCTGGCGCTGGGTGGTGATCTTCTTGCGCTCGCGGCCGACCTTGCGGCTGATCCAGACGAAGACCGGCAGCAGGAGCAGGGAGACGGCGGTCAGCCGCCAGTCGAGGGCCAGCATGGCGACCACGGTGGCCACCACGGCGGTGAGGTTGGAGACGAGCGAGGTGGCGGTGGAGGTGACGGTCGCCTGCATGCCGCCGATGTCGTTGGCGATGCGGGACTGGACCTCGCCGGTCCGGGTGCGGGTGAAGAAGGCGAGCGGCATCCGCTGGAGCTGTGCGTAGACCCCGGTGCGCAGGTCGTGCATCACGCGCTGGCCGACGGTGGTGGAGATCAGCGTCTGCAGGACGCCGAAGACGCCGGTGACGACGGCGGTCGCGAGCATGCCGAGGGCGAGCAGGCTGAGCAGCCCGGTGCGGCCCTGCGGGATGGCGACGTCCAGGATCTCGCGCAGCAGGAACGGCGAGGCGACCGAGACCAGTGAGGACGCGGCGACCAGCAGGCCGACGACCGCCAGCCGGCCGCGGTAGGGGCGGAAGAGCCGCAGGATGCGCCGCGTCTGCGCGGGCGGCTCCTCGCGGCCACGGGGCGGGGGCGTCCAGGAGGATTCCTCGGGGTGCATGGGCTCCTTCGCAGGGTGGGACGGCACGGGGACGGCGGCGGCGCCGTTCGCGGGTCCGTTGGGGCCCTCGGGGCGACGCCATCGACAAGACTTGTGGAGCATAGCTCACTGTTACCTATACTCACAATGCACATGGTCCTGATATTGTTCCCGCATGAGCACCACCGACGCCGACGGCGTGCTGGCCGAGCAGTTGCTCCGGCTCACTCGCAGACTCCACCGCATCCACAAGCAGTACCTGGAGCCGGTCGGCATCACCCCTGCCCAGTCCCGGCTGCTGCGGACGGTCGCGCACTACGACAGCCCGCCCCGCATGGCCGACCTCGCCGCCCGTCTCGAGGTGGTGCCGCGCGCCGTGACCACCCTGGTCGACGCCCTGGAGGAGAGCGGGAACGTGCGCCGGGTCCCCGACCCGACCAACCGCCGTGTGGTGCGCATCGAGCTCACCGACACGGGCCGGGCGACGCTGCGTTCGCTGCGCGGTGCCCGACGGGGCGCGGCGGAGGAGATCCTGGCGCCGTTGAGCGCGGACCAGCGCGAGGTGCTCGGCGGTCTGCTGTCCGCCCTGGTCGACGGAGTGCCCGAGCGCCGCTGCTGAGGGCCCGCCGCCTCCCGCGCGTCGAGGGGGTCCCGCCGCCTCGCGCGTGCTGCGGGTCGGCCGCCTCCCGCGCCTCCCACGAACCGGACGTGTCCGGACGTACCGTGACGTCGTGCACCGGTGCGCCTCCCCGGGGCGGCCCCGGGCGTCGGCAGGCCCCCTTGCGCGGCAGCAGCCCAACAACCATGTTCCTTAACGAGGTTCGTGTAACGCCGCGCAGGAATCAGCTCCCTCTCTTCCCAGGAGACTCGATGAACGACGCAGCTCCGCAGAACCACGACATCAGCAGACGCTCCGTCCTGTGGACGGCGGGGGCCGCGGGCGCGGGGGTCGGCATGGGCGCCCTGGGCACGGGCAGCGCCGCGGCCGAGGAGGCGGCGCGGACCGGGCAGCCCGTGCGGGCCGCCGCTCAGGAGGCGCCCGCGCCCCGGCGCCAGGGCCGGAGCATGATCGGGGTGCCGTTCCAGCGGCGCTCCACGGTCCGGGTGGGGCTGATCGGCCTCGGCAACCGCGGCGGCAGCATGATCGACCTCTATCTCGCCGTTCCCGGGGTGCGGGTCGTGGCACTCTGCGACCCGGTCAGGGACAAGGCGCGGCGCGCCGCCGCCAAGGTGACCGCGGCGGGTCAGCCCGCGCCGGCCGTCTACGTCAACGGCGACCACGACTACGAAGAGCTCCTGAAGCGGGGCGACATCGACTTCGTGCACATCGCCACGCCCTGGGACTCCCACTTCGAGATCACCAGGGCGGCCCTGCTGAACGGTGTGCACGCGGGCGTGGAGTGCCCGGCCTCGATGCACCTGGACCAGCTGTGGGAGCTGGTCGACCTCTCCGAACGCACCCGCCGCCACTGCATGCAGCTGGAGAACTGCTGCTACGGCAGGAACGAGATGCGGGTGCTGCGGATGGCGCACGCGGGCAAGTTCGGCGAGCTGCTGCACGGGGCGGGCGCCTACATCCACGATCTGCGCGGCCTGATGTTCGACCCGAAGTACTACGAGGGCCCCTGGCGGCGGCTGTGGCACACCCGGCTGCGCGGCGACCTCTACCCCACGCACGGCTTCGGCCCGGTCGCCAACTACATGGACGTCAACCGCGGGGACCGCGTGGTGTCCATCGTCAGCATGGGCACGCCCGCGCTGGGTCTCGCGGAGTACCGCGAGACCCATATGCCCCCGGGCGACCCGAGCTTCAAGGAGTCGTACGTCGAGAGCGACCGGACGATCTCCCTGGTGCAGACGGCCAGGGGCCGGGTGATCCGCCTGGAGCACGACGTGTCGACGCCGCACCCCTACAGCCGGATCAACAGCCTCGGCGGCACCAAGGGCCTTTTCGAGGACTACCCGGAGCGGATCTACCTGGAGCCGGACCAGCACGACGACAACTGGGGCGACTTCTCCCGGTACGCGGAGTGGGACCACTGGCTCTGGAAGGAGCACGCCAACCCGCCCGGCGGGCACGGCGGCATGGACTACATGCTGGTGTTCCGGCTGATGCAGTGCATGCGCCTGGGCCTGGTACCGGACTTCGACGTGTACGACGCGGCCACCTGGTCGGCGCCGGTGCCGCTGAGCCACCTCTCCCTCAAGGCGGGCGGCGCGCCCCAGCGGATCCCCGACTTCACCCGGGGCGAGTGGCACCGGCCCCGCCCCGGTATGGACTCCGAGAAGCCCGCGGAGGCCTGAGAGCCCCCGCGGGGCCCGTGCCCGGCGGCGGACACGGGCCCCGCGACCTCGTCAGCAGCGCCGCAGATCCTCGACGAGGGCGCCCTGGGCGGTCTTGATGCCGCGGTCGTAGCAGCCCTCGGAGCCGACCAGGCGGTAGCGCTCGGCCGAGGTGCCGGTCGCGTGCCGCTGCTCGCGCGGGACGTTCAGGGTCCAGGAGGCGTCACCCCGGTAGGTGTCGTCCAGGTGCGACCACGAGGCCGTCCGGCCGGCCCGCAGGACGGCGGTGTTGGCCAGGTCCCCGAGGGTGATCACGGTCCGCAGCCGGTTGTCCGCGCCGATGGTCGTGGTGCCGTCCATCGTGTACGTACGGTGCACGCGCGCGGTGACGGCCGGGCCGCGCCCGTCCGTGGTGACCGCGCTGTCGTCGGTCCACCTCCCCTTGAGGGCGTCGGTGTTCTCGCCCTCCGTCCAGCGGTGGACGCTGTCGGCGGTGACGCCGCGCTCGACCGTGGTGGTGACCCGGCCGTGCGAGGTGTCGAGGTAGCCGGCCGTGGTCAGCCGGTGGCCCGCCCGGGCGTCGAGGCGCGCCTCGGTGCCGGGCGTGTAGGCGGTGGAGGCCGTGGGGGCGCTCTCCTCGTGGCGGGTGAGGGCGCCGGTGACGACCTGGCTGCCGCGGTCCTGCCACACCAGCACGTTGACCGGCGTCGACCAGCCGGACTGCCCCTCGGGGACTCCGGCGACGGACACCTCCACCCGGTGCGCGCGGCCGTCGTTGAGCAGGGCCGCGTACGGCGTCAGGTCGTACTCCAGCGGCCGGACGTCGAAGGCGTGGGGCGCCGGGACGACGTACCAGAGGAAGGGGTTGGACCAGCCGCCGGTCCACACGTTCGGGAACGGCGAGGCCATTCCGGCGAGTTGGCCGTCGACCGTGATCCGCACCTCGCGGTTGGGGCCGGCGGGCGCCTTGCAGGAGTAGGGAGCGGGGTCCGGCACCGCCAGGTACCAGAACTCCTCGCAGCCGCCGCCCGAGCCCGTCGCGTACACCTCGGCGACGATCCGTTCGGAGTTGCGCGGGGTGGTCAGGGCGGTGCCGTCCAGCGGCAGCACCCGGTCCGGCGCGGCTGCGGGCCTCACCCCGCCCTCGGCGGCGTAGAACGTCAGCGTGACGCCGACGTCGATGACACCGGTGTAGGTCTCGTCGACAACGTTGCCGATGAGCATCTCAACGGGCTGCGGGGAGCGGAAGGTGTCGCTGTACCGGGTGACGTCCTTCTCCACGTTCCAGGCGATGCCGTCCGGTGAGGGTTCGGGCGTGGACGTCCGCAGCACCTCGACGCCGCCGACGTGGAGGTAGCCGAGCCGGTCGTACTGCCTGCCCTTCACCTTCCCGTCGAGCCGCAACACCACCTTGCTCCACTTCTCGCCGCATCCCTTGGGGGGCGCGTAACTCCCCTTGTAGGGCGTGAAGTCGCGGAACTGCGCCTGCGCCAGGGTGACGCGGCAGCTGCGGGTGTGCGGGACGGCGACCGGCGGCGCGGCGGTGACCGGGTCGTGCCAGTCGGTGCCGAACTCGGCCGGGGGGTCGGCCGCAGGGGCCGCCGCGACCGGGCCGCCTCCGAGCATCGCGCCCGCGGCGAGCACCGTGCCGCCGATCATGGACATGATCCTGAGTCGTCTCATGCGTCAGGAGTGAAGCGCGCACGGGCCCGCGGCGCCAGGGGCGGACCGCGGTCCTTGGCGCGTTCCGGTCACCCGGGCGCGAAAACCGATTGCCCCGGGGCCCCGCGGAAGGCGAACCTTGCACGGTTTGAACCACTCTTTCCGACCCTTGGGACGTCATGCAGATTCGCGATCTTCCGTATACGGATCCAGGCGAACCGGACGTCCGCTCGGGTCCCCGCTTCCTGCTGTGGCTGGGCCTCGGCCAGCTCTCCGGGCAGCTCAAGTCGCTGGCCTGGGGGCTGCTGCACCAGTGCGGCATCGCCGGGCTGCCGATCGGCGTCGGCGTCGCCGTCCAGGCCGTGATCGACCGCTCGGGGGCGCGGCTCGCGCTCGCGGGCGGCATCATCGCCGTGCTCGGCGTGGCCATCGCGGTGGGCGACACCATGCTGCACCGCACCGCGGTCGCGTAGTGGACGGTTTTACAACCGGACAGAGGCCACAGTACAACGCTCTGACCTGGGGCTTCCAGACCTGGACTCTCACACTCCAACTTGGAGCGCACTAACTAACCCCCGGCGCGGGGGACACCGGGGGCTAGCTGGTCGGGGATGCTACGCGCCGATCTCCCCGTTGTTCACTGCGCTGACGAACGACGCCCAAGCCTCCGGGCGGATCACCAGTGCCGGCCCCTTCGGGTCCTTACTGTCACGGACGGGCACACCCCCGGCGTACCCGTCGTTGACCTCGACGCAGCTCCCCTGCTGGGAGCCGCTGTACGAGGACTTACGCCAGCCGCTCAGAGTGGACGCGTCCTCAATTTGGTGCTGAGACATGGTTCCTGTATTCCTTCGTTACCGCCCTCAAGAGGGCGAGTGACTGTTGAAGCGGCAACGCCTCGCTCAAGGCAAGATCGTAGGCCCCCTGGATCTCCTCGACCATGGCCGGGCTGTCGTGGATCTTGCCCATGCGGATTCCCTCGGCGTAGGCGATCGGTGGCTGATCCTCGAACCACATCAGCGTCACCATGCCGTCAAGGAGCGGGTGAGGGACCGTTCCGAACGGCAGAACGTTGACCCTGATCCGCCCTGAATCGGCCAGTTCGATGATGTGATCAAGCTGCTCAGCCATGACCATGTGCCCCCCCGTGGGGCGGCGAATCACCGCCTCGTCTAACAGGGCCCATAGTGCCGGGGTCACCGGGTCTTCAAGGAGCTTTGAGCGCGACAGCCTTGTTACAACGGCTTTGTGTCGCTCGTCTTCACCCTCACGAGGGTAACCGGCGTCAATCACCGCCGTGGCGTACGCCTCGGTCTGGAGACTGCCGGGCACGTATGACAGGCCGAACTCGCGGATCATAGTGGCCTGCTGCTCGAACGCCTGAGCCTTCTCAAACCAGTTGGCAACGACGATGCTCGACGGTTCTTGCTGGTTGGGGCGGAACGTGGTCAGCACATCACCAGTACCAAGTGCCTGGTCGAGCCGTTTCGCGTCCACTTCGGACGGATACCTGCGCCCCGTTTCGATAGCAGCGATGAGCGAGCGTGAGAGGACCGCAGCGTCGGCCAGCTCCTGCTGACTCCAGCCCTTCGCCTCGCGCTGCTCCTTCAACCAATCACCGAATGTCTTGGCCAAGGCTTAACTCCCCTTTGTTACACGGCCGTTGTACCAGCCCACCTACTGGCGGAGCCTACCCAGCTCGCCGCAGTCTGTGACTCAGAACGAGGAGACGAGAACACAGAGCGAACCAGCCCCCCGCAGGAAGTGAGCCCCCCTCATGACCTCCACCATCTTGAGTGCCCAGGCGCCCCCGCAACAGACCCCCATCGCCGTAGAGGCGTTCCAGGTGTTGCAGACCGCGATGAAGAACGCGGGCTTCGACACCAGTGGCCTCCACCGCGACACGATCCGTCACCACGACGGCGCGGAGGAAGAGGTCATCCGCTACACGTGGGCGATCCCCTCCGCCTTCCGCGCCGCGAAGGTCTTCCAGGCTGCGAGGCGGTCGCGGTGAACTACCGCGTAGGTGAAGTCGTCATGGACGCTGCTCGATTGCTGGTGGGCAAGATCAGCGCCATCGAGGGTTCGGAAATCACCCTGACGCGCCCCTCTGGCACGGAATGGGTTCAGGAGGAGCGACTGTGCCGGCCTGCCAGCCCCCAGGAGAAGGCCGCGCTGACGCCGCAAGGCACGATCGACTTCATCGGCGAGTCGCACGCGTCATGACCTTCTTAACTGCGTTCGTTGTGGGCGTCTTCTGTGCTGCCCTGTACCTCCGGGGGGCGGCATGAGGCGCTTCAGGATCACCGCTGACGGAATGCTCGTGGGAGTGCTCCTCGCGGTGGCAGTAGTCGGAGGCAGTGTCGGTGTAGCGGTCGCCCTGTACCTCCGCGCGTGAAGCCGACAGTCCTCCCCCAAATCTCCTCGCCTGCTGGCTCCCCTATGTCTGCGGGCGGGGTGCACAACCCTCCGTACCACCGTTGAACCCGGCTGTACGGAGGAGGACACCATCCATCCATCCTCTAGAACTGGAGTAACACATGGACAGCCAAGTCCCCGCTGCCCCCAAGGCGGAGCAGACGCACAGCAGTGGCCTCGTGAAGGCTCGCCGTTCCATCCGGGCGGCCCGTGAGCGCGGCGTCGCTGCGTCCGACGGCGGCTCGACCGGTCGCACCGACGGCAACGACTAGTCCGGAGGAAGCACCTTGTCGCCACTGAACTTGGCGGCACACCTGGGCCAGGACACGTTCCTGGCCCAGGTGTTCCACCGCCAGCACCTCCATGTCACCGGGGCCATCAAGGACCCGGCCTCCCTCATTTCTTGGGACGACCTCAACAACATCATCGCGGCACAGCGGTTGGAGCCCCCTCGGCTCCGTCTGTCTGTGGAAGGGGAAATGCTGCCGCAGTACCGGTATGCGTCTCCGGTCTCTACGCGCCGCCATACCGTCTACAACCGGCTCATGCCGAGTGAGCTGCACGCCCGTCTCCGGGAGGGTGCCTCCCTCGTGATCGATGCGATCGATGAGATTCATCCGGCCGTTGGGGCTGCCGCCGCGGAGCTGGAGGGTTGGCTGCGGACCGGTGTGCAAACGAATCTGTATGCGTCATGGACTGCCAAGGAGGGCTTCGGCACTCATTGGGATGATCATGACGTTGTGGTCGTCCAGATCGATGGTGCGAAGCGTTGGCGTCTCTTCGGGCAAACCCGCATCGCTCCTATGTATAAGGACACAGAGGAGCCGGAAGAGCCCCCGCAGGAACCGATTGCGGAACTGGTACTGCGTCCGGGGGACATCCTCTACTTGCCGCGTGGCACCTGGCACGCGGTTTCGGCTTCCGAGGGCGAGCGTTCTCTTCATCTCACCTTCGGTATTCAGACCATGAGCGGTGCCCAGCTCCTGGCTTGGCTCGCGGATGATCTCCGGAGTGAGGAGCTGCTTCGTCTCGATCTTCCGGTCCACGCTCCCCCAGGCGATCGGCGTACCTACCTCGAAAAGGTACAGGCCCTGGTCTCGGCCGCGCTGGACGATCCCTCTGTGATCACTCGGTACGTCGCGTCTCGGAACGAGACCGACCTTCAACGTCTCCGTCCGAGCCTTCCGTACATCGACGGACTGCCGGCCGATGGCCTCTTGTCGGTTCGGCTGACCACGGGGCGGGCCTCGATGAGCCGCCAGAACGGCTCGGTGATCTTCCGTGCTACCGACAACGAATGGGAGTTGGCGGAGGAGGCCGCCCCACTTCTCTCGTACCTGATTGAGACGTTCCCTCATCCGGTGGCGCTTTATGAGCTGGCGGGTACGTCACACCTGTCCGTCCCTACCGTGGCTGCGTTCCTCTCGGAACTGGTGGACGGCCAGGCGCTCACGGTCGTGGGGCGGGACCGGTGATGGCGGCGGACCTCGGTTTGGGGACGTACCGCATCGACCCCAAGTCGATGTCGCTGGCAGTGGCCATGGCGAATATGGATGCGGACACGGCGTGGGTTGATACCGCTCCGAACTACTTGGGCGGCCTGGCCCAAGAACTTCTGGCTCCCATCCTCGTGCGCTTCCCGAAGGTTTCGGTCTCCTCGAAGGTTGGGTTCCTCAGCACCGACGCGGCGATTGCCGCGACGCATGAGGGCGTCCTGTCTTCTGATGAGGTGGACACCGAGTACTGCTTGCGGCCCCGCTACGTCGAGTGGCAGGGCCGTCGCAACTGTGCCGAGTTGCGCAAGAAGAAGCTGGATGTGCTGTTCGCGCACAATCCGGAACGCGTCGATGGTGACGTGTACACCGTTCTCAAGGGCGCGTTCGGGGCCATGGAAGCGTTGGTTTCCGAGGGGACGATCAAGTCGTACGGTGTGGCTACCTGGGACGGATTCCTTAAGGGGCGGTTGCGGGTCAAGGAGCTGGACAAGGTGGCGGCAGAAGCGGCCGGCACTCGTGACCACCACCTCAAGGCGATTCAGCTCCCTGTCTCGCTCGTCATGTCCGACGCTTTTGAGTCAGCCCTTGAAGGGAAGGGTCCGATTGCGGAGGCTGCGGAGTTGGGGTGGGACGTTTTCGCCTCGGCGCCGCTCTTTGGGGGGGAACTCCCCGAGCTGGCGCACAGAGACCTGACAGCCCTCATCGCCCCGGCCCTTACGGTTCCAGCCGCCTGCATCCTTGCAGTGGCGTCATGCCCTGGGGTGACACGGGTTCTACTGTCGGCCTCTACGCCGTCACACTGGCTAGAGGCATACGAAGCGACCATCAAGCCGACGGTCCCGGCCCCTGCTCTGCGGAAGGTGTTCGATGTACTGTCCTCCGACTGATCCCCAGGAGGAACGCTGGGTTCGTCATGCGTTCGAGAAGAGCTGCGACACGCTCGACGCTGAGCCCAGTGGCACCCCCGTCTGGGGATTTCAGGGGCGGACGCTCAGTGGGGCAGTGACCAGCCTTCCCTACGGCAAGTGCTGGCTGCGCGTCGTGCACGCTCCCGCGAAGAAGGCGGAGGGCAAGCACTGGGAGGGCAACACCCTTGCCTCTCTCCTCTTCGACGGCCGCGTTCAGAAACCGCGGTTGTACGAGACGATCGAGTTCTCCCATGGGACCTTGGTCTTCCAGGCGGAGCTCGGAGCATTCGTCGGGGAGCCGGTGTGCTCCACCGAGCCTGTTCTGCGTGAGCCCTTGGAACTGTCGGACTCGTGGTGGGATTCCCTTCGTGGCGACATCGCTACGGTGGCCGGCGTTGCTACCAAACGGGAGGCAGTACGGCAGGAATGGGTGGATCGCTGCGTCCCCCAGTTTCTGGGGATCGACCCTCCGCAGATCACGGAGTGGGAGACGGCGCACGGGGACCTACACCCAGCGAACCTGACTCGTGAAACGCCGTGGCTGCTCGACTGGGAGGGGTTCGGTCTGGCTCCTGTCGGGTACGACCCCGCGATGCTCCTGGCCTACTCGGGTCTTGTGCCCACGATGGCGGAACGGGTCCGTAAGGAGTTCCCGGTCCTGGACGCTCCATCTGGGCGGACGGCTCGGATCGTCGTGGCCACGGAGCTGTTGCAGTCCGTATCGCGTGGAGATCACCCCGAGTTGGAGCCATCGCTTCGCGCGCTGGCGCTGGGATCTGAGTAGCACTGGTAGAACACAGCAAGGCCCCCTCCGAAGAGGGGGCCTTGCTTGTGGGCTCACGCGCTGCCGTTGGCTTCCTCGTACTTCGCAAGGAACGCAGGGGTCGCCCTTTGCCGAACCATCTTGTCGAGGGCGTCACCATGGACGTTCCTCTCAAACGCCTCTTCCACCCAGGCGGGGATTCGACCAGCGGAACTGAGCGGCAACTTCGGCTTGGTCAGCTTGGCAGCCCACACACGAACCTCAGCCGAGTCCGGTCCGGAGGGGCCACTCCTCACGGCCTTGGCCGTGGTCCGGGGTGCAGCCTGTTGGGGCTCCTCGTACACGACCTCGATCTCGTGTTCGTTCAGCGTCGCCAGGAGCTTTTCATGAGCGGCCTTGAACGCCTTGTACTCCTTACGAATCTGATCGATGATCTTCGGGTCAGTCACCTCGCCCTGGTACTCGTCCTCACCCACGGTGAGGCGAATGACCTGCACAACCTCAAGTTCGTCCGACATGGCTCACTCCTAAGATTCGCGGCCGAAGCCGGCGCATCAGACACAAACTTCGGATCACGGTACCGCATCAGAACCGTATGCGATCGGTCGTTCCCCGATCGAGGTATACCACCTCGCGAATCCCGGACGACCTGATCAGTTTCGTACAGTCCTGACACGGGGATCGAGTTATGTAGATCGTCGCACCCTGGCAGGCCGGCCAGTCCGCGTAGAGGAGAGCATTGGCCTCGGCATGGGTTTCAATACAGTCTTGGTATGAGGACCCGGAGGGGACATCCGAGAGGCACCGCGGGCACTCTCCACCGCTGCACGACGGGCCTCCTGGAGGCGATCCGTTGTAGCCCGTAGCGCGGATTCGCCGGTCTGGGCCGACCACCACAGCTCCGACGCGGCTGCGGCAGCAATCACCTCGTACAGCGACAGCGCAGGCGATATTGAGGAAGTACCAGTCCCAATCAGGGCGCTCACCGTGGTTCTCTTTCACTTCGCCGGGTGTTCTCCGCGATTCTGGTGATCAAACTCGGCCGCTTCGATCAGCATTCCTAGGTCAACCTCGTTGTCGGCGCAGCAGTTACAGCCACCCTCGGCTACGGTTTCTCCTGACTCATCATGGATGAGGGCGACGTAACCGCACTCGTCGCCCTCCACTACGTAGTCCTTTGGATTCATTCGCCGGCCTCCGCGATGAGCTGGTCCGGGGCAACCATGATGAGTTGCCAGAAATCGGCTCCCATGGCTTCGGCCAAATCCTTGGGGACGCCCCATTCCTTGGCTTCCTTAATGATGATGCCGGTCAGCCGTGCGGCCCTGATTCCTAGGTCCGCGGCATTGCCGAGCACGCGGGCGTTCATCTCGTTCTGAAGGCTGTCCAACAGGTCGTTGAAGGCGTCAGGGCGTTGTTCGTCGTTCATTTTTCCTCCTGGTGGATGATGTCGCAGAGGTCGCAGTACTGGCCCTCGGCCATGTATCCGCATCCCCAGCTCTTTCCGTAGACCGACACGTCGGTATCGATGAGGACACCGCTCATGGTGTCTTTCATGATTTGAGCGGCTTTGGTGGTGGCCTTCAGGGCGTGCTCGGTAGGGAACTGGAAGATCACCTCGTCATGCACCGGGAGGAGCATCCAGGGTCCGTATCCGGCTTCGTGGAGACGAAGGATCGCCCGACCGGTCACGTCGCGGCTGGCGCTTTGGACCGCGTAATTCAAGGCGGCGTATGGGCGCCGCTTGTCCACCAGCAGTCGTCGGCCGGTGATGGTGGTGATGTATCCGTTCCGACGAGCTTCCTTTTGAAGCTCCTCGGAGTACTCCTTGACTCTTGGGAAGGCGGCGAAGAAGCCGTCGATCGCTCGACGTGCTGTCTCTTCGCTGACGCCGGCCTGTGAGGCCAGGGCCGCCCAGCCTCCGCCGTAGACGGTCAGGAACCCGGCCATCTTTCCGGTGCTCCTGTCCACCCCCGCAGAGTCAGCGGTGATCTGGTGAAGGTCGGCGCCCTCTCGGAAGGCCCGCTTCATGGCCTTGTCTCCCGACAGGGCTGCCAGGACTCGTAGTTCCTGTGCTTTGTAGTCAACGGCGCAGATGGTCATGCCTTCGTCGGCTATGAACCCGCGGCGTACGAGTGAGTCTCCCGAGGGGAATGTCTGTGCCGGGATGGCTCCGGAGATAGACATCCGGGCTGTCCTGGCGCCCATCGAATTTATTGCGGCGTGCAGCCTGTCATCCGAGTCCCGGTTGTTCAGCGCGTTGTCGAACCATGTGCTCTTGGCCTTCGCGGCTCGCTTGCCCTGGTAGATGGCCTCGCAGAGGGGGTCATCTATGTGGGCCTTGAGAAGGTGGTCATCAACCTTCGGCTGTCCGGTCGGCGTGCGTTCCGTGATGGTGATGCCACGGGCGACGATCGCTTCCCCGACCTGCTTCGGGCTGTTGATGTTCTCCAGGCCCAGGCGGGCGGCCACCTCCTTGAAGTGGACCTCCGTCCGGGCCAGCTCGTTCGCACGGTCCTGGACGTACGGCACGTCGGCCTTGATGCCCTTCCGCACCATGTAGGCGCAGACAGCGGCCAGCTCGTGTTCGTAGGGAAGGAGCTTGCGGGCCGTGGCCGGAATCTTGGGCTTGAGGAGCTTGGCCAGGCGGTACGCGAGGACGGGGTCCATCCCTGCGTAGAGGTTGAAGCCCTCATGCTCCAAGGGGATCACGGGCCACACTTCTGCCTTTTTGACCCGCAGCTCCTTGGCGATGGTGGTCATGGAGCCCTTCACCTCATCGGCCACTGCTGCTGAGAGGTAGTGGCGGGTGAGTTCTTCGAGCGAATGACCTACGCCGCCGTCTTTCCGGCCCCGGCTGTCCACGAGGTGGGCGATAATGCGGCTGTCCAAGAGGCGGGGGAAGACCGTTTCGGCCTTGATTCCCCACACCTTGTCCATGCAGAGGATGTCGTACGTCCCGTTCTGCATGATGAGCTTCCTGACCCACCCAACGGCCTTGATGGCGTCCTCTCGGAACTGGCCACCTCTCTCGGTGGGCAGGACGTAGCTCTCGTACTCGTTGCCGAATTGAGCGAGTCGAATACGGAAGCCGTCCTCCCACCAGGAGAGACCGTCAGTCTCGGTGTCGAATCCGAGAGCGTTGTGGTTGGCCTCGACAAAGCGGTGAAACTCCGGGAGATCAGATTCATCTTCTACAACGTTGATCCGCACCAGATCGGTTTTGATCTTGTAGTTGATGATCTTCAATTAACATCTCCCATGTCTCACACTCCAACTTGTGCCGCTCAGAAAGGCGGCTCTGTGCTCTGCTCGGACTCCCTCGGGAGTACGTAGCGGCGAGTCACGTCGAAACGCTCTCCGACGAGGAACACGCCGACATCAAGGTCAGCTCCGTACCGGGCGAAGAGGCCGCGGAGGATGTTCTTCAGGTGTTTCTCGTTCTGGGCGAATCGGAACTCGGAACCGTTGTTCGATCCCCATCGGGCCGAGTAGACGATGAACTCGGGAAAGTCAGGCATGGGGGTCCTCCTTGAGGATGCCTACCGTCACCCCGTCCTTGTAGTGGATGAAACCCTCGTATCCGACGATCCACTTCATCGGGGCACCGTTCTCGAAGTACTCATCTGCCGGCCTGCCATAGATCTCCGGGGCTGCGGTGCCGTCTTCGTCGTCCATGTAGTCCGACCACCGGTTGCCGCAACATGAGCAGTCGCGGTAGCCATCGAAATAGAGACCGATGTCCCCGGCGCGCGCTACGGCCTCCTTCGCGGAGTCCGCTTCCACAACGACGAAGTGGCTGATGCCGCTCTGTTCGTCGTAGTCGAAACCCCCGCCGGAATTGTTCTGGCCGAAGGTGAAGAACGGCATGTCAGTAAGTACCTTCCAGGGTTGCCGGGAATTCGGGTTCCTCGCTGTCCGGCCCGATTCGCCGCTCAATGGTCATGTTGTTGTGGGCGTAAACGTGAAGCGGGATTTCGTCCCAGTTATCGAACACCGGCCGCCTCCAGGTTCAGGCGGATCTCGGCAAGGCGGTCCTTGTAGGTCTGTGCCTGCCGGAAGTCCTTGCGCTCCTCGGCCCGCAGCATGGCGGCCTCGATGATGTTCTTTCGCTCGGTGAGGTGCTTGACGAGCTGCACGTACCGGTGACCGCTGCTCGCCTGGCCTTCCCACGACCGCGCCTGCCGCCGGTAGAGGCCGGCTTCCTCCTCGGCCTTGCTCAGCTTGGCCTGGAGACTGCGGACCGTCGCCCGCTCTCCGTCGAAGCACTGAGTCCAGTACTTCTTGGAGTCCTCGGCGTCTCGCAGCTTCTTAGCCAGGTCACCCAGGTCCTTCCGAAGGGATTCGACCAGCGCGGTGTTTTCGTCCTTGACTTCAACGGTGACCTTGTGAACCGGAACATTTCGAAGGTCCATCAGACGGTTCTCGCCGTATTCACGGGAGTAGTTCATTCAGTCCTCGTCTTCATCGTTGGTGCAGTGCCGGTTGCCGCAGAGAGGCAGTCGTCTATGTCTTCAAGCCAGGAGTTGATTAGGGGGTGACTCGCCCGTGCGCGTTGAACATCTCCATGGCGATAGGAGCAACCGTCTGGGCGTGTTCCTCGACCTTCATTGCGCCCTCCTGAATCTCGTACAGGGGGAAGGTAGGGAAGGCGGACTTCTCGTGGGCCCATCGCAGGCTCAGGAAGTTCATGGCGGACCGGAGGTTCACGGTCCAGAAGAAGGAGGTGTAGGTCGAGAGTGGAAGAACGTCTCGGGCGACCTCGCGGGCGATGCCGCCTTCGAGCATCGACGTGTACTCGTCCCAGGCCCAGCGCGCTATGCGCTCGTGTGCGGCCTTGACCTGAATTTTCTGCTCGTACGTGCCCTCCTCGAAGATGTATGCGCCGGGCTTCCCTATCTGCTGGAGAGGTCGGCCCCCGTGAGGGACGTAGAACTCGGGCTCCAACACCTTGTAGCGTCCCGAGGTTTCGTTGAATGAACTGACCCGGTGTCGGAACCATTCACGCGCTACAAAGATCGGGACATCGACTTTGAACTGAAGGATGACGCTCTCAAACGGGCTGCCGTGCCGGTCTCGGGCCAGCATGTTGAGGAGTCCCCGGTCCTTCTCTGGGCTGCCGGCCGCTCCAGAGGAGACGCGCGCGGCTCGTACGATGCTGTGGTCTCCGCCCATGTGGCCAACCAGCTCGACACCAATGTCAGAGCGGAAGCGGATCTCAGTCACAGTTGACCTCTTCGTATTGCGGGGCACATCCGTAGCAGGCCAGTTCTTCGCAGCCGTCAATGTCTACGGAAGTCAAATCTTCCGGGGCGCAGTCTGCGCCGCATTCGTAACAGGGCTCAAGGCTTTCTGCCCAGAGGTCATATTCCGTGGTGGGCACTGTTCTCCCTGTGCGCCGGGGGCCGGGAATGCGCCCGGCCCCCAAGTGTCACACTCCAACTTGAAGTGCTGAATTTACTTACCGTTGTACCACTCGATGAAGTCACAGCCGTCGTTGCTGCGGAAGTCGCGAACCTTCTCGGCGCACTTGAATGCGCGGTAGGGCTTGTCGAACTTGTTCTTGCCCCACTGGGTGTAAGCGGAGGGGGTGCCGCAGTGGCAGTTCGGACCGGGGCCCGGATCGCTGGACTGCTGAACCTTGCCACCAGAGAAGGTGTTCTTCGGGCCGCCAGAGTTACCCGAAGGCGCCTTGGCACCCTTCTCGCTACCGTTCAGTTCGGTATTGAACGCCTGGATCTTGGCCGCCCGCTTCATGAGCGAAGCGAGCTGCGGCCCCTCCTCCTCTAGCACCTTGTCCATCTCAGTGATGGTGCCGGCCCGGAGGACCAGGAGTGAGGCGTCATACCCGGTACCCCCCCTGAAGGAGAGGGTCACACCTTCCTGCGTATGGGCGGTGGTGGCGGTGGTGGCAGCAGTCACAGGCGACTCCTTGACGATTTCGGCAGTGGGGGTTTCCGCGGGCTCATCCCACGGAGAAGAGTTTCCGAAGGGGCTCTCGTTCATGTCTTTATCCTCTCACGAAGAGTGTCACACTCCAACTTCTGGAGCTGTGAATAGGGTCACTAGATCGGACAGGCCCCGGAGGCGCAAACCTCGTCATATCCCGTGTCGGTCGCGCTTTCACCAATAAACGCGATTGCGTCAAGGTAGGCCGCTTCGCTGAGTCGTTCGTAGGGGGCCTGGTCTCGGCTCAGCTCGGGAAAGATGGTGCTTCCCTTGAGGGCCGGCAGGAAGCTCTCCAGCACGTCATGGACATCCTGAAGGGTGTACTTCTCGGGATTGACCGACGCCGTATAAGACACCGCCTGGTCGGCCCAGAGGTCCTGATAGAGCTGCTGCACTGAGAGCATCTGCTCAAGGGTCAGTTCTCCTGCGTGCTCGAAGAACTCGGCCTTGTCCGGATGCTCTACGAGCAGAGGGTCAGTAGTGGGGATCTCGACCACGGTCGTGTTGGTTGCATAGATACATGGCTCGGTGTAGTAGCCCTTCCTCTGGTACTCCTCGATCTGTGCCGCCTCGGTGGGTTCGATGTTGGAGAAGCGGATTCGCCTCATGAAGTGGCCCGCGAAGGGAGCGTGGATGCCCTCGCCGGATGCGGAGGCGAGCTTGCTCGTGGTGCCAGTCGGGGCGATGACGCGCTTCTTGACGGGGGTGGGGATGCGCAGCTCGTTGGCGTACTCCGCGGCGGCCTGGTCCACGACCTCTGCGAGGTGCTTGAGGGCGAACCGAACCTCGTGGTTGTACGGGGCCCGGCTGTACTTGATGCCCTGCTTCACCAGGTAGTCAGCGAAGCCCAGGTGGCCTAGCCCGATGCGCCGGTACTTCTGGATGGCTTCGTACGACTTCGGGTCAGCGACCTTGGCGAACGTCGCCCTGATCAGGTACCGGGTAGCCAGGCGGTGTGCCTCCTCCAGGCCCTCGAAGTCAGGCTCCCCGTCGGTCACGAACTGGCCGAGGTTCAACGACCCCAGATTGCACGGCTCCCAGGGGGTCAACGTGGCCTCGCCGCAAGGGTTCGTGGTGAAGGTCCCGTCCACCTCCCCGACAGCAGTCAGGGAGCTGTTCCAGAAGCCGGGCTCGCCTGAGCCAAGGGCACCCTCCGCAAGCCTCAGCATGACGCTCCGCGCATGGGGGTTCTCGTCGTGCAGTGCCCGGATGAACGAGTCATCGATCTCTACCGAAATGTTCGTCGTCCACATCGCGGTCTGGTCGCTGCTCTTGCACTTCAAGAACTCCTCGATCAGTGAGTCATTCCAGTGCATGATGCTCATTCGAGCCGACCTGCGGACACCGCCGGCCACGATCGCCATTGCGATCTGATGGTCAATGGCCATGGCGTCCATGCCGGTCATTGGCCAACCGGCAGCGTCCGTGAGGACCTTGCCGACCTCGATCATCATGCGCGCGAAAGGCTCTGGCCCGGACGCCGTACCACCGAAGCTCCGCAGGGGAGCCCCCTTGGCCCGGACGCGGCTCACGTCGTAGACCCGGTTCTCGTGCTTGGTGGTGGGGTCGTGGGCGGTTCGGATGAGGTCGCCCAGGGCGCCAGCCCATCCTTCGCGGCTGTCTTCCGTGGAGTAGGCCCCGGCCCACTCGTAGTCGTACTCGGTGCTGATCAGCCCGGCCTGGGCCAGATCCGCGTAGTCCGGGTGCTGCGGGTCGCAGACGATGTGCACGCGCACGCGGTTCTGGATGACGGGGAAGTCGTGGAGGTAGCGGGAGCTGTAGTTGGAGCCGACTCCGCCGCCTTCGGCCAGGCGCAGGAGCGCGAAGGTGAAGTGCTCCTCCGGCTTGTCAGCTGTCCATCCGGCGGCCCAGCAGTTGTTCAGCGCAAAGTCGTTGACGCCCGAACTCTTGAGGTGCCGGCCTGCGGGCAGGAAGCGGAAGTTCTCGATGAGGTAGGTAAGCCGCTCTCGCTCGTCCTCCTCGATGTAGCGGTCCTGGACCAGGGCGAGGTTGCCGTCTACGACTCGCTGTACGGTCTCGGGCCAGGTTTCCATCTCGCCGTTGGGCTTCTTGCGGGAGTAGGTTCGCCGGTAGACGGTCTCTGCGGTTTCGGTCTTGAACAAGTGGGCTCCTAGGGGTTGGTCTTGAATGCGTCGTTGAGCATGTCAAGCAGAGCGGGGTAGTCCTGGCGGTCGATGTTGACTTCGAAGGACTCGCCCTTGGTGTGGATTCCGAGGTAGACGGAAGTGGTTACGCCGCTGTCGTAGACCACCTCAATTGCTACGTCTTCTCGGTGGTATTGGTGGCGGGTCTCGATCATGCGATCTGGGCCTCTCGTCGCAGGTTTCGGTTCATCTCGTAGGAGAGAGCGACCACGGCTCGGGAGAGTGCGATCTCATCGGCGTGGTTCTCCATAGACAGGCCGTAGACGAAGCGCTTGAGGAGGAGCTTGCGGTATCGCTCGTTGACCTTCTTCAGTCCGGCCTTGGCGTCCTGACGCGCCACGAACAGGTTGTCGGTCACCTTGCAAGAAGTTAGGTCGTCTTTCTTCCCGATCAGCTCACCGAACTCCTCATCGGTGTAGAGGAACGTCCTCAACGCCGTCTTGGCGTCGTCCGGGGTGTAGTAGTACTCGCCGTCCATGAGGTCTCGATAGTTCCGTTCCCTGGCCGCGTATCGCTGGCCGGCCTTCCAGAAAATCTTGCGAAGGAAGTCCTCGTCGGTGTAATGCTCCGCGATGATGTGGCGCTCGTTTAGCGCGTGCATCATGATTTCCTGCTTCACGTCGTCGGGCTCAACGATCTGCCAGCGCTCGGCAATGGCGTAGGCGATTCGGCCCGCCAGATTCGCGAGGTAACCCCAGTCCATCTCGTCCTTGTTCATGCTGCCGCCCCCGGCGAGTATCGGTAACCGCCGAAGTCGAATTCGTTGGCCCGGTTCATGTAGACCACTTCGGGCTTGAAGTGGCCGCTCTTGCTGTACTGGAGGACACCGAATGCCTTTTGCCAGTCCCCTGGTGTGCCCTTGAGGTAGTCCGCGCAGGACTCGTCCATGACGTGGCCGACCTCCACTCCCCAGATGGTCTGGGGCTCTCCGATTCCGAGTGTGTGTGGGATCGCCGCGGCTCGGTGGGTGTGTCCCATGACGATCGACTTCGTGAAGCGCTTCGCCGCGTTGAGTGCGGTCATGCCGGCGACCTGCGTGAGCCGGATACGTCCGAGGTGGCCGTGAGTAGTGACGACGTTCGGGAAGACCTCATAGAAGTCGGGGAGTCGCTTCACGCCGAAGTCCTCGAACCGGCACAGGTTCTCCAGGTGGAAGAACTTGGAGTCGGCTAGGGCCGGGGCGTACTTCTCCAGGTACTGACGGGGGCGAAGGTCGTGGTTGCCCTCATGGATTCCGAAGAATCCATCGTGCACCTCACGGACGGGATCTATGAACTCCTTGATGAAGTCTTCGGCTTCTTGCTCGACGTTGCCCGCGTATTCCTTGCGGGTGTCCTTGGTCCAGCGGGCCGGCCCTTCGAAGTCGAGCGCGTCACCGATGTGAATCACGCCGTCAGGCTGGATGTCGGAAATGAAGTCAACAACCTGCTTCAAAGCCTGTGGGTCGTGCTTCGGATTCTGTGAGTCCGGGCAGACGACTACGATCTGATCCTTCATGCACTTCCACCCTTGTAACCGTTGATTTTGGTTAGAAACTTGTGAGCAGCGACCCATCTGAGATAGTGGGCTCGGGTGCGTTCCTCTGAGGTCACTCGCTTGCATTGCTCGCCCCGCGTGGCCTTACAGGTGGGGCACCCCACGACCGCGACGACTCGCCCTCTATTCAGCGTCTCGGGAAACCCCTGCGCCGACTTCCAGGTATCTTTCACGTAACACTGCTTCGCTTCTCGATGTACTTGTTGGCGTACCAGACGAGTTTCTTGAGGTCCTGAACCCCGCCGTCCTCGTGCTTGTGTTGGCATCGGAGGAGGTACTTGGTCGCATTTCCGAGGAGGTATCCGAGGAACGCCTCCTCGGTCAGGGAGTCCTCGATGATCTCGATGACCTCGAACTGTCCTTGTGTGTAGTGACTTGGGCTGTTCACCAAGTCTGCCTCACACTCCAACTTCGGAACCTGACTTGTCATGCGATTCCGCACTTCTCTCTGAGGGCTTTGGGGCCGTTGTCGTTCACGAACTTGTTCACGTCGCATTTCTTGCCGAAGCCGATTGGCACGACGTTGGGCAGGCGCTCTGCCAGCTTCTCTACGAATTGCTCGCCGGGTCCGTCGCCGTCGGTGAAGGCGAACACGGCCTCGAACCCGAGGAAGGCCGGGTCGAAGTGATCACGCCAGGCGGAGACTCCGGGGACACCTACGGTGGGGATGCCGGCCAGCTCGGCACTCGCAGCGTCGAACTCCCCCTCACTCAGGCCGACGTAGGGCGAGGCCGTGATGAGGGCCTGGGTGTTGTACAGCATGGGCCTGGAGCCGGTAAGACTTTGGTACTTGCCGTGGCCTTCGTGCCACTCGTCCTCGCGCCAGGCCCCGTCCGGATTCTTGACGCACGCCTCGTTGATGCACCTGAAGCGCACGGTCGCTACGGCGTATTCACCCGCCGCTGGCCGAAGGTAGGGGATGGCGAGGCGGCCTAGGTGCTTCTCATGTCCCGTAGCGGGGGAAGCGACGTACCCCAGCCCCAGACGAGTCGCCAAGCCGTCCAAACCGCGGTGCTTGATGTACTCCTCCGCGGGGCTCCCCCGGAAGTCCAGGCTGTACCCCTGGGCTACCTCCACCAGAGAAGCGGCCTTCGGCGAACGATTGAGCAGCGCGGAAACCACAGTTTTCCTTCCTCATGATCAGGTCCCACGAGTCCTCGTGGATGTCGCAGGCGAAGCACGTCCACCGGTTCTTGAATGAACTAACTGACGCACTCGGGTTGGACTCGACGTGTTCGGGGCAGTGGATCTTCTGCCAGCCGTCCCGCGCCGTCAGCCCCACCTCGGGGTAGTAGTGCCGGAAAACCTCGGTGATGTCCGGCTTCGACATCTCACACTCCAACCTTGAGCGCCGCCTCAAGAAGGAGGTTCCGACGGTTGCCCTCCTCGATCTTGACCAGCTCGGCCAGCTCGGTCACGGGCATGGCCCTCCGGTAAGTGCCCCGGCGGTTCTTGTACGTCACGTTGGCCGTCTCGTGCAGACCCAAGGCGGCCTCGGCCTCCAGGAGGCGGAGGAGCTTAGCCAGGCCGGTCTTACGGGTCAGGGTGACGTAGATCTGGCCGCCGTCATGGGTGATCACTTCTTGCCGTCCTCTCGGTGGTACCGCTTGCCCAGGATTCGGATCGCTGGGGGGTTCTCTAGATAGTCAGCCGCACTGCGGAGGATGGTCGGATTGTCCCTCGCACCCTTCGCCAACAGATGGTTGTTGCAGCGGCGGCATAGCAGGCCCCGACAGAGGCCAGTCTTGTGGTCGTGATCGACGCTCAGTCGTTGCTGTCGGGGTTGCCGGCAGATGGCGCACTTTCCGTCCTGTTGACGGAAGAGTTCGCTGTACTCGCCTGGCCCGAGCCCATAGGTCAATTGCACTCGCGTCTCGTGCGAACTCGCGCTCCTGGTCTTCTTCCGACAGGAGGCACACACCCGACCACGAGTGGATGTGTAGAACTTCTCTGCGCGGTTCCTCTGGCACTTGGTGCACTTCCGGAACCCCTTCTTTGGAGGGTTCAACCCTCCCCCCTTCTGCCTCTATAGTCTCACACTCCAACTTGGGGACCAAATTGAATCGACGTGATTCAGAACACTTCTTCTTCTACGTCGGTGATGTGGAGGTTGGATGTGTTGACTTCATAGGAGGAGTACGTTTCTCCGCTCGGGTCCGTGAAGCCCTCACGATTCTTGACGGGGCTGATGTGCAGCGTCCTCCCGTCCATTCCATCCACTTCGGCGTGGATGGTCAGAACGAGGCTCGGAACGCGCCCAATCTTGCCCTTCATACCCGAGAGAGGGATGGGCTTGTTCCCCGACGAGAACTCACCGACCACGTGATGCATGGCCATAACGTGAGCATGAGTCTCCCGCGCCATCTCGTTGAAGTAATCGCACAACCCTTCCAGGCCGAAGGTGTATTCCTCGGCGGTGCCGGCGCCTCCCCCGTCAACGTTGGTGATGTTGTCGATCACCACCAGATGAGGGTAGATCCCGAACACCTCTCGGTAGCACTCAAGGTGCGTTTCGATCTCTTTCGGGTTCGGGCGGGCCGAGTAGTTGAAGCGGAGCCACCAGCGCTTCATGAGGGCATCGGTGTACTCCTCGAAGTCGTCGCTTTCGGAGACGAGCTTCTTCTTGATGTCCTTGGCGGAGTCCCCGGTGATCATGGCCGTGGCTCGGCTGAGCTGTGTGGCAGCGGTGCTGTCGGCCGAGAAGTACAGGGTGGGCACGTTGGATGACACGGCCAGCCAGAGGGCTGTCAGCGACTTGCCCGTGCCACCCCCAGCGCAGACGACGGAGAAGTCTCCTCGCCTGAACTCCACATCGAGCTTGCGGAGGCCCCTGAACGGGCTGGGAATGGGCTCGCCGGCCGCGCCCCGCATTCGTACGGACTGATTGAGACTGAACAACTCTCACACTCCAACTTCACGAGCGAAAAAAAGGGCACGCGTAGGACACATCACAGAAGCGACAGAGGAAGCCTGGACGGGCGGGGAAGTCGCCGCCCTTCACGGCCTCGTCCATGCTTACGATCCGCTGAGTGATCTCGTCCTGGTTGGCGTCGCCCAGCTTGACCGGCCGGGTAGGTCGGTGCTCCTTGGCCAGGTACCAGTCGCCGTTGGTGGTCTCCTGGTCGGGGTAGAGCTGGTTGAGTGCCATCTCGTACACCCAGAGCTGGAACTTGCTCTTGGTGCTGCCCGTCTTGAGGTCGCGGACCCGGTTGGTGTCGTCCTTGTTCTTGAGGACCTGGTCGATGTAACCGCGCACCTTCACGCCTCCGAAGTCGGCCATGAAGTACAGCTCGATTGCAGGCTGGCCGTCCACGTACCACAGGACGGGGGCCTGGTCCTGTACGTACTCGACGTACCGTCGCGTCTGTTCAGTGCCCTTATGGAACCGCTCCTCGATGTCGTCGGCCCCATCTCCGCGGTTGGCCCGCATCCACTGATCGGGGTCGTTGACCTCGCCCAGGTCGCGGTTGATGCCCTTGCTGTACTCGTCCTGGAAAACCTCTACGGCCTGCTCGGCTGTCATGGCGCGGCCGGACTTCTCGAAGGCTTCGGCTGCGCTGTGGAAGGCAGTTCCGTGGGTGGACCAGGCGGCCGGCCTGGGCACGACTCGCTTCACGCGCTTGAGGAACGCCTTATAGGGGCAGTCCTCGAACTCGGTGACCTGGGAAACCGATCGGGGCATCGTGGCCCAGCGGCTGTAGTGATCACTGTCACTCATGCCGTGACACCCTCCGAGTAGATCTCTACCTGAACAAACCCGGTGGACCCGTCCATGTGCGGGTGGGGCTCCTCGATCCAGTCATGGAAGACGATCGATCCGTCAGCCAACTCGTAGCCCATCTCTTTCTCCAAGTCCTTGAGGGATTCGACTTCTTCTTCTGCCATGGTGTTTCCGATCACGATGTGGGTGTAGAAACCTTTCCCCTCGCTGGGGATGACAGCGATCGACATGGCCCCCGTGACGACGCGCCTGATGCACTTCGATCCGGGAACTGCCGCCTTCAGAATCTCGCTTGCACGCTCATTGACGACCAGATCCTTGAAGGCTTCAAACAACACGATTCCAACTCTTTCGGTCGTGCCACTCGTACCTTGAATGACCCTACCGGACGAGTGAGGCAAACTCTCACACTCCAACTGCGACGCTCGCCACACTTCGCTGTCGCCAACTGTGGCCACTGACCGAATCCCATCCCCCACAAGCCCCCGGGCGCTCGCCGCGCCCGCGCCTGCTTTGACCCCCACTACGGCCACCCTCGTTCATCCCCTTTGTCATGCGCATGCTCAATGACGGGGGGCTCCGCAACCCAAGCTCCCCCGCCTGGCGTGATGCCTGCTTCTGCGGACATCGATCTTGTCACTCAGACATGGGCAGGTATAGCAAGATTTCGCCGGTACTTTCTTACCGGTAAGTAGGGACGGGTCTTTAGTCCCCCACGCTAGGGACTAAAGTCCCTGAACGTGCGTTCGATTGCGCGCGTCAATGTAGGTAGCAGCCGTTATGGTTCCGCTAAGCAAACGAAGGGAAGGTGCCGGGTGAACGAGGGTCAGGTCTCCCGCTATGACGTGTCAGATCTCGTGGCAGCATCCAATCTGACGCGATACCTCAAGTCGTGGCGTGCGGCACGAGGGCAAGAGCTGGGGCTGAATGGCCCGCTCCCCCAGGCCAAGGTCCAGCAGGCAAGCGGTAAGAGCGACAAGTGGTATCGGATGTTCGAGTCAGGCTTGCCCGTCAAGTACGATGCGGATGTTCTCCAACGCATCGCAGACTGCCTGGGACTTGATCACTCGGAACGGATGACGCTGTTCCTGATGACGATGGGGGTCCCATCGCCCATCGGCGTTACTTCGCATCGGGATGATCCCGAACTGCTGCCCATCTCTTGGGTACTTGACCAGCAAGGCCGGCGACCCGCCTACGTCTCCGACGAGGACTGGGGAATCGTGGCGTTCAATGAGGCCATGGGAAAGTGGTTCCCGTGGGTCGCAGAACCGAATGCCAACCTCATGCGCTGGACGCTCCTCTACCCCGATGCTCGGGTGCAGCTTGAGAGCTGGGAGAAGCACTGTCGGGTCTATCTCGGCATGATTCGCCTGGAGATTGCCCGCCGCGGAACCGACACCGCCATTGCGCGTATCCTGCTCGCTGCCCTGGAGGACCCACTGATCAGTGGCTTCTGGGAGGAAGAGACCACGGTCGTCTCCAACCGGGATGGTCATCATTTTCGCGTTCGCGTCCCGTACAACGACAACAAGCCCACTGATGTGATCAGCCAGGTGTGCACGCCTGCCAAGTTCCCGGGCCTTCGGCTTGTGTTCCTCACGTGGGGAGACGGCATGGACGACTTCGAAATTCTCGGAACGACTGAAGGACAGTAGTGCCTCGCTACACACACTTGTGTCCACTGCGGTGGGCCGACATGGATGCTAACGGCCACATGAACAATGCCGTCTACGCGACCTACCTGGAAGACACCCGCTTCCGGATGTTCTCGGACCTCGTTCCGAACGACCCGGCTGAACGTCTCGCCTCGAACTTCGTTGTCCACGAGCAAACACTTAAGTTCGTTCGCCCCCTTGTGTACCGGGACGAGCCAGTCACGGTAGAGGCGTGGGTCGAGGACGTGAAGGGCGTCTCCTTCACGATCTGCTGTGAGATCAAGGACGGCCAGGACGTCTACGTCTCTTCTCGCTCAGTGCTGGTCGGCTACGACTCGACCGCTAACCGGCCTCGCCGCTTCTCCGAGCGCGAGCGGACCGTCATCTCCTCTTTCGCTGCCTGAGCACACAACTAGGCCCCCTGCGCTTCATCAAGCGCGGGGGGCCTTTTTGCGTCCCGTGACCTTTGCTCAGCCGAGGTCGTCCAGGCTGACGGCACGGAGGTGCGTCTCGTCCTCCGGCAGCGGCACGTCAGCCGGCCACCGAAGGGCGAGGTTGCCGTCCTTCGGGGTGCGTGGCACATAAGAGAACCCCTTCTCGCGGTCATAGTCGAGGACTACGTTCTCACGCCTTAGCCGCCCCGCGAAGCGGTCCGCGTCCGTGATGTTGGCCTTGGTGATCGTCTCGTCCCCCAAGCGGGTGCGCATGTAGGCACGGAGGAGCTTGCACGGATAGGTGTTGTGGTGACTGGTCTCCCCGGCCTGGGCCACACCCTTGGTCGTCTTCACATCCCACGGGATCAGTTCATTCACGAGCTTGACCGTGGTCGTCCTGCGGTAACCACCGAGGACGAGAGCCTTGTTCACCGCCTGACCGGTGGTGCCGTACTCCTTCCCGATAGCGTCGTCTGATAGCCCTCTCTGCGACAGACGGACCAGGGTGTTGAAGTCTGGCAGACGCTTTTCCACCGGGTCATCCCCTCTCGTGAGGCTCTGGAGTTCTTGATCACACGGTACCAGCGCTAGACACTCGAACCCAGCGCAAGGTTGTATCGCACCCCAACTTGAGGGGCATGTCACACTCCAACCCTACCACGTATGTCCTCGGTCACACTTTGGAGTGTGACCGAGAGGAACTGGGCCCACTCTCACCGACGCATAGAGTGAAGAGTTAAAGAGCTAAGAGTTCTTAACTTTCTACATTCTTGTAGAAGTTTGAATCTAGATTAGAAAGCTACTCCATGACCTCTTTTGACGGTCATGGATTGATTCCTTCTTGTTGATCTCCTGTTGATTCATTCCAGTAGAGGTCCAGGAAGGCAACGGCCCCGGAGCCAGATCAGAATCCTCCGGGGCCTTCATTCGACCGGCCAGGGCTGATCACCCATGTCCGGTGAAGGCGAGGTAGCTCCTCGCTGGAGTCGCGGTGTAGGCGTGCACTCCCCCGGTGAGGGGGCAGAGCAGGGTTCGATTCCCTGCCGACTCACTATCCCGCTCGTGAAGCAGCGCATCACACACATTCGATCCGCACCGCGGAAACCCCGGGTGGACAGGACTTCACGGCGGGATTCAATCTCATGGAGGTGTACGTATGCCCAGGGCCAAATCAATCTGCCTGGTGAACGGATGCACCTCTGTAACTGTCCTCAACGGACGCTGCGAATCACACAAGATCGTCCGCAAGGGCTGGGACAGGCAGTCCGCTAGGAATCGCAGCCGTCCCGGCGATTGGTCGTCACGCAGAGCCAAAGTTCTGACGCGGGATCGCTTCACCTGTCAGAAGTGCGGAACCCGAGAGAACCTGCAAGTCGATCACATCGTCCCGGTGAGCCGTGGCGGCTCCTGGGATCTCGACAACTTGTGGGTGCTGTGCGGCACGTGCCACGCCCTCAAGACCTACTACGAAGACCGTCCTTGAGGGCGGTTAGTTCATTCATGGAGTGATGATGCGCGACCCCGACGAGTGGGCTGCCTGGGCTGACGAGTACGACCAGGTCCAAGACCTCAAGCGCCAACTGCGCCCGACGAAGGCCGCTATGAAGCGCGACTGGCACAGGTCCGCGGTGGTCGAGCTGGAGGAGCTTGGCGAGCTGTACGGCGTCTCCCCCGAGGTGCTGAGGGGGGCGATCTGATGCTCCGCCACCTGGAAGGCAAGCGCTACCAGGAGATTCAGCAGGTCTGGTGGGACCTGGTCCGGCACCGCCGCGATCCCGAAGCGGTCATGACCATCGTCCGTAACGCTTCGGTCGTCCCCTGGGAGAGCACGAGGGGGGATTCGTGATGGCGACTCGACGCGGGCCGGCCCCGAATCCCAACGCCGTCCGTCGCAACACCTCTCACGCCCTGGGGGAGAAGAAGCTCACCGGGCAGGCCGGGGCTGGCAGGGAGCTGCCGAAGGCCCTCGGGATCGAGACCACCGCAGCCAAGCGCTTTTGGAAGACGTGGAGTCACGCTCCCCAGACCGAGGACTGGATGGAGACTGACTGGTCCGAGCTGGAGGTCACCACGAAGTTGGTGGACGCCTTCTACCAGGGCGACACCAAGTTGGCCGGCGAGATCCGACAGCGCGTCGGTAAATGGGGTGCCACAACGGAGGACAGAGCGAGGCTCCGAATGTCCTTCGACAAGCAGGCTGATGAGGCCGAGAAGGATGACAAACCCGCTTCTGAATCAGACATCGATACGGAGCTTTACAGGCTCTTGAGCGAGGGTTGAGAGCGCTTCTCCCCTACACCTAGGAGGTGTTGCCGATGCAGACCGGCAACCTCCCGAAGGGTGTTCCCGCTCCGAACGAAACGCTTGGCTACGGCATTATTCGCTGGGCTCAGAAGTACATTGTGCAGCCCGACGGCGATGACGCCGGCGAGCCCTGGAAGTTCACTCCTGAACAGCTCAGGTTCGTCTTGTGGTTTTATGCCATCAATCCGGATGGATCTTGGAAGTACTCAGCCGGCACCCTCCGTCGTGCAAAAGGCTGGGGAAAGACTCCGCTGTTGGCTGCGTTGGCAATTGTCGAATTCATTGGACCTTGCCGGTTCTCCCACTGGGATGAGAACGGAATGCCTGTCGGCAAACGGGTCCCGCTTCCTGTTGTGCAGCTCGGCGCCACTGCGTTGGATCAGACACAGCAGACACTTGACATGATCCGTGGAATGCTCTCCGAGTCTGCGGCCGAGAAGGAATACGGCCTTGAGATCTCGAAGTCCATGGTCCAGTTCAAGTCAGGTAAGCCCGGCTCGATCTCTCCGAAGGCGACTAGCGGTCGTACCAACGAGGGGAATCGCCCAACCTTTGTCCGGGCCCCGGCAGATTATCTGCTGGGGCCCGGATGATGACTGATTCATTGTCATGGACGAGGTCCACCACTGGGTGGGCTCGAATGGCGGACCTGACTTCTATCAGGTATTGAAGCGCAACGTCGAGAAGACGACGAAGGCCGGCTCCCGGTGGGTGACCACCACAAACGCCTTCAATCCCAACGAAGACTCTGTCGCTCAGATCATTTTCGAATCGGACATGGTGGCTCAGGGCTACTGGCTCTATGACTGCCTTGAGGGTTCGATCGAGGTCGAGGACATCCGGGACGAGGCGAAGGTCCGGGCCGCGCTCATCGAGGCGTACGGCGACGCTCACTGGGCGGACATCGACGGCCTGACCAAGACCATCCTGTACGACCGCACGACTCCGGATTCAACGTACTGCCGGTTCTTCTTCAACCAGATCGCTGAATCCAGCGACGGTTGGATGAGCAAGGCCGAGTGGGACGCCTGCGAGACCGACCCGGCGGACGACCCGATCAAGCCCGGCGAACAGATCGCAATCGGATTCGATGGCAGCGTCCGAGGAGACGGCACAGCTTTGGTGGGCATCAGATTGCGTGATGCCAAGCTCTTCGTTCTCGGCAAGTGGCTGCGTCCCGAGCATGCTCGTGATGACTGGGAAGTCGATGTTTTGAGCGTCGAGGCCGCAGTGAAGCGAGCTTTCGAAACATACCGCGTGGAATGGATGTACGCCGATCCCCCGTGGTGGCAAGAGAACATCGGCCGCTGGGCGGTCGAATGGGGCGATGACTACGTATTCGAGTACTGGACGAACAAACCAACTCGAATGGTTCAGGCCGTGGAGAGATTCCGCACGGCCGTGCTCGTTGGGGATCTCTCCCACGTCGGTGACGCCGAGCTGACTCGCCACGTCATGAACGCCGTTGTCAAGGAAGTTCCTCAAGGCGATCTCATCACTAAGGACTCGCCACGATCCAAACGAAAGATTGACCTCGCGGTGGCTGCCGTACTTGCACTTGAAGCACGCGCTGACGCGATTGCGGATGGACGCCTCCAGATCAAACGGAGGCGAGTAGTCGGTTTCTGAGCCCCGCTCGAAAGGGGCTTTGATGGTTGCTGCTCTGGATAAGGCGATAGGCCAGGAAGGCGTCATGTCGCCTCCGTCCACTCCGCAGATGTGGATGGACTATCTGTCTTCGAAGCTCGCTTCCCGGTCTGGTCGATACAAGCGCTTCGGTGAGTACTACGACGGCAAGCACCAGAAGATGCTGTTCTCCCAGTCGAAATATCGAACAGAGTTTGCCCACGTCTTCGATCGATGGAACGACAACTTCTGCGGGTTGATCATCGACTCGGTGAACGAGCGCATGTTCATCGACGGATTCCGTCTCTCGAAGGAACCAACCGAAGACGAGCTTGCTCGTGAGATCTGGCAGCGGAACCGGATGGATTCGGAATCCAACTCGGCTCACTTGGATGCGATGATCCAGGGTGCGGCGTACGCCGTCGTATGGGGCTCCGAGGACGGGAAGGCCGTCATCTCCGTGGAGTCTGCCGAACATGTGGTGGTGCAGTACAAGCCCGGATCTCGTCATGAGATCGAGGCCGCGGCGAAGTTCTACGTGGATGACTGGGGACGGCAGTTCTGTACGTTGTGGATGGCCGACGCCGTCTACGTCGGAAACTGGAAGATCGGCGGCTACACGATCGACGGGCCGGCCCAGCGGAATCCGTTGGGCGTGGTGCCTGTCGTACCGATCCAGAATCGGACTCGGCTCGTCGGTGACCCGATGTCCGACCTCGCCACTGTGATCCCCATCCAGGACGCGATCAATAAGACGGTCGCGGATTCTCTCGTGGCAAGTGAGTATGCGGCGTGGCCGCAAAGGTATGTCACAGGTTTGGAGATTCAGGAGGATGAGAACGGCAATCCGATTGAGCCGTTCAAGGTCGCTGTAGACAAGCTCCTCCAGGCCGAAGACCCGGCTGCAACGTTCGGCCAGTTCGAGGCCGCGAATCTCTCGAATTATGTCGATCTTGTGGACATGCTGACCATGCACATGGCCAGTATCGCGAGGGTCCCCTTCCATTACATGCTCAAGGGCGGTCAGCCTCCGAGTGGCGACGCGATCACTTCGGCGGAGGCCGGATTGGTTTCTAAGACACGGGAACGAATGCTCCACTTTGGAGAATCTTGGGAGCGGGTCATTCGGCTCGCTATCGCTGTCGAAAATGGCGGTCAGCTCCAGGAGGAGTACGAGGCCGCAGAGGTCATCTGGCGCGATCCGGAGAATCGTACGGAAGCGCAACACATTGATGCCCTGTTGAAGCTCCAGCAGCTCAACGTTCCGAAGCAGCAGCTCTGGCAGGACGCCGGGTACACACCTTCGCAGATCGCTCGCTTCGATCAGCTCCTTGAAGAGGAGGCTCGCACCGAAATGGAGCGCGCCGACAAGTATCAGACCGAGGCCCAGAAGCAGGAGCTTGCCCTCGCTCAGCAGGGCGCCGACGACCAGTCGGCCATGACCGCAGCGAAGGCCAAGAAGGATGCGGTGAAGCCTCCGCCGGGCAACTCGGGCAATGCCAATCGGCAGCGGTTCGAGAAGTAGCAGAAACGTTTTCCCCATGGTTCCCGAAACGGGAACCCTCTCATGCGATCCGAAATGGATGATTCACATGGACGAGAACCAGAGCACCCCCGCCGAAGGCAACCAGTCGGGCACCGAGGGTGTCACGCCAGACGTGACCGCCCTTCAGGCAGAGATCGACAAGTGGAAGTCGCTTTCTCGCAAGAACGAGGAGCGCTTCAAGTCGGCCTCACAGGAGCTTGAAGGCTTTCGGCAGGGGCAGATGACCGACACCGAGAAGGCTATCGAGGCCGCCAAGGTGGAGGCGCGGAATGCGGCCCTCTCCGAGGTCGGAACTCGGCTAGTTGATGCCGAGCTTCGTGCCGCTTCCTCTGCGGCCGGCGTGACTATTCCTGGTGCCGAGTACCTGAACCTGAACTCCTTCCTCGGTGAGGACGGCAACCCAGACTCTGCTCGTATCGAGGCTTTCGTCTCGTCCCTCCCTAAGCCGGGTTCTGAGCCGACGTATGCACAGAATCTCGGCCTCGGTCGTCAGGGGAGCCCGGCTGCCGGCCAGCTCACTCGTGAGGACCTTTCCCGCATGTCTCCGAGGGAGATCAACGAAGCCCGCAAGGCGGGCAAGTGTGACGCCCTTATGCGAGGCGAAATCTAAGTAGACTCCCTTTTTTTGGCCTCCAAGTTGGAGTGTGAGACAAGGGCGGATCTACGATCTCACTAAGGAAACTATATGGCTGGTAATGACTTCACCACGCAGGCCGCTTCGGGCCTTCTGACTGGCGGCCCTGCCGGGCAGGACCCGACCCTCAAGGGTAAGGGCGTCTTTGTCCCGGAGCTTTGGACTGCTCAGCTCCTCCAGGACCTTGAGGACAATCTCATTCTCGGTTCTGCGGAGATCACCAACCGGAACTACGAGGGCGAGTTCCGGCGCGAGGGCGACCGTATTCGCATTCCGCACTTCATCGACACGGTGGAGGATCGTGGTCTGATCAAGGCTTACGGCGAGATCGGCGACAAGGACCATGCGGCCCTTGAGTACATTCCGATGACCGTAGGGAAGGGGTCCTCGTTCCACATCGAGATCGACGCCCTTCACCAGCTCCAGACCAAGAGCGGCATCGACCTCATGTCGGAGCTGGTCCGGCAGCGAGGCCGCCAGGCGGCCGTGTCCATTGACCGGATGCTGGCCCAGACCCTGACCGCGGCCGTCGCCGGCAAGGACCTCAACGGCACCGAGACCATGCCCAGTGACGTGTCTACCCTGCCTGCACTGCACGGCAAGATCGACACGGTAGCCCCCACTGCTCTGGAGTCCGAGGTCATCGGCGTCTATGACTACGTGGTCGCGATGCTTGAGAACCTGGACCTCAAGAACGCCCCTGACTCGCGGTACCTCTTCATCTCTCCGCGCCTGCGGAGCCTGCTCCTGCGTGACCCTAAGTTCATCGACGCCAGTCACTTCGGCGGCGGTGCGGTCATGCCGTCCGGCGTTCTCGGCACCATCCTGGGCATCCCGGTCCGCGTCTCGAACACGCTGGGCGCCGCTCGGGCCGAGGCCGGCAAGCTGGTCAAGGGCCGTCGCCACGACGAGTTCAAGGGCATCGACATGTTCATGGGTTCGACCTCCGCGACCTCGCTCGTGATCCCCTTCGCGCAGATGGAGGCGTACAAGCCCGAGAAGTCTTTCACCGACGCCATCAAGTCCCGCGTCATCTACGACGCCAAGGTCATCCGCCCCGAGCAGCTGCTTGTCGCGACCGGCGTCGAGAAGGCGATCCAGGATCACAACACGATCGCGATGGAGAAGAACCGCACCGTCGCGGTTCAGACCGCATCGAAGTAACAAGCCTCCTTTTTTTGTGCCCGAAGTTGGAGTGTGAGAAATGAGCATTGCGACATCGGACATCGAAGTTCGCCTCGGGCGCAAGATCGAGGATGTCGAAAGACCGAGAGTGGAGGCGTTCATCGAGGACGCCTCCGCCCTCGTGGCCGACTACTGCGGCTCCGGGTTCCGAGAGACGCCCGGCATCAAGGCCGTCATCTGTGCCGAGGTCATTCGGTGGCTCGCGGTACAACCGGGGATCGTCTCCGAAAAGGTCGGAGACATCCAGGTGGAGTTCGGCTCTTCCGCTACGACTCAGTCCCTGTCGCCCGCCGCAAGGTCCTCACTCAAGCGATACCGAAGGAAGCTCGCTTCCGTTCCGCTGGTAGTGGATCAACCGACGTGGGACGAGGTGAGCATCCTTGATACAGACCCTCTTCGTTGATCTGGTGCAGGTGTGGCGAGCCGAGATCATCGAGTCCGCGTACACGAGGAAGCGTGACTGGACGAACAAGCGGCTCATGTTCGAAGGGTTGGCGAACGCGCAACCTGACAGGGCCTTCGAAGTCCGCTCCCCCGAGCGCGAGACGGCGCAGGAACGCATCCTGATCTACCTCCCCCACGGCACCGACGTGGACTCCGCGGACCGCGTCTTCTTCGACGGCATGTGGTTTGAGGTGGACGGTGATCCCATGGAGTGGAACCACGGTTCGCTCCGCCACGTCCGCATCCGAGCATGGAGGGTGGAGCACTGATGGCAGCACGAGTACGGCTCGACCTCAACGAGCAAGCCATGGAACGGGTCATGTCGTCCGCCGAGACGGCGAAGCTCTTGTCCCAGAAGGCGTCCAAGGTCGCTGCCGCAGCCCGCGACGACGCCCCGAAGAACAAGCGGGGGTCGTGGAACATGTACTCCCGTTCCCTATCGGTCACTGCCGGGGAGGTCGCCGGGATAGTTCATTCATTCGTGCAGGCGGACCGTCACGCACTCCTGGTTGAGTACGGCTGGCGGGACAAGGGGGGCACGCGGCACCCCGGTAACCACACGCTCAAGAACGCCCTGATGAAGGAGCGTGAGCAGTGAGGATCGATCCGGTAGCCGTCGTCTTTGACTTCCTCAAGGCCCAGAAAGAACTAACTGACTCGGTGACAGGTGACCTCGTCGGCCGTGAGCCGGGGCAGACCACGGTCTACATCGAGCACGCTGGAGGGCATCGGGTCGTCCGGGCCTGCATGGATCGGGCCGACATCACGTACCAGGTGTACGCCAGGGACCGCCAGGAGGCGGCCGAGCTGGCGTACGCGGTGCGTGAGTTTCTGCTTGAGGCCCTGCCCGGCCGGCAGGTCGGTGACGCCCTGCTCCTCGATGTGACCGAGGGGGTCAGCCCCCGTTACTTCCCCGACCCAACATCTCGTGAGCACACCTACCAGGGAGAAGCGACGCTTTTCCTGACTGAGGCGTGACACGACCCCTTCTCTTTTTTTTGCCCGCGACGTTGGAGTGTGAGACATCGCGGCTCTCCAGCCCCCCATCGCAGGGGGCTTTTTTCATGCCTAAATCCAGGAGGCCCCCCTATGGCTGATCCGACCAGCAACTCCGGTAACGCGCGGAAGATTCGCTTCGCCCCGCAGGGCGAGATTTACGTAGCTGACGCGGACAAGGTTTCCGCGCTTCCTCGTGACTGCACTCCGATGGCATCGAACTCTGAGTTCAAGGCCCTCGGTTACGTAGACGAGGGTGGCGTCACCATCACTCCGTCTATTGAGACGGACCCGGTGAATGTGTGGCAGAGCGCGGTTCCTGTGCTCTACAACGTGAAGTCGGCCTCGTTCCAGATCAAGGCCACGCTCATGGAGACCAATGAGCTGACCACTCAGCTCTTCTTCGGTGCCAAGTGGGTGCCGGCCACGGAGGAGGACGGCGTTACGCCGATCCCTGGAACGTGGCGTCTGGATCTCAAGTCCACCCCCGAACTCAGCGAGATTGCAATCGTCGTGGACTGGTCTCAGACCGTTGACAGTAAGCCGGTCCGGTACCGCTGCGTCATCGGTCGCGCCATGATTTCGGACCGTGGTGCAATCCAGCTCCAGCGCGCCGAGAATGGCAAGTTTGAACTCACAATCGATGCCCTTGATCACTCCGGTTCCCTTGGTTACGTCCTCACCGACGACAAGGTGAAGGACGACGCTCCGATCATTCGGACCGAGGTCACCCTTCAGCCGGCCGAGGTCGAGCAGGGCGGCCACTTCGATGTGGTTGGCGTCGGCTTCAAGGAAGGCGACACCGTCACTGTCACGGTCAGTCCGAATGGCGACAAGTTCACTTCCGTAGCCCGGCAGGCCGACGCACTTGGCAAGGTCCAGATCCCAGTCACGGTCGCCATTGATGCCCCGATCGACAGCACGTACGAGGTGAAGGCGAAGGCCGACAAGCGCGAGCCGATCACCGCGAAGGATGCCCTGTCCGTGAAGGCCAAGGCTCAGCCTTCCGTCTCGAAGTAAACCCATTCCCCGTGGCGGGGAGGGACAAATCCCCGCCCTCTCATCTACCCCACCCCAAAGTTTCTGGAGTCCCCCATGGCTGCTGCTAAGAACACCACCGCTAAGGCTGCTGAGGCGAAGGCCAAGGCCACCGAATTCGAGTTCAAGGGCGCGAAGTTCGTGATCCCGGCCCCGATGGATCTCTCTGACGACGTACTCGACGTGATCGAGGAGGGTGGCGGCGAGCGAGCGATTGCCCGCGCGATCGTCGGCCCGGAGCAGTGGGCAACGTACAAGGATCTCCGTTGCACGATCGGTGAGTTCAATAACTTCCTGGATCTGGTCAGCGAGGCTGCTGGCTTCGGTGAGTCGGGAAACTGATTCAAACCGTCCGCATCCTCCAGGACCGCAGCGACCCGCTTGAGGCAGACCTTCTGACTCACTTCGGGGTTGACCTACTGGACCTGTGGCGCGGGCGGATGTCCTTGAGGCGCCTCCACGTCCTCATTCAGGGACTGTTCAAAAAGCCTGGTGAATCTCTCCTCCTCATCGACATGGACGAGGCGACGTCTTGGACTGAGACCAATCACATCCTTGCCCGGATCAGCGATGGTCTGGAGCTTTCGAACTACCTCTTCATCAAGGCCAACTCCACGTCGGACGACGACCTTGATCCTCCGAAGCCACTTCCCCGGCCGGGTCACGTTGCTGAGGAGCCGAAACCCCAACTCGCCCTCGCCTCCGGCGAAGAGGTGGCTGATTTCTTCACCCACTTCGGCAATCTCTAGGAGGCTGTATGGCTACGCGAGGAAGGGCACCGGTCAAGGTCGGGTCGGGTTACATCGAAATCTTTCCGGAGCTGTCTAAGACAGCTCTGAACAAGATGAAGACCGACCTGACCCGTCACATGAAGGCAGCGGGCGAGGCCGCTGGCCGGTCGTTCACCAAGGGGCTCGCCGGCATCGCCTCAGCCACCTCCAAGGAGGCGAAGAAGGCCGGGAAGGCGACGGAGAAGGAAGCCGTCGATACCTCCAACAAGCTCCGCCAGATCGAACGCTCCCTCACCCGCTTCCACGGCGAGGAGGCTGGCAGGCAGTTCCGTACCTATCGGAACCTGGCCAAGCAGCGTGAGCAGCTTGAGGAGGGGACCTCCAGGGCGACGAGGAAGGCCATCAACGAGACGCTTCAAGCGAATCGTCAGGCCACCCAGGAGACCCTTCGGGAAGCACGCCAGCAGGAGCAGGAGAAGTCGCGTCTCCGACGGGAATCCATGGCGGAGAACCGTCGCCGCATCCAGGCCGAGAAGACCGAGGAACGCGCCCTGGCCGCAGAGGTCCTGCAAGTGAAGCGGGAGGTGGCTGCGGCTGCCCGCCAGTCTGCTGCTGAGCAGAAGGCCGCGGAACAGGAGCTGGTCGCTGCCAGGCGTCGGCACCTGGCCGAAGAGCGCGCCGCCCATCTGACTCGTCAGGGCTTCCTTCGAGACGAGCTGCGCGGGCTCCAACAGCAGCGCTCGGAGTTCGCCTCCGCCATCTCCGCCAACCGCCGTCAGATCGCCACGTGGGACCGGGATCACCGGACCGCAACGCGGTCGGCCGGTGAGCAATGGAAGTCCCTCGGACAGGCCACGGAGACCTACGGTCAGAACCTTGAACAGGTCGGTCGGAGTATCACTCAGAACCTCGTGATGCCGCTCGCTGCGGCTGCGGGAATCATGACCAAGATCGGCGCTACCTCTGCCGACATGCAGTTCTATTCCTCGGAAGGTCTGAACCGGGCCGGCTTCAATCAGAAGGAAGTCGCCAAGGGGATTCAGTCCATCCAGGACTTCGCCGTCAAGACGCCCTTCTCTCTTGAGGACATGACCGACAAGTTCTCGCAGGTTGCTCGCAACTTCGAAAGCTACGGAAACTCGACTTCCAAGTCTCTTAAGAAGTCTGAACTTCTGATCAAGGGCATCGCGGACTACGCCGCTTCCTTCGGTGTGACGAGCCCGGAGAAGGTCAAGGGCGGCATGATGGCCGCGGACATGATGATGGACCAGGGCAAGTTGTCCACCCGTTATCTTCGTCAGTTCGTTCGCGGCACCGGCATTCCGATGAATGAGATCGGAAAGATTGCCGGGTACAAGGGTGGCCCGGACTTCCTGAAGGAAGTGCAGGACCCCAAGGGCGGCGTGAACTCGCGAGATTTCTTTGACAAGTTCATCAAGGCATACCAGACAGCTCCGGGCGTCAAGGGCTCCGCAGAAGCCCTAGGAACCGGCTCCATCGGTGGACACTTCACGGCCGTCAAGGAGCAGGCTCAGTTGAATCTGGGCAAGCTCTTCGGCAAGTTCAACGAGGACACCGGGAAGTTCGAGTGGACCGAGCTGGGTCAGAACACTCACAAGCTCGCGGATCGTCTGGGAGACCTGGTCGAGGACCCTGACTTCCAGAAGCTTTCTGGCAGCCTTTCGGGCAACCTCGTCCGAGCCATCAACCTGTTGATCACTGGCTTCGAGAAGATACAGGGGTTCCTCAACGACCATCCGGCCATCAAGGATCTTGTGGCCAAGGTCGTGAAGCTCGCCGTGGTTCTGGGCCCGTTGGCCATTGCGGCCGGTCTGATGACGAAGACCTTCGGCAAGATCGTCAAGTCCTTCACGCCTCTGGTGAAGATCGGTGGCGGTATCGCTAAGGGGGCCCGCGGCGCTTTCCGGACGACCAACCAGTTCCTGTCCGGCGTTCAGGCCGGCCGGGGCAACTTCCGTGAGACCTACCGGCAACGCCGCGCCGAGTACCACGACGGCGACGACCGTTCAGTCGCTCGACGGGGCCTGGACCGCGTGCGCGGTCAGGACAGCCGCTCGACGCAGCTCAACGTACAAACCAGCGAGGCCGAGGCCGCGCTTCGGCAGGTGGATCAAAAGATCCAGGAAATTCAGAACCGCATCCGCAACCTGAACCGGGAGCGGTTGACGCAGATCGCGTCCGAGCTGGGTGGCGAAGGTGGTGTTCGTGGCCGGGCCAACAGTGCTGACCGCGAGATCGACCAGACCCGCCTTTCCGTGGGTGAGCTGAACCAGGCACAGGTTGGGGAGCTTGGCCAGCGGCTGACCGCCCTCAAGGAGAAGGCGGGCTCGGCCGAGGCCGGAATCAAGCAGGTCCACCAGGCCGTGAATGCCCTCAACGACGGCAAGCTCGGGATGGTCCGTCAGCAGGTCCAGTACCTCACGGACAAGGCAGACACGGCCAAGCGTCGCGTCGCTCAGGTGTCGTCGGAGGTCGCAGATCTCAACGGCAGGAGCCTTGCTTCGATCCGGGAGAAGTTCTCCGGCTCTCTGACCCCCGCGATCAAGGGGTCCTACTCGCAGGCCAAGGACCTCAACGACAAGATCAAGGATGTTAACGGACGGGGACTCGGCTCGGTGACGGGCAAGGTCCGCACACTGGCCGATGCCTTGGAGAAGGCCGAAGGCAAAGCCGGCGGTCTGGAAGGCAAACTCATCGCGGTCAACGGTTTGACCGGCTTTGGTGGGGGTGGCGACGGCAAGGGGAAGAGCAAGGGCGGCAAGAAGCACGCCCTCGGTGGCGTCATCCCTGGCTACGCGCCAGGAGTGGACAGCTACCACGCCATCCTGTCCCCCGGCGAAGCGGTCCTACGACCCGAGGTTGCCAACGCTCTCGGCTCCGACACCATCAACTCCTGGAACTCGGCTGCGGCCCGAGGTCATATCACCCGCCATGCCAAGGGCAAGGCGGGCAAGGGGTCGTCCAAGTCAGGTACGTGGCCTCTCTCCGTCCTGGAGGAGCTGTACGACATCGTGAACATCGGCCCCGGGATTGGGGCGTTCACGGGTGGCATCGGTATGGCAGGCGCAGGCCAGGCCATCGGGGGGCCGACGGGTTCTAACGTCCGCCACTGGGGCGCTCAGGCGGGTGGCGATGGCGCCGGCCGCCTTGTGAACGATCGCTTCGGCAAGATGAAGGACTTCGTCCTTGAGCGGGTTCCTTCCTTCCTGACGAAGGCTCCCACAGGAATCGGAAATCTCATCGGAATAGCCGCGGGCGGAATCGCACCGACCGCCGGTCAACTTTTCTGGGATGACGTCTGGAAGGGTGACGGAAACATCCTTCAGCGCGGCGGTCAGTTTACGACCGACCTAGTGAAGTCGATACCCAAGATCCTGAAGGATCTCGTATCGAATCTCTGGGATTCTGGTGCCGAAATCCTCGGTGCCCTGAAGGACGCGATCTCCGATCCAGCCGGGTTTCTCGATGGCGCCCTGTCGTCGGTGAAGGAAATGTTCCAGGGCATGGTCGATCAGGTCCGCGAGATGGTTCGCCTACTTGACACGATCTGGTCAAATCCCTCCGAATATGCCGAAGAGGTCTTCGACCAATTCATCGTCCGCGTACGGGACTTGATGCCCAACACCAAGGGCCTCTTCGCCTTCGCGGACGGTGGGGTTGTCCCTGGCTACTCGCCGGGCAACGATCGCGTTCACGCGATGCTGTCCCCTGGCGAGGCAGTTCTCCGTCCCGAGGCAGCTCGGTTCCTCGGGCACTCGACGATCCGACAGCTCAACTCTGGCGCAAAGAAGGGCTCTCTTTCTGCGGACTCAAAGTTGGAGTGTGACACTCCAGTGCCGGATGCAGAAGCGTTCGAGGAGGCGGCATCCAAGATCCGGGCCGCGCTCGACTCTCTGACCAAGGCCGTGCAGGCTCACCGCGCGTCGGCTACAGCTGACTGGGACCAGGTCACGGCCAATGTCCGTTCGGCCGTGGACAGCGGCATCAAGCCTGCGCAGCAGCGCTGGATTCAGCACATGCAGGGGCCGCTCTCACAGACCGAGCGAGGCTTCCAGAGCACCAACCGAACCGTCTGGACGGATGTTCAGTCCCAGGTCGGCACGTCGGTCTCTCATGCGTCCAGTTCCTTCGCGCGCCTGCGGTCGAACCTGGACGACACGCGCGCGTTCTTCGAGTCGGCCTCGGGCCGAATCCGGGACGTGTGGCGCTCTGCCATGTCCTACGTGGACTCATCCACCAGGAGCACGGTGAGCGGTCCGTACAACCGGGGTGCGGTCTCAATGATGTCGGGAATGGCGAAGCTCGCCGGCACGGGGGCGCCTTTGGCCCCAGTGCACTTCGCCACCGGTGGTGTCGTGCCGGGTTACCAGCCCGGCGTCGATACGGTCCCCGCGATGCTCTCCAAGGGCGAAGGCATTCTTCGTCCGGAGGTCGTTCGCGCCCTCGGCGCAGAAACGATCGTTCGCTGGAACGACCAGGCCCGCAAGGGTGGCCACGTCTACGCCAACGGCGGAGTCGTCGGCCAGCGAAACTGGTCTGGCCAGACCGGCGGGGACTGGGTCACCAAGCACAAGGACGACGACTACGAGGGGTACACCGCCGCCTTCAAGGCGGGTTGGAAGGCCGTCGTCAAGCCGATGCTCGACACTGTTTCCCGCTCCTTCGGTGTCTCGGGTGACCTCGACCAGCGGGGCTTCGAGAAGGCCCAGCCGTGGGCCGAGAAGTGGACGAGGTGGGTTGATGACCACACCTCTGGCGGCGGCCAGGTCGTCAAGGTCGCTCTGGACGAGTTCCGCGGCGAGGCCCCGATGGTGGGCGGCGCCAAGTACAACCTCGGCAACGGGGAGAGCTGGTGCGCTGATTTCGTCTCGTACGTCGTAGACAAGGCCGGGGCCAACGCGTCCTACGGGAACTCCCCGAAGGGGGCACCGCAGAACCGCTGGCCGGCCGTCGCGACTTGGAACGCGGCCATGCGTCACGTTCCGGTCAGCGAGTCGCAGCCCGGTGACCTGCTGACGTACCGAGGCAACGGTCACATCAACATCAAGACTGGTGCCGACGACACGGTAGGCGGCAACGAGTCCAACTCGCTGAAGCACAGCCGCGGTTACTGGCGAAATGCTACGGCGGCCCTCCGCCCGACTGGTGGCAATAGCGCGACTGACGGTCCCATCCTGAAGGCTTGGCCGGGCAGCATCCCGAAGTTCTCGGGAACGCTCGGTGGCGGAGTCGATAGCGATATCGCTCAAGCCATCGCGAAGGCCATGAGTCTCACGGGAGTGAGTGGTTCCAAGTGGGCCGACGGCATCGCGACGATCATTCGCCGCGAGTCCGGGGGCAACGCGCGAGCCGTGAACAACTGGGACTCGAATGCGAAGGCCGGCAACGCTTCTCGCGGGTTGATGCAGGTGATTCCTTCGACGTTCAAGGCGTATCACCAGTCGGGTACGTCGTGGGACATCTTTGACCCGGTCGCGAACATCGCTGCCGCGATCAACTACATCAAGTCCCGCTACAAGGACATCTCGAATGTCCAGCAGGCAGACCCCAGCAAGCCTGCGAAGGGGTATTGGACAGGGACCAACTATGCGTCTCCTGGGCTTGCCCTCGTGGGCGAGAAGGGGCCTGAGTTGATCAATTTCCGTGGCGGTGAGCGGGTCTACAACAACGGGGAAACCCGAGACCTTCTCGGTTCCCGTTACGAGATTCACATCCATGAGGCCAAAAGCGAAGACACCGCTCAGGCGGTGATTCGCGGCCTGAAGTACGTGGAGACCATGTACGGCATGTAAGCGGTAGCAGCGGAGGCCCCGGCCGGTTGGTCGGGGCCTTTCTGCTGCCTGAAACAGACGAGGTGTTCTATGCCTATTCCGGGATATAGGTTGCCCAGTTGGGAAGACAACGCCCCCATCGTCGGGATTCCACCTACCCCGGACCATTGGGGGCATACGCGGGTCACGATCACGGGAGGCAACGGCCGCGGGGAGGAGATTCCCCTGACCGACTTCTCGGGCCGGGCCTGGCCCGCCATCTTCCTCCAGGACGGCGCCTCGGGCCTCGACATGCCCCCGATGGAAGTCTTCTCGGACACCAGCCCCAACCTAGACGGCGGCTGGTTCCGCTCGACCAGCGCGAGCGAGCGCCCCATCATGCTCCCGCTGTACCTGTACGGCGTTGACCGCCGCACTCTCCTCAAGCTGAAGCGGAAGCTATCCCGCGCCCTCAACCCGAAGAACGGCTTTTGCCTGCTCCGGTTCACGGAGGGGGACGGCACGTCCCGGTACATCACCGCCTACTACAAGGGCGGGATGGAGGGGAACGAGGGCGTTGACAGCGCAGGATTCACCTGGTGCCGGTACGGCATTCAACTCATAGCCTTCGACCCTTGGTTCTACGGAGACCGAGACGTGATGGCCGAGTGGAAGACCGGCGTCGGCAAGGTTTTCCTCAAGGGGGCCGGCAGTCCCTTCCTCCCTCTCGATGTCAGCAAGGGAACCATCTCCTCGCGAGGGGTTCCCGTCTTCAATCCGGGCGACATTGAGGCTTGGCCGATCTGGGAGATCGAGGGGCCAGTGCGGTCTTTCACGATCTCCAACCAGGCCAAGCAGAAGTTTGGCATTACTCCGGAGAACCCTTCCGCGGACCTCATCGCATCCGGCGAGACCCTGACGGTTGACACACGCCCCGGATACAAGACGATTCGCAAGAACAATGGCGAGAACTTCTGGCCCAAACTCGACGTGAACCCGTCTCTCTTTCATATCCCTGCTGGTGAGTCCAAGGTCAACGTTCAGATGAATCCGGGGGCTTCTTCTGCGGTCCTTCGCTTGAAGTTGTCCCCGCGATACGAGACCTACTAGGAGTCGCCATGGGTTACAGAGTTTTCGTTCGGGACCGTCCCGGACAGGATGGGTCCATGCCGATCCTGGGCGAGATCGATACTTGGATCAAGCTCGACTTCACGATGCGATTCAATGCGCCAGGAGCCTGGCAGATGCTCGTGAAGGTGGGCACCCCACACGAGGGCCTTCTGACGGAAGGTCGAGGAATCGTCATCTATCAGGATGGCGTCCCTTCCCCTATCTTCAGTGGCCCCATAGATGCTTTCGAGAAGTACTGGACGGTCGAGCAGCACACAGGCGAGGGTTCGGTCTACGTGGGCGGGAAGTGTGACAACCAAATCCCGTTCAACTTCCTCGCCTTCCCCAGCGTGACCGGCGAGGGCACGGACGCCATGACACTCAGGCCCATCTCGGGCCAGTGGGAGGGTATCGACCGCAGGCCGGCTGCTGGGCCGGTCGGCCAGGCCGTCTGGGTCGAGTTCGACCTGGCCTTCGGCGCACGCGCCCTCCCTGATCGAAAGATGCCAGGCGTCGTGGTGGGTGCCAACCCGAAGATCGGTCCGGACATCAAGGACACCCTTCGCTACGACAACTTGGGCACCAAGATCACGGAATGGCTCAAGGATCAGATGTACGGCTACCGGTTCCTCTACAACCCTTCGTCTCAGAAGGTCGAGCTGAAGGTCTACGCCTGCAAGGACCTCGGCAGGCTCGTCCGCTTCGCGCCCGAGCTGGGCAACATCAAGCAGTACACGTGGCAGCTCAAGGCGCCGACCGTGACACGAGCCATCGTGGCCTGTCAGGGCGAGGGCAAGGACCGCTACATCTACCAGGCCACCGACGAGGCCGGCGAGAAGCAGTGGGGCGTGGTGGTCGAGCAGTTCATCGACCGCCGTGACATCCCTCTGAAGACCGTTGAGGGCAGGCCCGAGCTGGTCACCAAGACGGACTCCTCCACGGGGTTCGAGGACATCGGCCTCGACCCGGAGGGCAAGGAGTGGACTGCCGAACTCGCTGCGAGAAAGGCCACCCTCTCCGCGGCCGAGGCCCAGGTCTCCGCAGCAGAGAAGGCCGTGGCCGACGCCAAGACGGACGCCGATAAGAAGGCCGCGGAAGCTCGACTCGCGAGCGTGAAGGCGGCGCTTGTCTCGGCCCAGTTCGCGGTGAAGCTAGCGATCGTGGCGGCCAAGCCGGTGGTCATCGAGCACTACCTGAAGGCCGTCCAAGACGCGGCGAAGGCGGCGCTCAAGGAGGGCGAGCGGACGGGCCACTTTCAGGTGTATCCGATCGACACTCCCCAGGTGCAGTTCGGGCGCGATTACTACGTAGGCGACATCGTGAGCGTGGAAGCTGATGGCCAGACAATCACGGATGCCGTGAAGGAAGTAACCATCACCGTGGACGACGGAGGTCGAGTCAACACGGTCACTCCGAAGGTTGGCGACCAGGGAACTGGTGAGCCATTGAACCTCTATAAGCAGGTCTTCGAAATGCGGGAGAAGCTGCGGAAGTTGGAAGCGAGGATGTAATGGCTGAGATCAGTTACCCGTTCGAGAAGGACACCGATATCTCCTCCAAGCCGGAAGACGGTGGTGGTCGTACGGCGGTCACCCAGAACGACTGGCAAAACATGGCGACCATGTGGTCCGGCGACCGAATCAATCATGTGATCACCAAGGGCAACATGGTCACGGAGACTATGCCGTTCTACGCCCGTGTGACCGACGTGAACACTGTCACCGTCGGCAAGGGTGAAGCCTACGTCGGAGGTTTTTACTACAAGTTGGACGCACCTACGAGTGTGCGGGTCGATACGAACCTCAACACCAGGTACGACCGCAAGGATCTCCTCGTGATCCGCGCTGACCTCGCCAAGGGATACGCCAAGCTGGCTGTCTCGCGTGGGGTCGAGACATCGAATCCGCAGATCCCGAAGCCTGCCAGGCAGCCGGGCGGCATGTGGGAACTTCCGCTGTACGTCATTACGGTCCCGAAGAACAGCGGCCGGCCTGTCCCGGATGCGGTCCACCCCTACGCAACCCCGGACGACGTTGCCACGGTGGCCTCCGCTCAGTCGGTGGCCTACCACCAGCCCGAGGGCACCTTCATCCGCTGCCTGTCTCCTGGGGGCCAGTACGAGGCGTTCGCGGGTGCTGATGGCTTCACCATCACCCGAGACCTCGGGGCGACCAAGACCTACACGCCGCAGATCCTCTACACCCGCGTCACGAATCCTCCGGGGCTGGTTGCTCTAGGACGGTATCGCCGCATCGCCCCGAACCTGGTTTGGTTCTCGATCGACATCAACAACCCGACCAACAACGACTACTGGAACGACAAGAACGACAACTGCATGAGTTTCACTCTGCCAGAGGACGCCAAGCTGAACGGCAACACAGGGCAGGTATTCTCTGGCCTTCTGACGAATGGCGGGTACGACGCCGGCCTTCCGAACTTCGTGGATCTCCGCGGATACGCCTGGGGCGGCCACAAGGGTGATTACGTGCGGATGCTGCACCAGAACCCGAAGTACCTTCACGAGGGCCTTGATTACATGCGCGTGTTCCCTCGCAAATCCTACATCCTCTTCTCTGGCGTCTACGAGACGCAGGGGCTCAAGTAATCGGGAGGCACGATGGCACGCAACTTTTTTGGTGGCACGGCTGCTGACGCTGCCGAGAATGAATCCGGTGGCCGACTCCCTAACCTCAAGGGCCGGGTGTACGCCTCGGAGGACTCGCCAGACGTGGTGAAGGATCTTCTCGACGCCTCCGGAAACCCGCTGAAGGATGGGCTCCTCACTGACGAGCGAGGCATGATCCCGGCCTTCCAGGGACCTGACGGGGTCGAGCAACTTTGGGTGGACTTCAACTCTGGCCGGGTGATGCTGACGCCGAATGATGTGGGCAAGCGCCTGGCGTCGCACCTCACCGACCTCGACCCTCACGGGTCGAAGGCGTACACCAATGACAGGCTGGCGGGCTACGTCGCTCTGACCGGCCCCAACGCCATTCCGCTCGAAACCGGACGCAGGTGGCTGGAGATCCAGGGCCACGAAATCACTCCGAGCGGTGACACTCTCGTACAGCGACAGGCAGGCGACGATAAGTACAACTTCGCCCTCCGCCAAAACGGCAGTGTCATTCACGTTTCTCACTCAGACAATAACGTTCCGCTGGAGATTCAGGCAGGCGACAAGCCTCACAAGTACGCCATGGTCATCAACGATGGAAAGAAGGGCGGGGCCGACTCCGCCTTCAAGGTGGACTTCGCCGGAAACATCGACAGCGACGGCCACGCAACAGTTGGTGGAGATATCACGGTCGGTGGCACTGTGACGGCATCAAACATTGGCACAGCGCGAGTCTTCTCCGGGACGGTTGATCCCGCCACTCAGGGGGTTGTCCTCAAGCCCGGCGACATTTGGGTTCAGTATGGCAGCTAATTACAACAAGGTAGTTCTATGGAATGGCACGCGATGGACTGAGCTGCCGAAGAAGATGTGGGACGGGCAACAGTGGACCGCCAAGCCCCGATTCCGAGTCTGGGACGGTGCCGAGTGGATGACCAAGTATCCCGACCCGGTGATGTATCCGACCTATGCGACCGGCAATGGCGGAGCCTTGACCGCGGAGTACCGCACGTACAAACTCCCAGCCGATACCAGGCTCGGGGATTTCGTTGTGTCCATCTGCGCGGCCCGCAGCACCATGCCGGAGCTGCTTAACCCTGCTGGGAACCTCACGGCCACCAAGCAACTCGCATCGGGCTCCTGGGTGTCCTGCGTCATGTGGAGGTACGACGGGGAATCGGGTCTACGTAGTGGGGATTCGGTCAGGTGGAGAATTCCTGGTGGCGGCGATTCCACGGTAGCGAACTACGTGTACCGAAACGCCGACGCCTTGCATATTCCAATCACACCCTTTCACGAGATCCGCGAGTACAAGGACGCCTACGAGGTCCCTCTAAATTCTCCTGCGGGCAATACGTCACTGTTCGTCGTACTGACCGAGGCAAAGAATCTCACGAACATCAAGTTCCCCGACGGTGTGATCTCCCGCAAGAAGATCGACGGAGCGTTCGGAGAGCATCAGATCCTCTTCCATGCCGGCGATACTCCCGGATCAGGTTCCGAAGCCTTCGGCAAGGTTCTCTTTGATACGACCGTCCCCGCAGCCGCAGTTATCACGATCAAGATTCCTGGCGCAGATGACGGTAAGCCCGTCTGGATTCTAGGTGACCGCACTGCCTCTGTTCTCGGCACCACGACCTACCTTCAGTGAGGTGAATATGGCTAAGCCAACGCTGACGGAGTGGTCAGTACGCGAGATCCCGACACCTGCTCTCATGGAGGAGCGGGTGTCAGGGCCGCAGAAGTATTTCGCGAAGATGCCTTACTTGTCGTGCCGTGGGGTGACCGCCAACACCAACATGGGTGGGGCCCGTACAGGCCAGCGACTCACTCCGGGTTCGACCCTGGAGGTTCAGTTCGACGCCGACCGTGCCCGCCTCTCCGGGTTCTCCAGCTCGAACTTCAAGAGCTTCGTCATCCCCGAGGATGGCATCTACCACGTTCATTTCCAGGCAAGCGTCTGGGCCAAGAACGCCCGAGACATTGGCGACAACGTGAACGCCTACATCAATCTGACGGGAGCCGGAGCCGATGGCAATATTGCCGCTGTCACTCAGCAATACGTCCGCTCTGGCTGGTATCAGACAGTTCAGGTGAGCGTCACGGAGTTTTTCGTCAGCGGTCAGAGGATTCAACCGACCGTCTACCTCGACAGCGGGGCAACCGGGGATTGGTGCGTGGCTGACGGGGATGTGGACACAGGCTTCTATGCCTTCATGATCTCCCCCAACACGGGAGGCTGGCTCGAACGGTCTCCGGGGCCGGCGGCGGACCTGATCACGTGGGCGGACGACGAGTACGTCTCCGTACAGACCATGAACGAACAGACCGTGGGACAGCTCAAAGCGAAGTGGAATCCCCCTCGGATCACATGCCGCGGCACGACGTTCAACATGCAGGGCAACCCACCCGACAAGAACGCCATCTCGTGGCAGTACATGTATGCCAACGATCAGTTTGAGAAGATCACTATCGGCCCCGGGTGGGGCTCCAACACTGGATTCACAATTCCACACGACGGCGTCTACCTCGTGTCCGTAATCGGCAACGCCAGAATGATGACACCGCCAGTAGAGAACTCTCAGTTCGCGTTTCAGGTCGCGATTTACAAGAATTTCAACGACAAGCCATACGTCCTGTTGCAGAGCGGAAACACTCGAAAAGAGCACGAATCCGGACTACTCATCAGCGATGTCGTGCGCTTCGCCAAGGGCGACAAGGTAAACATCCGCTTCTTCGGATACACCTCCACCAGCAGGTGGGATTCGGGACGCTCCGACGGACGCTGGTGGACTATGGCGTTTACTCATCTTGGACGGGGCACCTATGGCACTTAGCTATCCACAGTGGGGGCCTCGCCAGAAGGTTTCCGCTGCCGAACTGAATACAGCTTCCGACAACTACAAGACTCTGGTGGACCCGCCCTACATGAGGGCTACGGGAATATCTTCCATCACCGACGTGACCAGTACGACGATCCTCAAGTGGGACGCCATGGACACGGCTGGTGGCTTCACCACCAAGGACATGAAGCAATTCGTAGCTCCGATCGACGGCATCTATTGGGTTGCCTGCACTGCCACCATGCACACCCCTTCCACCATGACCGGCTATAGCTCGGCCGGCCTGAGTCTGATCTCAGGATGGACGTACAACGGTATCGACGGTCAGACCGGCGACGTGAATTACATCAAGGGCATGGTGGGGTCGAAAATCAACAAGGGCTACCACAGCGCTTCGACCTCGGGCCTGATGTTCCTCAAGAAGGGTTACGGCATTTGGGCTTCCGTTCAGGGCGTAGGAGGAGCGTGGCGTAAGGCCGACACCGGCAACCCGGCCACGTCGCTCTCATACCTGTCCGCGGTACTCCTCTATCCGGACGCCGGGCAGTTGTAAGGACCGCCTATGAATAACACAACTCTGATACTCGACATCTTCGGACTCGTCGGCATTGCAGCCACCATCGTTGGTGGCTTTGTTGTTGTGCGGGCCGCGAAGGAGGCCAAGACAGCCGAGGTGTGGAAGGCAGAGGCCGAAGCCCAGAAGGCTCGCGCTGACCGCCTCCAGGAGGACTTGACCGAGATCAAGGACCGCCTTGGCCGCATCGAGGAGGAGAACAAGCGCTTGGTGCAACTGGTTTCCACCATCGACCCCGAGCGACTGATCATCTTCCGTCCCAACTGAATGAACAAACCAACCGCGAGCGGTTAGTTCACGCAGGGGCCGTCCCATTGGACGGCCCCTTTTCCATGCCCGAAGGGGGGCAGCATGAGTCAAGTTTCCAAGGTTCTGGCCGTTGCGAAGGGTGAGGTCGGCTACCAGGCGGAGCGTGCGCCCGGCGAGCGTCCAAGCGGCCACCAGAAGTACAGCCCGGAGGTCCCCGGTCTGGAGTGGAGTAACTTCCAGCCCTGGTGCGCCACTTGGGTCTCCTGGGTGGCCATGAAGGCCGGCGTCGCCAGCCTCTACCCCCGAACCGCCTCCGTGTGGACCGCGATGCAGTGGTTCAAGCAGCGGTCGAGGTGGAGCGAGTACCCCGCCGTCGGGGCCCAGGTGATCTACGGAGAGAGCGGCAGCACGCACACCGGCATCTGCTACGCGTACGACGAGACGTGGATCTACACCTACGAGGGCAACACGAGCCTCGAAAACAGTGCCAATGGCAACAAGGTGATGGCACGGCAGCGTCGCCGCCGCGACGCCTATGTACACGGCTACGGCCTGCCCGAATTTGCCGAGGGGATCATCACCGCGGACCCCTCCAAGAAGGGTCAGGCGGGATACACCTACGCGGCGAAGGCCGCGGGTTCAACCAGCGGCACGGGAGGCTCCTCGGGGACGAGCACGAGCCGGTACAAGGTCAAGAAGGGGCAGACACTCGGCGGAATCGCCGCCCTGCTCGGTGTCTCCCTGGCCGCGCTCCTGGCCGCTAACCCCGGCATCAAGGACCCGAACACGATCCACCCTGACCAGGAGATCAACGTCCCGGCTAAGCCCTCCCACCCGGACAAGCCGGTTGAGAAGCCGAAGCCTCCGACCGAGAAGCCGACGAAGCCAGAGCCGTCAACGCCGCCGTCCAGCGGGGGCACATACACGGTCAGCAAGGGGGACTCGCTCTCCTCGATCGCCACCCGCTTCGGGTTGAGTCTGAACCAGATCGTGAGCTGGAACCCCGGCCTGGCCGCCAATCCCCACCTGATCTACCCCGGCCAGAAGGTGAAGGTGCGAGGCGGGAAGCACGCCGCCGTCACGCCGTCAGTCGCGAAGGAGCCGAAGCCTCGTGAGCAGTCCCGCCCCTCCACTCCCGTCTCGAAGCCTGTTGCGCCTGCGGTTCAGAAGCCCTCACAGGATGACCGTCTGGCCCGGATCGAGAAGGAGCTACGCGAGGTCAAGAGCAAGCTCGATGAGGTCTCCGGGAAGCTCGACAAGCTGACCCCGAAGCCCGGCCGAAAGCCGATCGACAAGCCGAACCCGGACGCGAGCGAGAAGCCCAAGCCCGTGAAGCCGGCCGTACCGGTCCAGCCCGAGGTCTCGAAGCCGACACAGGTCCCCGTTGTCCCCCAGCTCATCATCCCGGCCCCGGAGGTCGCTCATGTTCCGTAAGCACATCGTGCGCCTTCTCGGCGCCCTGGCCGCGCTGACTCCCTGGCTGGTTGCGCAGTTCCCGGACATCCCCTGGGAGGCGCTGATCCCGTTCTCGCTCGCTCTGCTGGGTGGTGCTGAGGTCGCACAGCGGGTCGAGGACCAGAAGACCGGCACCGCTCTCTCCGAGCCCTCCCCGGACGAAGCCGCAGCAGCAGCACACCTCCGCCTGGCCCTCCTGGAGATGGAACACGCTTCCAAGGGTGGGACCTTGGAGGAGTAGATGAGAACACCCATGAATGATTGAACTAACCGCATTACAATGGTTGGTACAAAATGGGTACAAAAAAAGAGCCGGGGCCCCTCATGGGGCCCCGGCCTTTCGTGTATCCGCTACTCCTTGACGTGCTTCACAGCCTTGTCCAGGATCGGCAACTTTCCCGGACAGTGCTTCTTATAGATGGCCCGGTAGGCGTCCTCCGCGGCCTTGTCCGCTCTGGCCTCTGGAACCCCGCTATCGGCTGCGAGGTTGGCGATGGTGATCAGCCCGCCACTGACACCCCCAACTGCTACGCCTTCATCCTCGGGCTTCGAGCAGAGGTCCTTGACGGACAGGTCCCTCACCTTGTTCTCGCTGATCCAGCCCCCGTTGTCCTTCACGGCCTGGACGACGTACGCCTTCGGAGAGTCGGCCGGCGCGCTGGCCTTGTCATCACTGCCGCTGCTCCCGCAAGCGGAGAGCCCAGCCGTCAGCCCGAGGGTGAGGGTGACGGCGAGGACGGTCTTCCTTATGTGCATATGGTCAAACTATCGACATATGGCACACATCAGCGAACAGTAGGTCACCCTAGGCATCGGCTCTTGCCCCTGGCCTCAGCGGCGGATCACCCTGAGCGCTTCAGTCATCGAGCCCGAGCTGGCGTCGGGCACCTTCCCAATCAGCTCGGACGGCATCACCTGCAATCTGCATTCCGGCCTTGTCCATCGCGAAGTACAGCCCGTGCTTCCGGGTGATGAACGCGGGAGAAACCCCAGGCGCGTCGCGAGGCGCCAGTCGATAGCCAGGCGGCAGCGGATCATCACTGGCTGGCTGTTCGACCAACCACAAGCGCCAACTGACACCGTGCGGGTCCTCAGCCTCGTAGGTACCGCTGCCGTAATCGCCCACCAGGGTCCACTGCGGCAATGGACCATCGGCATAGCTCACGGGCCGTCCCTCTCCTGTTTGTCTTCCGCTTGTGCCAAGCAGTTCAGGTCGTTCCAGTCGCCAACTGCCCAACGCTGGACCAGTGCCGCGTACCTCCCTTGGATAATCCTAGCGGGACGCCTCCTAGGCATCTGGCTAGGCTTCACAGCAGCTCAGCCAGTGGGTTGCTCGACTTCTTTTCCTTACCAACCCCCATCTGGGCGGACTTCTTGGCGGGGGCCTTCTTCGCAACCGTCTTCTTGGTGCTCGTGCCGGCCGCGCGCTTCCGCGGTCCTGACCGCTCCGCCTGAGAGGGGACGACGGCGAGCTTCGGCCGCTCCTCGGGCTGCGCCTGGTCCTCGTCTTCGCCCTCCCGCTTGGCGTCTGTGAAGCGGAGGTACACGGGCTTCGGACCGCCCTTGGCCGAACCCTGCCGGGTCTCCATCACCACGTCGGGCATCCTCTCCACGGCCGCACTCAGCGCGTCTGCGTTGCCCCGAGTGCCGAGCGCGCGAAGGATCAGGGTCCGGGTGGCTTCCCCGCCGTAACGGTGAAGGGCTTCCCTGACGATCTGCTCGACCGACTTCATCTGTCGGCCGGTTCCTTGCTGGGCCTCGTTGATGAGCTTTTCGGTGCAGTCCATCGAGTACTCAATCATCGCATGGGCCGCCTTCCACGCTTTGGCCGAGATCACGGTCTTCCGTTCCGCGGCCACCAGGAGGCAGGCGACGCGAAGAAGGTTCTCGTCTCCTCGCTCGATGAAGCATGAGACGTTCTCCGGAAGTGATGCCATTCGGTCATCAAATTCGCGGCGGTATGAATCATGCAGGGTCGCCGCTTCCGGGGACAGCTCCATTTCTCGGGCTTTCTCACGAGCCCATCGGTAGGCGCGAGTAAGTGCCGGCGTCTCCTTCACCGCGTCGAGAGGCTTCTTAATGTTCGACGGCAGGGACTTGGACTGGTTGACCAGAAAGTGAGGGATGCGGTTGAACGCGCCACCAAGGGCGAACTCGGGCTTAACGAGGGGCGCCCACCGTCCCGGCTGGATGTGGACGTGGTAGCCGAGGAGCGGCACATCGATTCGCTGCTCCTCTCGCTTGCCACCCTTCCCCTTGGTCGTGTTCACCACGGACTCGCCGTCCCAGGCGTTGATGAGCTGATCGTGGTACGTGGCGTCTCGGTTGGCCCGCTTGAGGACCGACGCCCACTCTCCTTCCGCGATCATCACGCGGCCGTCTCGTCCGTCCTCTGAGGTCAACGACTCCTGCTCGACCTCGAACAGAGTGGTCACCAGCGACGGGCCGCTGGCGATTCCCTTCCGCATCCGTGTGGCCAGGAAGCCGCCGATGGACGGGTCCACGATGGCCCGAGCGGTCGCCAGGGCGAAGCCCTTCCGTCCCACCCTCGACCTTCCGACGAGTGCCGTCCAGAACACAGTCGGCCGGCCGCTGGGCTGAAACACCTTGCCGGCCAGCGCCGCGGACCACAGGGACAGGGTGGCCGCGTACACGCCGACCGGGTCAGCCTCCGTGTGAGGCATGGCGACTGCTACGGCCTTACCCAGGGGGCCGTACTGCATCTTCTTGAACTGCTGCTCACTGCTCATAGTTGCTGTGTCTCCTTGCTGCTAGGCCGCAACGGCGTCAGTGGTGGTCTCGCCGAACAGGTTTGCGAAATAGGCGGCGAAGCGGTCTGCATGTTCCTGGCACAGGTCATAGCTGTCTGACCCTACCGATAGCGTGGTAACTCCCGCTCGATCCTTGCCCTTTGTGCGACATCCGTCGCAAATGATCTCTTCGATCACTCGTCGCGCCATTTCCTTCTCCTCCATCCCGAGAGGCCATAGCCAGGGGGCCAGATTTACCGGCCCCCGACTAAAGCCCTTCGGGTCACTTCTGGGCGTGGACCTGATAGGCGTATCGACCGAACGGGGTGATGTCGCCGCTCTCATCGATGAACTCGAAGTTCAGGAGCCGCTTGGCGGACACGGCGAAGCCCGTCACCTTCCCGCCCTTGCCTCGCGGGAGGTCACCAACGAGCTGCCCGAGGATCTTGAGGTTGCTGTCCTGGAGTGCGTTGACCCGCTCCAGAAGGGTCATGTCCTCGATGCGCGCGGTGCGCTCGCAGCCGTACCCCTCGCGCTTGTGCCAGTTCTTCTCTCGCCCCGAAGGCACAGGAAGCGCCTGGTAGTGCTTGGTGGCTTCCTCTTCGCTGACGATGACGGAACTTGGCGAAGTTGAGGCAGGGGTGACAGCAGGGGCGACCGCGGAACCAGTGCTGCCCGCGTGACGGTATGCCTCCTGGACGGCCTCCGGGATGCGGCCACGGTCGTTGACCTCGTAACCGTTCTCCCTGGCCCAAGCTCGTACGGCCTTGGTGTCGAGAGTGTTCTTGGCCTTGCCTGCGAGTTGCCGGACGGGTCGGCCGGCCTCGCCCTGGGCCCTCCTGCCGACAGCGATGTACGGGGCCAGGACCGCGCGGAGCTGGTCCGCGTTGACGTCGGTCAGGTCAATCTCGAACAGAGCCCCATCTATGCCGAACTCAACCGTCCGGATGATGCCGGGTTCCGTGACCTTGGTGCCGTCGAGGTCGTCAATGTACGTGGTGACGAGCTTCTGAGCCATGACTCTCTCCTTGGTGGTGCCTGATCGCTGTTCGATCAGCCATGACGAAGGGCCCGGCCGAAGCCGGGCCCTTCACCAAAGCTGTTCGACCGTTAGCCGTACTGCTCCTCGTACATCGCGGTCTCCGCCGTATTCAGCCGCTCCAACACTTGATTGATCAGGATCTCTGGGAAGTCTGTGAAACCGTGCGCCCCTTCGGCTCCGCACGTGAAGTGCGTTGGCGTACCGTTCCCGGCAATCGTGAAGTGGGCGGCTCCGTCGTCGTCCGTCCAGATGTCGAGCCACATCGGAACGGTCATCTCAAGGAAGCTGTCGCAGTCTTCAACAGGGCACGGGTATCGGGTGAGGTCCAGATCTGTCACTTGGTGACCTTTCGTATGTGGGTTATCTCGATGTCCGCTGCTCGACCAGCCGTGCCGTAGTGCCGGATGGTCAGCATGAGAGGGAACGCTTCGAGCGGGTTGTCTCCGTCAGTGAGGACACACGGACGTATCCACGAGAACCCTTCGGCATCCGTGAACTCGACTTCCCAATGGGTGATTCCTTCGCTCACTGCTGGCCCCCCTTGATCTGTCCCCACTCGTTCTGCGGATGCTCTTCAAGGCGTCCTGGAGCCACGGTGACCACCTGGTTCGATCCGGCCTTGCGCACCTTGTATCGGCCGTCGGGGCGGCGCCGTTGGACGCGCCCGGCCGTCAACACCGACCCGTCCCCCCGCTTGATGAAGACGTAGGCGCCTCTCGTGTAGGTCACAGCCCTACCTCTTCAGGCTCGGCCTGGAAGAAGGCCATGTGGAGGGGCTTGAGTGCAGCCCTTCGCGCTTGCCGGTCCGGGCGGTTCAGCGTTCCCGGAAGGACAGCGACCGCCCGATCCATCAACAGGTGGGGCGAGCGGTTTCGTACATGGACCGCGCAGCGCTCACATGCGTTCCAGGGCTCCGCGTAAACGTGCGTCTGCCCTCCTACCTTCTCCACGATCGCTTTGCGGGTCAGGAAGGCGGTCACAGGCTGATCGGCTGAGCAGAAGTCACAGACCCCCCGCAGCCGGCTTGGGTCCTGGGGTACCGGTTCGGCGGGGTGATCCCACTCCTTCCCGACCCAGGCCGGGTGGACGTACCGGCCGCCGAAGGCATCGATCCGGTGCGTCAGTGGTGTGCAGCAGGTGTCGCACATCATGGGTTCGACCAGCATCACGCGTCAGCCTCCACAGGGGTAAGGGTGATCTCCTGGCCGTTGTCGAGCACGTACACCAGCTCGTTGCCCGCGTTCAGCTCTCGCTGGATTTCTGCAATGTCCTCTGCGCTCAGAGGCAGGCGGGGAAGTCGACTACGCACGCTCGTACGCTCCGATGCTGGCGAGAGTGGTTCGGCTGTCCATGTAAGCCATGACCGCTTCCTTGACGAGCATCGCGGCCACAGCCGGGGGGTTGTGGTAGCTCTGCGCGGCATCCGCGCACCCTTCCCAGACACTGTCCATTGCTTCCTTTCGTTCTTTTGTCGCGGACAGGGAGGCCGCTCCTATCGCGGCCTTTCGGATGTGCGCACGATCCGTCTCGTACGCCTTCATGGCTCCCATGACGGGCCCTTCTATGCGTTGGTGTCGAGTCTTAGCGACTCTCCCCCAGACCCTCACACTCCAACGTGAGGGCCTGAGAGACAGGCGTTAAGGTCAGCAGGTGCTTACGAAGTGCCAGGTACCGGCGCCCTCGTAGAGGGCAACCTCACCGCAGAGCAAACGGTCTTGAGCCTCACTAATCGCGATAGCTCGCATGTGGCCGTGGTATTCCTTCGGTAGGTTTTCCCAGTAGTGGTCTTCCTGCTCGATGATGTACGCGGCGTACGCGTTCTCCTCCGGGCCCAACTCCTCTGCGACAGAGCCGATGTAGCAGTCTTGGCACGTCTCGTAGAGGTCTTCCGTCGGAACCTGTCCGTGGAAGTGGTCCACCACCACGGCGGGGAAGTCATCGAGCGCGAGCGCAATCAAGTGGAGATCATCGATCGACTCGTACTCCCCGAGCCGGATACCGCCGAAGTCCTCGTAATCATGAATCGCGAACTCCTCGGCATCGGGCATCGGGGAGGATTCCAACATGAGCTGGATCTCATGGCGGATCGAATCCGGGTCCTGTGTGGCATCTATCCATTCGCCGTGAAGGATGCCGTTGTTGTAGGACGCGAGGCATGCGGCATAGATCTGGTGCATGGGTTCAACTCCGAGGCTTTCGAGCGTCGTCAAGAGGGATGATGTCGGGGCCCGTGATCTCGTGCGGCGGCTGCCCTCTGTCAGCCGAGTACCAGTCCTGAATGACTAGGTGCGTGATGTTGTCGCGCTTCATCTTGGGCTCGCCATACACAACCCCGATGACCCTTCCGCGCGACCAGCGCCGTACGTGGCGAGTCCTGTACTCAACCCACATGCCAATGCGGATAGTTGCGCGGCTTACCACCCTGACCACCACGATCGAACCTCTTCGGGCTCCTCGTCGTAGCACTCGGTTATGACCTCGTCCAAGGTGTAGTGCGGATTTTCCAGAAGGGTCATGACCGAGTTAACGACCATGTTCATCAGGTCTGTATCCCGCTCGCTCCCGAGTTCATCGAGCACCAGGTCCACGCCGTTGTTGACCGCATTGGATATGTCCTCGCGGGTCCAGACGTAGACAGGTTCGTGAATATCACCGGCCAGCTCTGCCGCACGCTCACCCATCTTCACCACGTCGGAACCGATCACGCGGATGATCTCTTGAGACATCGTCACTGGGTTCACTCTCCATCTCGCACGAGGGGGGCATGTCCGTGAAGAACCGCGACATGCCCGAGGTATTCGGCCGCTTCCTTAAAAACGGCTTCCGCTTTGTCGCGTGCTACGTCGCTCGCATCGCACGCATTCGGCGCCCACACGTGAAACGTCACGGGTTCGTCTTGGCCGTAGTCGCGTACGTCGTCCGCACCCTTCTCCCACCAGTCCGATTCCCAGTCCATGACGACCGTGTAAGGCCGATCACACCCCCGGCCGGCCTGAGTCTGGGCCTGGAACTCCCCCAGTAGCGACCGCAGTAGCTCTCGGTGGTCCGGGCCCGTGCCCTTGAGGCGCCACTGACACTCGTGCCACTTGATCTGGTCGATAGCGTCGCGGAGAACCTTGGAGGCAACCGATTCGTTAATCGCGTTCGTCTGCATGATCAGCGGCCCTCAATCCATACGCCTTGGGCATCGAGACGCGCGGCGCCGGTAAGGAATCCGTTGGCCTCGCCGTGACCCTTGAGGGGCACCCAAATACCCACGTGGTCACCCTTCACGTACTCGATGGCTCCTCGGTAGATCCCGGCACTCCATCCCATGTAGGGGTCATGGGAAAGTTGCACTCGGACGCGCTTCCCTACGGTCAAGTCGTTACGGTCCATCTGGTCAAGGTGTGTCGTTGCCACTGCCTTACCTTTCCTGATTCGCTCTCTCGCCTGTCTGAGAGCCCATAGCCAGCCTCACACTCCAACTTGTGAGCCTGACTAAAGGCGTTCAGCCTTTCTCTTCTTCAATCGGCCAAACCGTTCCGACCTTGAACGATGCGCCGCTAGGAGCGACGATCCGGACATGCCCGCACAACGACCACGGGGAACGGTTCACACGCCACTGCGCGGCCCTCTTGGCCGCCTCAAAGGTCCAGTAGGTCATGCCGTATTCCTGCACATTGAAGACCCCTTCAGAGTCCCGCGTGTTCACCGTGATCACATAGGTGGAGCCAGGATTGTCTACGGCCCTAACGGCTTCGATCATCTGGCCCACTTCTGCATCGGAATACCCATACCCAGAGTTATAGGTGTTGTGGTTCACGATGATGTCGCGGATTGCATGGTGCGCCATGTGGTCCATGTCAGATCCCCAACTTTGCGCCGCCGTGCGGCCAGCGGACCGGATAGCAATCCTCACAACCGCGCTGAATCTCTCGGAGATCAGATACGGTCGGGTACAGGCCCATGTGTCGAAGGGCGTCCACATAGGCTGGGACACACTGGCAATCGCCCTCTTGTTCACGCTCCGCACAGTCGTAACAGACATGCTCAGACGGATCTACGCAGGTCTTAACCCACGCTGAACAGTCCATGCATTGGCCGTATCCAAGGGAGGCCAACGCCTCATCCACGTCACACCTTGAACAGTTGGAACAGGACGGAACCTCCGGCATCTGTCGGATCACGTCATCCGGTTCGATACCTTCAGGCAGGCTGTAGAGGTCCGCGATCATTGCGCAAGCGTTGTCCCATTCGAGTTCGGACAGTCGCTCATCATCCAAGATGGGATAGTCGGCCAACGCTGCACTGATCTTCCGCGCTATCTCGTGCCCAGCACGGCTGGCCGCGTCCCACACAATCCACCCCTTGTGGCTGTAAGTATCCACACCAGCGGCCTTGAACGCGGCGAGCGCACTTTCACAGTTGACCCTGATCCGATTCTCGGAACAGTCGCAGTCGTAGTAGTTGTGGACATCCCACACGGTTAGGGGCTCACCCGTACCGTCATCCACCATTCCGAAGCCTCGCCACCCAAAGTCAATGGCAAGTTGCGCCATGTCATACAGGTCCGGGGCGTACCGCGAACTGTCGGCATACTCCCGCGCGAACTCATTGAATTTGACGTCAAGGATCACATTCATTTCGTATCCCCTCTCCTTACTCGCCTACGCCTAGCGAGACACAGCAACGCTCACACTCCAACTTGTGAACGTCGCTGAATCGCTCTAGAGCGTTTCAAGAATGAGCAGTACCTCGCAGAGAGCACATACGTACCCTCGCTCTTCGTTCCACCACAGGAACCGTGTCGCCTTGCAGTGAAGACAGGTTCCCAGGGTCACCGCTTCCCGCCCTCTTCACACACATTGCCTGCACCGTCCTCGTAGCCCTTTGACTCACCCTCGTGAGTTTCCTGACAGAGTGCATCCGTGAAACCATCGTTATAGGTGGTTACGGCATCCACTTTGCCTTGATTCGCTTCCGAGTAGAGGTATCCACTCGTGAACGCCAGGGCTACAGCAAACAACCCGAGCGCGAGCCGCAACTTAGATATCCTGCGCGCCACTTGCCAGCCTTTCTCTTGCGGTATCAGTCCATCACTGACACTCACCCCCACGCACTCATTCTCAGACGCTTAGAGACGTACTGTGCCCCGTTGCTCATGGCTTTGTGGCTGCACGCTGGACACGTCGTGTTGATTGGGTGCGTGAGAGTCAATCTCAGATGGTTACGGGGGTAGCTTCCCCGCTAGCTTGAGTGTCTGACCTATCCATACGGGCCGGTCCATGCTTCCCGCTATCCGCTCACGTAGCGCGCCGCTCATCGCAGGATTCACCCCGCTCCGGTACGCGCTCACTCCAGGGTTATTCGCTTCGCCCTGTGTGGCTCATGGTTTATTCCTAGCGCTGTAGTCCCCCGAACCCTCCTGAGAGGGTCTTACCGGTGAGTCATTCACTAGTGCCTGTTTGGTTTGGGAGCCGCCCTAGAGCGCTCCTGTCGCGGTTCCTGATACCGGATTCAGATCCAGGCCCCGTATCCGCATCCCCGCTTGGCGGGTGGGTCTCGGTTGCCTTTCCGGTCGGTGTCTCGCTGACAGAAAGAACACTCTCACACTCCAACCTGAGTGTCTATAGCGTGTACACATCAAGGCGCTTTGTATCACTATTTGTATTGCGCATTCGAACCCATGAGTTCAAAGGAGACGCGCGCGAAAGCACATGATCCGATCGCGGTCAATACCGAATCACGTGATTAGGGCCACAATCTATGACCCCACACGGGGCTTCGATGCATACCGGATGCATTTCGTCAACGAGTAACGACATGCATTCTTGGTGATCATGCACACATTCGGATGTCACGTTTCGTTGTCTATTCGTGACGTTTCCTGAACCACTAGCGCTACCGTTCGTGCGCTAGCAATCACTCGCAGGCAAGGCATCCGCTACGCGATTCGAATGCAGCATCGAACGCATATGGATACGTTTCCGCGAATGCTCATACCGTCACACTCCGAGCGCACTTCAATACGCACCGAATACAGTTAGTTCATGCATCCACGGAAGGTATTCAGCGCTAGTCGCAATGCCACCACGGATACCTAGGTCAATGCGTGCGCGCATGATGAATGAACTATCCCTACTACAATGCGTGGTACATAGACGGGGGTAATGCCTCTGCATTCATTCAAAGGACCCACCAGGGGTGCCTTCCTTCGATCATGTACGGGTATGAACTAACTGACCGGCCTCGTGCCGGCCTACCGGCCCCCAACCCTTCCAGGGTCCCCCGAGGGCTCTCTAAGGCGCTCAGAACGCCGTTCAGGGCCTCCATTGGGTCAATTGCGCGATCACGGCCGCCTCATGTCGCGCTCCAACTCCACCCTGGCGTGATCTGCGTCTCTCTTCGGCGGATCACCGAGAGGGTTCAGGCTCGTTCTCACCGACGCTTTAGTTGTAAGCGGGGGTTATGCGCCCCCGCCAGTGGCCAGCGAGCTGCCCGAGGGGCAGGGCGGCGAGCCGGCCTCCCAGCCCCCGCCCTCCGGAGGGCGGGGGTTGTATCAACAGCGATGAATGAATGAACTAACTGTAGTACAGACCATGCTACAAAACAGGGGAACCCCCCGCCCGAGACGGGGGTTCCCTCGATGGTTAGCCCGTGAATGAACTAACCGCCACGTGTTCCCGGAGCCGTTCCTTCATGTCGTCCGGGAAGTGGAGCAGCACTCGCGGAGGATCGCTTTTCTTCGGTGTCGGCCAGCAGAGAGCTTTCACGCCACACTTCCTCAGAAGGTTCCCACGCTCTTTCCAGTCCATACCGGCCCAGGCTTCGGCGTAAGTCTTGCCCATCGATTTCCATTCATAGTGGGGCTTCACCGATTCCTCGGTCTCGATTTTTTTCAACCGGTCCATGAGATTCTTTTTGCGGCTCAGGTAGTCTTGCCTGCCCCCTTCGTAGTCATACAGCTCCATGTCCCACTCTTCAGAGAGTTCCTTGAGGGCGGTTTCGTAGCGTTCCCTTTCGGCCGCTACGTCGTTTCCAGGGACAAACACTCGAATCTGTGCTTCCTCCGAGCCCACTTCGTTGAGGAAGTACTTCTCGATGAGGTTCTTCACCTCGTGGCCGTTCATGCTGCCGGCGTCCTCGTGGCACTTCGCACCCGGAGTGTTGTTCGTGGAGCACCGAAGGTAGTTGTAATGCTGTGTCTTGCCATTGCGGGTCCTTGATGACTTGGATTCGTAAAGGACTGCGAGACAGTTCATGCAGTACCCGACCTCGCGAAGGTCTGTAGCGTTCTTGGTAACGGCTTCCGGGGCGCGGTTTCGCTTCTTGAAACGCTGCTGCATGGCCTCGAAGGCGGTTTTCGTCATGAGGGCCTGTGCTCGCTGCACCGGTAGGCCGTCCTTGCCTCGGATAGGCTTCCCGTCCTTCCACGATTCGCCGGTGAGGACTCGATTCGTGAGGATGGAGTGCACCGAGGACTGATTCCATCGTCCGTAGGGTCGCTCTGCCGCCTCGGCCGGTGTGATCTCGCCTCGTGCGATCAGCTTGTTGCGCCGACGCCACTCACTTGGGCTGACAATCTGCTTCTCGTTCAGGTAGGCGGTGATGTCCTTCATCGAGTGGTCCTCGGAGAGGTTGATCATCGTCTGTACGTGCCGGATCGTGTCGTCTTCGAAGACCAGGTACCAGCCTTCGTCGTGGATTGGGCTCGGCACGGCCCTGTAGCCGTACGGGACGACGCCGCCCTTCCAGCGCCCGAGCTGCCGCATCTTCTCCGCGGCACCCTCGTTCCGCTCCTGAATGGCTTCCCACTCCCAGGAGGCGACCATGGCCATCATTTCCGCCATCTGCCTGCCGGCCTTGGTCGTGGTGTTCACGCCGTCGGAGGTGATGATGGCCTTGCCGTACTTCTTCATCCACTCCATGAGGGTGTGGAAGTGCAGGGCCCGACGGGTGATCCGGTCCATCTTCCAGGCCACCAGGGCATCCCATTGCCCCATGCAGGGCTCGGCGGGGGTATGAGAGCACTCCGAGGTGGCGCAGGACGGGTCCAGGGCCCTGAACCAGAGCCCGAGCTTGGGCCGGTGCGCGGGGTAGACCCTGCCGGACACATCGAGGTCGTCGCAGACGTGGATCAGCTCGCCCAGGACCATCCGCCGGATGCCGTCGATGGACTCGTTCTGCCGCTCGGGGCTCGTGCTCGTCTCAGTCTCACGGGACAGCCGGATTTCCCCCAGGAGCCGGAGCGTGTCGCTGTCAGGCTTGGGGCGAGGTTGGAGTGTGAGACTTTTGCGCATGGGTGCAGGTTGGGGTGTGAGACTGCGGTCTGTCAACTTGACTCCCCGGTGTCACCTCCCTGACCTGGGAGGATGACTCAGAGCTATGTTGCAAACTCGCCCACTTCGCGGTCACCAACTGGATCACGGCCGCCGCGCGCGTGCAGCAACTGCTCGCGCGCAAGACCGCGGAGCTCGGCTCGCTGCTCACCCGCAGGGTCGCGGCGGGCGAGGTCGTCGCGGTCTCCACCGGCGACGTCGAGAAGATCGGCTGGTTCGTGGAGGCCCTGTCGCGGTTCGCCGCCGCGGCGGCCGCCCTGGTGATCATCTGCGTCGGTCTGGTGCTCTACCAGCCGGTGCTCGGCGTGCTCGTCGCCGTCGGCGTTCCCGTACTGGCCCTGGCCGTCCTGCCGTTGCTGCCGCCCGCCACCCGGCGGGCCGACGTCCAGCGCGAGAAGGCGGGCCGGGCGACCGAGCTGGCCTCGGACACCGTGGCCGGGCTGCGGGTGCTGCGCGGCATCGGCGGCGAGGAGCTCTTCCTCACCCGCTACCGCGAGGCCTCCCAGGAGGTGCGCGCAGCCGCCGTGCGCAGCGCGCGGATGTGGTCGCTGATCTCGGCGGTCCAGGTGCTGCTGCCGGGCCTGCTGCTGATCGCGGTGGTCTGGTACGGGGCGGCGCTGGCCCGCGACGGCCGGATCGAGGTCGGTGAACTGGTCACCGTGTACAGCGCGGTGACGCTGATGCTGTATCCGCTGCGCCACTTCGAGGAGATCGCCATGGCGTACTCCTTCTCCCGGCCCTCGGCCGTGCGCGCGGCCCGCGTGCTCGCCCTGAGCCGGGCCACCGACCCGTCCGGGACGGACACGGGGGTGCCGTCCCGGACGGACGGGCCGTCGCGCGGGGCCGAGGCCCCCGCCGGCGACCTGTACGACCCGGCGAGCGGACTGCTCGCGCCCGAGGGCCGGTTCACGGCCGTGGTGTGCGGCGATCCGGACGCGGCCGGACGGCTGGCCGAGCGCCTGGGCGGGCACGCCGCCGAGGCGGACGGACTGCCGTCCGCGCTGCTCGGCGGGGTCGCGCTGGACGGGCTCCCGCTGGACACGGCACGCGCCGCCGTCCTGGTCCAGGACAAGGACCCGGTGCTGCTCTCCGGCACGCTCCACGAGCTCCTGGACGTGCCCGCGTCCGGGAAGGTCGCGCCGGACGAGGCGCTGGCCGCCGCCCAGTGCGCGGACGTCCTCGACGCGCTGGCGCAGGCGTCGGCGGACAGCGACGGCGACCCGACGCGCACCCGGATCACCGAGCGCGGCCGGTCGCTCTCCGGCGGCCAGCGCCAACGCCTGGCGCTGGCGCGGTCCTTGGTGACCGACCCGGAGGTGCTCGTCCTGGACGAGCCGACCTCGGCGGTCGACTCGCACACCGAGTCACGGGTCGCGGGCGGCGTCAGACGGCTGCGGGCGGGCCGCACCACGGTCGTGTTCTCGTCGTCACCGCTGCTGCTCGACCTCGCGGACCGGGTGGTACTGGTGCACGACGGCGAGGTCGCCTCGGTCGGCCTCCACCGCGAACTGCTGCGCACCGACGCCCGCTACCGCGCGGTGGTCACCCGGGAGACGGACGAGGAGACGCACGGACAGGACACCTGGGAGGAGACGGCATGATCGGCGTGAGGGCACCCGAGTACGACCCGGCGGCCCCGGAGTCGGCCACCACCCTGCCCGTCGGCACCCCGGCGACCGTCCGGGCGTACGTGCGCCATCTGCTGCGGCGCCACCGCGCGGCGTTCGCCCTGCTGGTGGGCGTCAACGCGGTCGCGGTGATCGCCTCGATGGTCGGCCCGTATCTGCTCGGCGGGGTCGTCGAGGACCTGTCCGACGACGTCCCGGACCTCCATCTGGGACGCACGGCGGCGCTGTTCGCCGTCGCGCTCGTGGTGCAGACGGTGTTCGTCCGGCTGGTGCGGCTGCGCGGCGGGATGCTCGGCGAGGAGATGCTGGCCGATCTGCGCGAGGACTTCCTGGTGCGGTCGGTGGGGCTGCCGCCGGGCGTCCTGGAGCGCGCGGGCACCGGCGACCTGCTCTCGCGGATCACCACGGACATCGACCGGCTGGCCAACGCGATGCGCGAGGCCGTGCCGCAGCTGGCCATCGGCGTGGTGTGGGCGCTGCTGCTCCTCGGCGCGCTCGGCGTCACCGCGCCGCCGCTGGCGCTGGCGGTGCTGCTCGCGGCCCCGCTGCTGGTGGTCGGGTGCCGCTGGTACTTCAGGCGGGCGCCCTCGGCGTACCGCTCGGAGGCCGCCGGGTACGCGGCGGTCGCCGCCGTGCTCGCCGAGACCGTGGACGCGGGCCGGACGGTGGAGGCGCACCGCCTGGGCGAGCGCCGGATCGCGCTGTCCGAGCGGCGGATCAGCGAGTGGACGGCCTGGGAGCGGTACACGCTGTGGCTGCGGTCGGTGCTCTTCCCGGTCGTCAGCGCCACCCACATGACGATCATGCTGGCGGTGCTGATGATCGGCGGCTCGTTCGTGCTCCACGGCCGGCTCACGGTGGGACAGCTGACCACGGGCGCGCTCCTCGCCCAGATGCTGGTCGAGCCCGTCGGCCTCATCCTGCGCTGGTACGACGAGCTCCAGGTGGCCCAGGTCTCCCTGGCCCGGCTCGTCGGCGTCCGGGACATCGAGCCGGACGCGGGCGACACCGCGCTGCGCCCGCGGGGCCGCGACGTCGAGGCGGAGGAGGTGCGCTTCGGCTACCGCGAGGGCGTGGACGTCCTGCACCGGGTGTCCCTGTCGGTCGCCCCGGGCACCCGGGTGGCGCTCGTGGGCCCTTCCGGCGCGGGCAAGTCCACGCTCGGACGGCTGCTCGCGGGCATCTACGCGCCGCGCGAGGGCCGGATCACGCTCGGCGAGGCCGAGCTGTCGCGGATGTTGGCCGAGCGGGTGCGCGAGCACGTGGCCCTGGTCAACCAGGAGCACCATGTGTTCGTGGGCTCGCTGCGGGACAACCTGCTGCTGGCCAGGGCCGGGGCCGAGGACGCCGAGCTGTGGGCGGCCCTGGGCGCGGTCGACGCGGACGGCTGGGCGCGGGGGCTGGAGGACGGCCTGGCGACGGAGGTCGGCTCGGGCGGACACGCCCTCACCCCCGCGCAGGCCCAGCAGATCGCGCTGGCCCGGCTCGTCCTGGCGGATCCGCACACCCTGGTCCTGGACGAGGCGACCTCGCTCCTGGACCCGCGCGCGGCACGCCACCTGGAGCGGTCGCTCGCCCGGGTGCTCGACGGCCGCACCGTCGTGGCGATCGCCCACCGGCTGCACACCGCGCACGACGCGGACGTCATCGCGGTGGTCGAGAACGGCCGCATCAGCGAGCTGGGCAGCCATGACGCCCTGGTGGAGGCGGACGGGGCGTACGCGGCGCTGTGGCGCTCCTGGCACGGGTGAGGCTCCGGCCCGGGGAGGCGGGCCGGGGCGTGCGGGGCGGTGGTGGCGGGCTCAGATGACGTTGAGCGCCCCCGCCGCCCCTATCCCGCCGAGCACCATGAACGCGGGCATCAGCACTTTCAGCTCGACCCAGCTCCCGGCCCGGAACCGCAGCATCTTGGGCGGGCCGACGGGGTACCAGCGCTTGCGGCCCACCGGGATCGGCCACAGGACCGGGCAGCCGGAGACGGTCAGCGCGTCCCCGATGTCGTGGACGAGGGCGCCGAGCACGATCGGCAGGCCGAGCCACAGGTACTCCTGGCCGGAGCCGGTGAAGAGCCAGCCGGAGCCGTTGCCGGGCTTGTCCAGGACCCCGGCCATGATCCAGGCGCCGGCCGCGCCCAGCAGCCACACCAGGACGTCGCTGGACATCCGGGCGGCCCGCCACAGCAGGCCCTCGACGGCGAGCACCACATGGACGAAGAGGATGCCGAGCACCGCCCAGCGCCCGCCGAAGACGGCCGCGGCCGACGCGCCCGCCCCGATCAGGACGGCCCACAGCCAGGTGTGGGTGAGCGTGCGGTGGCCGCCGTTGCGACGCGGGTCGCCGGGGCCCCGGGTCGCCTGGTAGACGGCGTGCGAGAGGTCGTCGACGATGCCGCACAGGGCCCGGGAGACCGGTCCGAAGGCGCGCGAGATGGTCGCGGACTTGTGGTCGAGGTCGGGCGCGAGCGCCGCCCCGGCGCTGATCAGCGCGCCGGCGACGAGGACCGGCCAGGGCATGGTGTGTCCCGTGGCCGCCGCGGCGGCCCCCACCCCCAGCCAGGCTGCCGCTCCTGACAGTGAGTGCGCAGGTCCCATCATGACCGTGCCCCGCCCCATTTCCTGTTGTCCCGTGGCCCAGTTGACCCGTCAGCCTATCGTTCATGATCTTCTCGCCTCGCCTCCGGTTCCCTCTCTTGGGGGGAAGCCAGGCAAGATGGGGGCGTGACCCTTATCGATCAGCTGCCGCCGAGTGCCGACCCCGACGCCCTCTTCGAGGCCTTCTCCACCTGGGCCGAGGAGCGGGGCATCTCCCTGTACCCGGCCCAGGAGGAGGCGCTGATCGAGGTGGTCTCGGGCGCGAACGTGATCCTTTCCACCCCGACCGGCTCCGGAAAGAGCCTGGTGGCGGCGGGTGCGCACTTCGCGGCGCTGGCCCGGGACGAGGTGACGTTCTACACCGCGCCGATCAAGGCGCTGGTCTCGGAGAAGTTCTTCGACCTGTGCAAGCTCTTCGGCACCGAGAACGTCGGCATGCTGACCGGCGACGCGTCCGTGAACGCCGACGCCCCGGTCATCTGCTGCACCGCCGAGGTCCTGGCCTCCATCGCGCTGCGTGACGGCAGGCACGCCGACATCGGCCAGGTCGTGATGGACGAGTTCCACTTCTACGCCGAGGCGGACCGCGGCTGGGCCTGGCAGATCCCGATCCTGGAACTGCCCCAGGCCCAGTTCGTCCTGATGTCGGCGACGCTCGGCGACGTCTCGATGTTCGAGAAGGACCTCACCCGGCGCACCGGCCGCCCCACCGCGGTGGTCCGCTCGGCGACCCGCCCGGTGCCGCTCTCGTACGAGTACGTGACCACGCCGATCACCGAGACGCTGACCGAGCTCCTGGAGACGAAGCAGTCGCCGGTCTACATCGTGCACTTCACCCAGGCCCAGGCGGTGGAGCGGGCGCAGTCGCTGATGAGCATCAACATGTGCTCGCGCGAGGAGAAGGACGCGATCGCGGAGCTGATCGGCAACTTCCGCTTCACCACCAAGTTCGGCCAGAACCTCTCCCGCTATGTGCGCCACGGCATCGGGGTGCACCACGCGGGCATGCTGCCCAAGTACCGCCGGCTGGTCGAGAAGCTGGCGCAGGCCGGTCTGCTGAAGGTGATCTGCGGGACGGACACCCTCGGCGTCGGCGTCAACGTGCCCATCCGCACGGTGCTGTTCACCGCACTCACCAAGTACGACGGCAACCGGGTGCGCACCCTGCGCGCCCGTGAGTTCCACCAGATCGCGGGCCGGGCCGGGCGGGCCGGGTTCGACACCGCCGGGTTCGTGGTCGCCCAGGCACCCGAGCACGTCATCGAGAACGAGAAGGCCCTCGCCAAGGCGGGCGACGACCCGAAGAAGCGCCGCAAGGTGGTCCGCAAGAAGGCTCCCGAGGGCTTCGTGGCCTGGTCGGACGCCACCTTCGAGAAGCTGATCGCCGCCGAGCCCGAGCCGCTGACCTCGCGCTTCCGGGTCACCAACATCATGCTGCTCTCGGTGATCGCCCGGCCGGGCAACGCCTTCGAGGCGATGCGCCACCTGCTGGAGGACAACCACGAGCCGCGCAAGGCCCAGCTGCGGCACATCCGCCGTGCCATCGCGATCTACCGCTCGCTGCTCGACGGCGGTGTGGTGGAGCAGCTGGACATCCCGGACGCCGAGGGCCGCACCATCCGGCTCACCGTCGACCTCCAGCAGGACTTCGCGCTCAACCAGCCGCTGTCCACGTTCGCCCTCGCGGCCTTCGACCTGCTGGACCCGGAGTCGCCCTCGTACGCGCTGGACATGGTCTCGGTCGTCGAGTCGACGCTGGACGACCCGCGCCAGATCCTCGCCGCCATGCAGAACAAGGCGCGCGGCGAGGCCGTCGGGCAGATGAAGGCGGACGGGATCGAGTACGAGGAGCGCATGGAGCGGCTCCAGGACATCTCGTACCCGAAGCCGCTGGAAGAGCTGCTGTGGCACGCGTACAACGTCTACAAGAAGTCGCACCCGTGGGTGGGCGACCACCCCGTCTCGCCGAAGTCCGTCATCCGTGACATGTACGAACGGGCGCTGACCTTCACCGAGTTCACCTCCTGGTACGAGCTGGCGCGCACCGAGGGGATCGTCCTGCGCTATCTGGCGAGCGCGTACAAGGCGCTCGACCACACCATCCCGGACGACCTGAAGACCGAGGACCTGGAAGACCTGATCGCCTGGCTCGGCGAGATGGTCCGCCAGGTCGACTCCAGCCTGCTCGACGAGTGGGAGCAGCTGGCCAACCCGGAGATCGAGACGGCGGAGCAGGCCCAGGAGAAGGCCGACGAGGTCAAGCCGGTCACCGCCAACGCCCGCGCCTTCCGCGTCCTGGTGCGCAACGCGATGTTCCGCCGGGTGGAGCTGGCCGCGCTCGACAACGTGGACGCGCTCGGCGAGATGGACGCGGAGTCCGGCTGGGACGCGGACGCCTGGGGCGAGGCGATGGACAAGTACTGGGACGAGTACGAGGACCTGGGCACCGGCCCCGACGCACGCGGCCCCAAGCTGCTGCTCATCGAGGAGGACCCGGCGCACGGCCTGTGGCGCGTCCGGCAGACCTTCGCCGACCCCAACGGCGACCATGGCTGGGGCATCAGCGCGGAGGTCGATCTGGCGGCGTCCGACGAAGAGGGCCGCGCGGTGGTGCGCGTCACCGACGTCGGCGAGCTCTGACCCCCTGGCTCCCGAAAGGACCGCGACGACATGACCAACCCCGCCGAGAGACTCGTCGACCTGCTCGACCTGGAGCAGATCGAGGTCGACATCTTCCGCGGCCGCAGCCCCGAGGAGTCCCTGCAACGGGTCTTCGGCGGGCAGGTGGCCGGCCAGGCGCTGGTGGCGGCCGGGCGCACCACGGACGGCGAGCGCCCGGTGCACTCGCTGCACGCCTACTTCCTGCGCCCCGGCCGCCCCGGGGTGCCGATCGTCTATCAGGTCGAGCGGGTGCGGGACGGCCGGTCGTTCACCACCCGCCGGGTCACCGCGGTCCAGCAGGGTCGCACGATCTTCAATCTGACGGCCTCCTTCCACCAGCCGGAGCGGGGCAGCATCGAGCACCAGCTGCCGCCGCGCCTGGACTTCCCCGAGCCGGAGTCGCTGCCGACCGTCGCCGACGAGATCCGCGAACACCTGGGCGCGCTGCCGGAGGCCCTGGAGCGCATGGCGCGCCGCCAGCCCTTCGACATCCGGTACGTGGACCGGCTGCGCTGGACGGCCCAGGAGATCAAGGACGCGGATCCGCGCAGCGCGGTGTGGATGCGCGCGGTCGGCCCGCTGGGCGACGACCCGCTGGTGCACACCTGCGCGCTCACCTACGCGTCCGACATGACGCTGCTCGACGCGGTCCGCATCCCGGTGGAGCCGCTGTGGGGCCCGCGGGGCTTCGACATGGCCTCGCTGGACCACGCCATGTGGTTCCACCGCCCGTTCCGGGCCGACGAGTGGTTCCTGTACGACCAGGAGTCCCCCATCGCGACCGGCGGCCGGGGACTGGCCCGCGGCCGCATCTACGACCGCGAGGGCCGGCTGCTGGTGTCGGTGGTCCAGGAGGGCCTGTTCCGCCCGCTGCCGGCCCGCGACTGACCCATCCCTGTTACGAGGAGTTGGCTGATGAGCCTGTACGACATCCCGCTGCGCACCCTGACCGGTGAGCCCACTTCGCTGGCCGACTACAAGGGCAAGGCGGTGCTGGTCGTGAACGTGGCGTCCCGGTGCGGTCTGACCCCGCAGTACGCCGGTCTGGAGCGCCTCCAGGCGCGGTACGGCGAGCGTGGCTTCACCGTGCTGGGCGTGCCCTGCAACCAGTTCGGCGCCCAGGAGCCCGGCAGCGCGCAGGAGATCCGGACGTTCTGCTCGGCGACGTACGGGGTGACGTTCCCGCTGCTTGAGAAGACCGACGTCAACGGCGACGGCCGCCACCCGCTGTACCAGCGCCTCACCGAGGTCGCGGACGCGGAGGGCGAGGCCGGGGATGTCCGGTGGAACTTCGAGAAGTTCCTGATCTCCCCGGCCGGCGAGGTGGTCGCCCGGATCCGTCCCGCCACCGAGCCGGAGGCCCCGGAGGTCGTGGCGGCGATCGAGGCGCAGCTGGCGGTCTGAGCGACCGTACGGCTACCGGAGAGACGACGCGGCTCCGTTCCCGCCACACGGGAACGGAGCCGGCTTCGCAGCGCAAGCACGTTAGCGGATCGGCATGCCCGACAGGGTGCGGGCGATGACCAGGCGCTGGATCTCGCTGGTGCCTTCGAAGATCGTGTAGATGGCGGCGTCCCGGTGCATACGCTCCACCGGGTACTCCCGGGTGTAGCCGTTGCCGCCGAGGATCTGGATCGCCTGCGCGGTGACCTTCTTGGCGGTCTCGCTGGCGAACAGCTTGGACATCGAGCCCTCGGCGGAGGTGAAGGGCCGGCCCGCCGTCGCCATCCAGGAGGCGCGCCACACCAGGAGGCGGGCCGCGTCGATCTGCGTCCGCATGTCGGCGAGCTGGAACGCGACGCCCTGGTTGTCGATGATCGGGCGGCCGAACTGCTCGCGGTCCTTGGCGTATTCCAGCGCGTAGTCGTACGCGGCGCGGGCGGTGCCGACCGCCATGGCGCCGACGGCCGGGCGGGAGGCCTCGAAGGTGGCCATCGCGGCGTTCTTCACGCGCTCGCCCCCGCCCGCCTTCGCCTTCTCGCGGGCCCGGGCCAGGCGCTCGTCCAGCTTCTCCTTGCCGCCGAGCAGGCAGTGCCCGGGGACGCGCACGTTCTCCAGGACGACCTCGGCGGTGTGCGAGGCGCGGATGCCGTGCTTCTTGAACTTCTGGCCCTGGGACAGGCCGGGGGTGTTCGGCGGCACGATGAAGGAGGCGTGCCCCTTGGACCCGAGCTCGGGGTCGACGACGGCCACGACCACGTGCACGTTGGCGATGCCGCCGTTGGTGGCCCAGGTCTTGGTGCCGTTGAGGACCCACTCGTCCTTGGCCTCGTCGTAGACGGCCTTCGTCCGCATCGAGGCGACGTCGGAGCCCGCGTCCGGCTCGGAGGAGCAGAAGGCGGCGACCTTCACGTCGTCCACGTCGCCGTACATCTGCGGGATCCAGGTGCCGATCTGCTCCTCGGTGCCGTTGGCGAGGACACCGACGGCGGCCAGGCCCGTCCCGACGATCGACAGGGCGATGCCCGCGTCACCCCAGAACAGCTCCTCCATGGCGACCGGGATGCCGAGACCGGTCGGGTCGAAGAACTGTTGGGCATAGAAGTCCAGGGAGTAGATTCCGACCTTGGCGGCTTCCTGGATCACCGGCCAGGGGGTCTCCTCGCGCTCGTCCCACTCCGCGGCGGCGGGGCGGACGACGTCCTTCGCGAACCCGTGCAACCAGTCCCTGACCTGCTTCTGGTCGTCGTTGAGTTCCATCGTGAACTCAGCCATGTCCCCTCCACCACTTCCCGTGCCACAGACAAGCGTTACTTGCGGTAACGGCAGTATGTTACTCGTCGGTAGCGCATGTCAACCGGCGAACCACCGCTCAGCGCGGGACCTGGCCGGAGTGTTACGTTGCGCAGACATTCCGGATGGCGGAACACGCCGGCGGAACCAGGAAAGACGCAGGACGAGTACGGGCGGGGAGACGAAGCCATGGAGACCACACACCAGGCCGAGCAGCAGCGGACGTCGGCCGAGAGCCGTCGGCGGGAACTGCTGGAGGCGGCGGACCGGGTGGTGCTCCGGGACGGCCCCAAGGCGTCGATGAACGCGATCGCCGCGGAGGCCGGGATCACCAAGCCGATCCTCTACCGGCACTTCGGGGACAAGGGCGGCCTCTACCGCGCCCTCGCCCAGCGCCACACGGACGCGCTGCTCGCGGCGCTGCGGGCGGCGCTGGACGCGCCCGCGGGCCGCCGCGAGCGGGTCGAGGCGACGCTGGAGACGTATCTGGTGGCGATCGAGGCGCGGCCGCAGGTGTACCGCTTCCTGATGCACCCCGCGGAGGACAGCGGCGGCGGTGAGCACGCCGGGTTCGACGTGGGCCGCCACTCCGCGCCGCTGCTGCGGCGGATGGGCGAGGAACTGGGCGTGGTGATAGCCGAGCGGATCGACCTCGGGCCGGGGAGCGAGGCGCTGGCGCGGGTGTGGGGGCACGGGATCGTCGGCATGATGCACGCGGCGGGCGACTGGTGGCTGGGGGAACGGCCGTGCTCGCGGGCGGAGTTGGTGCGGGGGCTGGCGGATCTGCTGTGGGGCCGCCTGGCCGCGGCATCGGACCGTGCCGGAGGCCCGGGCTTCTAGCGGGGCCTCCGGCCCCGCACCCCGGTTGGCGCTCATCCGCGGGCCGGTGAGGGCTGGTCGCGCAGTTCCCCGCGCCCCTGAAGACCCGGGGCTCCGCCCCGGCCCCTCTCCGCAAACGCCGGAGGCGCTGAAGGCGCGGCGTCCCAAGACACCAAGGGGCCCGGGGACCGCCGCGAGCACCCAACCGCGCCCCGACAAGGGGCGCGAGGAACGGCGCGACCAGCCACCCACCGGCCCGCAGACGAACACCGGGCCCTGAAGGGGCGCGGGGAACTGCGCGACCAGCCCCCACCGGCCCGCAGACAAAGTCCGGGCCCAAAAAGGGGCGCGGGGAACGGCGCGAGGAACCCACCACCGGCCCGCAGACGACATCCGGGCAAAAAGGGGCGCGGGGAATGGCGCGAGCGGCCACCACTACCCGCGGACGCATCCCCCGGTCAGGACAACCCCCGCCCCGGAAACCCCAGCCCCGCCCGGCGGGCAGCCCGTACCGCCCGCCCCCTCCTCCACCCCGTCAAGCGATCCGCGTACACCAACCCCTCCAGGTGGTCCATCTCGTGCTGGAGGCACCGCGCGAAGAACCCCGTCCCGGACACCCGCACCGGCTCCCCCGAGACCGTCCACCCCTCCACCACCGCCTCGTCGTACCGCTCCGTACCGGCCTCCAGGCCCGGCAGGGACAGGCAGCCCTCGGGGCCGCGGACCACCACGCCGTCCGTCGACACCAGTCGGGGGTTGACGAGGTGTCCGAGGTGGCGGACGTCCTCGTCGTCGGGGCAGTCGTGGACGAACACCCGCAGGCCCACGCCGATCTGATTGGCCGCGAGGCCGACTCCCTGTGCCGCGTACATCGTCGCGAAGAGGTCCTCGACCAGTCGGGCGAGGGAGGGGCCGAAGTCGGTGACGGGCTCGCAGGGGGCGTGCAGCACCGGGTCGCCGAGGAGAGACATCTCTCGTACGGTGCCGGAACTGCCGGGAATCGGACGGTGGCGCATGGCCGCAAGCGTACGTTCCGGGCGACGCGGAGCCGCGCTGGTGGTGGCGCGGTTCGGGCCGCTGTCCGGATCTCGATAGGCTGAGGTCCGACCCAGGCGCAAGGAGGATCAAGGACGATGGCAGGCAACGCGGAGCCGCTGTCACCGCGGGCCAAGCTCGCCGTGACGGCGGGCAAGGCCGCTGCGGCGGTGTCGCGCGCGGCGGGGCGGGGCAGTGGATCGGTGATCGGCGGCCGGGTGGCGCTCAAGCTGGACCCCGATCTGCTGGGGCGGCTGGCGAACCACCTGGACGTGGTCCTGGTCTCGGCGACGAACGGCAAGACGACGACGACCCGGCTCATCGCCGAGGCGCTGCGGGCCAGCGGCCCGGTGGTGTCCAACGCGCTGGGCGCCAACATGCCCGCGGGCATCACCTCGGCGCTGGCGGGCGGCTCGGACGCCCGCTTCGGCGTCATCGAGGTGGACGAGAAGTACCTCTCGGGAGTCGCTCGCGATGTGACGCCCAAGGCGATCGCACTGCTCAACCTGAGCCGCGACCAGCTCGACCGGGCCGCCGAGACCCGGATGCTCGCGGAGAAGTGGCGCGAGGGGCTCCAGGGCACCAAGGCCGTGGTGATCGCCAACGCCGACGACCCGCTGGTCGTCTGGGCCGCGTCCTCCTCCCCCAACGTGGTGTGGGTGGCGGCCGGTCAGGAGTGGAAGGACGACGCCTGGTCGTGCCCGGCCTGCGGCGGTGTGATGCAGCGCCCCGGCGACGACTGGTTCTGCGGTGAGTGCGGCTTCCGCCGTCCCGCCCCGAGCTGGGTGCTCAGCGGCGACTATGTCCTGGACCCGCACGGCTCGGCCTGGCCGATCCACCTCCAGCTGCCCGGCCGCGCCAACAAGGCCAACGCCGCCACGTCCGCCGCGGTCGCCGCGGTCTTCGGGGTGCCGCCGCAGGTCGCCCTGGAGCGGATGTACCAGGTGCAGGCGGTCGCCGGCCGCTATGACGTCGTCTCGTTCCAGGGCCGTGAGCTGCGGCTGCTGCTGGCGAAGAACCCGGCGGGCTGGCTCGAAACGTTTTCCCTGATCGACCCGCCGCCCACGCCGGTGATCCTCTCCGTCAACGCCCGCGGCGCCGACGGCACGGACACCTCGTGGCTGTGGGACGTCGACTACACCCGGCTGGCCGGCCACCCGATCTTCGTCATCGGCGACCGCAAGCTGGACCTGGCGGTCCGCCTGGAGGTCGCGAACCTGGACTTCCGGGTCTGCGAGAGCCTCGCGGAGTGCGTCCAGCTCGCGCCCCCCGGCCAGATCGAGCTGATCGCCAACTACACCGCCTTCCAGGACGTGCGCCGCACGGTCGGCAACTGAGACCCTTAAGGAGCAAGCGAGCATGAGCGACAACAGCCTGCGCCTCGTGTGGGTCTACCCCGACCTGCTGAGCACCTACGGCGACCAGGGCAACGCGCTGGTCGTGGAGCGCCGCGCCCGCCAGCGCGGCCTCGACGTGGCCCGCCTGGACGTCCGCAGCGACCAGCCGGTGCCGTCGTCCGGCGACATCTATCTGATCGGCGGCGGCGAGGACCGGCCGCAGCGGCTCGCCTCCGAGCGGCTGCGCCGCGACGGCGGCCTGCAGCGCGCCGCCGCCAACGGCGCGATCATCTTCTCGGTCTGCGCCGGATACCAGATCCTGGGCCACGAGTTCATCAACGACCTCGGCGAGCGCGAGCCCGGCCTCGGTCTGCTCGACGTGGTCTCCACCCGGGGCGAGGGCGAGCGCTGCGTGGGCGACGTCCTGGGCGACATCGACGAGCGCCTGGGCCTTCCGCAGTTGACCGGTTTCGAGAACCACCAGGGCATCACGCACCTGGGCCCCTCGGCCCGCCCGTTCGCCCGGGTCCGCCTGGGCAAGGGCAACGGCACCGGCGACGGCACCGAGGGCGCGTACAACGAGACCGTGTTCGGCACGTACATGCACGGTCCCGTGCTCGCGCGGAACCCGCAGATCGCGGACCTGCTCCTGAAGCTGGCCCTCGATGTGAACGCGCTGCCGCCGACCGACGACCGGTGGTACGAGGCGCTGCGCGCCGAGCGCATCGCCTCGGCGACCCAGCCCGCCTGATCCGGCCCGCTGATCCGGCCCGGCCTCCGACGGCCGGTGTTCGTACGTTCCTCCGACGTCCATCAGTCGGACGTCTGATTCGGCCCCGCCACCCTGCGCCGGTAGGGTGGCGGGGATCCAACCGGACGACGTGGTCCGGTCGTCGGCCCACGTTGCAAAGGTTTTCCGGGCAATGCGAATTGGTGTGCTCACCTCCGGCGGCGACTGCCCCGGCCTCAACGCCGTCATCCGTTCCGTCGTGCACCGCGCGGTGGTGGACCACGGCGACGAGGTCATCGGTTTCCACGACGGCTGGAAGGGTCTCCTGGAGGCCGACTACCGCAAGCTCGACCTCGACGCGGTCGGCGGCATCCTCGCCCTCGGCGGCACCATCCTCGGCTCCTCCCGCGTCCAGCCCGCGCATCTGCGCGACGGCGTGGAGCGCGCCCGGGGCCATGTCGCCGAGCTCGGCCTCGACGCGATCATCCCGATCGGCGGCGAGGGCACGCTCAAGGCCGCCCATCTGCTGTCCGAGGCAGGTCTGCCCATCGTCGGCGTGCCGAAGACCATCGACAACGACATCGCCTCCACCGACGTCACCTTCGGCTTCGACACGGCCGTGGGCGTGGCGACCGAGGCCCTGGACCGGCTGAAGACGACCGCCGAGTCGCACCAGCGCGTGCTGATCGTCGAGGTCATGGGCCGCCACACCGGCTGGATCGCCCTGCACTCCGGGATGGCCGCCGGCGCCCACGCGATCGTGGTGCCCGAGCGCCCCTTCGACATCGACGAGCTGACCGAGCTGGTCGGCCGCCGCTTCTCGGCGGGCAAGAAGTTCGCGATCGTGGTGGTCGCCGAGGGCGCCAAGCCGCGCGAGGGCTCGATGCGCTTCGACGTGGGCAGCACCGACATCTACGGCCACGAGCGCTTCGCCGGGGTCGCCAGCCAGCTCTCCGTCGAGCTGGAGCGGCGCCTGGGCAAGGAGGCCCGCGCGGTCATCCTCGGCCACGTCCAGCGCGGCGGCACCCCGACCGCGTACGACCGCGTCCTGGCCACCCGGTTCGGCTGGCACGCGGTGGAGGCCGTGCACCGCGGCGAGTTCGGGATGCTCACCGCCCTGCGCGGCACCGACATCACCATGGTCCCGCTCGCCGAGGCGACGGCGACGCTCAAGACCGTCCCCGCCGAGCGCTACGCCGAGGCGGAGTGCGTGCTCTGAGGAGCGCGTCGTCCCGGACTCCACGAGCCGCCCCCGGTCGCGATCGCGACCGGGGGCGGCTCTACTCTGGGTGCGGACAACCGGTACGAAATCAGGAGTCAGCGGATGGATCACAGCGGGCACGGCATGACCATGGATCTGCCGCCGTTCACGCTGGGACGCGGCCTGGAGTGGTCCACGGACCCGTTCTTCCTGATCGGCTGCGTCGCCGGCCTCGGCCTGTACGGCTACGGCGTGCTGCGGCTGCGCAGGCGCGGCGACAGCTGGCCGGTGAGCCGGCTGGTCTTCTGGACCCTCGGGCTGCTGAGCATCGCCCTGGTGATGTGCACGAAGCTCAACGACTACGGCATGGTCATGTTCAGCGTGCACATGGTCCAGCACATGGTCATCAGCATGCTCTCGCCGATCCTGCTGCTGCTCGGCGCGCCGGTGACGCTGACGCTGCGGGCGCTGCCGGTGGCCGGGCGCGGCCGCAAGGGCCCGCGCGAGCTGCTGCTGGCGCTGCTCCACAGCCGCTATCTGAAGGTGATCACGCATCCCGCGTTCACCATCCCGATGTTCATCGCCAGCCTGTACGCGCTCTACTTCACCCCGCTCTTCGACTTCCTGATGAGCTCGAAGACCGGGCACATCGCGATGATGGTCCACTTCCTCGCGGTCGGCCTGATCTTCTTCTGGCCGATCATGGGCGTGGACCCGGGCCCGCACCGTCCCGGCTACATCATGCGGATGCTGGAGCTCTTCGCGGGCATGCCCTTCCACGCCTTCTTCGGCATCGCCCTGATGATGGCGACGCAGCCGATGGTCGGCACGTACAAGAACCCGCCCGCCTCGCTCGGGATCGACGCGCTCGCCGACCAGGAGGCGGCCGGCGGCATCGCCTGGGCGTTCAGCGAGATCCCGTCCGTGGTGGTCCTCATCGCGCTCGTCTTCCAGTGGTACGCCACCGAGAAGCGCGAGGCGAAGCGGCAGGACCGGGCCGCCGACCGCGACGGCGACAAGGAGCTGGCCGCCTACAACGCCTATCTGGCGTCGCTCGACGCACGCGGTCGGTAACGGCCGGTGCGTCCCTCTGGCGCGGCGGGGCTCCTGGGGGCGACCATGGACTCCACGGCAGCGGCCGGGAGGAAGGGGACCCCATGCCCGGCACGACGAAGGCGATGGTGGTGCTCACCGTCGTGGCGCTGGTGATGATCACTGCCTACACGGTGGCGCTCGGCAGCAGCGGCTGGCTCTGGTTCGGCTGGGTGGTCCTCGGCCTGGCGACGGTGGGCATGGCGGCTTCGCGCAGCGCCTGAGCGGCGGCCCGGCGGGCGGGCCGAGTGAGGAGCTGGTGCGTTGCTGTACTACGTGCTCAAGTACGCCCTTCTGGGGCCCCTGCTCAAGCTGCTCTTCCGGCCGAGGATCGAGGGCCTGGAGCACGTCCCGGACGAGGGGGCGGCGATCGTCGCGGGCAATCATCTGTCGTTCTCCGACCACTTCCTGATGCCGGTGATGCTCAAGCGGCGCATCACCTTCCTCGCCAAGCAGGAGTATTTCACCGGACCCGGCGTCAAGGGCCGGCTCACGGCCGCCTTCTTCCGCGCGGTCGGGCAGATCCCGGTGGACCGCTCCGGCAAGGAGGCCGGGCAGGCGGCGATCCGCGAGGGCCTCGGGGTGCTGAGCCGGGACGAGCTGCTCGGCATCTATCCGGAGGGCACCCGCTCGCACGACGGACGGCTCTACAAGGGCAAGGTCGGGGTCGCCGTGATGGCCATCAGGGCAGGCGTGCCGGTGATCCCCTGCGCGATGGTCGGCACCTTCGAGATCCAGCCGCCCGGCCAGGTGATGCCGAAGATCCGCCGGGTCACCATCCGGTTCGGCGAGCCGCTGGACTTCTCCCGCTACGCCGGGATGGAGAACGAGAAGGCGGTGCTGCGGGCCGCCACCGACGAGCTGATGTACAAGATCCTGGAGCTGTCGGGGCAGGAGTACGTCGACCGGTACGCGGCCGAGGTGAAGGCCGAGGCGGCGAAGAAGTTCCCCAGGATCCTCGGCTGACAGCGGATCCGCGCAGGGCGCAACCCACTGCCCCCGGTGATCACCGGGCCGTAGCGTCGGGCGCATGGGCAGAGGAACAGCGTTCGTCATAGGCGCCACAGGACAGATCGGGCGGGTCGCGGTGCGCGTGCTCGCCGAGGACGGATGGGAGGTGCGCGCCGCCTCGCGCGGCGGCGGGAGCGATCCGCACTGGCCGGACGGGGTGCGTCCGCTCGCGCTCGACCGGGACGCGGAGGGCGGTCTGGCCACGGCACTCGGGGACGGCTGCGACGTCCTGGTGGACATGGTCGCGTACGACGGCGGCCACGCCCGGCAACTGGCCTCGCTCACGGACCGGATCGGCTCGGCCGTGGTGATCTCCAGCGGGGCGGTGTACGAGGATGGGCGGGGCCGCAGCTTCGACACCCAGGGCGAGCCGGACGGCTCCCCGTGCTATCCGGTGCCGATCCCGGAGTCGCTGGCCACGGTCGCACCGGGCGGGCAGACGTACGGCACGCGCAAGATCGCGCTGGAGCGGGAGCTGCTCGCCTCCGAGCTGCCCTCGACGCTGCTGCGGGCGGGCGCGGTCCACGGGCCGCACTGCCGCGCCCCGAGGGAGCTGTTCTTCGTGAAGCGGGCCCTGGACCGGCGGCCGGTGCGGATCCTCGCGTACGGCGGGGCGAGCCGCTTCCATCCGGCGCACGTCGCCAACATCGCCGAGCTGATCCGGCTGGCCGCGCTCCGGCCGGGTTCGCGGGTGCTCAACGCGGCCGATCCGCAGGCGCCGACGGTCGCCGAGATCGGCGCGGCCATCGACGAGGTGCTCGGCGTGCGCAGCGAGACGGTGACCGTCGAGGGGGCGCCGGAGGCGGGCACGGTGGGCCTCACCCCGTGGAGCGCGCCGCACCCGGTCGTCTACGACATGTCGGCGGCCGAGCGCGAGCTGGGCTACCGGCCGGTGACCGGGTACGCGCAGTCGCTGCCCGGGACGGTCGCCTCGATCGCGGACCGGCTCGGGGGCGGCGACTGGCGGGAGGCGTTCCCCGGGATGTCCGCGTACCCGGACTTGTTCGACTACGCGGCGGAGGACGCCTGGCTGGCGGCGCGGGGCTGAGGGGAAACGGAAGGGGGCGGCCGGAGTTCCCGGCCGCCCCCGCCTCAGCGGTGCTGTGCGGTCACGGCTTCGGCGTGGCGTGCGGGGCGCACGTCACATCGGCGCTGTCGACCTTGCCGGTCAGGAAGTAGGCCTCGACCCGCGTGTTGATGCACGGGTTGACCAGACCGGTCACGCCGTGCGAACCCGCGTCCTTCTCGGTGATCAGGCGCGATCCCTTGAAGCGCTGGTGGAGCGAGACGGCGCCCTGGTACGGGGTGGCGGCGTCCCGGGTGCTCTGGACGATCAGGACGGGCGGCAGGCCCTTGCCGGTCCTGACCTCGACCGGCGTCTGCTGCTTGGTCTGCCAGGTGGCACACGGCAGGTTCATCCAGGCGTTCGCCCACGTCATGAACGGGTTGTTCTTGTGGAGCCGGGTGTTGTCCCGGTCCCACTTCTTCCAGCTGGTGGGCCACTTGGCGTCGGCGCACTCGACGGCGGTGTAGACCGCGTTGCCGTTCTCGGCGCTGATGTTGCCCTTGGTGTCCGACATGTCGGGCGCGGCGGCATCCACCAGCGCCTGGGTGTCGCCCGCCACGTACTTGCTCCACGTCTGGGCGGTGGGCACCCAGGAGGAGTCGTAGTACGGGGCGTTCTGGAAGTACGCGATGAGCTCGGCGGGGCCGACCACGCCGCCGATGGGGTTCTTCTTGGCCGTGGCGCGCAGCTTCAGCCACTGCTGCTCGACCTTGGCGGCCGTGTCGCCGAGGTGGAAGGTCGCGTCGTTCTGGGCGACCCACTTCTCCCAGTCGCTCCAGCGGCCCTGGAAGGCGACGTCCTGGTTCAGGTTGGCCTGGTACCAGATGTTGTCGCGCGCCGGGTCGACGACGCTGTCGACCAGCATGCGGCGCACGTGCGAGGGGAAGAGCGTGCCGTAGACGGCGCCCAGGTAGGTGCCGTAGGAGACGCCCAGGTAGTTGAGCTTCTTCTCCCCGAGCGCGGCGCGGATGACGTCCAGGTCGCGGGCGGTGTTCGGGGTGGTCATGAACGGCAGCATCCAGCCGCTGCGCTCGGCGCAGCCATCCGCGTACTCGGCGGCGAGCTTGCGCTGGGCGCGCTTGTCGGCCTCGCTGGAGGGCACCGGGTCGGCCTTGGGCGCCTTGACGAACTCCTGCGGGTCCACACAGGAGATCGGCGTGGAGTGGCCCACGCCGCGCGGGTCGAAGCCCACGAAGTCGTACGCCTTGGCGGTGTTGACCCACAGGGGGTTCTTGGCCGTCACCCGGGCCGGGAAGCGCATGCCGGAGGCACCGGGTCCGCCCGGGTTGTAGATGAGGGCGCCCTGGCGCTCGGCCGGGGTGCCGGTGGAGGAGATGCGGTCCACGGCGAGCTTGATCTGCTGACCGTAGGGGTGGGCGTAGTCGAGCGGAACGCTGACGTAACCGCACTGGATCGGCTTGGCGAAGCCCCAGTCGGCCGGGCAGTCGGTCCAGTCGACGCCCTTCTTGGCGGCCCGCTCGGCGGCGAGCTGGACGCCGCGCGCCTCGGACGTGCCGTGGTGACGGCTTTCGGCGGTGGCCGCCGGTGCCGCCATCGCGCCGGCTATGAGCGTGCCCGCTATCAGAGTGCCGGCCGAACCGAGCACTGCGGTGCGTCTCAAGTCGTTCCTCCCCCAGATGAGGTGCGCCGCGTCGGAGCGGCGCGTTCCATGGTCTCGGGGGATCCTCGCGCCTCGATGCCTGTCGAGAACAGGTCGTACTGGTGTTTCTTTACCGAACCGATAGCCGGGGAGCCGAGTCCCGCTGAGCGGTGCGGACTTCGTCGAGTACGCGCCGCAGCAGCCGGGCGTCCGGCGCCAGGGCTGTCACCAGGAAGGCGGGCCCGGCCAGCGGAGTCAGCACCGCGCTCTCCCCGAGCATCCGCGCCGGGAGGGGGTTTTCGGCCAGCTCCGGGTCGACGACGAGGAGCTGCCCCACCGCCCGGTGCCCACCCAGGACCGCCGATCCGTTCCAGCCACCGGGCGCGCCCGGGCCGTACGCCAGCTCCTGGTCCAGGAGCGGGCGGCCCGCGCGGTGCACGGTGAGCCGGGTGGTGAGCGTGCCGGGGTCCTCGCCGTGGCGCCCGAGGATCTGCTCCTCGCGCAGCACGAACCGCGCGTCGGGCGCGAGCTCGACCCGGGTGCGCATCCGCAGATCGCTGCCGCGCGCCGAGATCAACTGCTCGGGCAGCCAGTGCAGTTCGCCGCCGCCGGGGCCCACGGTCAGCCGCACGTCGTAGCGCGCGGCCTCCCCGGTGCGGCCGGGCAGGGCGATGGTGGCGGCGGCCGAGTCCACGGTGAGCCGGGCCCCGTCCCGCACCTCGGCCTCCACGGCGAGGCGGTCACCGCCGAGCGGGGCGCTCATCGCCCCGACGACGGTGACCCGGTGGCATCCGCCGGTGGCGCGGGTGCGGCGCAGCGCCAGCGGCCCCTCCCCCGCCAGCACGGGCAAGCCCTCGGGGGTGGCGACGATCCGCGCGGTGGCGCGCACTCCGGCGCCGGTGGTCATCGCCGCCATGCCGCGAGCCGTTCCCGTACCCACGCGGCGACCGCGTCCACGCCGTCCTCGGAGCGCAGCGACTGGAAGACCACGGGCAGTCCGGCCCGCTGCCGCTCGGCGTCGCGGGCCATCCGCTCCAGGTCGGAGCCGACGTACGGGGCGAGGTCGGTCTTGTTGACGACGAGCAGGTCGGCCGTGGTGACCCCGGGCCCGCCCTTGCGGGGGATGTCGTCGCCGCCCGCCACGTCGATGACGAAGATCTGGGCGTCGACCAGACCCTTGGAGAAGGTGGCGGTGAGGTTGTCGCCGCCGGACTCGACCAGGATCAGGTCGAGCGGCCCGACCGCCTCCTCCAGGTCCTCGACGGCTTCGAGGTTGGCGGAGATGTCGTCCCGGATGGCGGTGTGCGGGCAGGCGCCGGTCTCCACGGCCTGGATCCGCTCGGGCGGCAGCACGGCGTTGCGCAGCAGGAACTCGGCGTCCTCGCGGGTGTAGATGTCGTTGGTGACGACGGCCAGCGAGTAGCGGTCCCGCAGGGCGCGGCAGAGCGCGGCGACGGTCGCGGTCTTCCCGGACCCGACGGGCCCGCCGAGCCCGACGCGCAGCGCGCGGCGCGTCCCGTCGGGCCGGTGGGCGTCGGCGCTGACGGCGGCGGGGCCGTGGTGGGAATGGTCGAGATGCATGGGGCGGCTCCACTCTTTCGGTTGGCCGGGCGACGTGAGCCGGTCCGGGGAAGGTCAGCCCGTCCGGCGTTCGAGTTCGAGGACGAGCCCGTGCAGGGCGACAGGGGGTCCGGGGGCGGAGCCCCCGGCAACGCGGTCCCACCCGCCCCCGCGGGGTCGCGGGAAGGGGCGGGGCGGGGAGGGCTAGGACGCGAACAGCCGCACCGGCCAGGCCGCGTGTGCCTCGGCCATGACGTCGAGCAGCGGCGCGGAGGCGGCGGGCAGCACCTCCAGCCCCTCCACGGCGGCCGAGGCCGCCCACCGCGCGGCCCGCGCGGCCACGGCGTCCAGCTCGGGCGCCAGCCGGGCGAGCACCCCCGTGGCGTCGTACGGATCGAGGCTCAGCAACCGCACCACCGCGGTCGCCGGGCCGCTGACGCACTCGTACGCCACGCAGTGCGCCGCGTCCTCGGGCCCCAGCCCCGCCGCCCACGCCGCGAGCCCGAGCACGACCGGCTGGTGGGCACCGCGCGGCCGGGCCGCGGCGAGCGCGGCCAGCTCCGCGCCGGGCCAGGTGGCCCGGGCCGCCCGCATCATCTGCCGGCCGAGCCTGCGCGCGGTGGCCCGGAGCGCGGGAGAGGGGGTGCGGGCGTCGGCGGCCTCGTCCAGGGCGAGCGGGTCGAGGCCGAGGGCGGCCGCCGCCGCGAGCGAGGCGGCGACGAGCCCGGCCGTGTGCAGCCGGCCCCGGCAGAACTCCGCCAGACCGTCCGCGTCGCGGACGCGCCCCGCCCGCACGGCGGCTTCGGCGCCCCCCGAGTGGGCGTGGCCACCGGCCGGGAACCGGCCGTCGGCAAGGACGAGCAGTGCTGCGCGAGACATCGGCCGGCCGCTTTCGTACAGACATCGGGACAGGGGTGGGGACAGGCATCGGGACGGGCGTGGGGAGAGCGGTGCATCAGAACAGGAAGTACCGCTGCGCCATGGGCAGTTCGGCGGCGGGCGCGGGCTCGACCGCCTCCCCGTCGATGGTCACCGTGAAGGTGTCCGGGTCGACCCGGACGTCCGGCAGCGCGTCGTTCTCGCGCATGTCCGCCTTGCCCACCCGGCGGGTGCTCTTGATGGCGGTGAACCTCTTGTCCAGGCCGAGCCGTTCGGGCAGCCCGTCGTCGAGGGCCGCCTGCGCCACGAACGTGAGCGAGTTGGCCGCGGGAGCCTTCCCGTACGCGCCGAACATCGGGCGGGGCAGCACCGGCTGGGGGGTGGGGATGGACGCGTTGGCGTCGCCCATCTGCGCGTACGCGATCTGGCCGCCCTTGATGACGAGCTGCGGCTTGACCCCGAAGAACGCGGGGTCCCACAGCACCAGGTCCGCGAGCTTGCCCGGCTCGACCGAGCCGATCTCGTCGTCCAGGCCCTGGGCGACCGCCGGGTTGATCGTGTACTTCGCGACATAGCGCCGGGCCCGGTGGTTGTCCGCGCGGCCGTCGCCCGGGAGCGCTCCCCGGCGCGCCTTCATGACGTGCGCGGTCTGCCAGGTACGCAGGATGACCTCGCCGATCCGGCCCATCGCCTGGGAGTCGGAGGAGAGGATGGAGATGGCGCCCAGGTCGTGCAGGATGTCCTCGGCCGCGATGGTCGAGGGCCGGATGCGCGACTCGGCGAACGCCAGGTCCTCCGGCACCGACGGGTTCAGGTGGTGGCAGACCATCAGCATGTCGAGGTGTTCCTCGATGGTGTTGACGGTGTGCGGCCGGGTCGGGTTGGTGGAGCTCGGAAGCACATAGGGCTCGGAGACCACGGTGATGATGTCGGGGGCGTGCCCGCCGCCCGCGCCCTCGGTGTGGTAGGCGTGGATCGAGCGGCCCGCGATGGCGGCGAGGGTGTCGCCGACGAAGCCCGCCTCGTTCAATGTGTCGGTGTGGATGGCGAGTTGGGCGCCGGTCTCGTCGCAGACGGACAGACAGGCGTCGATGACGGCCGGGGTGGCGCCCCAGTCCTCGTGGATCTTGAATCCGAGGGCTCCGCCGCGCAGCTGGGAGTGCATGGCCTCGCGCGACATGGTGTTGCCCTTGCCGAGCAGGCCGATGTTGACGGGCGCGTTCTCCAGGGCCGCGAACATCCGGGCCAGATGCCAGGGGCCGGGGGTGACGGTGGTGGCCTTGGTGCCCTCGGCGGGGCCGGTGCCGCCGCCGACGAGGGTGGTGATGCCGCAGGAGAGCGCCTGGTCGATCAGGGTGGGCGAGATGAAGTGGACGTGGGTGTCGACCCCGCCCGCGGTGAGGATCTTCCCGTTGCCCGCGATGATCTCGGTCTCGGGGCCGATGACGAGGTCGGGGTGGACGCCGTCCATGGTGTCGGGGTTGCCCGCCTTGCCGAGCGCGGTGATCCGGCCGTCCCGGATGCCGAGGTCGCCCTTGACGATCCCCCAGTGGTCGAGGACGACGACGCCGGTGATCACGGTGTCGGGGGCGCCCTCGGCACGGGTGGTGCGGGCCTGGCCCATGGACTCGCGGATCACCTTGCCGCCGCCGAACACGGCCTCGTCGCCCGCGCGTCCGGGCCCGCCGGCGCGGTCCTCCTCGATCTCGATCAGCAGATCGGTGTCGGCCAGGCGGATGCGGTCGCCGGTCGTGGGGCCGAACAGGTCGGCGTGGACGGCACGGTGGAGCTCAGCCATCGAGGGGGCCTCCGATCGCGCCGCGCAGCCCGAGGACGGTCCTGCGTCCGGCGAGGGGGACGAGTTCGACATCGACGGGGATGCCGGGTTCGAAGCGCACGGCGGTGCCCGCGGCGATGTTCAGCCGCAGCCCGCGGGCGGCGGCGCGGTCGAAGTCAAGGCCGGGGTTGGCCTCGGCGAAGTGGTAGTGCGAGCCGACCTGGACGGGCCGGTCGGCGGCGTTGAGGACGGTCATCGTGGTGGTCTCGCGGCCCTCGTTGAGGACGACGGGTCCGTCCGCGAACAGGATCTCTCCGGGGATCACGCGGCGCTCCCCCCGTCAGACGATGGGCTCGTGGACGGTGACGAGCTTGGTGCCGTCCGGGAAGGTCGCCTCGACCTGTACGTCGTGGATCATCTCCGGGATGCCCGGCATGACCTCGTCGCGGGAGAGCACCTCGCGTCCGGACACCATGAGTTCGGCCACGGTCCGGCCGTCGCGGGCGCCTTCGAGGATGTGCGAGGTGATGAGGGCGACGGCCTCGGGGTGGTTGAGCCGCACCCCCCGGGCGCGGCGCTTGTCCGCGACGTCCGCGGCCACATGGATGAGCAGTCTCTCCTGCTCGTGCGGCGTCAGTTGCACGCTTCCCACCTCACAGTCGTGCCCGGAACGGGGGAATCCCGTTCTCGACGCTGCGGGACCCTATCCAAGTTCAACACTCTGTTGACCTGGGGTTCCCTGCTCCACAGCGAGGCATTGCACGTTACGGCGGAAGTTTTTCCGGCTCGTTAACTCACGCTTTGCATATCCATGGCCAATGCATCCATCGCGGACCCGCCCGCCCGGGGCGGTCCGGGGCCCTCAGTCGCCCGCCGGCGGCTGCCGGTGCTCGGCCGCGATGCCGAACCGGCGCCGTTCGCCGGGAGCGGACGCGGCCGGGCGCACCGAGGACACCGAACGGATCACCTGCTCCTCGGCCGGTTCCGCCGCGCCCTCCAGTCGCTCCAGGTCAGCGGCGGACACCAGGGCGACCAGGGGCTTGCCGTGCCGGGTCACCACGACGCGCTCCCCGCCGTACACCACGCGGTTGATCAGCTCGGCGAGCTCAGCTCGGGCTTGCGTCACCGGAATCTCATAGGCCATGCTCCCCATCATAACGGCCTGTACGTCCTGTACATTTTTTACAGACGACGGCATGAGAGCCACGCCAGAGAAGAGGTACGTCATGCACGGCCCGTCCGCCCGTTACGTCCTGCCCGAGTTCTCCGAGCGCACCTCGACCGGGATCCGCACCCTCGACCCGTACTCCAAGCTCCTGGAGGAGCGGATCGTCTTCCTCGGCACCCCGGTCGACGACACCGCGGCCAACGACGTGATGGCGCAGTTCATGCAGCTGGAGTACGCCGACCCCGACCGCGACATCTCGCTCTACATCAACTCCCCCGGCGGCTCCCTCACCGCGATGACGGCGATCTACGACACGATGCGGTTCGTCACCTGCGACGTGGAGACCGTGTGCATCGGCCAGGCCGCCTCCGCGGCGGCCGTCCTGCTCGCCGCGGGCACCCCCGGCAAGCGGCTCGCGCTGCCCGGCGCGCGCGTTCTGATCCACCAGCCCTCGGTCGCCGAACCGATCCAGGGCCGGCCGTCCGACCTGGAGATCTATGCCGCCGAACTCCAGCGCGGCCGCGAGCTGTTGAGGGATCTCCTCGTCCGGCACACCGGGAACTCCGTCGAGCGGGTCGACGCGGACCTCGAACGGGACACCATCCTCGACGCCGCCTCGGCGGCCGTGTACGGGCTGGTCGACCACGTCGTCGTCGGCCGCGGGAACTCGGCCGCCACGCAAGGGAAGTAGGAACCGTGCTGCCCGAACTGCCGCCGCTGCCCGCCCTGACACGCGCCGAGGGCGAGTTCATCGACGCCTACCTCGACGCCCTCGACAAGCTCGGCCGGATCAATCCGGCCCGGCACCGGGACACCTACGGCGCGCTGCGCTCCGCGCAGGCCCTGGTCGGGCGGGCCGTGGCGCTGCGCGACGCGCTGGCGACCATGCACCGGCGCGGGGAGACGGAGCTGCACTCCGAGACGCTGGCACGGGCACTGCGGGTGCTCGACGGGGAGCGCCGCGCGGGGCGGGTCGCGGTGCCGCCGCCGTCATCCGCGAGTTGACGCTCCGGCGTCCGTTCACCCCCGCGCCGGTACGAGGCGGCGTCCCCCGTTCGCACCATCCGATGGTCCGAACGACGTACCGGCGATATTGCTCCGTCTGCGCAGACACCGGACGGAATGAATCGTTCCGTCGCCGGTACGACGCAGGTCGGACACCCCGTCAGGGAGCTTGAAACATCGATGTCCACCCGAACGGGTCAGTCGTGAGGAGCCTCACAAAACGCCGTTTCGGCTCGGAAATCCGACACTTGGTGGGTCAAGATCCCTACCGACGACAAGCCCCCGCCACCGCGGCGGGGCGGTCCGGGCGGACGCCGAGTCCTGCCGCCGTACCCGGATGACTGGTCGAACGCACGGATCGGCAGGAGTGGAGGACCCAAGCAGTGCGGGGCCGCCGGGCAACCGGAAGGCCCCTGGGGTGAAGCCGTGAGAGCGGCCGGGCATCTTCGCCAGTCCGAACCCGACAGGTCATCCTTCGCAGGCGGTTTGACGAAGGGTCGCGCATGTCTGCGCTGAATCACGTTCCGTCCCTGCTGACCCGAGTCGGGGCGGTCTCCGCCCTCACTCTCGCCGCCGTCGGCGGCACGATGCTGGCGCCGGGCGCCAGCGGTGAGGCGAGTGCCGCCACGTCGGGAACGAAGGCGCTCAACGTCGCCGCGTCGAAGAGGGGCGCCCCGTACAAGTACGGCGCCAGCGGTCCGCACCGCTTCGACTGCTCGGGGCTCACGCTCTACTCGTTCAAGCAGGCCGGCAAGAAGCTGCCGCGCACCACGCAGCAGCAGTACAACAGCACCAGGCACATCTCCTCGTCCGCCCGCCAACGCGGCGACCTGGTGTTCTTCCACTCGGGCTCGAACGTCTACCACGTGGGGATCTACGCGGGGGACGGAAAGATATGGCACTCCCCCAAGACGGGGTCCGTGGTCCGGCTGGAGAAGATCTGGTCGAAGAGCGTCTGGTACGGGCGCGTGCGCTGACGCACGCCGTCCCCGGGGCCGGTCGGTGCGGGCGGGTGGGCGCGCCCGCACTCACCGGCCCGCGGCCCGTACAGGGGCGCCCGAGCCGCCCCCGGGGCTCAGCTCTGGACCGGCGCCGTCCACGGCAGCGCGATCCAGACGGTCTTGCCGCCCTCCGGCGTCGGGGTGACCGAGAGACGCCCCCCGCACTCGGCGGCGAGCCAGCGGATGATCACCATGCCCCGGCCGTTGTCCTGCTGGACGGCCGCGGGAAGCCGTTTCGGCCAGCGGGGGTGGCTGTCCGTCACCCCGATGTGCAGCTGCTCGTCGCGCTCCAGGCGCAGGTCCACGGTGAAGGTCGGCGACAGGCCGAAGGTGTGCTGCACGGCGTTGGTCGCCAGCTCGGAGACGATCAGGCGGATCGTGTCGGCGGTGTCGGCGTCCGACGGAAGACCCCACTCGGTGAGGACGCCGGCGACGTGTCTGCGGGCGGCGGAGACCGAGGCGGGATCGCTCGGCAGAGTGAGGGTCGATTCTTGGTGGTCTGCCATGGCGACGCTGTCCCTTTCCCACCCGGACCGGTCTGCTGGACTCGCGGCGAGCGGACAAACACGAGGACGGCCCGGACTTGTGCTTCGCGCCAGAGTGCCACTCATCGTGCCGCCGGATGCGCCGATCCACCAAGATGTGCATATATCTGTCGCTCAAAGCGGTGAACTCTGCGACGAAGGACCGTATTTGGGCGCCACACTTGCCCATCACCCGAATCCCGCCCGGGTGGAAGGAGGCCGACATGTGGCACGGGCCCGCGGTACGCCGTCGCAAACTGGGCGAGGAACTGCGCCGGCTGCGCTGCGCGGCCGGCCTCACGAGCGGCCAGGTCGCCGGGCGGCTGGGCTGGCACCAGTCGAAGGTGAGCCGCATCGAGACCGGCCGCAGCGGGGTGAAGGCGGCCGACGTCGCCTGCCTCCTGGAGGTGTACGGGGTGGACGACCCCGGGCTGCGGGCGTTGCTTGAGGCGCTGGCGGGCGCGGGGGACGGGCGCGGCGGCCAGTGGTGGCAGGCCTACCGGGGACTGCTGCCGCCGCAGTACCGGGACTTCATCAGCCTGGAGTCCCAGGCGTCGGCCGCGCGCACCCTGGAGACGTCGGTGGTGCCGGGGCTGCTCCAGACGCCCGAGTACGCCCGCGCGGTGACCCGGGCGGCCGTCGGCGGGCTCGACGCGGCACGGGTGGACTCCCTGGTGGACGTACGCCTGGCGCGCCAGGAGGTGCTGCGGGCCGATCCGCCGCTGGAGCTGAGCGCGGTGGTCGACGAGGCGGCGCTGCACCGTGCGGTGGGCGGCGCGGCCGCGATGCGGCGGCAGCTGCGCCATCTCCTGGGGACGGCTCAACTGCCCCAGGTGCGGCTGCGGGTGCTGCCTTTCAGCTGCGGTGGCCATGTCGGTCTCACCGGTTCTTTCATTATCTTCTCCTTTCCGCACATTTCCGATCTGGACGTTGTGGTTATCGACCACTTGACGAGTAGCCTCTATCTCGAACGGAGAGAAGACCTTGAGGCGTACAGCGCCGCGTTCCATACGGTCGAGGCGCAGGCCCTCTCGTTCGAGGAATCACTGAATCTCATCGCCGTGATGGCTGACGGCGTGTAAGGGAGGCATGGTGCCCGTACCCCCCACGCATGCACCTTCCAGCACTTCTCTGAACGGTGCGCAATGGCGGCGCAGCAGCCGTAGTACAGGAATGAACAATTGCGTCGAGACCGCTTTCCTCGACGCCGGACTCCTCGCCGTCCGCGACTCCAAGCGGACCGCCGGACCCGCGCTGCTCTTCGGAGCGCGGGCCTGGCGCGGCTTCCTCGCCGGACTGCCCGTCGACCTCGACGAGGCGCCCGACTGCGGGAGTTGAGCGTGCGAACGGGGGACTAGGCGGTGGGCGCGGTCCGCAGGATCGTGTCCACCGCCCACTGGATCCGCTGATCCGTCAGGTCGGCCCGGGCGGTCAGCCGCAGCCGGGAGACGCCGTCCGGCACCGACGGCGGCCGGAAGCACCCGACCGCCAGACCCGCGCTCCGGCAGTCAGCCGCCCAGGCCACCGCCCGCTCCGGCGAGGGCGCCCGCACCGAGACCACGGCCGCGTCCGGGCGCGCCGCCCGAAGACCCGCCGCCGTCAGCCGTTCGTGCAGCTCGGCCGCCACCGCCCGGGCCCGGGCGGCCCGCTCCGGCTCCGCTTCGAGCAGCCGCAGCGCAGCCAGCGCGCCGCCCACGGCCGCGGGGGCGAGGCCGGTGTCGAAGATGAACGTACGGGCGGCGTTGACCAGGTGCCGGATCACCCGGGCCGGGCCCAGGACCGCCCCGCCCTGGCTGCCGAGCGACTTCGACAGGGTGACGGTCGCCACCACGTCCTGCGCGCCCGCGAGCCCGGCTGCGTGCGGACCGCCCCGGCCGCCCTCGCCGAGCACCCCGAGGCCGTGGGCGTCGTCCACCACCAGCGCCGCCCCGTACTCCCGGCAGGCGGCGGCCAGCCCCGGCAGCGGGGCGGCGTCGCCGTCGACCGAGAAGACCGAGTCGCTCACCACGAGCGCGGGCCCGCCATGGGCGTCCAGGGCCTTGCGCACGGCCTCGGGATCGGCGTGCGGGACCACCTCGGTGCCGGCGCGCGCCAGCCGACAGCCGTCGACGATCGAGGCGTGGTTGCCCGCGTCGGAGACGATCAGCGTGTCCCGTTCGCCGAGCGCGGTCAGCGCGGCGAGGTTGGCCGCGTACCCGGAGGAGAAGACGAGCGCCGCCTCGAAGCCGCAGAACCGGGCGAGCGCCTCCTCCAGCTCGGTGTGGAGCGCGGTGGTGCCGGTGACCAGGCGCGAGCCGGTGGCACCGGCGCCCCAGCGCAGCGCCGCGTCGGCGGCGCCCCGGGTGACCGCCGGGTGCCGGGTGAGCCCCAGGTAGTCGTTGCCCGCCAGGTCCAGGAGGTCCTGGTCGGCGGCGCGCGGCCGCAGCACCCGTACGAGACCGGCGCGCTCGCGCCGCTCGGTCGCTCCGTCGATCCAGTCGAATGGCGCTCGGGGCATGGTGGAGATCCCTTTTGTAGGCAGCGCACAGACCCTATTCCGGCGCGGACGAGGACAGGGTGTGGCGATACACACACCTTCAGGGAGCGCAGTTGTACGATCCCTCCTTGGCTGGAAGCGGGGTCTTGGGCAAGGATCGGCGCCATGGACCTGCTGAACACGCTGGTGGACAAGGGGCTGCGGCGCGAGCTGCCGAGCCGTGAAGAGGCGCTCGCCGTACTGGCGACCTCCGACGAGGAACTGCTCGACGTGGTGGCCGCCGCCGGAAAGGTGCGCCGGCAGTGGTTCGGGCGCCGGGTGAAGCTGAACTACCTGGTGAACCTGAAGTCCGGGCTGTGCCCGGAGGACTGCTCGTACTGCTCGCAGCGGCTGGGCTCGAAGGCCGAGATCCTCAAGTACACCTGGCTGAAGCCGGACGAGGCGTCCAGGGCCGCCGCCGCCGGTGTCGCGGGCGGCGCCAAGCGCGTCTGCCTGGTGGCCAGCGGACGCGGCCCGACCGACCGCGACGTGGACCGCGTCTCGCAGACCATCGAGGCGATCAAGGAGCAGAACGAGGGCGTCGAGGTGTGCGCCTGTCTGGGCCTGCTCTCCGACGGCCAGGCCGAGCGGCTGCGCGCGGCGGGCGCCGACGCGTACAACCACAACCTCAACACGTCCGAGGGGACGTACGGGGACATCACGACCACCCACACCTACGCCGACCGCGTCGACACCGTGCGGAAGGCGCACGGGGCCGGGCTCTCCGCCTGCTCCGGTCTGATCGCGGGCATGGGCGAGAGCGACGAGGACCTGGTCGACGTGGTCTTCGCGCTGCGCGAGCTCGACCCGGACTCGGTGCCGGTCAACTTCCTCATCCCGTTCGAGGGCACCCCGCTCGCCAAGGAGTGGAACCTCACCCCGCAGCGCTGTCTGCGGATCCTCGCGATGGTCCGGTTCGTCTGCCCCGACGTCGAGGTGCGGCTCGCCGGTGGCCGCGAGGTGCACCTGCGCTCGATGCAGCCCCTCGCCCTGCACCTGGTCAACTCGATCTTCCTCGGCGACTACCTCACCAGTGAGGGCCAGGAGGGCAAGGCGGACCTGGAGATGATCGCGGACGCCGGCTTCGAGGTGGAGGGCGCGGGCACCACGACGCTGCCCGAGCACCGCGCCGACGCGATCGCCGCCGCGGGCTGCGGCTCGCACGCGGCGAGCGGCTGCGGTTCGCACGAGGGCGGCGGCTGCGGCCCGTGCGGCGAGAGCGTCCCGGCCGCGGCCGAGGTCCCCGAGGCGCGTACGGACCTGGTGGCGGTGCGCCGCCGGGGCGCCGGAACGGACCTCGCCCCCAATGCCTGATCCCCACTACGACGTCGCCGAGCTGCGGGCGCTGGACCGCCGGCACGTCTGGCACCCCTACGGCCCCATGCCGGGCCGCCAGGAGCCGCTGGTCGTGGAGTCCGCGTCCGGGGTCCGGCTGCGCCTGGCCGAGGAGGTCCACGGGCAGCGCGAGCTCGTCGACGGCATGGCCTCCTGGTGGTCGGCGCTGCACGGCTACAACCACCCGGCCCTGAACGCCGCCGCGCATGGCCAGCTGGACCGGATGAGCCACGTGATGTTCGGCGGGCTCACCCACGAGCCCGCCGTGCGCCTCAGCGTCAAGCTCGTGGAGATCACCCCGGAGCCGCTCCAGCACGTCTTCCTCAGCGACTCCGGCTCGGTCTCGGTCGAGGTCGCCATCAAGATGTGCCTCCAGTACTGGAAGTCGGCCGGGCGCCCGCGCAAGCAGCGGCTGCTCACCTGGCGCGGCGGCTACCACGGCGACACCTGGCAGCCGATGTCGGTGTGCGACCCGGACGGCGGGATGCACTCCCTGTGGTCCGGCCGCCTGCCGGAGCAGGTCTTCGCGGACGCGCCGCCCACCGGGTACGACGCGGAGCCGGACGAGGCCTACGTACGCCATCTGCGGGAGACGGTCGCCGCCCACGCCGACGAGGTGGCGGCGGTGATCGTCGAGCCGGTGGTGCAGAACGCGGGCGGGATGCGGTTCCACTCCCCCGGCTATCTGCGGGTGCTGCGCGAGCTGTGCGACGAGCACGACGTGCTGCTGGTGTTCGACGAGATCGCCACCGGCTTCGGCCGCACCGGCACGCTCTTCGCCTCCGAGCACGCCGCCGTGGCGCCCGACGTGCTGTGCGTGGGCAAGGCGATGACCGGCGGCTACCTCTCGATGGCCGCCACGCTCTGCACCACCCGGGTCGCCGAGGGCATCTCCTCCGGCGAGGTCCCGGTCCTGGCCCACGGCCCCACCTACATGGGCAACCCGCTGGCCGCGTCCGTCGCCTGCGCCTCGATCGACCTGCTGCTCGCCCAGGACTGGCAGGCGGAGATCAAGCGCCTGGAGACGGGGCTGCGGGACGGCCTGGGCGCGTTCGCCGACGCGCCCGGGGTCAAGGACGTCCGCGTCCTCGGCGCCATCGGCGTCGTCCAGCTCGACCACGAGGTGGACATGGCGGCCGCGACCCGGGCGGCGGTCCGTGAGGGCGTGTGGCTGCGCCCGTTCCGCGACCTCGTCTACACGATGCCGCCCTATGTGACCGACGACGAGGACCTGGCGCGCGTCTGCCGTGCCGTGGGCGCTGCGGCTCGGGAGGGCTGAGATGGCGGTACTGGTAGTGAGCGGTACGGGCACGGAGATCGGCAAGACCGTCGTCACCGCCGCCGTCGCCGCGGTGGCCCGCGCCGCCGGGCGCACGGTCGCCGTCCTCAAGCCCGCCCAGACCGGGGTCGCGCCCGGCGAGCACGGGGACGTGGCGGAGGTGCTGCGCCTGGCGGGCGACGACATCACCGGCGCCGAACTCGCCCGGTTCCCCGACCCGCTGGCCCCCAACACGGCGGCCCGGCGGGCCGGGATGCGCGCGGTGCGGCCGGAGGAGGTCGCCGAGGCGGCCGAGAAGCTGGCCGCCGAGCACGATCTGGTCCTGGTGGAGGGCGCGGGCGGGCTCCTGGTCCGCCTCGACGACGAGGGCGGCACCCTCGCGGACGCGGCCCGGCTGCTCGGCGCGCCCGTCCTGGTCGTCACCCCCGCCGGCCTCGGCACGCTGAACATGGCGGCCCTGACCGGCGAGGCGCTGCGGACCCGCGGCCTCGCGTGCGCGGGCGTGGTCGTGGGGAGCTGGCCCGCCGAGCCGGATCTGGCGTCCCGCTGCAACCTGGCGGACCTGCCGGAGTCCTCGGGCTCGCCGCTGGTGGGGCTGGTGCCGGAGGGGGCGGGGCGGCTCCCGGCCGCCGACTTCCGTGCCTCGGCGGCGCGTTGGCTCGGTCCGGAGCTCGGCGGCGACTGGAGCCTGTGATGGCGGTCTTACGGGCACGGCTGCGCCAGACGGTCGTCGACTGCGCCGCCCCGGACCGCCTGGCGCGGTTCTGGGCGGCGCTGCTCGGCGGCACCCCGGTGGTCCGCGACGCGGGCTGGGCCCACCTCGACGCGCCGGGCACCGCACGGCTCGCCTTCCAGCGGGTGCCGGAGGCGAAGGCGGGCAAGAACCGCCTCCACTTCGACCTCGCGGTGGAGGACGTGGCCCGCGCCCGGGCGGCAGCGGTGCGGCTGGGCGCGCGGGCGGTGGGCGGGACCGCGACGGACGCCCAGGGCACGTTCCAGGTGATGCGCGACCCGGAGGGGAACGAGTTCTGTTTCGTGGGCGAGTGATGGGGGCTCGGGGGCGGGGTGGCCCGGGTTCGGGCTCGTGACGTGGCCGGGGCGGGTGCCCCGGCCTTGGGGGTGACCCGGCCGGGGCCGGGGCCGGGGCCCGGGTGACGTGGCCGGGGCGGGCGACCCGGGGGCCTGGGAAGGGTGACGTGGGGCCGGGGCGGGGACAATTCCGGTGTCCGCCCCGCCGTTCTCCGCCCCTGGTTGGAGGGTCCCCATGGAGCAGCGCGCCAAGATCGCTCCGGACGCCGTGCACCATCCCCTGTTCGCCCGTTTCTACGGCCGGTTCAGCGGAGGCGCCGACCGCCGGGCGGGACTGGCCGCCCACCGCCGTGAACTGCTGGCCGGGCTCAGCGGCCGGGTGATCGAGATCGGCGCGGGCAACGGCCTCAATTTCCCGCACTATCCCGGCACCGTCTCCGAGGTGGTCGCCATCGAACCCGAGCGCGGGCTGCGCGGGCTCGCCGTCCGGGCGGCCCTGCGCGCGGACGTGCCGGTCGACGTCGTGCCGGGCGCGGCCGAGGCGCTGCCGGTGAAGAGCGAGGCGTTCGACGCGGCCGTGGTCTCGCTCGTCCTGTGTTCCGTACGGGACGTGCCGCGCTCGCTGGCCGAGATCCGCCGGGTCCTGCGCCCCGGCGGCGAGCTGCGCTTCTTCGAGCACGGCCGGGCCGAGGGCCGCCTCCTGACGACCGTCCAGCGGGTGGCGGACCGGACCCTGTGGCCGCTGCTGTTCGGCGGCTGCCACACCTCCCGCGACCCGGTCGCGGCGATCGGGGCGGCCGGCTTCGAGGTGACCGGGATCCGCCGGCTGCGGCTGCCCGAGAACGGGCCGCGCCACCCGGCCTCACCGTGCGTCCTGGGCACGGCACGGCGCCCGGATCTCGGCTGACGCGCCGGCGCCGCCCGGACGGGCCGGATCTCCCGCTGCCGTCGGATGGCCGGGGACCGGTCCGCGCCTCTACTCTCGTATGCCGTACGGGAGTCGGTCCGGCCACGACGCAACGACCCGGGAGGCGGCCTTGTCCACAGCTGCAGCGGCGAGTGAAGGGGCCGCCGCGCGGGCCCGGGCGCTGACCAAGGCGTACGGCACGGGCGAGACGGCGGTACTGGCGCTGGACTCGGTCGACGTGGACATCGCGCGTGGCCGGTTCACGGCGGTCATGGGCCCCTCCGGCTCGGGCAAGTCGACCCTGATGCACTGCCTGGCCGGGCTCGACTCCGTCTCGGCGGGGCAGGTGTGGCTCGGCGGCACCGAGATCACCGGCCTCAAGGAGCGCGAGCTGACCCGGCTGCGCCGGGACCGTGTCGGCTTCATGTTCCAGTCCTTCAACCTGCTGCCGACGCTGACCGCCGCCGAGAACATCACGCTGCCCATGGACATCGCGGGGCGCAAGCCCGACCCGGAGTGGCTGGACCGGGTCATTGACACGCTCGGGCTGCGCGACCGGCTGCGGCACCGGCCCGCCCAGCTCTCCGGCGGCCAGCAGCAGCGGGTGGCGTGCGCGCGGGCGCTGGCCTCCCGCCCGGAGCTGATCTTCGCGGACGAGCCCACCGGCAATCTCGACTCGCGGGCCGGCGCCGAGGTGCTCACCTTCCTGCGGGAGGCGGTGGACGGGCTGGGCCAGACCGTCGTCATGGTCACCCACGACCCGGTCGCGGCGGGCCGTGCCGACCTGGTGCTGTTCCTGGCCGACGGCCGGATCGTCGACGAGATGCCGAGGCCGACGGCCGAGGCGGTACTGGACCGGCTGCGGCTCTTCTCGGGAGGCGCCGGGACGGAGGCGGAGGCGGCGGGGGACGGACGGGCGGCGGGCGGTCGTTCACCGGAAAGCCGTTCGACGGACGGTGGTTCGTCAAGCGGCGGTCCGCCGGAAGGCCGCTCGGCAGACGGTGGTTCGTCAGGCGGCGGTCCGCCCGAGGGCCGATTGCCAGGCGGCGGTTCACCGGGTGGTGGTGCGCCCGGTGGCGCCTCGCCGGGCGGTGCCCAGGACGGCGGCTCCGGCTTCGACCCCCTGCGCAAGGGCTGAACGGCCGTGCTGAGGGCGACCCTGCGCGGCTTCCTCGCCCACAAGGGACGGCTGCTGCTGTCCGCGCTCGCGGTGATCCTCTCGGTGGCGTTCGTCGCCGGTTCGCTGGTCTTCTCGGACACCGTGGCCCGTACCTTCGACCGCCTCTTCGCCTCGACCTCCGCCGATGTGACGGTCGGGCCCCCCAAGGGGCTCGACGAACGGGTGTCGTCCGGGGTCATCCGCACGGTCCCGGCCTCCCTCGCCGCGCGGATCGCGAGCGTGGAAGGCGTGGCCGCCACGCGCGTGGACGCGGCCGTCGAGAACATCACCGTCGTCGACCGCGCCCACCACGCGGTCGGCCCGGTCGGCGGCGCCCCCACCATCGCGACCAACTGGTCGCCCACCAGGCGCAGTTTGGTGAAGCTGACCAGCGGGCACGCGCCGCACGGCCCCGGCGAGGCGCTCCTCGACAAGGGCACCGCCGACCGGAAGCACGTCCGCCTCGGGGACCCGCTCACCGTTCTCGCCCAGCCCGGCTCCTTCCGGGTGAAGGTGGTCGGCATCGCCACCTTCACCACCACCAACCCGGGCGCGGCCCTGCTCTTCCTGGACACCCCGACCGCACAGACCCGCCTCCTGGGCACGTCGGAATCCGCCACCTCCATCTCGGTGGACGCGGCTCCCGGAGTATCGGACGAAGAGCTGAAGCAGCGGGTCACGGCCGCCGTCGGCGGCTCGTACGAGATCAGGACGGCCGCCCAGCGGGCCAAGTCGGCCACCGACGAACTCGGCGGATTCCTCGACGTCGTGAAGTACGTGATGCTGGGGTTCGCCGGGGTCGCCACGCTGGTGGGCGTCTTCCTGATCGTCAACACCTTCTCGATGCTGATCGCCCAACGCACCCGCGAGCTGGGCCTGTTGCGGGCGCTCGGCGCGGACCGGCGGCAGGTGCGCCGGTCGGTGCTGGTCGAAGCGCTGCTGCTCGGCCTGGTCGGCTCCACCCTGGGGTTCGGCGCGGGGATCGGCCTGGCGGCCGGGCTGATCGCGCTGATGGGCATGTTCGGGATGAAGCTCAGCACCGCCGAGATGGTGATCGGCTGGGGGACGCCGGTCGCGGCGTGCGCGGTCGGCGTCGGCGTGACGTTCGTGGCCGCGTACCTGCCCGCGCGCCGGGCCGCCAGGGTCTCCCCGATGGCGGCGCTCGCGGACGCCGAAGTATCCGGCGCGGGGCGGCCCTTGCGCGTGCGGGCCGTGGTGGGGGCGGTGCTCGCGGCGGCGGGAGCGGCGGCGATCACCGGGTGCGTCACCTCCACGAAGACGGCGGCCTCCTCCTCACTGCTCGGGCTGGGCGTCGTGCTCACCCTGATCGCGACCGTGGCGGCCGGGCCGCTCCTGGTCCGGCCGGTGATCGGGGTGCTCGGCGCGGCCTTCCCCCGGCTGTACGGGCCGGTGGGCCGGATGAGCCGGCGCAACGCCCTGCGCAACCCGCGCCGCACCGGTGCCACCGCGTCCGCCCTGATGGTGGGGATCGCGCTGGTGACCGGGTTGTCGGTGGCCAGCGCCTCCATGACCGAGTCGTTCGACCAGCAGATCGACAAGACCCTGGGCGCCGACTTCGTCGTACAGAACAGCGCCTTCCAGCCCTTCCCCCGGGAGATCACCGACAAGGTGCGCGCGGTCCGGGGCACGGAGACCGTCGTCCGCCAGCGATTCGCCCCGCTGCGGCTGACGCTGCCCGACGGGAGGACCCCCCGTACGACCGCCTCCGGCTACGACCCCCAGCTCGACGACGTCGCCCACCTCACCTACGCGGCGGGCGGTTCGGCCCAGGCTCTCGCCCCCGGCAACCTGGCGATGGACCGCGACTACGCGCGCGACCACCGCGTACGCCTCGGCGACACCCTCCCCGTCACCTTCGCCACCGGCGCTCACGCGCGACTGCGGGTGGCGGCACTGACCGCCATGGACACCTCGGGCGGGTTCGGCGTGGAGGGCGGGGTCTTCATGGGGCTGGCGACCGTGGAGCGCTACCTTCCGGGCGGCCAGGACGCGGCGCTGTACGTCAACGCGCACGGCGGCACCGGCGCGGACCGGCTGCGGGGCGCGCTGGAGAAGACCCTGGAGCCGTATCCCCAGGTGCAGGTGAGGGACCGGGCGGACTACAAGGAGCTGGTCCGTGACCAGATCGCGGTGATGCTCTATCTGGTCTACGCGCTGCTGGGCCTCGCGATCGTCATCGCGGTGCTCGGTGTGGTCAACACCCTGGCCCTGTCGGTGGTGGAACGCACCCGCGAGATCGGACTCCTACGGGCCATCGGCCTCTCCCGGGTCCAGCTGCGGCGCATGATCCGGCTGGAGTCGGTGGTGATCGCGGTGTTCGGGGCGCTCCTCGGGCTCGTCCTCGGCATGGTGTGGGGCGTGGGCATCCAGCAGGTGCTGGCGCTCCAGGGCCTCAAGGCGTTCGCCGTGCCCTGGTCCACGGTGGTCGCGGTCGCCGTGGGCGCGGCGGCCGTGGGCCTGCTGGCGGCGCTGCTCCCGGCGCTGCGGGCGTCGCGGATGAATGTGCTGGCCGCGATCGCGCACGAGTAGGGGTGGGCTGGGCCGATCGCGTAGAGGGGGCGGAGTGGGGCAGCGGGTGTGGGTGTGGGGCCGGGCGACGTGGGCAGTCTCCTGGCCCCCCCCCGCCCCGGCCCTGGCCTCAGCCCCGGCCAGCGGCCCCGGCAGGCACCCCATCCCGTCACTTTGCCAGTGCTTTACCATGGGTGCACCTACCCACGACTGAAAGGTGTGAGCGTCCGCCCATGGGCGAGCCTCCCAGTACCCATCGCCGTACCGGTACACGACATCGCGCGATCCTCCCCGCCCTGCCCGATCATGGGACGGAGGTGAACCGATGACCGAAGTGCTTCTGCTCGTGGTGGCCGTGCTGCTGTCGCTGGCCTGCGGGGCCTTCGTGGCGGCCGAATTCTCCCTCACCACCGTGGAGCGCGGCGAGCTGGAGCGGGCCGTCGAGAACGGCGAGCGCGGCGCGAGCGGCGCCCTCAAGGCCGTCCGCAGCCTCACCTTCCAGCTCTCCGGCGCCCAGCTCGGCATCACCGTCACCAATCTGGTGATCGGCATGCTCGCCGAGCCCTCGATCGCCAAGCTGATCAGCGGCCCCCTCGGCTCGATCGGCCTGTCCGGTTCGACGGCCCGCTCCGTCGCGCTGGTCCTCGGCACCGCCCTTTCGACGGTGTTCCTGATGGTCGTCGGCGAGCTCGTGCCCAAGAACTGGGCGATCTCCTCGCCGCTTGCGGTGGCCAAGGTCGTGGCCACCCCGCAGCGCGTCTTCAGTTCCGCCTTCCGCCCCTTCATCAGCCACCTCAACAACACCGCCAACCGCATGGTGCGCCGGCTCGGCCTGGAGCCCGCCGAGGAGCTGGCCTCCGCCCGCAGCCCGCAGGAGCTGGTCGCGCTGGCGCGCCACTCCGCCAAGCAGGGCGCCCTCGAAGCGGACACCGCCGAGCTCTTCGTCCGTACGCTCAGCCTGGCGGAGCTCGACGCGGAGAACGTGATGACGCCCCGCGTGCAGGTCACCGCCCTGGAGGTGCACGCCACCGCCGAGGACGTCGCCAATGCCACGCGCGCGACCGGTCTGTCGCGCTTCCCCGTCTACCGGGGCAGCCTCGACACCGTCGTCGGCATCGCCCACATCAAGGACGTCCTCGCCATCCCCGTCGAGCAGCGGCCGCGCCACCCCGTCACCGAGCTGCTGCGCGAGCCGCTGCTCGTACCGGCCACGCTGACCGTGGACCGGCTTCTCGACCAGCTGTACGGGCGGCGGACCATGGCCGTCGTCATCGACGAGTACGGCGGTACGGCCGGCGTCGTCACCATGGAGGACATCGTCGAGGAGGTCGTCGGCGAGGTACGCGACGAGCACGATCCGCACGAGACGTCCGACCTGGCCCGGGCCGGCGAGGACGCCGACGGGCGCATCCTCTACTCCGCCGACGGCGCCGCCCGCACCGACCAGCTGGAGGCCATCGGCCTGCGCGTGCCGGAGGGCCCGTACGAGACGCTGGCCGGCCTGATCGCCACCGGGCTCGGCCGCATCCCGGCCCTGGGCGACAGCCTGGAGCTGGGCGGCTGGCGACTCGACGTCGTCGACGCGTCCGGCCGCCGCGCCGCCCGCGCCCTGCTGCACGCGCCGCTGCCCGGCGACGGGGACGCGGACGACGAGGGCGGGCCGGGACACCGCCGACGGCGGGAGCACCGGGGCGCCGGGCACCGTGAGCACGGGGGCGCGTGGCGGGGCCGGGGCGACCGACGCGAGGCCCGCGAGACTCGTGAGGCCCACGAGACCCACGTGGACCACGAGGCTCGTGAGACCCGCGAGGCCCATGAGCCCGCTCCCGGCCGCGAGGACACCGCCGCCCACAAGGACACCGCTGTCCGTGACGACCTGCGGGATTCCGACGACGAGGGGGCCGGCCGATGACCGTCATCCAGTTGCTGATCGGTCTGGCGACGCTGGTCGTCAACGCCTTCTTCGTCGGCGCGGAGTTCGCACTGATCTCGGTGCGCCGCAGCCAGATCGAACCGCTCGCCGAACAGGGCAACCGCCGCGCGCGCAGCGTGATCTGGGGGCTGGAGCACGTCTCCGCCCTGATGGCGGCGGCACAGCTGGGCATCACGCTGTGCACCCTGGTGCTCGGTGTGGTCGCCGAGCCCGCCATCGAGCACCTGCTGGAGCCCGTGTTCCACCTGGTCGGGGTGCCCGAGGCCGCGGCGCGTCCGGTCTCCTTCTTCATCGCGCTGGCCCTCGCCACCTACCTCCACATGCTGCTCGGCGAGATGGTGCCGAAGAACATCGCGCTGGCCGAACCCGCCAGGACCGCGCTGCTGCTCGGCCCGCCGCTGGTCACGCTCGCCCGCGCGTTGCGCCCGGTGATCTTCGCCATCAACGCCTTCGCCAACACGCTGCTGAAGCTCTTGCGGGTGGAGACGAAGGACGAGGTGGCGGCGACATTCTCCGACGACGAGCTGGCCCGGATGGTCCGGGACGCGGGCGACGCCGGGCTGCTCGACGACCGGGCCGCCGAGCGGCTCCACGACGCCCTTGAGCTGGGGCGGCGCCCCGTCCAGGACGTGGTCGTCCCCCTGGAGAAGGTGGTGCACACCCCGGTCGGCACGACCCCGGAGGAGCTGGAACGGCTCGCCGCGCTGTCGGGCTTCTCCCGCTTCCCGGTCGTGGACACGGGCGATCGCATCCTCGGCTATCTGCACGTCAAGGACGCGCTCGACGCGATGCCGCGCGACGTGCCGTTCCCGGTGACGGCGCTGTGGCCGATCGCCCGGGTCCGGACCTCGACACCGCTCGACGACGCGCTGACCGCCATGCGCCGCAGCCGTACGCACCTCGCGGCGGTACTCGACGAGGACGGACGGCTGGCGGGCCTGGTCGCGATGGAGGACGTCCTGCGCGAGCTGGTCGGCAGACCGGACACGGCGTAGGGGGCGGCACCTAGGGGCGGGACCAAGGGGGCGGGGGCCCCGCGCCCGCCGCCCCCAGCGGGCTCTGGTCCGTTACACCGCGGGCTTGGGGGCGGCTTCGGTGCCCGGCGCGGCAGGCACCGGCTTGGCGGGGGCGTCCGGCTCCGTGGTCTCGGTGAGGCCCGGGCCCGGCCGCCCCAGGCCCGACGAGCCGATGGCCATCAGCACAGCGGCGAGGGTGGCCAGGCCCGCGGTGGCGAGCGCCGCCTTCCAGTCCACGTCGAAGAGGTTGGTCGCCCCGGCCGTCAGGACGGCCGCGAGCGACTGCGCGAACGTACGGACGGCCCGCTCGGCAGTCGCCTTCCAGAAGGCTTTGGTGAACATGGAACGCTCGCTCTCTCGTGCGTCGTTACGTGATTGCGTGGTGCGTGGTGCGTGGTTGCAGTGTTGCGTCGTGGCGTGGTTTGCGCGGTGACCTGTCTACGTAGTCTGCGTGGCCAAGTGCCCCGGACAGAAGCGGAATTGAGGCCGGGCCTGCGGACCGGGGCGCCCGGGGCCGGTGGTGTTCCCGGCATACCGCGGAACGCCCCGCACCGACAGGCCCCGCGCGCCCCGGACCGGCCGAGTTCCCGCCGGGGAGGCAGTGGCGCCGGGCGCCGGCGATCGGCGAGGGGTTCCGGTGAGGGCACCAGGTTCCGGTGGGAACGCCGGGTTCCGGAGGGCGCCGGGTTCCGGTGAGGGCGCCGGGGCCAGCCAGTGCCTACGATCGGCGGCCGATGGTCAGACCGCCGCCGCGGCCGAGAAGGCATCAAGCGAGTCAGCGTCACAGGTGCCCCCGGCAGCGACCACCCCCACCGGCACCTCCACCAACGCCCCCGCCCGGGCCCTCACCAGGGCCCCAGCCCGCGCCTGTTCCAGCCCCTCGCCCATCCGCTTCCCCCTCTCCACCCGGACCGCGTGACACTACCGCGCGGTACGATCGCTCCGCCATGGAGATGAATGCCAGCTACACCAGCTTTGTCGCGCTCGGTGACTCGTTCACCGAGGGCATGTCCGACCTCCTGCCCGACGGCTCCTACCGCGGCTGGGCGGACCTGCTCGCGGCCCGGCTCGCCGCGCGGACGCCCGGCTTCCGCTACGCCAACCTCGCCGTACGCGGCAAGCTCATCGGTCAGATCGTCGACGAGCAGGTCGCGCCCGCCGCCGCGATGCGGGCGGACGTGGTGACCCTGGTGGGCGGCCTCAACGACACCCTGCGCCCCAAGTGCGACATGGGCCGGGTGCGCGGGCTGCTCACCGAGGCCGTGGAGACGCTGGCTCCGTCCTGCGGCCGGCTCGTCCTGATGCGCAGTCCCGGCCGCAACGGCCCGGTCATGGAACGCTTCCGTCCCCGTATGGAAGAGCTCTTCTCGCACATCGAGGACCTCGCCGCCAAGCACGACGCCCTCGTGGTCGACCTGTACGGAGCGGCGGTGCTCGGCGATCCGCGCCTGTGGGACGTCGACCGGCTCCATCTGACCGGCGAGGGCCACCGCCGGGTGGCCGAGGCGGTCTGGCAGAAGCTCGGACTTCCCGCCGAGGACGACTGGCTCGCCCCGCTGCCGAACGGGCCGCGTCCCCGCTGGGCGACGCGCCGGGTGGCCGATGTCCGGTTCGCCCGCCGGCACCTCGCCCCGTGGATCGGCCGCCGCCTCACCGGCAGGTCCTCGGGCGACGGCCGCCTGGCGAAGCGCGGGGAACTCCTGCCGTACGACCTCACTCCGCCCGTGGTGGACGGACCGGACACGGCCTCCGGCGACGTGACCGCGCTCTCGTAGCAAGCCACAAACCGGACCGGGGCGCTGGCCTGCAGAAATCGCCAGTAGAATCTGGACACGTGACTGCTGTGTCTGCGAAGCCTCGCATCCCCAATGTCCTGGCCGGCCGCTACGCCTCCACGGAGCTGGCCGTCCTCTGGTCCCCCGAGCAGAAGGTGAAGCTGGAGCGTCAGCTCTGGCTCGCCGTGCTGCGCGCGCAGAAGGACCTCGGGATCGAGGTGCCGGACGCCGCCCTCGCCGACTACGAGCGCGTACTCGACCAGGTCGACCTCGCCTCGATCGCCGAGCGCGAGAAGGTCACCCGCCACGACGTGAAGGCGCGGATCGAGGAGTTCAACGCCCTCGCCGGGCACGAGCAGGTCCACAAGGGCATGACCTCCCGCGACCTGACCGAGAACGTCGAGCAGCTCCAGATCCGCCTCTCGCTGGAGCTGATGCGCGACCGGACCGTGGCCGTCCTCGCCCGGCTCGGCAAGCTCTCCGGTGAGTACGCGGAGCTGGTCATGGCGGGCCGCTCGCACAACGTCGCCGCGCAGGCCACCACCCTGGGCAAGCGCTTCGCCACCGCCGCCGACGAGCTCCTCGTCGCCTACGGCCGTCTGGAGGAGCTCCTCGCCCGTTACCCGCTGCGCGGCATCAAGGGCCCCGTCGGCACCGCGCAGGACATGCTCGACCTGCTCGGCGGCGACGCCTCCAAGCTCGCCGAGCTCGAACAGCGCATCGCCGGTCACCTCGGCTTCGCCCACGCCTTCACCTCCGTCGGCCAGGTCTACCCCCGCTCCCTCGACTACGACGTCGTCACCGCCCTGGTGCAGCTCGCCGCCGCGCCTTCCTCGGTCGCCAAGACGATCCGTCTGATGGCCGGGCACGAGCTGGTCACCGAGGGCTTCAAGCCTGGCCAGGTCGGCTCGTCCGCGATGCCGCACAAGATGAACACCCGCTCCTGCGAGCGCGTCAACGGCCTGATGGTCATCCTGCGCGGCTACGCCTCGATGACCGGTGAGCTCGCCGGCGACCAGTGGAACGAGGGCGACGTCTCCTGCTCGGTCGTCCGCCGTGTCGCGCTGCCGGACGCGTTCTTCGCCTTCGACGGTCTGCTGGAGACCTTCCTCACCGTGCTCGACGAGTTCGGCGCCTTCCCCGCCGTCGTGGCCCGCGAGCTGGACCGCTACCTTCCCTTCCTCGCCACCACCAAGGTGCTGATGGCGGCGGTACGCGCCGGGGTCGGCCGCGAGGCCGCGCACGAGGTCATCAAGGAGCACGCCGTCGCCTCCGCGCTCGCCATGCGCGAGCAGGGTGCCGAGCGCAACGAGCTCCTCGACAAGCTGGCCGCCGACGACCGCATGCCGCTCGACCGCGCCCAGCTCGACGCCCTGATGGCCGACAAGCTGTCCTTCACCGGTGCCGCCGGTGACCAGGTCGCCGCCCTGGTCTCCCGGATCGAGGAGATTCTCAAGCAGCACCCGGCCGCCGCCGCGTACACTCCCGGTTCGATCCTCTGACCCGGCCTCGGGCCACCGACGTCACCGACGGGACCACCCGATGACTCCCGAGGAACTCCAGGCCGCTCGCGACAACGTCATCCCCGACGTGGTCGCGGGCGGTCTGTCCGTGCTCTTCTGCGGCATCAACCCCGGTCTGATGTCCGCCGCCACCGGCCACCACTTCGCCCGCCCGGGCAACCGCTTCTGGCCGGTCCTGCACCTCTCGGGCTTCACCCCGCGCCGGCTGAAGCCCTCCGAGCAGAACGAGCTGCTCACCTACGGCCTCGGCATCACCAACGTCGTCGCCCGGGCGAGTGCCCGAGCCGACGAGCTCAGCGCCGAGGAGTACCGCGAGGGCGGCCGCCTCCTCACCGCCAAGGTTGAGCGGCTCCGCCCGCGCTACCTCGCCGTGGTCGGCGTCACCGCCTACCGCACCGCCTTCGACGACCGCAAGGCCCGCATAGGCCCCCAGGCCCGCACCATCGGCGGGACCCGCGTCTGGGTCCTCCCCAACCCCAGTGGCCTGAACGCCCATTGGACGGCCGAGACGATGGCCGAGGAGTTCGCCCGCCTGCGGAGAGCAGCACAAGCGGAACCCGGCCAGGCGGACGGATAGCCGCGGGTACCTCGTCCCCCGGTTCAGACTGTGCGCCCCCTCTCCTCACCCCGCCGCTTCCGGCCCCCGTCTCCGCAGGCGGATGTCCGTGTCCATCGCATAGCTCTGCGTCCAGGTGCGGCCCGCGTCCGACTTCCAGGTCACGTGCGCCGTCGAGATCGCCCCCTCCACCTTGACCCGGTCCACGGTCATCGACCGGTCGCCGTCCCGTACGTCACCGCGCCGCAGATCCTGCGCCTTGACCGACACGGGCTCGCTCGGCGCCAGGTTCTCCGCTTCGTCCGCCGCCCGCACCAGCGCCGCCGCCAGCTCCCGGGCCCGCGCGGGGGTGAACTCGGCGACCGACGCCTCACCGCCTCCCGCGTAGCCGGTCATCTGCACCACGCCGTCCGCCACGACGGACACTTCCGTCGTACCGCCGCCCAGGTCCGCCACTGCGTACGCCATCACGATCTCCTCACCCGCCGGCAGGAGACGGCGACGCATCAGGACGTTACGCCACCTCGGACCCCCGACCCGCCGCTCCCTCCCCCGGCGGCCATGCACCTCCCCCGTACGGCACCTTGTGCCTGGTCCCTACGGTGGATTGACCTCCGTCACCACCGCCATCAACTGGAACTCCAGCTCCGTGTCCCACTGCGAGACTCCGACGGCTACCCAGCGTCCGTCCGTCTGCCAGATGTGGAGATACGGGACGCTGCCGCTCAACTCGTCCCATGGCGCGGCTATCTCCTCTCCTTCCATGCTCCGGGTCAGCACACTCCAGAGGCTGACCATCTGCGCCTCACCCCACCGCCTGCTCAACAGCCCGGCCAGGGCCTCGCACTCCGCCTCGTACTGCTCCTGCACTTCGACGCGTCTGCTGCCGTCGTCGTCCCAGAAGTCCTCGCTGGTACGGAGCTCCACCAGGTGGTAGCCCGGGCCGCTGGTGATCGCTCCCGACCTCCCGCGCTCCGCGGGGAAGTCGCGGACGCGCAGCAGGTCGATGACTTCGAGATGCCGTGCGGTGGTCATGCAGTCAGTAAACCCGTCGGCACTGACAATTGGCCTCCCAAGCGTCTGGTCTCCCGGGCGCTGGTCTCTCAGGCGTCCCGCCTCCGGAGCGCCCACCAGCCCGCCGCCACGGTCACAGCACTCCACAACGCGAGCACCGCCATACCGCTCCAGGCTCCCAATGGCCCTTCCGGCTGGAGCAGCAGGATCTGCCGCCCCGCCCGGTCCGGCAAGAAGTCCTGGGCGCCGGAGCCCTGCGACACGTCCCCCACGACGAAGGGCACGATCAGGAACAGCGGCACGAGCAGGCTCATGGCCCCGGTGACGCTGCGCAGCAGGGCCGCCAGGCCCGCGGCCAGGAGGCTGAGCAGGGCCAGGTACAGGGCGCACCCGAACACCGCGCGCAACGCCCCCGGGTCACCGATGCCTATGCCGAACCCCTTGTCCATGAGCGCCTGTCCGGCCAGGAACGACGTCAGGCTGGTGACGAGGCCGACGGCGAGGACCAGACCACCGATCACGGCCAGTTTCGCCCCATAGAACAGCCCCCGGTCGGGCACGGCGCCGAGCGAGATCCGTATCCCTCCGTTCTTGTACTCCGCGGCCATGGCTATCGCCCCGAAGGTGAGGGCCGCCATCTGCCCGAAGTTCAGGCCGTAGTACGAGAACAGAACAGGATCGAAGTCGGTGCTGTCCGGCTCCGGACGCCCCAGCGCGGCGACCGCGAGGACGGTCAGTCCGGCTGTGGCCAGGAACACGGATATCAGCGACCCGACGAGGGACCGCAGCGAGCGGACCTTGATCCACTCAGCGTGGAGAACTGCGGGGAACGACACGGCTCATACCTCCTGGTCGCGATGAGGGTTTCCGGGCATGGCGGACGCGAACTCCGCCTCACCGGCTGTCAGGTCGAGATAGGCCTGCTCCAGCGTGGCCTCCTCTGTCGCCAGTTCGAGGATCGGGATGCCCTCCGCCGCGGCGATCGGGCCCACGTCCTCGACCCGTGCGCCCTCGACGGTCCAGCGGCCGTCCTCACCCTGGACGGGTGCGAAGCCCCGGGAGGTGAGGATCGTGCGCAGGCGGCCGCCTTCGGTGGTCCGCACGCGCACCCGCGGCTGGATACGCGAGTCGATGAAGTCCTTCATGGGAGTGTCGGCCAGCAGCCGCCCCCGGCCGAGGACGACGAGATGGTCGGCGAACGAGGCGGTCTCGTTCATCAGATGGCTGGAGACCAGGACGGCCCGGCCCTGCCGCGCCAATCCGCGCATCAACTCCCTTATCCAGATGATTCCTTCCGGGTCGAGGCCGTTGGAGGGTTCGTCGAGGATCAGCACCGAGGGGTCGCCGAGCAGGGCCGCGGCGATGCCGAGCCGTTGGCGCATACCGAGGGAAAAGGTCTTGACGCGCCGGTCCGCCACACTGGCGATTCCCGCCTCCTCCAGCACCTCGTCCACGCGGCGAGCCGGTATTCGGTTGCTGGCGGCGAGGACGCGCAGATGGTTCCGCGCGGTGCGCGAGCCGTGCGCGGCCTGGGCGTCGAGGAGCGCGCCGACGTGGTGCAGCGGCTCCTCGTATTCCGCGTACGCGCGGCCGCCGATCATGGCGGTGCCCGAGGTCGGCCGGTCAAGGCCGAGCACGAGGCGCATGGTCGTGGACTTGCCTGCGCCGTTGGGGCCGAGGAAGCCGGTGACCTGGCCGGGCCGGACGCTGAAGGTCAGGCGGTCCACGGCGCGGGTGGTTCCGTACTCCTTGGTGAGCTCTTGGACGTCGATGCTGGTCATGTCTCAACATTCGCCGTCGGGCCAGGTCCTGGGCCTCCCCCGTGCGTGGGGATCATCTCCCCCGTGCGGGGGAGCCGCGGCGATCCGGGCGCTGGCACGATGACGACATGTTCCGTTTCCTCCGCCCGCTGGGCCGCTCCGTGACGTACACGCGATGGCTGCATCTGTCGATGCCCGTCGCCGTATACGGCATTTGGCTGTTCATCGACATGGAAAAGCCCTACGTCCCGTTTCTCGCCCTGCTGTTGATAGGACTGATACCGGCCGTGCGCCTGGCCGAGGGGATACAGGTCCAGTTGCTCGTCGTGCCGACGGAGCGGGGCCGCCATGACGCGACCGTCTCCGCGGCGTCGTCGGCCAGTTGGGCCGAGCGGTGGCGGACCGTCGCGTGGCTGGAGATCCGTCTGGCCCTCGCGCTGGTGACCATGGTGGCCTCGGTGTGGCTTCCCATCATCACGTACGAGTTGCTGACCGCCCCGGCGGGCCACGGGGCCAGCGAGATTCCCGTCCTGCGCGAGATGGAACCGCACTGGTGGTGGTGGGCGCTCGCCCCGCTGCCCCTCCTCCTCATGCTCGGCTGTGTCGCGGCCCTCGGCGAGCTGAACGCCACCATCGCGCGGCATCTGCTCGGTCCGTCGAAGGAGGAGCGGCTGACCGCGCTGGAGGCGAGGACGGAGCAGCTGCTCGAACGGAACCGGATCGCTCGCGAGATCCATGACTCGATCGGGCACGCGCTGACCGTCGCCGTGGTGCAGGCCGGCGCTGCCCGGACGGCGGGAGATCCGGCGTTCACCGCCAGGGCGCTGGCGGCGATCGAGGAGACGGGCCGGGCGGCGCTGGACGATCTGGAGCGCGTCCTGCTGGTCCTGCGGGAGAGCGGCGGGCCGGTGGGGCAGCGGCCGACGCTCGACGAGGCCGACCGGCTCCTCGAATCGGCGCGGGCGTCGGGGGCGAAGGTGGAGTCCGAGCTGAGCGGCCCGCTGACCTCGGTGCCGGGCCCCGTCTCCCGGGAGGGGTACCGGATCCTCCAGGAAGCACTGACCAACGTGCTGCGGCACTCGGGACCGGTGCCCGTGCGGGTGCGAATAGCGGTGTCAGGTGAACGATTGGAGCTCGATGTGACGAATCCACTGCCGGGTCCCGTGCCCAGGGGACAGGGCGGCAGCGGGCTGCGCGGCATACGGGAGAGGGCGGCGCTGCTGGGTGGCGAGGCCCGATCGGGTCCACAGGAAGGAGAGTGGAGGGTGCGCGTGCGGTTGCCGCTGGACGGGCTGTGCTGATGGACCGCCCCGGGTGTGCCTTTTCGTAGAGCGAGGACCACGCCGCAGACGTGTGTGCCGACCCCCGCGACTGAGGGAGGAGCCCCAGGGCAGGCCCTAGGCTGGTCGGATGCCGGTTACCGTTCTTCTCGTCGACGACGAACCCCTGGTCCGAGCGGGTCTGCGGGCCGTTCTCGAGGCTCAGCCCGACATCGAGGTGGTGGGCGAGGCCGCTGATGGCGCCGCCGTCATCCCGTTGGTGCGCCAGTTGCGCCCCGATGTGGTGGCGATGGATGTGCGGATGCCGTTGCTCGACGGCATAGAGGCCACCAGGGCGGTGCTGCGTACCGTGCAGGATCCGCCGAAGATCTTGGTGGTCACGACGTTCGAGAACGACGAGTACGTCTACGAGGCGCTGCGGGCGGGGGCCGACGGGTTCCTGCTGAAGCGGGCGCGGCCCGCCGAGATCGTGCACGCGGTGCGGCTCGTCGCGGAGGGCGAGTCGCTGCTGTTCCCGGCCGCGGTCCGTGCGCTCGCGGCCGAGTACGGCAACCGGGAGGCGAAGAAGGCGCTGGACAAGGCGGCGCTCACCGAGCGTGAGGCGGCCGTTCTGCGGCTGATGGCGCGCGGACTCAACAACGCGGAGATCGCCGCCAAGCTGATCGTCGGTACCGAGACGGTGAAGACGCATGTCAGCGCCGTGCTGGCGAAGTTGGGCGCCCGGGACCGGACCCAGGCGGTCATCGCGGCGTACGAGTCGGGTTTCGTGGCTCCGAGCTGATGCGCCTCCGTGACCATCCGCCACTCGCCGTATACCTGACCAGCGAGTACGATCCGGCAGACACGCGTACGAGCTGGGAGGACACACGTTGGGGCGGCTGACCGGCGGGGATCCCTCTCTGCTGCGGCGGATCAATTCCGCAGTGGTTCTCCATGCACTGCGTGGGGCCGAATCCCCCACTCTGACCGATCTGACCCGGATCACCGGTCTGTCGAGACCGACGGTCGAGGGTGTGGTCGAGGGACTCATGGAGGGCGGGCTCGTCGTCGAGTCGGCTCCCGAGGAGGGCGAGGCGCGCCGCCAGGGGCGTCCCGCGCGCCGGTTCAGGTTCCGGGCCGAGGCGGGCCATCTGCTGGGCATCGAGATCGGCCCGCACCGGGTGGCGGCGCTGCTGTCCGGGCTCGACGGGCGCATCGTCGGCGCCGGATCCCGCGAGGTGTCCGAGACGGCCTCCGCCGACGAGCGCCTGGAACGGGTCAGGGCGACGGTCGCCGATCTGCTGCGGCGAGCCGGAGTGGCACGCAGCTCACTCCGCGCGGTCGGTGTCGGCAGTCCGGGCATAGTGGAGGCCGACGGCACCGTACGGCTCGGGACGGCGCTCCCGGAGTGGACCGGTCTGCCCCTGGGCGAGCGGCTGCGGCGGTCGTTCCGCTGCCCGGTGCTGGTCGAGAACGACGCCAACGCGGCGGCGGTGGCCGAGCACTGGAAGGGCGCGGCGACCGACTCCGACGACATCGTGTTCGTCCTGGCGGGGCTGAGCCCCGGGGCCGGATCGCTGATAGGCGGGCGGCTGCACCGGGGCTTCGGCGGCGCGGCCGGCGAGATCGGCGCGCTGCATCTGCTGGGCCGGGATGTGACGCCGGAGAGGCTGCTGTCGACGACCGAGGAGCCGTTGCACCCGCTGGACGAGCAGGCGGTCGCCGATGTGTTCGCGCTGGCCAAGCGGGGGGACAGCGGTGCGCAGGAGGCGGTCGAGCGGTTCATCCAGCGGCTGGTCCACGACGTGGCGGCCCTGGTGCTCGCCCTCGACCCGGAGCTGGTCGTCGTGGGCGGCTGGGCGGCCGGGATCGACGGAGTGCTGGAGCCGCTGCGTCAGGAGCTGGCGCGGTACTGCCTGCGGCCGCCGCGTGTGGCCCTCTCCCTGCTGGGGGAGGCCGCGGTGGCGACCGGTGCGCTGCGGTTGGCGCTCGACCATGTCGAGGAGCAGTTGTTCGCGGTCGAGGGCACGGTGACGGCTCGCCGCTGAGCCGGGCCGACGGACAGCCGACAGGTGGGCGAGCGGGCGAGGCGGCATTCCAGCGGACGGGCGGGCAGGCGTTCTGCTGCCCTGCCTGGAGCAGGGCAAGAAGGGCCTCGTCTCCCCCGGCCCCCCTCCCTCCCTGGTCACACTCTCCAACCGCAGCCGCAACAGATACGGCCCGCCGCTGACAGCGGCGGGCCGTACCGGAGAAACCGTGGGGCAGCGGGTCAGGATGCCTGGCGGTGGCCGTCGTGGCTGATCTGAACGTCGCCCGAGTCGCCGAAGGTGAGGCGGCAGGTGTCGGCGCGGTAGGTCGCCACCGAGACGGCGACGGTCCGGCCCTGGGAGAAGTAGCGCGTGGTCACGACGAGGACGGGCGCGCCCGGCAGCCGGTCGAGTTCCTTGGCGTCGTCCGCGCGGGCCGAGCCGAGCTCGACCGCGCGGTCCTGGCCTTCCAGGTCGAGGCGCTGGAGCTCGCGCAGCACGCTGCGCGCGCGGGCCGGTCCGGACGGCGCGTCGATCGAGGTGAGGTCCGGTACCGAGGACGCCGGTACGTAGAGGAGCTCGGCGGCGACGGGCTGGCCGTGCGTGGTGCGGGTGCGGCGGACGGTGTGCACCTCGTCGAGCGCCTCGGCGGCGAAGAGCCGGGCCACCGAGAGCGGCGGGGCGCCGACGGCGCAGTCGACGGCCTGCCAGGCGTCACCAGCCGTGCCGGGCCAGTCGTGCTGCTCGGTGCCGACGGAGACGCCCACGCGCGGCGGGGCGACGGTCGTGCCGACACCTCGGCGGCGTTGCAGCCTGCCTTCGAGTTCGAGCTGCTCCAGAGCCTGGCGGAGCGTGGCGCGCGCGACGCCGAAGCGGGCGGCCAGTTCACGCTCGTTGGGCAGGATCTCTCCCACCGCGAAGTCCGAGTCGAGCGCCTCGCTCAGCACGGCCTTGAGGTGCCAGTACTTCGGCTCCGGCACCGTTTCCAGCTGCGTGGTCCCCACCCTGTCCTCCGCAATCGCCGTGCCCCGGCGGCTTTTCTGCGCCCTTGTTTATTAAAGGTTCCTGCACTAACTCTGCGACCATAGGACGGCCCACCCCCTTGGTCAAGACCAATCCTCGTTCCGTTACGGAACGAATCCGAGTCCTGGCGCAGAGCGTTCACACGACGTTCGCGCATCCGTGCACCAGGCGCGGCAAAACTCCGTGCCCGGATCCGGGCACGGGGGTCATGGCTGCTGGGGCGGGGTGGGACTAACGGGGCGACTGGTCCACGTACTCCTCGCGACCCTCGCACCTCTCGCGTTCTTCCTTCCGGATGAGCGCGATCAGTTTGTCCGGGTTGCGTACGACATAGACGCAGTGGATGCGGCCGTCGAGGAGGTCGAGCTGGAGCACACTGTCGGGCGTTCCGTCGTACAGGACCAGGACGGCCGGGCCGCCGTTGATCTCCGTAATACGGAATTCGCTGTCCGGCCCGCCCTCGTGCGACACCGCGTAGAGGAAGCGTCCGACCTTGTCGGCGGATTCGATGATTCTGGTCGGGGCCTTGGACTTGCCGCCGCTGTCGCCGATGAAACGGACGTCGGGGGCAAGCAGGGCGAGCATGGAGTCCAGGTCGCCGCCGCCCGCCGCGGCCATGAACCGCTCGGTGAGGTCGCGGCGGTGCGCGGGGTCGACGTCGTAGCGCGGCTTGCGCTCGTCGACATGGCGCCGGGCGCGCCCCGCGAGCTGGCGCACCGCGGGCTCGGAGCGGTCCAGGGTGGCCGCGATCTCCGCGAAGGGGAAGCCGAACGCCTCGCGCAGGACGAAGACCGCCCGCTCCAGCGGCGAGAGGGATTCGAGGACCACCAGCACGGCGAGCGAGACGGAGTCGGCCAGCATGGCCTGTTCGACGGTATCGGGGACCGCGGGCCCGAAATCGGTCGCGATCAGCTCCGGCAGCCAGGGACCCACATAGGCTTCGCGCCGCGCCTGGATCTGCCGGAGCCGGTCGAGCGCGAGCCGGGTGGTGATCCGTACGAGGAACGCGCGCGGGTCGCGCACGCTCTCGCGATCCCGCGCCGACCAGCGCAGCCACGCCTCCTGCACCACGTCCTCGGCGTCGGTGACACGGCCCAGCATGCGGTAGGCCACGCCCGTGAGGACGGACCTGTGGTCTTCGAAGAGATCGGCGGCGGTGGGGGCAGTCACCGCTCCATCCCAGCCGACCGGCTCCCGGCTGTCCAGAAGGAGAACCCGCGCTGTTCGAATATCCGTCCCGCGCACGCTGTCCTGGACCCGCCCCTTGAACTCCAAGCTACCGAAGGGTAATTGTTGCTGACACGGTGTCTACCGCCGTCCGCGTCCACCACCCTCCACGCGCGTTCGTCCGTCCGCACAGGGCCCCCCGCCCATGACCGGGAGCAGCAGATGACCGGGAGCAGCGCCATGACCGAAGAGGTCTCCTTCACGACCGGCTCCCCCCGGGGCAGCCGCACCGTCACCGTCTCCTACCGCAGGGCCGGCTCCGGCGAGCCCCTGCTCCTGCTCCACGGCATCGGCCACCACCGCCAGGCCTGGGACCCGGTGTTCGACCTACTGGCCGTCGAGCGCGATGTCATAGCCGTGGACCTGCCGGGTTTCGGCCGCTCCCCGGCGCTGCCCGAAGGCCTCTCGTACGACCTGTCCACGGTCGTACCGGTCCTGGGCGCGTTCTGTGAGGAGCTGGGCATCGAGCGGCCTCATGTGGCGGGCAACTCCCTGGGCGGGCTGCTGGCGCTGGAGTTGGGGCGCGAGAAGCGCGTACGGTCGGTGACGGCCTTCTCCCCCGCCGGGTTCTGGTCCCCGGCGGAGCGCCGCTACGCCTTCGCGACGCTGAGCGCGATGCGGCGGGGGGCGAAGATGCTGCCGCTGCCGGTCATCGAGCGGTTGTCCCGGAGCGCGCCGGGGCGCGCGGCGCTCACCAGCACCATCTACGCGCGCCCCGGGCGCCGTTCACCCGAGGCCGTCGTCGCCGAGACGCTCGCGCTGCGGGAGGCCGGCGGCTTCGACCAGACGCTGCGGGCGGGGATCGACGTGCGGTTCACCGATGACGTGGCGGGAGTCCCGGTCACCGTCGCCTGGGGCACCAAGGACCGGCTGCTGCCGCGCCGGCAGGGCATCCGCGCCAAGCACACCCTCCCCGGTGCCCGGCTGGTGCGGCTGCCCGGCTGCGGCCATGTCCCGATGAACGACGACCCCGCCCTGGTCGCGCGCGTCATCCTCGACACCAGCCGCTGAGCCGCCGCGCCGGGGGCGCCCGCCCAGCACCCCGGCGCCCAGCGCGACCCCGGCGCCGACCAGCGCACTGCCCACCCCCTGCGCCGTGCCGTACGCCCCGGCGCCGACCAGCGGGGCGGTGAGCGCGGCCGACACCGGGATGAGGCCGGAGAAGAGCGTCGCGCGTTCGGCGCCGATGCGCTGCACACCCATGTACCAGCAGACGAAGCCGATCACGGTGACCACGGCGGCCTGCCACACCAGGGCCGCCGTTTCGGTGGCGTCGGGCAGCCGCAGTGCCGCCCGCCCGTCCAGTACGACGGCGAGCACGGCGGACTCGACGGCCGCGACGCCGCAGACGGCCGCCGAGAGCAGCTTGGGTCCGAGCGGGCGCAGCACCGGCACCGCCAGCACCGCGAACCCCACCTCACCCACCAGTGCCCCCGCCGACCACGCGATGCCCACCGCGTCCGTGCGGCCCCAGCCCTGCACGGTGAAGGCTCCTGCGGCCACCAGGAGCGCTCCGTGGAGCACCGGCCGGGTGGGCCGGCGTCCGTCGAGCAACGGCACCAGGACCGCCACCACGACCGGCGCGCACCCGACGAACACACCGGGGACGGCGGGTTCGGCCGTGCGCTCGGCGGCCAGCACGGCCATGTTGAAGCCCACCATGCCGACGGCGGAGAGCAGCGCGAGCCGGCCCCACTGTGCCGCGCCCAGGCGGCGCAGCGGCGCGGTGCCGCCCCGGCCGAGCAGCGGGAGCAGCAAGAGGCAGGCCAGGGCGTACCGCAGGGCCTGGCCGCCGGCGTGCGGATAGTCGCCGAGGACGCTGTTGGCGGTGAAGGACCCGCCGACGAGGACGCAGGCGACGGCGGCGAGCGCCGCGCCCCGAAGCTGTGACACGTTCATGGGCCCGACGCTAGGCAGCCCGGTGGTCTTGTTTAAGGTCCACTTCCATGACGTCATCGGGGACCACTTCGCCCGCCGCGCCGCACGGCGACGAGGGGCGTCCGTCGTGGAATGCGGCCTGGGAGCTGCTGCTTCCGGCCGCCGCGGCTCCCGCCCGGCAGCGCGGCAGACTGCTCCAGTCGGCGTTCCGGGAGGCCGTCCGTTCGGGCCGGCTCGCGGCCGGGACCCGGCTGCCGTCGAGCCGTGAGCTCGCCGCCGACCTCGGTGTCTCACGCGGCCTGGTGACCGAGGCGTACGAACAGCTCACCGCCGAGGGTTATCTGCGCAGCGGCCGGGGCTCGGGCACCTGGGTGGGCGGGGCGGCGCGCGCCGCCGACGCGCCACGCGCGCGGGATCTGGCGCCGCGCGACCCGGGCGCGCGGGTCGACTTCCTGCCCGGCACCCCGGACCTGTCCCTGTTCCCGCGCGCGGCCTGGGCCGCCGCGCACAAGGGCGTACTGGAGCGGCTGCCGCACCGCTCACTCGGCTACCCCGATCCCCGCGGCCTTCCCGAGCTGCGGACGGCGCTCGCCGCGCTGCTCGCCCGGCGGCGCGGAGTGGTCGCCGACCCGGAACGGATCGTGGTGTGCTCCGGGGTCGCCCAGGCCACGACGCTGCTCGGTTTCGCCCTGGGAGAGCGCTTCTCCCTCGGGGAGTCCCACGGCCCCGGGGAAAGGGACGAGCCGGCCGTGGGGGTCGAGGACCCCGGCAGCCCCGAGCACACCGCCCTGTTCGCGGCCACGGGCGTACGGACCCGGCGGCTGCCGCTCGACGACGAGGGCCTGGCCATGGACCCGCTGTACGCGAGCGGGGTGCGGGTCGCGGTGACGACCCCGGCCCACCAGTTCCCGTCCGGAATCGCCTACTCCGCGCGGCGGAGGGCCGAACTCCTGGACTGGGCGCGGGCGGTGGACGGGCTCGTCGTCGAGGACGACTACGACGGGGACTTCCGTTACGACCGGGCGCCGGTGGGGGCGCTCCAGGGCCTCGACCCCGAACGTGTGGCGTACACCGGGTCGGTGAGCAAGTCGCTCGCCCCCGGTCTCCGGCTCGGCTGGCTGCTGGCGCCCGAGCGGCTGACCGGTGCGATCGTCGCCCGCAAACGCACCATGGACCTCGGCAATCCCGCGTTGGACCAGGCACTGCTCGCGGACTTCGTCACCAGTGGCGCGTACGACCGCCAGCTGCGCCGGTGCCAACGCGCCTACCGCGAGCGGCGGGACGCGCTGGTCGGGGCGCTGGGCGAGCACCTGCCGGGCACGGAGGTGAGCGGCATCGCGGCCGGGCTGCACATCATCGCGCGGTTGCCCGCCCGGTACGGGCCCGAACCGCGCCTGCTCGAACGCGCCGCCCACGCGCGCGTGGCCGTGCGCCCGCTCTCGTACTACCTCTCCTCCGGGGCCGGGCCGGGAGACGAGGTCCCGCTGGTGCTCGGATACGCCCATCTGACGCCGTCGGACATCGCGCGCGGGGTACGGCTCCTCGCAGGGGCGTTGGGCCCGGGCGCCGCCTGAGGTGTGTCCGCCGGTTCCTGTCCGGGGCACGGCGGCCGGTGCACACGGCCACCACGCCCGCGCGGGAGAACCGCGCACACCCGCGCGGCAGGGCCCGGCCCGACAGGATCCGTAAGGCGCCCTAGGAGTTGGACCAGCCCCGCTTGCACAGCACCAGCCGGTACCCGTCCGGGTCCTCGATCGTCACGCCCCACTCGTTCCAGTACGGGTTGGGCGACAGCACCCGCGTGCCGCCGTGCGCCTCCAGGCGGGTCACCAGCTCCGCCGGGACCTCCTCGTCCACATAGACGACCAGCAGGTCCTCCTCGGTCGGCCGGGGCTCGACGGTCCCGGCCGACACCTGGACCAGTTCCAGATGCCAGTCGGCGTCGGGCCAGCCGACCATCAGCAGCGCGTGCTCGCCGGGGCCCGTGGTCTCCGCGTCGTGCCGCCACACGACGTCCAGGCCCAGGCCCCCTACCCAGAAGCGCTCCGCCGCCGCGAGGTCGCGCGAGGGGCGGGCGATACGGATGTGTGAACGGCCTCCGACGGGCATGGGAGCCTCCTGGGCTTTCGCTGGTGCTGAACGAGGGACGCGCGGCCGTGATGACGGCTCGTACCGACCGTACCCGTCGAAGATCACCAAGGCGATCGTCCCCTGGTCCCCGGCCGCCCGCCCCAGGTCCACACGTTGTCGGCCATGCGGGGCCGGCGGCTCGTGCCGCCGGGGTGGCCTCCCGGTGTTCACCCGGGGTTCGCGCCCGCGCCGCAGCCGGGCAGTAGGCATGGCTCTGATCCACACGCGCCGGACCACCGCCCTGACCCACCACCCCGCCCCAGGAGGCGCCTCCATGCCGTACCGCCCTCGGATCCCCTCGCCCAACCGCCGTACCGTCCTGAAGGGTTCGCTCGCCGTGTCCGCGGGTCTCGCCCTGCCCGCCGGGCTCGCCGCGGCCGCGCCCGCGCTGGCGCTCTCCGGGCGGCCGAACGCCGGCTGGGGCGTGCAGGCCGGTGACATCACGGCGTCGTCGGGGCTCGTGTGGGTCCGGTCCGACCGGCCCGCCCGGATGGTCGTGGAGACCTCCGCCAGCGCGTCATTCCGCCGCGCGCGCACCTGGCCCGGCCCGCTGCTGGGGCCGGGCACCGACTTCACCGGGACGACGCGACTGCGCGGACTGCCCGCCGGTGAGCAGGTCCACTACCGCGTCACCCTCGCCGACCCCGACGATCCCCGCCGTACGGGGAAGCCGGTGTACGGCACGTTCCGTACCGCGCCCGCCTCGCGCCACCGGGACGTGCGCTTCCTGTGGTCCGGCGACATCGCGGGGCAGGGCTGGGGCATCAACCCGGACATCGGAGGCTTCCGCGTCTACGACGAGATGCGGCGGCTCGATCCGGACTTCTTCCTGTCCAGCGGCGACACCATCTACGCGGACGGGGTCATTCCGCCCAGCGTGACGCTGCCCGACGGCCGCGTCTGGAGGAACGTCACGACCGAGGAGAAGTCCAAGGTCGCGGAGACGCTGGCCGAGTACCGGGGCAACTTCCGCTACAACCTGCTCGACGAGAACGTACGGCGGTTCAACGCCCAGGTGCCCTCGATCGTCCAGTGGGACGACCACGAGGTGCGGAACAACTGGTACCCCGGGCAGATCCTGGACGACGCCCGCTACACCGAGAAGAACGTCGACGTGCTGGCGGCCCGTTCGCTGCGGGCCTTCAGCGAGTACGTCCCGGTCTCGACGCTGCGGCCGGGCAGCCGGGAGGGGCGTGTGCACCGGGTCGTGCGCCATGGTCCGCTGCTGGACGTGTTCGTCCTCGACATGCGTACGTACCGCGACGCCAACTCCCCCAATCGCCGGGCCGACGACACCGTGGGCATCCTCGGCGCGGAGCAGTTGGCGTGGCTGAAGCGGGAGCTGTCCCGCTCCCGGGCGGTGTGGAAGGTGATCGCCGCCGACATGCCGCTCGGTCTGGTCGTTCCCGACGGGCCGGCGAACTTCGAGGCCGTGGCGCAGGGCGACCCGGGCGCGCCGCTCGGGCGCGAGCTCCAGATCGCGGAGCTGCTGCGGTTCGTCAAGCACCGCCGGATCACCGGCACGCTGTGGCTCACGGCCGACGTGCACTACACGGCGGCCCAGCACTACGACCCGTCGCGGGCCGCGTTCAAGGACTTCGCCCCGTTCTGGGAGTTCGTGTCGGGGCCGCTCGCGGCGGGCGGGTTCCCGGCGAACGCGCTCGACGCGACCTTCGGCCCCGATCAGGTCTTCGTCCACGCGCCCGCCCGGGCCAACGCCTCCCCGATGGAGATGCCGCCGAACTTCGGCGAGGTCGAGATCGACGGCGGCAGCGGCGAACTGACGGTGCGTCTGCGCGCGCAGGGCGGTTCGGTACTCTTCACCAAGGTGCTGAAGCCGGGGCTGGTGGGCCAGTAGCCCCGCGGGGCCGCCAAGGGGGCGTACGGAGTGTGGCAGCGGGGCGGTCATTCCGCGCCACAAGTCGTAGGAAACGGCCAGAAAGGCACCAGAACCACACTTAACCCATCAGTCACAAAGCGTTCGCGATCACGCAACACCGCTCGGTCACAGTGAAAGCATGACTGAGATGCCCGAGTTGACTGTCCACGGGAACACCCGCCGCCACCACTGGCGGCGGGACCTGATCGAGCTGGCCGCGATGTTCACGGCCGTGGCGGTGGCCGACGCCGTGGCGAACACGGTCGCCCACGGTCCGGACGGACCGTTCCTGCTGATCGCCTCGGCGGTCGCGCTGGTCGCCACGGCGGCGTTCCACACCTGGTGGGCCCGGCGCCACAGCCACGCGCCCCCGGCGGACGCACCCGTCGATACGGGCGCGGCGCGCGGTTCCGCCGCCGCCGCGCCCGCCGAAGGGTCCTGCGAAAACGGCGCCGCCTCCCGCGAGACCTCGTTGTGGCGGATGCGGGCCACCGTGCGCGACGAACCGGGAAGTCTGGCCGCGCTGTGCACCGCACTCGCCCGCAGCGGCGTCGACATCCTCACCCTCCAGACGCATCCGCTGGCCGAGGGCACGGTCGACGAACTCCTGCTGCGCGCCCCCGCCGAGCTCTCGGCCGACCACCTCACGCGGGACATCGCGGGGGCGGGCGGCGGCGACATCTGGCTGGAGCGCGCGGACGCGCACGACCTGGTGGACGCGCCCACCCGGGTGCTCGGGCTGGCCACCCGCACCGCTCTCGACGCGGCCGAACTGCCTCTCGCGCTGCGCCAGCTACTGGGCCGGTGCACCATCCACTCGCTGCCCGCCGTGTCCCTGTCCGGCCGGCCGACCGGTGAGACGGCGCCGGTCGAGGGCGTCCTCGAAGCGACCACCATGCGGCTGCGCGACCCGAACGGCGGGGTCATCACCATCGACCGGCCCTACCTCCCCTTCACCCCGACCGAGTTCGCGCGGGCGCGCGCGCTGGTCGAGCTGGACGCGCGGCTCGGCCCGCGCATCCCCCGCAGCCAGGACGTCCTCACCCTGCCCGAGGGCAACGAGATCACCGTGCGCCGGGCCGGCCAGGACGACGTCGAGGCCGCCAAGGCCATGCACGAGCGCTGCTCCGACCGCACGCTGGGCCTGCGCTACCACGGCCCCGTCGGCGACGCCGACCGCTATCTGAACCACCTGCTCAGCCCCCGTTACGGGCGCACCCTCGCCGCCGAGTCGGCCTCCGGGCGGCTCGTCGCCCTCGGCCATCTGCTGTGGGACGGCGACGAGACCGAGGTGGCGCTGCTCGTCGAGGACGACTGGCAGCGCCGGGGCATCGGTTCCGAGCTCCTGGAGCGCCTGGTGGCGCTGGCGGCCGAGGCCGGCTGCGAGAGCGTCTACGCGGTGACGCAGTCCTCCAACACCGCGATGGTGGCGGCGATGCGCGGCCTCGGGCTGCCGCTCGACTACCAGATCGAGGAGGGCACCCTGGTGGTCACCGCACGGCTGCCGAAGGCTCGCGCGGCGGCGCGTCCGTCGGCCGCTCTGCCGACGTCAGGACGTCCGCTGACCGAACGGTCGTCGGTGGAGCGGTCGTCGTTCGAGCAGGCGGAGCGCTGAGCGCGCGGCTCAGATCGCTCCACAGGTCCTCCACGTCCTCCAGACCGACCGAGAGCCGCAGCAGCCGGTCGCTCACCCCGGCGGACCGCCGGTCTCCCTCGGCCACGATGCGGTGGCTGATGGAGGCCGGGTGCTGGATGAGGGTGTCGACGCTGCCGAGGCTCACGGCGGGGGTGATCAGCCGCACGCCCGCGATCACGGCGTGCGGGTCACCGTGCACCTCGAACGCGACCATCGCCCCGCCCACCGCCGGATAGTGGACCCGGGCCACCCGCGGGTCCTCGGTCAGTCTGCGGACGAGTTCCGCGGCACTGCTGGCGGCGGCCCGCATCCGTACCGGGAGCGTCGCCAGGCCCCGCAGCAGCAGATAGCCCGCGAGCGGGTGCAGGACGCCACCGGTGGCGAACCGCACCTGGCGCAGCTGCCGCGCGAACGCGTCGTCGCACGCGACCACCCCGCCCATGACGTCACCGTGGCCGCCCAGGTACTTGGTGGCGCTGTGCAGCACGATCCGCGCGCCCTGCTCCAGCGGACGCTGGAGCACCGGGGTGGCGAAGGTGTTGTCGACCAGCAGCGGCACCGAGCCGCAGGCATGGGCGACGGCCCGGATGTCGACCTCGGCGAGGGTGGGGTTGGCCGGGGTCTCCACGATCACCAGACCGGTGTCGGGCCGCAGGGCGTCGGCGATGCCCGCCGGGTCCACCCAGGTCACCTCCGTACCGAGCAGCCCGGCGTCCAGGAGGTGGTCGCTGCACCCGTACAGCGGCCGGACGGCGACCACGTGCCGCAGGCCCGCCGAGGCCCGGGAGAGCAGCACCGCGGAGAGGGCGGCCATGCCGCTGGCGAAGGCCACGGCTCCCTCGGCGCCCTCCAGCCGTGCGAGGGCTGTCTCGAAACGGCCTACGGTGGGGTTGTCGAGACGGGCGTACACCGGCGGTCCCTCGGGCAGCAGCCCGGTGGCGGCGAAGGCGTCGATCCGGGCGGCCTCGGCCGCGCTGTCGTACGAGGGGTAGGTCGTCGACAGGTCGATCGGCGGGGCGTGCAGTCCGAGTCCCGCGAGGTCGTCGCGGCCGGCGTGGACGGCTTCGGTGGCCAGGGCACGGGGTGCGGCCTGGGCGCGGTCCTGCGTGTCGGTGTCCATGGCGGCACTGTGCAACCGTGACCGGAATCGGGCGCCGAGGTCCGTGCTACGTTCGGCCAATGGCTGATTCCGTCGTACTGGACCCGGTGGATCTGGACATTCTGCGCCTTCTGCAGAACGACGCCCGGACCACCTACCGCGATCTCGCGGCGCAAGTGGGCGTCGCCCCCTCCACCTGCCTGGACCGGGTCACCAGACTGCGCCGCTCCGGAGTCATCCTCGGACACCAGCTCCGGCTCGACCCGGCGAGAATGGGCCGGAGCCTGGAGGCTCTCCTCTCCGTGCAGGTGCGGCCACATCGGCGTGAACTGATTGGTCCGTTCGTCGAGCGCATCCGGGCGCTGCCGGAGTCCCGCGCCCTGTTCCACCTCACCGGCCCGGACGACTACCTGGTCCACGTGGCGGTGACCGGCACGGCCGACCTCCAGCGGCTGGTCATCGACGAGTTCACCTCACGGCGCGAAGTCGCCCGCGTCGAGACGCGGTTGATATTCCAGCAGTGGGAGTGCGGCCCTCTGCTGCCCCCGTCGTCGACAACGGCGCCGCCTTCCGCTTCGCCCTCTCCCTCCCCTTCCGTCCCTGGTGGCTGAAGGTCGCCTGTGGGTGACGCGGGGCCCGTGCTCGTACGAGTATGTGGACCATGCCAGACACTTCCAGCAGCGTGCTGCCCCGCCAGGTCGCCGACGCCCATGTCGACGCACTCATCGAACTCGACCCCATCACCGGTACCTATCTGGGCGTGCGCGAGAGCGCCCGGCTGCTTCCGGACTTCACGCCCGCCGGGCAGGAGGCCGTGGCCTCCCTGGCCCGCGCGACGCTGGCGCGGCTCGACGAAGCGGAGCGGGCACCGGGCGCGGACAGCGACTCGGAGCGGCGCTGCGCCAGACTGCTGCGGGAGCGTCTGACCTCCGAACTCGCGGTCCACGACGCGCAGGAGGGGCTGCGCTGCATCAGCAACCTGCGCTCGCCCGTCCACTCCGTGCGTCAGGTGTTCACCATGATGCCGGTCTCCGACGAGGCGGACTGGGCGGACGTGGCGGCGCGGCTCACGGCCGTTCCCGCCGCCCTGGAGGGCTACCGCGCGTCCCTGCAACTGGGGCTCGAACGCGGCCTGTTCGCCGGGCCGCGCGCCACGGACACCTTCATCGGCCAGCTCACCGAGTGGATCGGTACCGACCGCAACTGGTTCACGGAGTTCGCGGCGCCGGGACCCGGGGCCCTGCGCGCCGACCTCGACGCGGGCGCGCGCGTGGCGGGCGAGGCGCTCGTCGCGCTGCGCGACTGGCTGCGCGACGTGTACGCGCCCGCCATCGCCGGGGCTCCCGACACGGTGGGCCGTGAGCGGTACGCCCGCTGGGTGCGCTACTTCAACGGGACGACGCTGGACCTCGACGAGGCGTACGCGTACGGCTGGTCCGAGTACCACCGCATCCTCGGCGAGATGAAGACCGAGGCCGACAAGATCCTGCCGGGAGCGGGGCCCTGGGAAGCGCTGGCCCACCTCGACGAGCACGGCACCCACATCGAGGGCGTGGACGAGGTCCGCGCATGGCTCCAGAGGCTGATGGACGAGGCGATCGAGGCCCTGGACGGCACGCACTTCGAACTCGCCGAGCGGGTACGGAAGGTGGAGTCGCACATCGCCCCGCCCGGCAGCGCGGCCGCGCCCTACTACACCGGCCCCTCCGAGGACTTCTCGCGGCCCGGCCGCACCTGGCTGCCCACGATGGGCGAGACCCGCTTCCCCGTGTACGACCTGGTCTCGACCTGGTACCACGAGGGTGTGCCCGGCCACCATCTGCAGATCGCGCAGTGGCGGCACGTCGCGGACCGCCTCTCGCGCTACCAGGCCACCATCGGGACGGTGAGCGCCAACGCCGAGGGCTGGGCGCTGTACGCCGAGCGGCTCATGGACGAGCTGGGCTTCCTGCCCGATCCGGAGCGGCGCCTGGGGTATCTGGACGCGCAGATGATGCGGGCGTGCCGGGTCATCGTCGACATCGGCATGCACCTGGAGCTGGAGATCCCCGAGCACGCGCCGTTCCATCCCGGCGAGCGGTGGACACCGGATCTCGCCCAGGAGTTCTTCGGCCGCCACAGCGGGCGACCGGCGGACTTCGTGGAGAGCGAGCTCACCCGGTACCTGTCCGTGCCCGCGCAGGCGATCGGCTACAAGCTGGGCGAGCGCGCCTGGCTGATGGGCCGCGAGAACGCCAAGAAGCACCACGGTGACGCGTTCGACGCCCGCGCCTGGCACATGGCCGCGCTGTCGCAGGGGCCGCTGGGGCTGGACGACCTGGTGGACGAGTTGTCCAAGCTCTGAGCGCCACGCTCCGAGCCGTCGCGGTGGCGGGCCCGCCGGCCCGTCCCCGCGACACCGCGCACACCGCGGCGGTGTCAGCAGCCGCAGTCGTCCGCGCCGACGGGCGCGGTCAGCGCGTCGGCCTCGCGCTTCTCGAGGCCCTCCCAGGTCTCGAACGCGAAGCCCTCGCGCACCCAGTACTCGAAGCCGCCGAGCATCTCCTTGACCTGGTAGCCGAGTTCGGCCAGGGCGAGGGCCGCGCGGGTGGCGCCGTTGCAGCCGGGGCCCCAGCAGTAGGTGACGACCGGCACGGACCTGTCGAGCAGGTGCTCCGCCTGTTCGGCGATCAGCGCGGTCGGCAGGTGCACGGCGCCCGGTACATGGCCCTGGTCCCAGGCCTCGGTGGAGCGCGAGTCGAGCACGACGAAGCCCGGCTCGCCGCCCCGGGCCAGCACCGACGCCACGTCGGAGACGTCGGCGTGGAAGACCAGGCTGGCGCGGAAATAGGCGGCGGCGTCCGCGGGCGCGGCCGGGGCGACGCGCAGGACGGGGTTGGCGGCGGTGGCGAGCTGCGTTGTTGTCATGGCCAGAAATCTACGGCCGTTGATCATCGGCCGGAAGGCGCGATCCCCGGAACATCCCTTGATTCGCCGGGGAATCCCCTGTTGTCTGGCAGCCATGACCGAGTATTCCCCGGACGCCACCGACTGGCGCATCCTGGACGCCCTCCAGCAGGACGGCCGGGCCACCTTCGCGGAGCTGGCCCGCGCCGTCGCCATGTCCCCGAGCGCCGTGACGGAACGCGTGCGGCGTCTGGAGGAGGCAGGGGTGATCTCGGGCTACACGGCGGTCGTCGACCAGGAGCGGCTCGGCCGCGGCATCCTCGCCTTCGTACGGCTGCGGTACCCGAATGGCAACTACAAGCCGTTCCACGACCTGCTGGAGGCGACGTCGGAGATCATGGAAGCGCACCACGTCACGGGCGACGACTGCTTCGTGATCAAGGTGGGCGCGCGGTCGATGAGCCACCTGGAGGAGATCTCCGGGAAGATCGGCGCCCTGGGGTCGGTGACGACCAGTGTCGTCTACTCCTCGCCCCTGCCCCGCCGTGCGATAGGCCGCTGAGCGTCGCGCGCGCCGGGGTCCCTCAGTCCCCGGATCCCGCCGTCCGGTGCCGCACCCGCGACCCGTCGCGCTCCTTGACGACCTCCAGCTGGGTGGGGATGCGGCGGCGCAGATCGCCGACATGGCTGACGATGCCGACGCTGCGGTCCCGTTCGCGCAGCGAGTCCAGGACGTCCAGGACCTCGTCCAGGGCCTGGTCGTCGAGGCTGCCGAAGCCCTCGTCGATGAAGAGCGTGTCCAGCCGTACGCCCCCGGCCTCGTCGGTGACCACGTCGGCCAGGCCCAGGGCAAGCGCGAGCGACGCGAAGAACGTCTCGCCGCCCGAGAGCGTGGCGGTGTCGCGCTCCCGGCCGGTCCAGGCGTCGACCACATGCAGCCCCAGCCCGGAACGGCCGCGTCCGCCCCGCGCGTCGGAGTGCACCAGCGTGTAGCGGCCGCCGGACATACGTCCCAGCCGGGCCGTGGCGGCGGCCGCGACCTGCTCCAGGCGCGCGGCCAGTACGTACGACTCCAGGCGCATCTTGCGTTCGTTGTCGGCGGAGGTTCCGGCGGTGAGCCCGGCGAGGCGGGCCACCCGGTCGTACTCCTCGCGCAGCGGGCCGATCCGGCGCGTCTCGGCCGCGGCCTCGCGCCCGAGCCTGGCGAGTTCGGCGCAGCGCGCGCGGGCGGCGGCGAGCACCGAGGCGGCCTCGCGCAGCGCGCGCTCCACGCGCGCGTGGACGGCCTCGGCCTCCTCGGTGCTCGCGGCCGGACGGGCGCCGGCCGCGACTGTGCCGGGGTCGGCGAGCCGGTCCGCGACGGCCGCCTCCTCGCGCTGCCACGCGTCGAGCCGGTGCTGGAGCTCACTCTGCCCGCGGTCGTCGAGGAAGGCGTCCGCCGCCGCCCGCGGGGTGTCGAACCCGGCCCGGAAGGCCGCTTCGGAGAGCCGCCCGTCGGCGTCCTTGAGCCGCTGGGCGCTCACCTCGACCTCGCGGACGGCCTCGGCCGCCCGGGCGAGCAGCCCGGCCCGGTGGTCGAGGAGCGCCGCCTGCTCGGCGACGCTGCGGGCCTCGCCCCTGGCCACCGCCAGCTCCCTTTCCAGGGCGGCCTGTTCCCGGTCGATCTCCTCGCGCCGCGCGGTACGGGCCGAGACGCGCCGGTCCGCCTCGCGCTGCTCCTGAAGGCGCCGCGCGTGCTCGCGCTCGGCGCTCTCGAAGGCCTCGCGTGCCGCGTGCAGCCCGGCGGCGAGCGCACGGCTCTCGCCGTACTCGGCCTCCCACGCGCGCACCTGGCCGTCGAGTACCGCGAGCGGTTCGGTGCCCGCCTCCGCGCTCGCCGCCGCGTACCGCTCGCGTACGGAGGCGAGGGCGCGCTCGGCCTCGGCGCGGGCCTCCTCCGCCTGCCGGTACGCCTCGTGGGCGGCCTCTTCCGTCGTACGGTCCACATGGCCGGTGGTGGCGCGCGCGGGGTCGGGGTGCTCGGGCGAGCCGCAGACGGCGCACGCCTCCCCCTCGCGCAGGCCCGCCGCGAGTTCGGCGGCGATGCCGCGCAGCCGCTCCTCGCGCAGCGCCAGCCAGTGCTCATGGGCGGTGTTGGCCTTCTCCCGGGCGGCGCCCTGCCGCTCCTCGGCCGCGGCCACGCGCACCTGGAGCGCGTCGCGCTCGCGGGCCGCCGCCAGCCTGCGCCGGGCCGGCTCCAGCCGTCCCGCCAGCTGTTCGGTGCGGGTGGCGGCCTGGTGGGCGGCGTCGACGCGCTCCTGGTGGCGTCGGCGCTCGCCCTCCCAGGCGGCGAGCCAGCCGGCCGCGTCGAGGAGCAGTTGCTCGTCGGCCCTGGCCTGGCGGTCGAGCTCGGCGCGCTCGGCGGTGATCTCGGCGCTGCGGGCCTCGGCCCGGCGGGCGGCGTCGAGCGCGCCCAGCTCCTGGCGCATCTGCCGCTCCAGCGCGCCCAGGTGCTCCGCCCCGGCCTCCGCCAGGTCCGCGGGCAGCGACGCGCGCGAGCGCTCACGGGCCGTGGCCGCCGTCTCGTGTTCGCGCTCGGCCTCCGCGCGCAGCGCGAGGGCGGGGGCGACCAGGTCGGCCTTGCGGGCCCGCGCCAGCCGCTCCCGTACGGCCGCGCGCTGGGGCTCGGCGGCGGCCAGTTCGTCGGCGCGGCGGCGGGCGTCCGCGTACCGGCGCTGGAGCTCGGCGAGGCGGCGCTCGTCGTCGAGCGCGACGCGGGCGGCGGCCTGACGGCTCTCGGCCGCGGTGAGGGCGCACTCCGCGACGGCGAGGCGCTCGCGGGCCCCGGCGCGCGCGACGGCGGCCCACTCCAGGACCCCTTCGGCGAGCCCCGGCTCCCCGGGGCGGTGGCCGGGCAGCGGCCAGTCGCGCGCGTCCGGGCCGTCCCCGGCGGCCTGCGCCATCCGCTGGGCGAGGTTGAGCAGACGCTCGTCACCAGCCTTGACCTGCTGTTCGGCGGCGCGGCGCAGCTCGGCCAGGCGCTCCTCGACGGCGGCGAAGCGGCCGGTGTCGAAGAGCCGGCCGAGCAGCTTGCCGCGTGCTTCGGCGTCGGAGCGCAGGAACTTGGCGAAGTCCCCCTGTGGCAACAGCACGACCTGGCAGAACTGCTCGCGGCTCATACCGACGAGCTGACCGATCTCCTCCCCCACCTCCTGGTGGGAGCGGCTGAGCGCCTGCCACGCGCCCGCGCCCGGGTCGTACTCGCGCAGCCACGTCTGCGCCTTCTCGGTGGTGAAGCCGGTGCCGCGCTTCTTGGGCCGGTTCTGCTGGGGCCTGCGGGTGATCTCCAGCCGCCGTCCGCCGACGGTCAGGTCGAGCAGGACCTCGGTGACCGTGTCGGGCGCGGCATGGTCGCTGCGGAGCACGGCGCCGGGGCTCTGGCGGGCGCCGGGCACCGCTCCGTACAGCGCGTAGCAGACGGCGTCCAGGACGGAGGTCTTGCCCGCCCCGGTCACGCCGTGCAGCAGGAAGAGTCCCCCGGCCGAGAGCGCGTCGAAGTCGACTTCCTGGGTGTCGCCGAAGGGGCCGAACGCGGTGACGCGCAGCCGGTGCAGCCTCATCGGGCCCCCTCGCGCGCGTGGTCCCGGACGAGCTCCGACTCCACCCGTACGTCGTCGAAGGCGGCGCGCAGCACGGTGCGCTCCCGCTCGTCGGGACCGCTGCCGCCGCGCACATGGGCCACGAAGTCCTCCGCGATCTCCTGGTCGGTGCGGCCCTCCAGACGTCGCGCGTACGAGGCGAGCGGGTCCTCGGGGGCGCGGTCCGGGTCGAAGACCAGGCTCAGGGTGTGCGGGAAGCGGGTGGCGAGACGGGCCATCGCGTCGTCGGGGCGGACCGGGTCGGTGAGCGTCGCCTCGACCCACGCGTCCTCGTGGGGCTCCAGCGCGGGATCCTCCAGCAGCTCGTCGAGCCGGCCCCGGACCCGGGCGAGCGGGCGCGGGACCGGGCAGTCGACGCGCTCGGCGCCGACGGATCCGTCGGCGGCCAGGTCGACGAGCCACATGGTCTTGCGGTGGGTGGTCTCGGAGAACGAGTACGCCAGCGGGGAGCCCGAGTAGCGCACGCGGTCCGAGAGGGTCTGGCAGCCGTGCAGATGGCCGAGCGCCACATAGTCGACGCCGTCGAAGACCCCCGCGGGGACGGCGGCGACCCCGCCGACCGTGATGTCGCGCTCGCTCTCGCTCGGCTCGCCCCCGGCGACGAACGCGTGGGCGAGCACGACGGAGCGGGTGCCGCGCGCGCGTGCCGCGAGATCGGCGCGGACACGCTCCATGGCCGCGCCCAGCACCTGCTCGTGCCCGGCCCTCGCGGTCTTGAACTCCTCACGGACCAGCGCCGGTTCGAGGTAGGGCAGTCCGTAGAAGGCGACCTCGCCGTGGGCGTCGGACAGCAGCACGGGGGTGTCGCAGGCGGCCGGGTCGGTGCGCAGATGGATGCCCGCCCGCTCGATGAGGCCCGCGCCGACGCCGAGCCGCCGGGCCGAGTCGTGGTTCCCGGAGATCATCACCGTGGGCACGCCCTCGTCGGCGAGCCGGTGGATGGCGCGGTCGAAGAGCTCCACGGCCGCCAGCGGCGGGACCGCCCGGTCGTAGACGTCGCCCGCCACCAGGACCGCGTCCACGTCGCGCTCGCGCACCGTCGCCACCAGGTGGTCGAGGAACGCGGCCTGGGCGTCGAGCAGGGCGACCCGGTGGAACGACCGTCCCAGGTGCCAGTCCGACGTATGCAGGAGTCTCATGATCCCCGAGGGTATCGGTGGGGTCGGACATCCCGGGCGGCAACTGCCTTACCGGTACGGCTCACAGCTGTCACGCGTCCCCGTACGCCTCGCCGCCGAGCTCCAGCGTCGCGGTGCCCGCCGTGACATCCGCGAGCCAGCGGCGCAGGGACTCCACGTCGGCCTCGGGGATGGCGATCCTGATGGTGACGGCCTCGGCGTAGCGCACCTCGCGCACGGCGCGCCCGGTGGCCCGCAGGTCGTTCTCCAGCTTGCCCGCGCGCTGGTGGTCGACGGTGACGGTGGCGAGGCGGTACCTCCGGCGCACCACCGTGCCCAGCGCGTCCAGGGCCTCGCCGACCGCTCCGCCGTAGGCGCGGATCAGGCCGCCCGCGCCGAGCTTCACGCCGCCGTAGTAGCGGGTGACGACGGCGACGGCGTACCGCACCTCGCGGCGGGTCAGCATCTGGAGCATCGGGAGCCCGGCGGTGCCGCCCGGCTCGCCGTCGTCACTCGCCTTCTGTACGGAGGCGTCGGCCCCGATGACGTACGCGAAGCAGTTGTGGGTCGCCGTGGGGTGCTCCGCGCGGACGCGCGCGACGAAGTCCTGCGCCTCCCGCTCGGTCGCGGCGGGCGCGAGCGCGCAGATGAACCGCGATCGATTGACCTCGGTCTCGTGCACACCCTCGCGGGCGATCGTCCGGTACTGCTCCTGCATGCGGCCACCCTATGCGGTGCCGCGCCCGTGACCTGCGGACCGTCGCGGGCCCCGGCGGCGGGGGCGGGGAACGCCGGGGGTCGCGGGGGCAGGGGGTGACCGATGTCACCGGGGCCGGGGCGCGCCCGGGCGAGGCCGACGGGCTCACCCGGTGACACACCGGCCCGGCAACGCCCCCATGGATACCAGGTGAACCCTCGCTCGCCCCTCCCCCTTGATCCTCAACTCTCCCTATAGGCGGCTCACGCAGGCTGCGCGGAGGAGTCGTGCCACAGCAGAGAGTGCGCCGGTCCGTAAGGAGCAACCCGATATGTCAGAAAACCTCCCGTTATTCTCCGTCCTTCTGGGAGGCGATTACGCGGGCAAGTCCTCAGCGGTCTCCCGACTCGTGGAAGGCCCCGACCCCGTCCGGGTCGTCTCCGTCGACGACCGCTTCCTCGCGGAGCGGCACGCGCTGATCGGCCGGCTGCGGCGCGAAGTGGTGAAGGACGTCGCCGCCCCGGATGGTGCCTACTCGCCGGAGTTCATGGCCAGCATGCTCCAGACCGCGGTGGTGCACCTGCGCGACCAGCTCCTGACCGCCGCCGGATCGCCCGACGGACGGCCGCTCCTCGTCGACTCGTACTACTACAAGATCCTCGCGAAGTGCCGTCTGGCGGGGGTGAGCGAGAACCCCATGTACGACTGGTGGCGCTCGTTCCCCCAGCCGCGCCACGTGGTGTACCTCCGGGTCGCGCCCCAGGAGGCCTGGCGCCGCAGTCGGCGCGGCAGCCGGCTCAACTCCCTCGAACACTACGGCGAGCGGCCGAACCGGGCGGCGTTCGAGCGGTACCAGACGGACCTGGAGAAGCTGATGTGGGACGAGATCCGCGGCCTTCCGGTCACGGTCGTGGAGCAGCAGGGCTCCCCCGGTCGGACCGCCGAGGCCGTGCGGGAGGTGGTCTGCCATGACTACGTCTGAGGCCCGCCAGGCCCCTCGGGACGGCCTGACCTGGACGGATCCGGGGCGGATGGAGCGGTACCGGTCGCGGGTGTCCGCCGAACGGGACCGGTTGCGGGCGGCCTTCGCGGACCCCGCCGGACACCAGCGGCGGGTCCTGGAGGACCTGCTCGCTTTCAACGCCGGCACCGCCTACGGACGCGCGCACGGCTTCGCGCGCGTACGCACCCTGGACGACTGGCGCGCGGCCGTGCCCGTGCAGGACTACAGCGGGCTCGCCCCCTGGATCGAGCGGGCCGCCGCGGGCGAGGAGAACGTCCTGACGGCCGACCGGCCCGCCGTGTTCTTCACCAGCAGCGGCAGCACCGGCGCCCACAAGAAGATCCCGGTCACCCCCCGGTTCATGCGCACCACGTTCTTCCCGTTCTACTACGCCGCCTGGGCGCCGCTCATCGAGCACTTCCCCGATGTCCTGGCCCGCCCGGACGCCGTCCTCAACCTGAAGCACGACCCCATCGCCGCTCCCCCCACCACGGCCTCCGGCCGGCCCCATGTCGGCGCGAGCCAGGTCGACTTCGGCGCACGGTTCGGCGAGCCGCTGTCGGCCGAGCCCGGTACGGCCGCCCCCTGGGGGACCCTGCCCATCGAGGTGGACGCGGGCGCGCACCTCGACAAGATGTACCTGCGGCTGCGGCTGGCCGTCGAGAGCGACGTCCGCTGTGTCATCGGGATCAACCCGGCGATGGTCGCGGCCCTGCCCCACCAGCTGAACCTCTGGTGGGAGCGCATCGTCCGGGAGGTACGCGACGGCACGCTCGGCGGTCATCCCCACTGCCAGCCCAACCCCGGCCGCGCCCGTGAACTGGAGCGGCTCGCGGAGCGCTTCGGGCGGATCAGGCCCGCCCACGTCTGGCCGCGGATGCGCGCCCTCTTCTGCTGGACTACGGGCGTCGCCTCGCTCTACCTCCCCCGTCTGCGTGAGGAGTTCGGGCCGGGCGTCACCGTCCTGCCCGCCCCGGTGGCCGCCTCCGAGGGGCCCACCGGTGTCGCCCTGGACCGCCACCCGAGCGCGGGAAGCCTCGTCGTCACCGCCTCCGTGTACGAGTTCGCCGACGCCGACCGGGACCTCACCCCCGACGTCGCCACGCTCCGGCCCCACGAACTCGAGGTCGGCCGCGACTACCACACCGTCTTCAGCCATGTGGGCGGTCTCTACCGCTACGCGGTCGGTGACGTCGTCCGGGTCGTGGACCGCGAGGGCGGTGTGCCGCGTCTGGAATACACCGGCCGCAGCACCCTCTCCGACGCGGCCGGGGAACGTCTGCGCGACGCCCAGGTCCTGCGCGCTCTCACCACCGCGCTCGCCGCGGGCGGACTCGAACTGCGCAACGTCGCCTGCCGTGTCACCCCCGACCTCCATGGCCCCCATAACCTCCCCGCCTACCAGTTCGCCCTCGCGTCAGCCATCCCCTGGAGCACAGCCGAGACCGACACGTTCCTGACGCGCCTCGACCGCGCCCTCGCTCTGGAATCCCCCGGCTATCGCCACGCCCGCACCCACCTCCGTCTCGGCGCTCCCACCGCCCTGCCGCTGCACCCCGACGCCTTCCTCGACGACTGGCACGCCACCGTCGCCTCCGGCGTACGCCCCACCCAGGTCAAAGACCGGCTCTTCCGCCAGGACCCGGCGCAATGGCAACGACTCACCGACGGGAACGGTTCCTGACCCTCCAGTCGCGGCCCCTCCCCCACCGAGGCCGCACTCCACCCGTCCGACCGAAGGAGACGAGAACCCCGTGACCGAGTTGCTCGACGCCGTCGAACGCACCGCCCTGCTCACCGCCGCCCTGCGTGCCGCGGAGACGCGCCGGCCCGACCGCATCTACCAGGATCCCTACGCGCGGACGCTCTGCGGGGAGATCGGCCCGGAGTTGCTCGCGGAGATCCGGCGGGCGACGTTCCCCGCCGACACCTCGCGTACGCTCCCCAGCACTCCCGACTACAACGCCATCCGCACCCGGTTCTTCGACGACCACCTCCAGGAAGCGGCCCGTGAGCCCGGGATGCGGCAGATCGTGCTGGCTCCGGCCGGGATGGACTCGCGCGCGTACCGGCTGGACTGGCCCGAGGGGCTGCGCTACTTCGAGGTCGACCGGCCCGCGGTGCTCGCGTACAAACGGGACCGGCTGAAGGGCGTGACGCCGCGCACCGACCACCGTACGGTCGCCGTGGACCTCACCGCGCCCGACTGGGAGGACGACCTGCTCCGGGCGGGCTACGACCCCGCCCTGCCGTCCACCTGGCTGCTGGAGGGGCTGCTCTACTACATCCCCGAGCAGGACACCCACCGCATCCTGAGCCGGGTGGCCGCCTTCTCGGCGCCCGGCAGCCGGATCGCCGCCGACCTGGTCAACTCCGTCGCCCTGACGCTGCCCCACATGCGGGGCCTGCTCGACATCTTCGCGGGCTGGGGCTGCCCCTGGCTGTTCGGGACCGACGAGCCCGAGGCGCTCTTCGACCGCCACGGGTTCTCGGTGGAGGCGGTGCAGCCGGGCGAGCCGGGGGCGGACTTCGGACGCTGGCCGGATCCGGTGCCGCCGCGGCACGAGACGGACGTGCGCCGGGTGTTCTTCATCCACGGCCGGCGGCGCTGATGTCCAAGGCTCTGGTCGTAGGAGGCAGTGTCGCGGGGCTGGCCACCGCTCTCGCGCTCGCCGGGTCCGGGCGCCGGGTGACGGTCCTGGAGCGCTCCGCCCCGCCGCCCCGGGGCGCGATGGCCGATCTGCACAGCCGCTGGCAGCGCCCCACCGTGCCGCAGGCCCAGCATTCCCACACGCTGACCTCGCTCGGCGTACGCACTCTGCGCACCCGCGCGCCCGAGGTGCTGGAGCGGCTGATGGCCGCCGGGGCGCCGCTGTTCGACCTCACGCGCGCGATACCGCCGGGTGCGACCGACCGCGCGCGCGAGGTGGGCGACGACCTGCTCGTCGCCCTCGGCTGCCGCCGCACCACGCTCGAACTCGTCCTGTACCGGACGGTCGAGGCCCTGCCACAGGTGGAGATCCGGCACGGCACGACCGTGCGCGGGCTGAGGCTGAGCTCCGACCGGCAGTCGGTGCGCGGCGTGGTGACCACGGACGGCGCCCATCTGTCCGCCGAGGTGGTCGTGGACGCCACCGGGCGCCGCGCGGCCGCCCGCGGCTGGCTCACCGACGCGGGGGTCCCGGTCGCGGGGGACCTGACCAGCCCGGGCGGACTGCGCGGCTTCACGCGCTTCTACCGGCTCAGAAGCGGCTCCCTGCCCGGAACGCTGAACCGCGGCCATGCCGCCGGTGACATCTGGGACCACTACGCGGGCGTGCTGCACCCCGGCGACGCGGGCACCTTCGCGATCGCCCTGGGCACCCTGCCCGGCGACACGGAGCTGGACCGGCTGCGGCACGCCGACGCCTTCACCGCCGTCGCGCGCGCCACTCCCGGCCTCACCGCCTGGCTCGACGACGCGGTCAGCGCCCCCATCTCCGGGGTCCAGGTGATCGGCGGCCCGGCCAACGCCCTGCGCGCCACCGCCGTGCGGCCGCCCGTGGCGGGGCTGTTCCCGGTCGGGGACGCCGCCTGTGTCACCAACCCGCTCTACGGACGCGGGATGTCGCTGGCGCTCGCGCACGCCTTCGGCCTGGCCGACAAACTGGCGTCCCACCCCGCCCGGCAGCGGGGCGAGGCCGCCGCCGAATTCACCGACGTGCTGCTGCGGCCGTGGTACGAGCACGCGGCCAGCACCGACCGGGAGCGGATCGGGCGCTGGAGCGCCGTCGTGCACGGCCGCTCCCTGCCGCCCGTCTACGCCGGCTGCCCCAACACCTCCATCCGGTCGGCTGCCGCGCGGGACGGCACGGTGTGGCGCGGCCTGACGCGGGTCCTGATGGGGCTGAGCACTCCGGACGAGGTGTTCGGCGACGAGAAGTTCCGGCACCGGGTCGCCCAGGCGCCCCGTGGACCGCTCCCGGCGGACACCGGGCCCCTGCCCCGCGCGCAGCTCCTGAACGTCCTCACGGCGGCGGAAGGAGCCTCCTCGTGACGCCCCTGTGCGGCCGCGCCGCGCCCGCGCCGGACGGAGGGTGTCCGTGACCGCCCCCGCCGTCCTCGACGCGCCCCGCCCCGCGACGGCGGCGCGCCGCCGGGTGCTGCTCGCCCCGGTCACGATCACCCCCTCCAAACCGCTCATGCCGTCCCACCTCAAGGGACTTTTCTGGACGGACGTGATGTACCGGGCCACCGCGTGCCTGGCGGAGGTCGACTACCGCTTCAGCCACTCCACGTACCACCTGACCGAACAGACCCTGGCCTTCTGGGAGTTCCTCGACCGGACGCAGGGGGACACGGGCTACGCGGAGTTGACCGAGGACGACATCGGTTCGCTGTACGTACGCCACCGGGCGGCCGAGGACCGGGTGCCGGCCGCCGCGCTGCGCCCGTACGCCGACGCCGTCGAGCACCACGAGTGGGTGCACCCGGCCGCCACCCGCGTCCTCGAACTGTGGCGGAGCCACTACGCGCGGCTGGGCCTGTACGACCCCGGTCTCCTCGACCACCAGCCGCCCGGCCTCGACCTGGAGGAGGCACTGGAGCATCTGCGCGCGCGTGGGCTGTGCCTGGACCACCGGGCGGTGGGCGGCCCGGTCTACCTCGACCTCACACGGCACGGCCTGCCGCTGCGCCAGATCGTCACCGCCGACGGCCGGCCCAACTACCTCGCCTGCGCCCTGCGGGAACTCCTGCCGCTCGCCCCGCACTACGACGAGCTGGTGTTCCTCTACGACCGCGAGCTCGACCCGGACTACCAGCTCCTCGCGCGCGTACTCGGGCCGCTGGGTCCCGATGTGCACCGGGTCACCGTGGGGCGGGTGCCGGTCGACGGCCGGATCCGTTCGGCCCGGGCGGGCGGCTGGCAGGGCCTGGACGCCGCCGCGCTCCTCGACGCGGCCCGCGCCGACCACGGTGAGGCGGCGATCCGGCTCGGCATGCGGCTGTACTTCATCGCCACTCTGGGGCCGGGCCAGGCCCAGTCGCACCGGCCCGACCTGCTGCGCCAGTGCCTCGGGCGCGCCGAGCGCCTGCTGGCGGGCGCGCCCGACACCGCCGAACCGGCCCTGCCCGCGCGGCTGGGCGTCCACCGCCGCGACCACACCTATGTGGATCCCTACCGGCTCACCACCAGTCTGCTCGGCCGGCGCCGTCCCGCGCCCGCGCGGGATCTGCTGAGGGAGGTGTTCCTGTGCCCCTGACCGGAGAACGGGCCTGCCCGCGCACGGCTCCCGCCCCGCTGACGCAGCGGCGGCTCCACGCCGAGGCGTTGCGGCGGCTGCGCGCGGCGCGGCCCGAACTGGTGCCCGCCGAGGGCGAGTCGGACGCGGCCGCGCTGCGGGCGGTGCGCGCCCGGGTCACCGAGCTGCCGGACGCGGGCGCCGTCCAGGCGGTGGCGGTCGTGCGCCACTTCGACCCGGCTGCCTGGGTCCGTGACGCCTCGGCCTTCGCACTCGGCCTGGCACCCGGGGCCGCGGCGGCCTGGCGCCGGTCATTCACCCGAACGGTGTACCTGGCCGGGAACCCCGAGAACCTGCTCGGCCGTTACTCCTTCGACCACTTGGCCGAGGACAGGTCGGTCGGCTGGTGCGGCCCGGCACCGGCCGCGAGCAGTGCGGAGCTGCGCCGCCTGCTCAAGCTGTTCCTGTCCACAGCCGCGTTCCCGGTGGGCCCGCCGAGAACGGTCACGGTCCCGGCCCCGACCGCCACTCGGGGCGGCTCCGGGACGCCGCGGCAGCACCCGGCGCGATCGGCCGCGCCGGGTTCCGGTCCCTGGCCGAGGGCCGGAATCCACCGCGACCTCTATCTGGCCGTCTCGGGCGTCCGGGTGCCCGAGGCGCTCGTCCACCTCAACCACCTGGTGGCCGAGGCCGTCCTGGACGGCCTGATCGTGCCGGGCGACCGGTTGACCCTGCGCTCCGTCCCGAGCCTGACCGGCGCGAGCGCGGCCTTCGCCGCGCTCCGCGTCGACGCCGACCCCACCCACCCCGACCGCCTTCGCGCCTTTGCCGCACTGACCGAGGAGACTCCCGATGACTGACTCCACCGTTCTGCCCGCCGACCGCCTCCCCGGCACGCCCGCGGGCACCCCGCCGGTCCGCCTGGGCATCCACGGCTCGCCCGACCTTGCCACCGCGATCATCCGCGCGGCGGGCCGCGACGCGAGCGAGGTCGAGCTGGTCGGATACGAGGTGGGCGATCCGTTCCGTGGACTGCGGGCCGGGGAACTGGACGTCATGATCGTCAAGTACGGGCTGGAGGAGCCCGATCTGGCGGTGAGCCGGCCCGTGGCCCTCGACCCGCGTGCCGTGATCGTCGGCGCCCACCACCCGCTCGCCACGCACACGTCCGTGTCGGTGGAGGAGCTGGCCGCGTACGAGGGGTTCCGCTGCCCGGGCGCGTTCCCCGAGTACGTGTGGGACGAGGTGGTGCCGCCCCGCACCCCCAAGGGCCGCAGGATCCGGCGGGCGTACGAGATGGGCACGGTGAAGGGCCTGGTGGGGACGCTCTCCGGGACGGACGCGGTGCATCTGACGTTCCAGTCCCTGGAGACGATCGCGCCGGCCCGGATGAAGGTGATCCCGATCGTCGACCTGCCGCCCGCGCCCGTCTCCCTCGCCTGGCTGCGCGACCCCGCACCGGCCGCGCACACGGCCCGGTTCATCGCGGACGCCGAGAAGGGGAGCACCGCGCGATGACGGCGGCCGACGGCCGGGCGCCGGTGGTGCTGCTGCACGCGCTCGCCCTCGACTCCTCCATGTGGGACGCGCAGCGCGAGGCCCTGGAGCGGCGCGGCCACCGCGTCATCGCTTTCGACCAGCGGGGTTTCGGGGGAACCGCGCTCGGTGACGGTCCGCCCTCGCTGGACGCGGTCGCCGACGACCTGGCCCGCGAGCTGGACCGGCGCGGGATCGCGCGCGCGGTGCTGGCCGGGGTGTCGATGGGCGGCTACGTGGCGATGGCGTTCCTGCGCCGGCATCCCGGGCGGACGCGGGCGCTCGCGCTGCTGTCCACCCGGGCGCAGGCGGACGACGGGGCCGCGCGTGCGGCCCGGGAGGGGTTCGCCGCCCTCATGGAGGACCCGGTGCGGGGCCCGGCGGCCGTCGAGGCCACCGCTCCGCGACTGGTCGGCGCCACCACCCGGGCCGAGCGCCCCCGGGTGCTGGCCCACGTCCGCGCTGTCGCGGCGAGGTCCGCCCCCGCGTCCCTGGCCTGGGCCCAGCGGGCGATCACCGCGCGCGAGGACGCCCTGGACGTCCTGCGGGACGCCGACATCCCGGCCGTGGTGATCATCGGGGAGGAGGACGAGCTGGTGACCGAGGCGGACGCGCGCGCGATGGCGGACGCCCTGCCCCGGGGGCGCCTCGTCGTCGTCCCGCGCGCGGGTCATCTGCCGCCCCTGGAGGCACCGGAGGCGACTCAAAAGGAGCTGGACACGCTGCTCGACGAGCTGGAGGCGCTGGAAGCACGCACCGGTGCAGGGGAAGCGCGCTGATGCCGGGCGAAGACCACCGGGCCTGGGGGTTCACGGGCCACAAGGGGCGCGGTGAACGGCGCGGCCGCGAAGACCACCGGGCCTGGGGGTTCACCTCCTCCACCGGCCTGGGATTCACCCATCACACCATCGTCGACGCCCACTTCGAGGCGTGCCGCGACGCCTACCTCGCCCTGCTGGGGCAGGCGGGCATCCGGCCCGGCGCGCACGTCCTGGACGCGGGCTGTGGCGGCGGGGACTTCCTGCCGTGGCTGGCGGATCTGGTCGGGCCGCGGGGGCGGGTCTCGGCGGTGGACCTGGCCGGGGAGAACGCCGCGCTGGCCCGGGAACGGCTGGATCGCTGGGCCCCCCTCTGCCCGGTGGAGGTGCGCCGCGCCGATCTGCTGGAGCTGCCCTTCGCGGATGCCACCTTCGACGCCGTGTGGTGCGCCAACACCGTGCAGTACCTGAGCGACGGCGAACTGGCCCTCGTCCTGCGGGAGCTGCGCCGGGTGGTGCGGCCTGGCGGCACGATAGCGGTGAAGGACCTGGACGCCCATCTGATCACCGCCCGGCCGGCCGATCCGTATCTTTTCGCGGACTTCTTCCGCGCGGCCGGCCGCACTCCCGGGTACGCCGCCCAGCTCCTGCGCACCCGGGACCTCTACCGCCATCTGAAGGCCGCGGGCCTGACCGATGTGCGGCAACAGACCGTCCTGATCGAGCACTTCGCCCCGCTCTCCCCGCAGGTCAGAGCGTTCTATGCGCCGACCTGTGCCCGGCTCGCCGAACAGGCGGCGGCGCTCGGGCTGAGCGAGGAGTGGCGCCGGTTCGCGGACCCGGACGCGGCGGACCACCCGCTGGACGCGGCCGACGGATACATCAGCGAGGGCAATGTGCTGGCCGTCGCCACCGTGCCCGGCGAGCGGGAATTCCGGGAGCCCGCCGCTCGTTCTGCGGGAGAGAAGCACAGCTGACGGGCCTCTGGTCCGCGGGAGGCGAGACGTGAGCAGCGAGCAGGAGACCATCCGCAGGATCCTGACCGGGACCGGGGACACCTGGGCGGTCGTGGGTCTGTCGTCCAACGAGCGCCGCGCGGCGTACGGAGTGGCGGCGGTGCTCCAGCGGTACGGGAAGCGGATCGTGCCCGTCCATCCGAAGGCCGAGACAGTCCACGGCGAGCAGGGGTATCCGTCGCTGGACGCGATCCCGTTCGACGTCGACGTCGTGGACGTGTTCGTGAACAGCGAGCAGGCCGGAGGGATAGCCGACCAGGCCGTGGCCGCGGGGGCCAAGGCGGTCTGGTTCCAGCTCGGGGTGATCGACGAGGCGGCGTACGAGCGGACGCGGGCCGCGGGGCTCGACATGGTCATGGACCGGTGCCCGGCGATCGAGCTGCCCCGGCTGGGCTGAGCCCGCCCGGGGCCGACGGCACCCTGGGGCCGACCCCGCCCCGGGCCTGGCCGCCCGGGGGGCCGCGCCCGCGCCCTCCTGGCGCCCCGCGTCCCCGTCCCGCCTCCCGCTGTCCGCTGTACCGGTCGTCCCGGCGCGCTCATACTGGCGCCATCCCCAGCAGTCCCCGAACGGACCCATGGGAGGCGCGCCTTGCCGACGTTCATCCGCACCCCGGACGGCCGGAAGCTGGCCGTGGAGAGCCGGGGCGACCCGCTGGGCAGGCCGGTGTTCCTGCTGCACGGCACTCCCGGCAGCAGACACGGCCCGGCTCCCCGCAGCACCGTGCTGTACCGGATGGGCATCCGCCTCATCACCTTCGACCGGCCGGGGTACGGCGACTCGGACCGGCGGCCCGGGCGGCGGGTCGCACACGCGGCGGACGACGTGGCGGCGATAGCCGACGCCCTGGGCCTGGACGGGTTCGCCGTGGTGGGGCGCTCGGGCGGCGCGCCGCACGCGCTGTCGTGTGCCGCGCGCCTCGGGGGGCGTACGGCCAGGGTGGTGGCGCTCGTACCGCTCGCGCCGCGTGACGCGGAGGGCCTCGACTGGTTCGACGGGATGACCGAGGACAACATCCGGGCGTACACCATCGCGGCGGACGGCCCGCGGGCAGTGACCGCCGCCTTCGAGGGGCGGGCGGCGGAGATACGGGCGGACCCGAGGGCGACGGTCACCGCGATGCACGCGATGGTGCCGGGGCCGGACCGGGAGGTGCTGGCCGACGCCGCGGTCCGGGCGCTGCTGGTGCGCAACTTCGCGGAGGGGCTGCGCTGTTCGGCCGACGGGTGGGTCGACGACATCCTGGCGCTGAGCTCGCCCTGGCAGTTCCGGCCGGAGGACATCCGTACGCCGGTGCTGCTGTGGCACGGGGCCCAGGACGTGTTCGCACCCGCCCGGCACACCCGCTGGCTGGCCGAGCGGATCCCGGGCGCCCGACTGGAGGTGCCGCCGGACGCGGCGCACTTCGGCGCGCTCGCGGTGTTCACCTGGGCGCTGCGGTGGGCGGTGGCGTGAACGGCCATGCGGTATACGGTCGTTCGGCGGCGGGCCCCCGTGACGTCCGGTGGGACCGACCAGAACGGGCATGCCGAATGCAGTCGTTCGACGGCAGGCGCCATGGCACCGGCGGGACCGGCCGGAACGGACGTGCGGAATGCGGTCTTCCGGCAGCGGGCCCCGTGGCATCCGGCGGGGCCGACCTCAACGGGCATGCGAAGTGCGTTCGTCCGGCGACGGTCACCGCGGCATCCGACGGGTCCGACCTGAACGGACATGGGGAATGCAGTCGTTCGGCGGCGGGCCTCGTGGCATCCCCTGGGGCGCCGGTCGGGCGCGGCCGGTCGCCCCCGGCCCCCGCCCGGCGGCCGGGACCGGGCCGCTCTCCCCTCCTTCCGGTCACACCGGCTGGATCTCGATGTCCCGGTCCAGTCGTCGCCAGGAGCGGGCCGCCTCCGCGATCGGGTGGTCCACGCCCAGGCGTTCCGCGGCGGGTCCGATCACCGCCGCCCGCATTCCGGCCGCCTCGTCCCCCCGGCCCGCGGCCCGCAGGGAGACCGCCAGGTTCGACCGGCAGACCAGGACGTCCGGGTGCCAGGCGCCGAGCTTGTCGAGCAGTCCCTCCAGCGCGACGTACTCCCACCGCTCGGCGAGGTCCGCCCGGCCCAGGTCGCCGTACACGTTGGCCAGGTTGACGGCCGCGCAGAGGGTGAACGGGTGCTGGGGGCCGAGCGCCCGCTCCAGCCGTTCCCGGACCTCCTCGGCGTCCTCGACCGCCTCCTCGGCGCCTCCGGTCTCCCGCAGATGGACGACCACGTTCGCCCGGCACGCCAGGCTGTAGGGATGGGACTCCCCCAGCGTCCCCCGGTACCCGTGCAGCATCCGCCGGGCGAGGTCCAGGGCGCGCCCCGGTGCGCCGGTGGCCGCGAGGTCGGCGGCGAGGCTCACCCCGCAGGCGAGGGTGTCGGGCGAGTCCGGTCCGTACCGGTCGTGGAAGCGCTCGTACGCCTCGGTCGTGAGCCGCATGGCCTCGTGCGGGTGTCCGGCCCTGCGCAGGGAGACGGCGAGGCTCTTGGCGGCGCGCAGCACCTCGGGGGCGTGCGGGTCCAGGACGCGCCGCAGTCCCTCGACGACCTCGCGCAGGACCTCGCCCGACACCGCGTACTCGCCGGTCTCGCGCAGGTCCTGGGCCAGGTTCGCCTTGGTGACCAGGGTGTAGGGATGGTCGTCGCCCAGCAGCATGCCGCGGCGCTCCACGGTCCGCTCGTCCAGGCGCCGCGCGGCCTCGCTGTCCCCGGTGAGCCGGTAGTCGATGGCGAGGTTGTGCGCGGCGGTCAGGGTGCGGCGGTGGGTCTCCCCGAAGAGGCCCCGCATGCCCCGGTAGACCCACAGGTCCCGCTCCAGGGCCTCGGTGAACCGGCCGACGGCGCGCAGGTCGGCGGCGAGGCTGCCGGTGACGACCAGCACGGTGGGGTGGTCGTCGGCGGGGTGGAAGAGGCGCTGCTGGCGGGCGAGGATGTCCTCGTCCAGGGCCAGGGCTTCCTGGTAGCGGCCCTGCGCGCGGAGCGCGTTGGCCAGCTCGAAGCGGATGTTGAGGGTCTGGAGCGCGTCCTCGCCGAGCCGGCGGGTCCAGACGCGGTCCAGTTCCGCGCCGAAGGAGCGGGCGCTCTCCAGCTCGCCTCGGCGCAGCAGATAGCGGATCCGGTCGATCATCAGCTCACGGGCCCTGGGGTCGTCGCTGTCGGCGACGCCGGACGCGTTCAGATGCGGCCAGATCAGCTCGAAGGCGGGCCAGCTCTTGGGGTCGTTGACGGGGTCGTCCCGGTCGACGCCCTCGGTCGGCCGCGCCTGGGCCAGGATGCGGTGGACGACCCGCTTGGCCTCGGTCTGCTCCTCGGCGCTCAGCTCGTCGCGCACGGCCGCCTGGACGAGGCGGTGCACCTGGATGCTGCTGTCCGCCGGGTCCACCTTGGCCAGGGCGAACCGGTTCAGGGTCTGGATGACCCGGCCGAGCATGTACCGTTCGCGCAGATCGGCGTCGTACGGGAGCAGCGCGTCGAACATCGCGTCGCTGCCGATGAGCCGCATCGAGACGGGTTCGGCGGAGAAGAACGAGCAGATCTCCAGCAGCCGCACGGCGGCCCGGGACTCCTCGCGCAGCCTGCTGATGGAGATGGCCCAGGTGGCGCCGAACCGCAGCCCGTACGCCTGGGGCGTGCCGAGCGAGAGGACCGAGGTGCTCTGCTCCGCGAGCTGGCGCAAATAGGCGTCGACCGGTGTGGCCGTCTCGGCGAGCCAGGCCGCCGCCACCTCCACGGCCAGCGGCAGGTCGCCCACCGCGTCGGCGACCCGGTCGGCGTCCTCGGCCGGCAGGCCCGCCACCCGCCAGGTCAGGTGCTCCACGCTCTCGAACCGGTCGAAGACCTCGACCTGGGTGCTCTCCACCTTCGGGGTGGCCGGTTTGTTGCGGCAGGTGGCGAGCAGATGCCCGTAGACCGAGGCGGGGAGCGGTCCGATGGCGTCGGGCAGCCGGCGCAGCGCGGCGTCCGGGTCCTCGACGTTGTCGAAGATCAGCAGCCAGCGCGGATAGCGCTCGCCGCGCCACAGCTCCTTCAGGGCCGCCATGGCCGCCTCGGCCACCACGTCCCCCGCCCGCAGGTCCATCTCGGCGGCGAGCTGCGCCAGGGAGGCCACCACCAGGTCGGGGCGTTCCGCCTCGATCCACCACACCAGGTCGTAGTCGGCGCGGAAGCGGTGCGCGTACTCCAGCGCCACCTGGGTCTTGCCGACGCCGCCGAGCCCGTAGAGGACCTGGGGCAGGCGCTGGGCGGAGCGGCTGTCGCCGCGCAGTTGGTCGCGCACCCGGTCGAGCAGGTCGGTGCGGCCGGTGAACCAGGTGTTGCGCGGCCGTACGTTCCACACGCGGGGCGCGTTCCCGGGGAAGCGGGGCCGGTCGGGGGCGCACGGGAGCGCGGCGGCGGCCTCCGCCCGGCCGAGGGCGCCGAGCAGCGCGGCCGCCGCCTCGGCCTCGTCGACGCGGACCAGGTCCACCGCGCGAAGACCGCCCGGCGGCGGCGTGAGCCGTACGTCGCCGACGCGCACGGGCAGCACCTGGCGGCGGCCGCCCGCCCGGTCCGGGGCGGGCCCGCTGTCCCACAGGCCGCGTCCGGCCCGGGACTTGAGGTAGGGCGGGGAGGCGATGTGCAGCACGCGGTGGGCCTCCTCGCCGGGTTCCTCCCGGGAGCGCCCGGCGTGCGGGGAGCGCACGTCGACGGGGAAGGTGCGGAAGCCGGCCGTGCCGAGGACGGCGGTCAGCCACTCCACCCACATCCGGTCCTCGGACACGTGGTTGAGCACGATGTTCGCGGGCGAGGCGGGCCGGCGCCGGGTGAAGGCGGCGACATGGGCGTTGCGCAGGGCCTCGTCGATCGGCGGGAGTCCGGTGACCTGTCCGTCGGTGAGCACCGAGGTGAGCCGTTCGCAGGCGGCCAGCAGCGAACTGCCGAGACCCGGCGGGTCGCCGAAGGTCGCCAGGACCTCCTCGTAGGCGTAGAAGGGCCGGTACGGGATCTCCACCGTGCCCCAGTAGACGTCGGCGGCCTCGCCCCGCAGTCCGCTGGGGAAGCCCTCGAAGCACTCCCGGGCGAGCGCCCGCCCGGCGTCGGCCTTCTCCTTCTCGCCCTCGTCGATCCTGGTCGGCACGGGCAGGATGCGGATGCCCCGCTCGTGGTAGCGCTCCTCGATGTAGCGGGCGACGGCCGAGGCGCCGTCGATGCTCTGGTCGCTCAGGGTGAAGCAGACGACGAGCACCTGGGGCATCTGGACCGTGCAGATGTCGGCGATGTCGCTGAGCCCGGTGCGGCTGTCGATCAGGGTGTAGTCGTAGTGGTGGCGCATGTCGTCGCCCATGGCGTCGAAGAATTGGCCGCCGCCGGAGTGCTCGTAGAAGTGGTCCCAGTCCATCCGGCCGACGACCGAGGAGTAGTCGCGGTTGCGGCGGCCGGCCGAGAGGAAGTCCAGGCTGCCGCCGCTGGGGAAGGACCAGTCGAGGGTGACGGCGTGCGGACGCACGCGCGCGTAGGCGCGGTGCCAGTCCGGGGCGCGCTCACCGGTGCGCCGGGCCTCCTCCTGGTACTCGGTGATCAGGTTGATCAGGCCCGGGGTGGCCTCCAGGTCGCGCAGGTTGAGGAAGGGGTGGAAGAACCGGTGCAGGCCCGGCGCCTCCAGGTCCCAGTCCACGGCGAGCACCCGGTAGCCGTTGGCCGCCAGGATCCAGGCGCAGTTGGCGAGCGCCATCGTGCGTCCGGTGCCGCCCTTGTACGAGTAGAACGTGATGACGGTCCCGTCACGGTTCTCGGCCATTTGGAGGGCCCTCCACCCGCTCGGCCTGGCTGTTCCCGGTGGCGCGCTGTTCCGGCTGGTCCCCGGTGCGGCCGCGGGCCGTCCGGCCGAGCCCGACCCCGCCCGGCAGGACGTGGGGCAGCGGGCTGCCGGGCCCGGCCGGCGGGCCCGTGCGGGCGGCGCTCTCGTAGTGCCTGACCGCCGACCGGACCGCCCTGGGGAGCTCCTGGCTGAATGCTTCCAGAGTAGGCAGACCGCCGCCCTGCGTCAGGTGGCCGGGGCTCTGCCGCAGTCTCGTGCCGAGGACTTCGTCGGCCACGTGGCGCAACTCGGCCTCACGCGGGCGTGATTCGGGGTCCGCGCGGTTCCACGGGACCATCACGCTGAGCCAGGGCCGCGGCTCGGCGCAGAGCAGCCGCACCAGTTCGCGGTGGCGCGGGGACTGGAGCGCCCAGCGGTCGAGCAGCAGCAGCCCGGGGGCCTCGGGCGGTCCCGGGCGCAGCAGGCGGTCGGCGCGGTCCTCGAACTCGGCCAGGTGGACGGAGTAGTTGAGGTTGACCACGAGGTCGGCGGTGTGGCGGGCCAGCGGCCGGGCGGAGAGCGGATGGTAGGGGTTCCAGTCGCTGGGCCGGGGGCCGTAGCAGTCGGGGCCGCGTCCGTGCGGCAGGCCGTCGCGGGAGCAGGCGAGGACGGTCACTTCCAGGTCGCGGCCGGGCCCGGGTGCGGGGCCGAAGGCGGAGGTGAGGGTCGCGTAGTCCTGGTACGGGTCGCCGTCGGCCACCAGGGTGCGCTCGGCGACGCTCACGATCCGCTTGGCGAGCCGGTAGACGGCGTGTTCGTAGTGGTCGCGGAGGTAGGTGAGCTTGATCATCCCGTAGAAGCCCTCGTCGGCGTACTCCTCGCCGAAGTCCGCGTGGTCGAACCGCAGTCTGCGCGCGGCCTCGGGGAGTTGGTGCGGCAGCACGGGCAGCCACAGCGCGGGCACGATCGCGGGAGGCGCGCGGTGCTCGCTGCGCGACTGGTGGAGGGTCTCGCGCCCGGCGAAGGCGAACCACTCCCGGCCGCACTGCTCGCTGAGGAAGTAGCGCGGCGAGTAGAGCGGGACGAAGACACGGCAGTGCGCCAGCGCCTCGGTGATCGGCCCCTGCCAGTCCTCGCCCGGGCGCACGTGCTGGTCCATGAACCCGGCGGGCACCCCGGCCGGGAGCGCGGTCAGTTGCATCACGTGCGCGGACAGGTCGCGGAAGAAGCGCCGTACCCAGAGGTCGGGGTCCTTGTCCCGGGGATCGTTCTTCGGCGTGTGCGCGTAACTCAGGAAGAAGTACGGCCTCGGCTCGTGCCCCCCGCCCCGCGCGGCTGCGTGCAGCACCGCTCCCTCCCGGTCCGAGTGGGTGGGTCCTCAGTGTAGAAAGCGAGCGATCCGCGGCGGAACCGCCTGTACGCGCCGTTTCGGGGGCGGCCTGTCACCCGCGCGGCGCGTTGCGCGCCCGCCAGGCGTCCCGGTGGCGCCGGGCGGAGTCGGCGGCGGCGGCGAGCGCCTCGGGTGCCACCCGCTCCTCCCGCCAGGCCGCGGCTCTCTCCCCCATCCCGGCGACGAAGCGCTTGCCGGGGCCGGTGAGCGCGCCGCAGCGGGCCAGGGTGTCGATGGCCTCCGTCGTCTGCCGTCGCCGGCGCGCGAACTCGCTCTCCGCCCGCGCGCGCCCCGCCGCGCTCTCGGCGGCCGTGCGCCGCGCCCGCCAGAAGTCGGTGACCGCCAGATGCGCGTACGCCCCTTGCAGCAGGGCGCCGAGCGGCCGGGGGTCGTCGCGCCAGGGCGCGTAGTAGCGGTCGGTGTCCTGCGGGTCGTACAGGTCGCAGCTGTCCAGCACCGCGCCCAGCTTCACGTGCTGGAACTCATGGACGATCAGGAGGGCGAGGAGGGCGGGGGCGGCGGGGCGGGCCGCGCCCACGGCCCCGAAGGCGTCCCGGCAGGTGGCGCTGGTGTCGCTGCCCGCCCGGGGGCTCAGCGGGGTGATGGAGCGCAGCCCGGCGGATATCCCCGGCGCGTACGCCGGCAGATGACGCTGGATGAGCGCCCAGGTGCCCGCGAGCGCGTCGGCCCAGGCGCGCGCCCCCGAGGCGGGCAACCGCTCCTCCGGGGGCCAGGGGTAGCGGTCGCGCAGCGGGTCGGTGTCCTCCAGGGCGACGGTCCAGCCGCCCGCCTCGAAGAGCCGTACGGGCTGCCAGTGCGGGGTGCGGCCGTCCAGGCCCTCGCTCCAGCCCATCCGGATCCGCCGGCCCCCGGCCCGTACGGTGAACCCGTAGGCCTGGGCGGTCAGTTCGGCCTCCTCGGCACCCCCCGGGAGCAGGGCCCTGCCGATGCCGGGCAACCGCAGGGTGCCGTCGCGCAGCGGTACGACGACGGTGTCGGCGCGCCGGGCCCGCAGCGCCGCCGACGCCGCCAGCTCCGCGAGACCGCCCGCGAGCGCGGCGGGTTCCCGGCCGCCGAGCACGCCGAGCGCCCACGGCCGGAAGTAGGGGTGGGCGAGGGCGGCCTCCAGCGCGTGCGGCGCCGCCGTGTCCAGATCGAGCAGCAGCTCCCAGGCGGCGCCCGCCCGGCGGTCCCCCGGGTCCACCCGGCCACCGAGGGCGGCCAGCAGACCCCGGTTGAGGTCGAGCTGGGCGACGGCGAGCCGGGAGACGACTCCGGCGCCTCCGAAGCCGGCGGCCAGCTCGTCGAAGTCGGCCGCCTCCAGCGTCTGTTCGGGTTCGGGCCGGGTGGCCTGGCCGGTGGGGGCGGGCTCGTCGGCCCGGGCGTGCGCCGGGGGCTCGGGGAGCGACTCGTGCCTGCGGATGTTCATGATCAACGCCATCAGGTCGGGGCAGAACACGGACGGGTTGTCGAAGCCGGTTCCGGTCCGGTAGCGGTGGGCGTAGAGGCCGCCGCCGCAGGACGCCACCACGGGACACGCGGTGCACCGCGCGCACAGCGCCTCGATCCCCTTCTGGCGGGCCAGCATCCCGGGGTGGGTGAGCACGTCGTCGAGGCTGTGCTCGAAGACGTTCATGCCGGTGGCGGGGGCGCCGTCGTAGGACGTCTTGAGGCTGTCGGCCTGTTCGAAGGTGCCGTCGGTCTCGACGACGACCAGGTCGGCCGGGGTGAGCCCGAGGGACTCGGTGAGGCTGTCGCCGCCGCGCAGGGTGCGCCGGACGGACTCGAAGAGGCGTACGGGGACCGGCCGCCCCTGCTCGTCCCACCGCCGGTAGACGGCGTCGAGCCAGTCCGCGTACGGCGTGGGCGTGTGCGCGGGGCGCGGCGGCGGGTGGTCCCAGGTCGCGTGCGGCAGCAGGAAGTCGACGCGGGGAGGGCGCAGGGCGGCCAGCGCGTCGTAGACCGCGACCGGGTCGTTCTCCAGGTCGATGGTGCACAGCAGTCCGGCGAACAGCTCCCGGTAGCGGGGGCGGCTCAGCAGGGCGACCGCCTCGACGACGCGGGCGTGGCTGCTGCGGCCGTCGGCGTAGCGGCGGTGGCGGTCGTTGGCCGCGCGGTCGCCGTCGAGCGAGACGCCGACGTGGACGCCGAGTTCCCGGAAGAGTTCGCAGAACTCCTCGTCGAGCAGGACCCCGTTGGTGTGGATGCGCAGGTCGAGGGTGCTGACGCCGCGCAGGGCGCGTCCGAGCTCCTCGGCCGCGTGTCTCAGCAGGGCGGGTCCGGCCAGCAGGGGTTCGCCGCCGTGCAGGACCACATGGACGGCGGGGAGCCGGTGGCTTTGGGCGTGGGCGGCGATCCGGGCCGCCGTGGCGGCCAGGATCTCGTGCGAGACGGCCCTGGGCCGGCCGCGCCAGCTGGTGTCGGCGTGTTCGTACACATAGCAGTGGTCACACGCCAGGTCGCACCGGCTGTGCATCTTCAGGACGACCTGCGACACCACCGGAGGTGACCGGTCCATGGCCGGGCCTCCGGCTAGAGCGCCGACTGGAAGGCGGCTACCGGAACCGTCGAGGCGTTCTCGGCGGCGATCAGGCGCTGGATCGCGACGGGGAGGTCCCCGCCGCGTGCCCGGGCGGCCTGTGTGTGCAGTGATGGCCTTTCACGGCCCTGACGGTCGGGCGCCGGACAAGGTCGTTCGGCGGCCGTGACGAGATGTCCCATGAATCCCCCCACCGGCGGGCGTGCCTGGTTGCGGGAGGGTGCTCACCCTCTCCGCACTTGTCTTCCCCGCATCGGCCACTCTCGCACAGGACCGCGCCGATCGGTCCGACTCCCGCGCATGGATGGCCGGTTCGCGCCATCCGGCGGGTCTCGCGGTACGTGACGGGAGTCCCGCGGGCACCACGGGCACCGCCGGGGCTGTCAGCGGGGTCGGCGCTGTCAGCGCTCGATGGGCACGGAGATCGCCATGGTCATCTCCACCGGCTCGGTGCCGTCGTTGCGGTAGGTGTGGCTCGTGGCGGCCTCGAAGGAGACGGAGTGGCCCGCCGGGACGGCGTGTTCGACGCCGTCCACGACGAGGGTGAGGGTGCCCTCCCCGACATGGATCAGCTCGAAGGTGCCCGCCGGGTGCGGGTCGGAGGCGCTGCCCTCGCCGGGCATCAGGTGCCACCGCCACATCTCCAGCGGGCCGGGCGCCTCGGCGCCCGCGAGCAGGGTGCTGGAGCTGCCCCCTTCGGTGGACCAGAGCCGGACGGCCTGGTCCGGCGGGACGATCCGCACGCTGGGCCCGCTCTCGTAGTCGAGCAGGGTCGTGATGCTCACCCCTAGCGCGTCGGCGATCTTCACCACGGTGCCGACGCTGGGGTTGGTCCGGGCCTGCTCGATCTGGATGAGCATGCCGCGGCTGACTCCGGCGCGGGTGGCCAGCGCGTCCAGGGTGAGGCCGCGCTCGGCGCGCCGGCGCTTGACGTTGCGGGCCAGTGACTGGGTCAGCAGATCGAGGTCCGACACATTCCGTCCATCATGGGGGGCCACCCCAGGGCGACCGGCTACTATTTTGAATGACACGTTCAGTGTAGTGAACTACGGTCCGCTGCACCGAGCCGTTCACCGCACTGTACTGCGAGGGAGGGCGCGAGGCGGGGTCCGCGCTCGCCTTCGTGAGGCCGGCCGATGTGGCCGCCGACGGCCCCTAGGCCTCGTCGGCCGCCAACTCCGCGACCGCGAGCAGCTGCTGCGGGGTGACCCCCTCGGGGATCGGCACCGGGGCGGGGGTGCGCAGCGGTGGCTGCCAGCCGTTCTCCCGGTCCCACGTCCGCACGACCCGGGCGGGCGCCCCGGCCACCACCGCGTGGTCGGGCACCTCGCCCCGGACCACCGCGCCCGCCGCGACGACCACGTTGCGGCCGAGCCGGGCGCCCGGCAGCACCACGGCGCCGGTGCCCAGCCAGCAGCCCGGCCCGATCTCCACGGGCTCCATCCGGGGCCACTGCTTGCCGACGGGCTGGTGGGGGTCGTCGTAGCTGTGGTTGGTGGAGGTGATGTAGACGTACGGGCCGCAGTACGTGTTCGAGCCGATGGTCACCGTCGTGTCCGCGATGACATGGCTGCCGCGGCCCAGCACCACGCCGTCCCCGAGGGTGAGGATCGGTTCGGCGCCGAGGTCGAGGCCCGGCATCATCCCGGCCGTCAGCGTGACCTGTTCGCCGATGATGCAGTGGTCGCCCAGCTCGATCCAGGGTTCGCCGAAGACGGTGCCCTGCGGGAAGGCGAGCCGGGTGCCGGCGCCGATCCGGCGGAACCGCAGCCGCCCGGGGTGCTCGGCGGTGACCGCTCCGGCCTGCTGCACCCACTGCCACCCGCGCTGGACCGCGCCCGCGGCCAGCCGGCGCCGCCAGGCGGTCAGCGAGGAGAACGTGTTTCTGTTCTTCGGCACCCGCACACGGTACTCACCGCCGACCGCGCCGGTCAGCGCCGGGACCTGTGATCTTCCGCTCAGGCCGGGCGGCGCGGGCGGTCAGCCGCCGTGCGCCTCGCGGTGGTCCCGGGCCAGACCCACGTACATCAGCGCGTTGACCTTGAGGCCCTCGCGCTCCTCGTCGGTGAGTTCGCGCCTGACCCGGGCGGGCACGCCCGCGACCAGCGAACCGGGCGGCACGACCATGCCCTGGGGCACCAGCGCCTGCGCGGCGACCAGCGAACCGGCGCCGATCACGGCCCCGTTGAGGACGGTCGCCCCCATGCCGACGAGCACGTCGTCCTCGACCGTGCAGCCGTGCAGGACCGCGTTGTGCCCGACCGAGACGCGTTCGCCGACCGTCACGGGGAAGCCGGGGTCGACGTGGACCGTGCAGTTGTCCTGGATGTTGCTGTCGGCGCCGACCGTGATGGGGCCGCAGTCGGCCCGCAGCACCGTGTGGTACCAGACGCTCGCCCCCGCGGCCAGGGTCACCTCGCCGAGCACCACCGAGGTGGGCGCCGTGAACGCCGCCGGATCGACCCGTGGCTTCTTCCCGCCCACCGCCGCGACCAACGCCTGCTCCGCCATGCGCCACTCCTTCGTACGGATCTCGTCGCACCCAGGGGGCACGGTAGGCGACGGGTCGCCGGGACGTGCGCCCGGGTCGCCCGTAGGCTCGCCGGATGGCACTCTTCCGGATCGAGCGGTGTACGGAGGCGGGCCCCGTCGAGGTGTGGCGGCGGCTCACCGACTGGCCGCGGCACTCGGGCAGCGTCCCGCTGACCCGGATCACCGTCGTCACGCCCGGTCCCACCGGCGTCGGCACGGTCTTCGTGGCGCGCACGGGCGCGGGGCGCCTGGCGTTCGAGGACCCGATGGAGGTCGTGGTGTGGGAGCCGCCCGAGGCGGGGCGGCCGGGTCGCTGCCGGCTGGAGAAGCGCGGGCGGGTGGTCACCGGCTGGGCCGAGATCGAGGTGCGTCCCGGCCGTCCGGGATCCGCGGGGGCGCTGCTGGTGTGGCGCGAGGACCTGCGGGTGCGGGGGCTGCCGCGCGCGCTCGACGCGCTGACCGCCCGGACGGGGCGGCTGGTCTTCGGCCGCGCGCTGACCAGGATCCTCGCGCGCTGACGCAGGATCCGCGCGCGCCGGCCGGTCCGCTCACCCGGTGGGCGGCCGGGTCACTCCGCGGCGGGCACGTTCTCGGCCGGGGCGGCGGCCGTCTCCAGCTCGGCCGAGGCCTTCTTCGCGCGGTTCTTGACGACCAGCATCGAGACCACGCCCAGCACGGCCGCGAGGCCCAGGCCCACGTACGAGAAGTTCTTCAGCCAGGACTCGGCGACCACACCGATGTAGTAGATCGCGGCCGTGGTCCCGCCCGCCCAGCAGATGCCGCCGAGGACGTTGGCGATGAGGAACTTCCAGTACGGCATGTGCAGTACACCGGCCAGCGGGCCCGCGAAGATGCGCAGCAGCGCGATGAAGCGGCCGAAGAAGACCGCCCACATGCCCCACTTCTTGAAGGACTTCTCGGCCATGGCGACATGGCCCTCGCTGAAGTGCCGCGGGAACCTGGCGCCGAGCCAGGCGAGCAGCGGCCGGCCGCCCTTGCGGCCGATCGCGTAGCCGATCGAGTCGCCGATGACCGCGCCGGCCACGGCGGCGGCGCCGAGGATCACCGGGTTGATGTGACCCTCCTGGGACGCCAGCAGCGCGGAGCTGACCAGGACGATCTCGCCCGGCAGCGGAATGCCGAGGCTCTCCAAGCCGATGACCAGCCCCACCAGGAGGTAGACACTGACGGCGGGGATGTTCTCCAGCCACTCCTGGATGTGCAACGCCCGTTCCTCCCGATCGCGACGGGCCGACGCCCGGCGTGCGCCCCCCTTGGCGCACCCCGGGCAGCCTACCTGCTCGCCCCGGGCCGACGGCGTGCCGGAACCGGCCCCGGCGGGCGGCACCCGCACGTTCCCCCGGCGCGCGGGCGGGGCGTGGATCAGGCGTTGGGGCGCAGGGTCCAGACGACGGTCATCTCGCCGGTGACGGCGCCGTCCTCGCGGGTGATCTCGATGGCGACCGGGAACTCGGGGCGCTGCCCGGCGTCCAGCTCCGCGACGACGTCCGCGATCGGGCGGCCCAGGGTGGCGGTGGCGGTGACCACGCCCATGGCGAGCTTCTTGTAGCCGATCTCGGCCTTGACGGCGAGCGGCACGGCGCGGTTCATCTGGTCGCCGAAGGCGGCGATCACGATGGCGCCGCTGGCGGACTCGGCGAGCGTGAACATCGCGCCGGCGTGCGGTCCGCCCACATGGTTGTGGTACGCGGCCCGGTCGGGCAGCCGGACCACGGCCCGCTCGGGCGTGGTCTCCAGGAACTCCAGCTCAAGGGTCCTGGCCATGGGAACGGTCGCGGCGAGCATCTCGCCGACGGACATCTGATCAGCGCTCATGCCATCGGATGTTACCCGTGAGTAGTAGACCTTGACCATCCCCTCACAGGGGCGGACGTCGAACGGGCCCCTCGGCCCCTCTATGGTTACTCGCCATGTGGCAAGGACAGCAGCCGCCCGGGGGCGAGCAGAATCCGCAGGACCCTAACCAGAACCCGTACCAGCAGCCGGGGTACCAGGCACCCAACCCGTACCAGCAGCCGACGCAGCCCGCGCAGCCCGCGGTCGGCGGCTACCAGCAGCCGGGATACGGCTATCCGCAGCAGCCCAACCCTTACCAGCAGCCGACCGTGCCGCAGTACCCGGTGGGTGCGCCGCCCGGACCGCCGATGCCGCCGCAGAACGGCGACGGCGACAAGAAGAAGACGACCTTGATCGCCATCGTCGCGGCGACCGCGGTCGTGGTCGCGGCCGTCGTCACCGGCGTCGTGGTGATGAAGGACGACGGCAAGAAGGACGACAAGGCCGACAGCAAGCCTTCGCACGGCGCCTCGGCTCCCCCGCAGGCCTCCTCGCCCGCCCCGAACCCGCGCGGCGGCTCCACGGAGGAGATGAAGCCGACGATCGAGGGCTGGAAGGTCATCGTGAACCCCAAGTGGGGCACGGCCTTCGACGTCCCGTCGGACTGGGAGTTCAAGGGCCCGTCGTGGGCCGGCGGGTTCGAGGACCACGCCAACCCGACCGGGAAGCCGATCATCATGCAGTCGGCGCCCGCGTACTACAAGCCCAAGTGGTGCACCGAGGACTCCAACCACGACGGCAACACCGAGGACACCGAGCTCGCGGGCACCGGCACCAAGGGCGCCGACGGCGCCAAGAACACCGACGAGGTGGCCGGGAACCAGGTGCCGTGGTGGGTGTACGGCGCGTACACGCAGCCGGACAAGAACATCATCAAGACCACCAAGCCCGTCCCGTACACCACCAAGGCGGGCATCGTGGGCAGCGTCGCCCGCGCGTCGGCGACCGGGGTCAAGAAGACCGGCAAGTGCGACACCGACGGCCAGGCGATCACCTTCGGGTTCAAGAACGCCAAGGGCGACTTCGTGGCGTGGAGCCTCTACGCGGCCACCGGCGTCAGCGGCGCGGTCGACGAGGCGACCATCCAGAAGATCCTCAGCACGGTCCGCCTCGCCGGGGCGCCCACCGGCTGACCTCCCGTCGTGACGCGGTGACACCCCCGGCACCGCGCACGGCACCGCCGGACGGTTTGGCACATCGAGGCGGCGGCGGCGATAGTCCACAGGTGACATCTGCCGCCGCCGCTTCCCGCTTCCGCCGCCCCGCCTGGGCGGGCCGCAACTACTCCCTGCTGACCGCCGCCGCGATCGTGACCAACCTGGGCAGCCAGGGCGCGCTCATCGCCTCGGCGTTCGCGGTGCTCCAGTCCGGCGGCGACAGCGGCGACGTGGGTCTGGTGGCGGCGGCCCGTACCGTGCCGCTCGTCCTCTTCCTGCTCGTCGGCGGCGCGTTGGCGGACCGGATACCCCGGCACCACGTGATGGTGGCCGCCAACACCCTCAACTTCCTCTCCCAGGGCGCCTTCGCGCTCCTCGTCCTGACCGGCACGCCGGCGCTCTGGCAGATGCTGGCGCTCAGCGCGCTCGGCGGTGTGGGCCAGGCGTTCTTCGGCCCGGCCTCCGAGGGCATGCTGATGTCCAGCGTGGAGGGCGAGGAGGCCGGACGGGCCTTCGCGCTGTACCGGATGGCCATGCAGGGCGCGGGCATCGGCGGCGCCGCGCTCGGCGGGGCGCTGATCGCCGCCGTCGGCCCCGGCTGGGTGCTCGCGATCGACGCGGCCGCCTTCGCCGTGGCGGGCGCGCTGCGCGCCTTCATCGACGTGCGCCACCTCCCGCGGCGCGCGCCCGGCGGCGGGATGCTGGCCGATCTGCGCGACGGCTGGCGCGAGTTCACCGGGCGCCCCTGGCTGTGGGCGATCGTGGCGCAGTTCTCGGTCGTCAACGCCGTGGTGGTGGCGGCCGACGCGGTGTACGGGCCGCTGGTCGCCCGGGACCATCTGGGCGGGCCGGGGCCGTGGGGCCTGGCGCTCGCCGCGTTCGGCGCGGGCACGGTCGGCGGCGCCTTGGTGATGACGCGCTGGAAGCCGCGCCGGCTGCTCTTCGCGGGCTCGCTCTGCGTCTTCCCCCTCGCACTGCCCTCCGCCGCGCTCGCCGTGCCGGTGCCGATCGGGGTGCTGGTCGCGGTGATGTTCGTGACCGGTGTGTCGATCGAGGTGTTCGGCGTCTCCTGGATGACCGCGATGCACCAGGAGATACCGGAGGAGAAGCTGTCGCGGGTCTCGGCGTACGACTGGCTGGGCTCGCTCGCCGTGGTGCCGCTGGCCACCGCGCTCGCGGGCCCCGCCGAGAGCTCCTTCGGCCGGACCTCGGCGCTGTGGGGCTGCGCGGCGGTGATCGTGGTCCTGACCGCCGCGGTGCTCACGGTCCCGGACGTCCGCAACCTCACGCGCCGCACCACGCCGGTGGCGGCCGGGCCGCAGGAGCCGCAGGCGGCGGTCGCCGCCGTCTCAGCCGATGCCGAACGTCCCGTCGGGGGGCTCGGGTGACGGCTTCGCCTCGCTGTCCGGTACGGGCGCCGCGCCCCTGGTGAACCGCCGCAGCGCCTCGCCGTGCTCGACCCGGGCCGGGAAGGCGTCCCCGGCGGTGAGCCGGGCGAGCGGGGCCAGCGGCAGCGGGACGTGCGAGGCCAGCAGCACCACGTTGCCGAACCGCCGCCCGCGCAGCACCGAGGGCTCCGCGATCAGTGCGACGTGCTCGAACACCGCCCGGAAGGTGGCCAGTTGGGGGCGGAGGAAGTCGAAGGGGCGGCCGTCGGCGAGGTTGGCCGCGTAGAGCCCGCCGGGCCGCAGCACCCGCTCGGCGACGCGCGCGTACTCGACCGAGGTGAGGTGCGCGGGCACCCGGGAGCCGCCGAACACGTCCGCGAGGAGCAGATCGGCGGAGTCCGCGGGGGCGGCCTCGGCCCAGGCGCGGGCGTCGGCCGCGTGCACCCGGATCCCGCTGCCGCCGGGCACCGGCAGATGCTCGGTGACCAGGGCGAGCAGCCCCCGGTCGGCCTCCACCACGTCCTGGCGTGAGCCCGGCCGGGTCGCCGCCAGATAGCGGGGCAGGGTGAGCGCGCCGCCGCCGAGGTGGAGCGCGTCGAGCGGCGCGCCCGGCTCCGCCGCGCAGTCGACGACATGGGCGAGCCTGCGGGCGTACTCGAACTCGATGTACGTCGGGTCGTCGAGGTCGACGTAGGACTGCGGCGCCCCGTCCACGGTGAGCAGCCAGGCGCGCTCCCGGTCCACGTCGGGCATCAGCTTGGCGGTGCCCCAGTCCACTGTCCGGCTGACCGATATCGGCTCGTTCACCGTCCCATTGTGCGCCGACGGCGGCCGGGCGCCGCTACGCCCAGAGCTCGGCCACGGCCTTCGCGTGGGCGGCCGCCTGGGCGCGGCCCGCGCGGGCGGCCGGGGCGCGCCGGGCGGGTTCGAGGGAGTTGCGGCCGAAGGCGCGGCGGGCGGCGGAGCCGGGCGTGATGAGCTCCACGCGCGCGCCCGCGCCGATCAGCCTGGCCACCTGGGTGCGCGGCGAGTCCAGCGGGCCGCCGCCGAGCGCCAGCGGGGCGAGGACCAGCACCCGGTCGTAGCCCGCGGCGAGCTGGGCGTTGGCCGGGGAGTGCGCCCCGCCGTTGATCCAGCGGCGGCCCTCGATGGTGACGGCGGGCCACACCCCGGGCACCGCGCAGCTGGCGGCGACCGCGTCCACCAGCCCCACTCCGCTCTCCCGGTCGAAGACCCGCAGTTCGCCGCTGTCGGCCGCGACCGCGGTGATCTTCAGCCGCCGGTCCGGCGGCCACGTGTGGGAGACCAGCCGGCCGGCGATCACCTTGCGCCGGGCCGCCTCCGCACCCGTGCTCCGGGCGAGCGCCACCCGGCCCAGCTTCCTGCCGTACTCCTCGGGCGTACGGGAGGTCAGCGCCGCGCGGGCGAAGCGGAGGAGGGCGGCCGGGCCCAGCTGCGCCGGGATCTCACCGTCGGGCGGGGCGAGCTGACGCTCGTACAGCCGGGGCAGTCCGATCCGTCCCGAGGTGATCTGCGCGGCGACCACCGAGCCCGCCGAGCTGCCGACCACCAGGTCGGCGCCGCTCACGTCGACACCCGCCTCGGCGAGCCCGTACAGCATGCCGATCTCCCAGCCCACGCCGGTGATACCGCCCGAGCCGAGCACCAGTGCCGTGTCCGTCATGCCGGAAGCATGACGGAACGCCGGCGGCCCGTCTCCCCCGGGGGCCCGGAGGAGACGGGTCCGGATGGCCGCCGCTCACAGGAGACCGGTGACCGTCCCGGCGCCGACCGTGCGCCCGCCCTCGCGGACCGCGAAGCCGAGCCCAGGCTCCAGCGGCAGGCCCCGGCCCAGCTCGACGGTCATGGTGACCGTGTCGCCGGGGCACGCCACCGCTCTCTCGCCGAGGTCGACGGTCCCGGTGACGTCGGCGGTACGGAGGTGGAACTGCGGCCGGTAGCCGGTGGCGATGGGGGTGGTGCGGCCGCCCTCGCGCGCCGACAGGACGTGCACCCGCGCGGTGAAGCGGCGGCTCGGGGTGAGGGTGCCGGGCGCCGCGACCACCTGGCCGCGCCGCACCGCGTCGCGCGGCACCCCGCGCAGCAGCAGCGCCACGCTGTCGCCCGCCTCGGCGGACTCCATCGGCCTGCCGAAGGTCTCCAGACCGGTGACGACGCCCTCCACCCCGGCGCCGGGCACCTCCACCCGGTCGCCGACGCGGACGGTGCCGCGCTCGACGGCGCCGGTGACGACCGTGCCGCGGCCGGTGAGGGTCAGCACCCTCTCCACGGGCAGCAGGAACGGCGCGTCCGTGCGGCGCTCCGGCAACGGCACATAGGTGTCGACCGCGTCCAGCAGGGCCTCGATCGACGCCGTCCAGCGCGGCTGGCCCGCCAGCGCTCCGCGTCCCGAGACGCGGACGACGGGCACCGAGTCACCGCCGTATCCGTGTGCCGAGAGCAGGTCGCGCACCTCCAGCTCGACCAGGTCGGTCGGCTCGTCGTCGGCGGCGTCCGCCTTGGTGAGGGCGACCACGATGTGGTCCACGCCCACCTGGCGGGCGAGCAGCACGTGCTCGGCGGTCTGCGGCCCGACCCCGTCGAGCGCGGAGACGACGAGGACCGCCCCGTCGAGCTGGGCTGCCCCGGTGACCATGTTCTTGACGTAGTCGGCGTGCCCGGGCATGTCCACGTGCGCGTAGTGGCGGGTGTCGGTCTCGTACTCGATGTGCGCGAGGGTGATGGTGATGCCCCGCGCGGCCTCCTCCGGCGCCCGGTCGATCCGGTCGGGGGGATGAACGTGCCGGTGCCGCGTTCGGCGAGGACCTTGGTGAGGGCGGCGGTCAACGTGGTCTTGCCGTGGTCGACATGGCCCATCGTGCCGATGTTGAGGTGGGGCTTGGTGCGGACGTACGGCGTCTTGGGCATGGCTGTGTCCCTGGGTGTCCCTGCGCGGAAAGGGGACCCCTGAGTCCGGCCGACCCTCCCCCCGCGGGGTCCGCCGGTGTCTCCGGGAAGGGTCAGCTTCGGGCGCCGCAGAAGGGCGCCGCGACGACGAACGCCCCCCTCACGAGGACAGCCTCCGGCGCGTCCGCGACGGCGGACGGCGCTGCGGGGGAGGCGGGCCGGCACATGCCGCCGATGGTGCCCCGGCGCCGGTCGGGAGTCGAATGGTTTTCGGCCGCGCGGGCGAGCGGGGACGGGCGATCGGCCGGGCGCCTTCCGGCGGGCCCCGGGCGCGGTGGCCGGCCTTCCGCCGCGCCGAGCCCGGCCGGCCGGCCGTGCAACGCGCCGAGCGACCGGGGCCGCTAGGCGGCCGGCCGCGGTCGGCGCCTTCGCCGCACCGGCCGCAGAAGCGGGCAACCAGGGGCGGGGCCCGCCGCACGAGGGCGCGACGGCTCGCGTACGGGCCGTCGCGCGAGGCCCGTTACGGCGATCACATGCCCGCGTCGGTTAGTCTCCCCGGATGCTCGACGACGCCGTCCGCCCGTCCGCCGGGCTCGCCGTACGCTGCGCCAGGGCCCTGCTGTCGCCCTGGTCGCGCCTCGCCCTGCTGGTGCTGGTGCTCGCGGCGGCCGCCACGACCGTACTGCTCCTGGAGCCGCAGCGGCTGCTCGCCGACGGCCTGCCGCACCGGATCGGGGGCGGCGCCGCGGTCGTCCTGTTCGGGGTGGCGTACGGCCTGTGCACCGCCGCGTTCGTACCGCGCCCGCTGCTCAACCTGGCCGCGGGCGCGATCTTCGGCTCGCAGGCGGGGCTGCCGTCCGCGCTCGCCGGGACGGTGCTCGGGGCCGGCATCTCCTTCGGGCTCGGCCGGATGCTCGGCCAGGACGCCCTCCGCCCGCTCCTGCGGGGCCGCTGGCTGAAGGCGGTGGACGGCCAGCTCAGCCGGCACGGCTTCCGCTCGATGCTGGCGATCCGCCTCTTCCCCGGGGTGCCGTTCGCCGCGGCCAACTACTGCGCGGCCGTCTCCCGGATGGGCTGGCTGCCCTTCCTGCTGGCGACGGGGCTCGGCTCGGTGCCCAACACGGCGGCGTACGTGGTCGCGGGCAGCCGGGCGGCGTCCCCGACCTCGCCGGTGTTCCTGGTCGCGATGGCGTTCATCGGGGTGTCGGGGCTGGGCGCGGCCGCGGTGGCGTGGCGCAAGCGGCACCGGCTGGGCGGACGGGCGGCGGCGCCGCGGGGGCGGACGGCCGAGGGCGCCGGGCAGCCGGCGCCCGACAGGACCGCATAACTCCCGGTTCATCTGCGGCCTGTACGCTGCCCTGCGACCGGCCGCCGATCACATGGTCATACCGGCTGTTCGGATCGTCGTGCCCGCAACCGTCTTCAGCATCCGGGATGGCCCTCGCCCCATGTCTTGGTTCGAATCGTTCATCCTCGGGCTCGTCCAGGGGCTGACGGAGTTCCTGCCGATCTCCTCCAGCGCGCACCTCCGCCTCACTGCGGCCTTCGCCGACTGGCAGGACCCGGGACCCGCGTTCACCGCGATCACGCAGATCGGCACCGAGACGGCCGTCCTCATCTACTTCCGCAAGGACATCGTCCGGATCATCGGGGCCTGGTTCCGCTCGCTCACCGACCGGCGGATGCGCTCCGACCAGGACGCCCGGATGGGCTGGCTGGTCATCGTGGGCTCGATCCCGATCGGGGTGCTCGGCATCGTCCTCAAGGACCAGATCGACACCACCTTCCGCGATCTGCGGGTCATCGCCACGACGCTGGTCGTGATGGGCGTCGTCCTCGGCATCGCCGACCGCCGCGCCGCCCGCGACGAGGCGGGCGGCCGCCACCGCGCGGTCAAGGAGCGCAAGTCGCTCCGGGACCTGAGCGTCAAGGACGGCCTGGTCTACGGAATGTGCCAGGCCATGGCCCTGATCCCGGGCGTCTCCCGCTCGGGCGCCACCATCAGCGGCGGTCTGCTGATGGGCTATACCCGCGAGTCCGCGGCCCGCTACTCCTTCCTGCTCGCCATCCCGGCGGTGCTGGCGTCCGGAGTCTTCGAGCTGAAGGACGCGGGCGGCGAGGGGCAGGCCCCGATGGCCGAGACCCTCTTCGCCACGGTGGTCGCCTTCGGTGTCGGATATGTCGTCATCGCCTGGTTCATGAAGTTCATCTCCAGCAAGAGCTTCATGCCGTTCGTCGTCTACCGGATCCTGCTCGGCCTCGCCCTCTTCGCCCTGGTCGCCGCGGGCACCCTCAGCCCGCACGCGGGCGAGATCGCGGGCGGCTGACCGGGGCCGGGGCCCTCACGTCCCGAAGGACCCGTGCCGTCCCGCGCCCCGCGCGAACCGGGCCGCCCCCTCGGCCGCCCGCTCCAGCGACCGCAGGCCGTGCGCGAGTTCGCCCCGCAGCGCCTCCGGCTCGGACAGGCCTTCCTGTTCGAGCAGCGAGAGGCGGTCCTCGCGCAGGCACAGCCGGGGGAACGCGGCGATCCGCGCCGCCAGCTCCTCGGCCGCGGCGCGGGCCGTCCCGGTCGGCACCACCCGGTCGGCCAGCCCCATCGCGAGCGCCTCGGCCGCGTCGACCGGGCGCCCGGTCAGGACCAGGTCCATGGCCCGGCCCGCGCCGATCAGCCGGGGCAGCCGCACCGTACCGCCGTCGATCAGCGGCACGCCCCAGCGGCGGCAGAAGACGCCGAAGACCGCGTCCTGTTCGGCCACCCGCAGATCGCACCAGAGCGCGAGCTCGAGTCCGCCCGCCACGGCGTGCCCCGCGACGGCCGCGATCACCGGCTTGGTCAGCCGCATCCGGGTGGGGCCCATCGGGCCGTCGCCGTCCTCGCTCACCGTGTTGCCGCTGGGGGTGCCGATCGCCTTGAGGTCGGCGCCGGCGCAGAAGGTGCCGCCCTCGCCCCACAGCACCGCGACCGCCGCCTCGTCGTCGGCCTCGAACGCCCGGAAGGCGTCGGCGAGGGCGCGGGCGGTCGGCCCGTCGACCGCGTTGCGCGCCCGCGGGCGGGAGAGCACCACGGTGGTGACAGGTCCCGCGCGCTCACTGCGGACGGCGGGACCGGCGGTTTCGCTGGGTACGGTCATGGCGCCCACGGGTAGCACGCGGCGCCGCGCGCCCACAAGAGCGGGCCCGGCCGGACCGGCGGCCGCCGGGGCTCTTGGCCCCTCGCGCCGACTGCCCGACACTGTGGCGATGACCCAGCGTGTGGAACTCGCGACCGTGATGGACCGGCTCGCCATCGATGAGATCGTCACCGGCTACGCGGCCGCCGTCGACGACGCCGACTGGTCCGCGTACGGGGAGCTGTTCACCCCGGACGGGCGCGCCGACTACCGCGCCGCGGGCGGCACGGAGGGGCCTGCGGCGCAGGTCGCGGCCTGGCTCGCGGAGACGATGCGGCTCTTCCCCGTCCGCCAGCATCTGATCGTCAACCGGCTGCTCACCCTCCAGGACCTCGGCGGCTACCCCGGCGACCGGGCCCGGGTGCGGGCCGACTACCTCAACCCGATGCGGTTCGGCGCCGGGGAGAACGGCGGCGCGGGCCCGGTGGAGCCCAACTTCTTCTCCGGCGGCCGGTACGACTTCGCGCTGCTGCGCACCGACGCGGGCTGGCGGCTGCGCGAGGTGACCGTGCACGAGAAGTGGCGGCATGTGTCGGGGGCGCTCGCCGGCCGGTGAGCGGGCGTACCGCGGCGCGGCGGGGGCAGACTCGCCGCGTGCGGGACCCCGGTGGGCGCGACCGCCCATGTGCCGCACACTGAAGGACGCACACCAGGACAGGCGCCCGGCGGGAACCACCGCGCACGGGCGGGGCGAGGAGAGCGCTGCATGCGAGTACCGGCCGGACTGCGACACCGTCTCACGGGGCCGCGCCACCTGCTGACGGTGTCGCGGTGGTGGCGGGGCGCGGCGGCGGTGCTCGCCGGGGCGCTCCCGGCGCTGGCGTTCCCGGCGCCGGGCCTGTGGTGGTTCGCGTACGTGGCGCTCGTTCCGTGGCTGCTGCTGATCCGGTCGGCGCGCGACGGACGGCGGGCCGCGCTCGACGGCTGGCTGGGCGGCACCGGCTTCATGCTGGCGGTGCACCACTGGCTGATGCCGAGCCTGACGGTCTTCATCGTCGTCCTGGCGGCCCTCCTCGGGCTGCTGTGGGCGCCGTGGGGGTTCCTCGTGCGCTCCCTGCTCGGCGGCCCCGGCGCGGGCGCGCCCTCCCCGCGGCGCGCCACGGCCGCGCTCGCCGTGCTCCCCTCCGGCTGGCTGATGGTCGAACTGGTCCGCTCCTGGCAGGGGTTGGGCGGCCCGTGGGGCGTGCTCGGCTCCAGCCAGTGGCAGGTGCCGATGGGTCTGCGCCTCGCCTCGGTCGGCGGGGTGTGGCTGGTGAGCCTGGTGGTGGTCGCCGTCAACGTCGCGGTGACGGTGCTGCTCGTCTCCCGGCCGGCCCGTACGCCGGTGGTGGCCGCGGTCCTCGCGGGGGCCGTCGCCGTCGGGGCCCTATGGGCCTGGGCGCCCCGCCCGGAGAAGGCGGGCCGGGCGCGGATCGCGGTCGTGCAGCCGGGTGTCGTCGAAGGCCCCGACGCCCGCTTCGCCCGCAGCGAGGCCCTGACCCGGTCGCTGGCCGGGCGGGACGTGGACCTGGTGGTGTGGGGCGAGAGCAGCGTCGGTTCGGACCTGACGGCCCGGCCGGACCTCGCGGCCAGGATCGCCTCGCTCTCGCGGGCGGTGGGCGCGGACATCCTGGTCAACGTGGACGCCCGCCGCGCCGACCGCCCCGGCATCTTCAAGAGCTCGGTCCTGGTCGGCCCGGACGGCCCGACCGGCGACCGCTACGACAAGATGCGGCTGGTGCCGTTCGGCGAGTACATCCCGGCGCGTTCGCTGCTCGGCTGGGCCACCTCCGTCGGCAAGGCCGCGGGCGAGGACCGGCGCCGGGGGACGACGCCGGTGGTGATGACGCTCCCGGACGGACTGCGGATCGGCCCGCTGGTCTGCTTCGAGTCGGCGTTCCCCGACATGAGCCGCCATCTGGTGCGCGAGGGCGCCCGGCTGGTCGTCGCCCAGTCCTCGACCTCCTCGTTCCAGCACAGCTGGGCGCCCGCGCAGCACGCCTCCCTGGCCGCGCTGCGCGCCGCCGAGACGGGCCGCCCGGCCGTGCACGCCACGCTCACCGGGATCAGCGCGGTGTACGGCCCGGACGGCGAGCGGATCGGCCACTGGCTCGGCACCGACCGCAGCACGGCCGCCGTCTACGACGTGCCGCTCGCCGAGGGCAGCACCCTCTACCTGCGGTTCGGCGACTGGGCGGTGTACGCGGCGCTGCTCGTCGTCGCCGCGTACTGCGCCCTCGTCGGGCGGCGCTCGTTCAGGAGGCCTGCTCCAGAGCCTCCCGTACCACCCGCTCGCACAGCTCGTGCGTCGCAAGAGCGTCCCGTGCACTGAGGAGCTTGCCGGCCCGGACGGCGTCGAGGAAGGAGTGCACGGCCTGCTCGATGCCGCGCTGGCGGGCCACCGGCACCCAGTCGCCGCGCCGGCGCACGGTCGGCTGGCCCTTGTGGTCGACGACGTCGGCCAGGTTCAGCACCTGCCGCTTGGTGTCCTGTCCGGAGACCTCCAGGATCTCCTCGGTGGACCCGTTCAGCCGGTTCATGGTGCCGATGGCGGTGAAGCCGTCGCCGGAGAGCTGGAGGACGACGTGCTCCATCAGGCCGTCGCGGACCCGGGCGCGCACCACCGTGTGCTCGACGGGTCCCGGCGCCAGGAAGCGCAGGGTGTCCACGACGTGGATGAAGTCGTCCAGGACCAGGGTGCGCGGGTCCTCGGGGAGCCCGACGCGGTTCTTCTGCATCAGGATCAGTTCGCGCGGGTGCTCGGCGCACTGCGCGTAGCCGGGGGCGAGGCGCCGGTTGAAGCCGACGGCCAGGCTCACCCCGCGCTCCTCGGCGAGTTCCACGAGGCGCTGGGAGTCGGCGAGTTCGTACGCCAGCGGCTTGTCGACGTAGGTCGGTACGCCCGCTTCGAGCAGCCGGGTCACGATGGCCGGGTGCACGGCGGTCGGCGCGTGCACGAAGGCCGCGTCCAGGCCCTCGGCGAGGAGCGCGTCGAGCTCGGTGTGGCGCTGGGCGGGCGGGAGGTGGTGGGTGTCGGCGACCCGCGTCAGGGTGGCGGGGGTACGGGTCTGCAGATGCAGCTCCGTCCCCGGCAGAGAGGTCAGGACCGGCAGATAGGCCTTCTGCGCGATGTCCCCGAGTCCGATGCAGCCGACCTTCACGAAGTCTCCTGTCGCCGTCCGGCATCCTGCTTCCTTGCCTGGTCAGCATACGGGGGCCGGGCCACGGCCGACCGGCGGCGGCGGACGGGCCGGCGGGCGATAACCCGTGGCGGTCGCGGGCGTGATCCGTGAGGATGGCCGCCATGACGACGACCGAGACGCCCGAACGCCAGGAACCCGCCCTCGACGCCGACGAGCCGACGATGCTCGTGGGCTGGCTGGAGTACCACCGCGAGACGCTCGCCCTGAAGTGCGCGGGGCTCACCGACGAACAGCTGAGGTCCGCCTCCATGCCGCCCTCGGGGCTGACCCTGATGGGCCTGGTACGGCATATGGCGGAGGTCGAACAGCACTGGTTCACCAACGTGTTCGGCGGCGGGGAGGGCGCGCCGCACTACTTCACCGACGAGGACCCGGACGGCGACTTCCACGTCGGCCCCGAGGACACCTTCGAGGAGGCGCTCGCCACCTGGCAGGGCGAGATCGCCGCGTCCCGCGCCCGCGCCGAGGGCCACGGCCTCGACGAGCTGAGCGCCGGCACCTCCCGGGGCGGTCAGCACTTCAACCTGCGCTGGATCTACACCCACATGATCGAGGAGTACGCGCGCCACAACGGCCACGCCGACCTGCTGCGCGAGGGCGTCGACGGCACCACCGGCGACTGAGCCGGGCGCTCCGGCGCCCCTCGGCGTCACCCCGCGCCGTCACTCGTGCGGGCCAATCCCGGCCCGCACGCGCGCGCAAGGGACCTCGCACCCAGCAGAGTTGAGCGGGTGCACCGAACCCGTACCGCAGTGAGGCTCCTCGTCGGGGTGGCCGCCCTGGCCGTTTCCGGATGTGTCACCGTCGGGCACGGCCCCGCCCCGGGGCCGCCCCCGACGCCGGGCCGCCAGGCGACCGGGCAGGCCGACCGGAACGTGCGGCCCCAGGTCATCCAGGCCCCCGTCCGCGAGGCCCTGGAGGCGGCGCTGCCGCCGGACCCGGCGCCACGGACCCCCGCCGCGCACCCGGCCCCCGCGCCCGTCCCGCGTCCCCGCGCCCATCCGCCGGCGCCGCGTCCCCATCCGCACCCGCATCCGCGTCCCGCGCCGCATCCGGCGGTGCCCCGGGTGCCCGCTCCCCCGCCGATCATCGGGGACGACGTCTGCGACCTGGGCCGGTCGCTGGGCGGCTGGCGGCCGGACAGCCCGGAGGCACGCATCTGCGAGGGGACCTACGGCCGGTAGCGACAGGCCGGGGAGCCGCGCCGGAGCCTCAGCCCGATTGTCGGTGCGGGCGGTTAGCGTCGAGGCGATGGGATGCGTACGACAGGCTCGCGGAGGCCGGAGTGACGGAGCAGCAGGAGGCGTCGGAGGACGTCGTGATGACCCGGATCGGGCAGGCGCTGATGCTCCTGCACGGCGGCGACCGGGAGGAGGCGCGCAATCGCTTCGGTGTCATCTGGGCCGAGATCGGCGAGCACGGCGACCCGCTGCACCGCTGCACGCTGGCGCACTACATGGCGGACGCGCAGGACGACGTGGGCGACGAACTCGCCTGGGACCTGCGGGCGTTGGCGGCGGCCGACGCGCTGGGCCAGGACCGGCTCGGCGCGCACCACGCCTCGCTCGCGGTCCGCGCCTTCTACCCCTCGCTCCATCTGAACCTGGCGGCGGACTATGTGAGGCTGCACCGCCCGGACGCCGCCCGCGTCCATCTGGACCGGGCGCACACCGCCCTGGACGCGCTGGCGGACGACGCGCACGGCAACGGGATCCGCGCCGCCCTCGACCGGCTGGAGCGGCGGCTCGAAGGCGCCTGACCCCCTGGAAGCCGGGCGCCCGCGAGGTCCGTCGCGCGGGCGCCCCGGGCGGGGTCAGCCCAGGTCCGGGATGCGCCAGTCGATCGCCTCGTGGCCCTGCGCGGCGACCGCCTCGTTGATCTGGGTGAAGGGGCGCGAGCCGAAGAACCGCTTGGCCGACAGCGGCGAGGGGTGGGCGCCCTTCACCACGATGTGCCGCTCCTCGTCGATGAGGGGGAGCTTCTTCTGCGCGTAATTCCCCCAGAGCACGAAGACCGCCGGGTCCGGGCGGGCGGCGACCGCGCGGATCACCGCGTCGGTGAACTTCTCCCAGCCCTTGGCCTTGTGGGAGTTGGCCTCGCCCTCGCGGACGGTCAGCACCGCGTTGAGCAGCAGGACGCCCTGCTCGGCCCAGGGCATCAGATAGCCGTTGTCCGGCACCGGGTGGCCGAGCTCCTCGTGCATCTCCTTGTAGATGTTCCGCAGCGACGGCGGCGTCCGCACGCCCGGCCGCACCGAGAAGCACAGCCCGTGGCCCTGGCCCGGGCCGTGGTACGGGTCCTGGCCGAGGACCAGGACCTTCACCTTGTCGTACGGAGTCGCGTCGAGGGCGGCGAAGACCTCCTCGCGCGGCGGGTAGACGGGACCCTTCGCCCGCTCCTCCTCGATGAAGTCGGTGAGCTCCTTGAAGTACGGCTTCTGGAGCTCCTCGCCGAGGACGCCGCGCCAGGACTCGGGCAGCATGGCGATGTCGGTCACGTCAACAACCTCCGTGGAATGTCCGGCCCCGCACCCTGCGGTGCGAGATACCGAAAAACCTACCGGCCGCCACTGACAACGCCTGCCGCGCCCGCCCTGCCAGGTCTTCTACCAGCTGGTCTTGCGGTGCAGCTCCCACATGCACATGACCGTCTGGGGGTCGATGGCGCGCTCGCCGCCCGCGATCTCGTCGCTGGCCGCCACATAGAGCTTGCCCTGCCACAGCGGCAGCAGCCGCACGTCGTCGGAGAGCACGTCCTGGGCCCGCTCGAACTTCTTGCTGACCGCGCCCCGGTCGGAGACCTCGCGCGTCTGCGGGATCAGCTGGTCGACGATCTCCTGGGGCTCGTACGGGGTGCCGACCGCGTTCCCCTTGCCGACGAAGGGCGCGATGAAGTTGTCCGGGTCCGGGAAGTCCGGGAACCAGCCGCGCCCGAAGACGGGGTACTCCCCGTCCTGCATCCCCTGCGTGTACGCCTTCCAGGGGCGGTTCTGGAGGGTGACCCGGAACAGTCCGGAGGCCTCCAGCTGCCGCTTGATCTCGGCGAACTCCAGGGCCGTGGAGGACCCGTAGCGGTCGGTGGTGTACCACAGGCTCAGCGGCACCGGGTCGGTGATCCCGGCGCGCCGCAGGATGCCCTTGGCCTTGGGGACGCTGGGGGCGCCGAAGGAGTCGAAGAAGCTCACCGTGTGCCCGGCCACGCCCTTGGGCACCATCGAGTACAGCGGCTCTGCCGTGCCCTTGTAGACCTTGGCCACCAGTGCGTCCCGGTCGACGAGCTGGGCGACGGCCCGGCGGACGGCCGGGTTGGCGGCGAGCGGGTCCTTGGGGTTGAAGACCAGGAAGCGGATCTCGGTGCCGACCGTCTCGACCAGCTGGAGCGGCTTGCCCGCGGCCTTCTCGTTCTGGACGTCCACGACCTCGTCGGCGGTCAGGCCCCGGTAGGTGACGTCGATCTGCTTCTTCTTGAGGGAGTCCACCATGGCGGCGGAGTCCTTGAAGTAACGGATCGAGACCGCGTCGTTCTTGAGCTGGGCGAACCCCGCGTAGTGAGGGTTCTTCTTCAGCTCGGCCCGGTCGCCCGCGTGGTAGGACTCCAGCGTGTACGGGCCGGAGCCGGTGAGCCCGCCGTCGTCGCGCAGCTCGTTCGCCGGGTAGGTCTTGGGGTCCACGATGGACATGGCCGGCGCGCCCAGCACGAAGGGGAACGTGGCGTCCGGCTTGTTCAGGTGGAAGGTCACGGTCCGCTCGTCGTCGGCGGTGACCCGGTCCAGGCTGGTGAGCAGCCCCTTGGGGCCCGCCTTCACGTTGATCTTCACAATGCGGTCGATCGAGTACTTCACCGCCGCCGCGTCGATCTTGTCCCCGTTGGAGAAGACCAGGCCCCTGCGGAGCGTGCACTGGTACGTACGGCTGCCGGCGCCCTTGAAGCGGCAGCTCTCCGCCGCGTCCGGCTGGGGCGCGTTGCTGCCGGTCGGGAACGACAGGAGCGTCTGGAAGACGTTGCGGAAGAGCTCCCAGGAACCGTCCCAGGAGGCGGCCGGATCGAGGGTGCTGGGCTCGCTCACCGTGCCGACCTTGATCGTCTGCTCGGTCTCCGAACCGCTGCCGGAGAGCAGCCCGCAGCCGCTCAGCAGGGCCAACGACGACATGGACGCAAGGGCCGCGGTGGTGCGCAGGCATATGGTCCGGTTGAACACGTGCACGCTCCTCGTTCAGCCATGGGTCGGCAGACCATACCGCAGCGCCCCGCCCGGTCAACTGGGGGACCGAGCGGGGCACTTGGAACAAGGAGGGGCAAACCGGAACGCTACTCACCGGTATGAAGATCACATTACTCCGGGCACGCGCGCGTGGGCGCCGGTACGCGCGTGCGCGGGGCCCCGTGCGCGCGGGGCGTCAGTGCACGCCCGCGCCGAGTCAGTGCACGCCCGCGCCGAGGAAGAGCCCGCCGTCGACCACCAGCGTCTGACCGGTCACCCAGGCGGACTGCTCGGAGGTGAGGAACGCCACCGCTCCCCCGATGTCCGAGGGCACCCCGAGGCGCTTGAGGGGGTAGGCCGCGGCCGCCTCCTCCTCGCGGCCCTCGTAGAGCGCCTGGGCGAACTTGGTCTTGATCACCGCGGGGGCGATCGCGTTGACCCGCACGTCCGGCGCGAACTCGTGCGCCAGCTGGAGGGTCAGGTTGACCATGGCCGCCTTGCTCATCCCGTACGCGCCGATGAAGGGCGAGGGGGCGAGGCCGGCGACGGAGGCGATGTTCACGATCGCGCCGCCGTTCTCCTTCTGCCAGGCCTTCCAGGTCTGCTGGGCGAAACCGAGCGCGGAGATCACATTGGTCTCGAAGACCTTGCGCGCCACGTTCAGGTCGAGCTCGGCCATCGGCGAGTAGACCGGGTTGGTGCCCGCGTTGTTGACGAGGAAGTCGATCCGGCCGAAGGCCTCCATGGCGCGCTCCACCGCGACGGCCTGGTGGGCCTCGTCGTGGGCCTTGCCGGCGACGGCGACGACCCGGTCCGCGCCGAGGCGCTCGACGGCCTCCTTGAGGGCGTCCTCGCCCCGGCCGGTGATGCAGACGCGGTCGCCGCGGGCGACGAGCGCCTCGGCGACGCCGTAGCCGATGCCCCGGCTCGCGCCGGTGACCAGGGCGACCCGTCCGGAGAGCTCCGGGAGCTGGGTGTTCGTCATGATGTGCTCTCCCGGCTTCAGTTGAGGGGTCCGCCGGCCACGTACAGCACCTGGCCGGAGACGAAGCCGGCGTCGTCGCCGGCGAAGAAGGCGATGGCGTTGGCGATGTCCTCGGGCCGGCCGACGCGCTGCACGGGGATCTGGGTGGCGGCCGCGGCCTGGAAGTCCTCGAAGCCCATGCCGACCCGGGCGGCGGTCTGCGCGGTCATCTCGGTGACGATGAAGCCGGGGGCGACGGCGTTGGCGGTGACGCCGAACTTGCCGAGCTCCTTGGCCAGGGTCTTGGTGAAGCCCTGGAGGCCCGCCTTGACGGCGGAGTAGTTGGCCTGGCCGCGGTTGCCGAGCGCGGAGGACGAGGAGAGCGAGACGATACGGCCCCAGCCGGCGTCGACCATGTGCTTCTGGACAGCCTTGGCCATCAGGAACGCGCCCTTGAGGTGCACGTTCATCACGGTGTCCCAGTCGGACTCGCTCATCTTGAAGAGCAGGTTGTCCCGGAGCACGCCCGCGTTGTTGACGAGGATGGTGGGCGCCCCGAGCTCGGCGGCGACGCGCGCCACGGCGGCCTCGACCTGGGCGCTGTCGGAGACATCGCAGCCGACGGCGATCGCCTTGCCGCCCGCCGCCGTGATCTTCTCGACGGTGTCCTTGCAGGCCGCCTCGTCGAGGTCGAGTACGGCGACCGCGCGGCCCTCGGCCGCGAGCCGGACGGCGGTCGCGGCGCCAATGCCCCGGGCCGCCCCGGTCACGATGGCGACACGCTGCTCGGTGGTGGACATGCTGTTCTCCTCGCCCTGGGGATCCGCGGCTCCTCGTCCCTGAGCAACCGCTTAGTAGCTTCAGCAGACGAGACGCTAGAAGCCCTGGCACCCGGTGTCAACGGCACACGGATCCCCCGGCGAAGGTCACACCCACGCGGCCCGCCCGATCGGCCCTGGCACAGGGTTCGAAAGGACCACCCCGCGGCGTGCGGCACCGCTGCCGCACCAGCCCCTAGCGCACCAGCAGGTCGAGCAGCCGCTCGGTCTCCGCCGCCGGGTCCGCGGTGAGCCCGGTGTGCACCGGGCCGGGCTGTACGACCGTCGAGCGCGGCGCGATCAGCCAGCGGAAGCGCCTGCCCGCGTCGTCGCCCGCCGCCTGCCCGGCCGCCTCGCCGCCGCCGCAGACCCCCTCGACCGCCCGCAGCGCCGCGCGCACCCCGACGACGTCCGCGTGCGGGTCGAGCGCCCTCAGCTTGGCCTCGTCCAGATGCGTACGGGCCGCGACGAAGGACCTGGCCCGGCAGTACACCAGCACCCCCGCGTTGAAGCACTCCCCGCGCTCGACGCGCGGCACCACGCGCAGCAGCGCGTACTCGAAGACATCGCGGTCGCTCACTTGCCGTCCTTCTCGCCGGCCTGGCCGGTCTTGCCGTGCTTGGTGGGGTGCGGCCAGGGCTTGAGGTGGTCGGTGAGCCAGCCGGGTGCCTGCGACGGGGCGGCCTTGGCGGGCGCGTCCAGCGTGATCCGCTCGTGGATGTCGGCGGCGCGCGCCAGCAGCGGCTCCGCGTACGCCCGGCGCAGCGCGTCCGTCGCCTCGAACCCGGGCTCGTCCACCAGCCACTCGTCGGGCACCAGCGCGGTGACCTCGGCCAGCAGCCCCTCGGTCACCAGCGGCGCCAACTCCGCGGCGGCCGAGGCCACATCGGGGCCGAACGGGGCGAGGGCGTGGTCCGAGGCGTTGTACGGCTTGGCGGCCGAGGCCCGCGCGCCCGGCCAGTTGTGGTGCCAGATCATCGTGGCGCCGTGGTCGATGAGCCAGAGATCACCGTGCCACACCAGCATGTTAGGGTTCCGCCACGAACGGTCGACGTTGTTGATCAACGCGTCGAACCAGACGACCCGGCCCGCCTCGGCGGGACTCACCTGATAGGCGAGCGGGTCGAACCCGAGCGAACCGGGCAAGTAGTCCATTCCGAGATTCAGCCCGCCGCTCGCCTTCAGCAGCTCCTGCACCTCCTGGTCCGGCTCCGAGAGCCCGATCACGGGGTCGAGCTGGATGGCGACCAGTTCGGGTACGCGCAGGGCCAGCCGTCGGGCCAGCTCTCCGCAGATCACCTCCGCCACCAGGGTCTTGCGGCCCTGTCCGGCACCGGTGAACTTCATGACGTACGTACCGAGATCGTCGGCCTCGACGATCCCCGGGAGCGAGCCGCCCTCACGCAAGGGCGTGACATAGCGGGTCGCTGTCACTTCACTGAGCATCCGGCCAGGCTACTGGCGCGGATGCGACTGTTCGATCACCCAGCCCCGAAGGGACGCTTCGCCATGCCCATGGAAGAGAACACCCGTGAGAAGACCGCCCGGGAGAAGACCGCCCGGCCGCGGACCGCCGAGGACTTTCCCCTCCAGTTCGCCCGCACCAGGCGCTTCTCCCTCGGCGTGCCCAAGAACTTCACCGTCTCCCCCGACGGCGAGCGGGTGCTGTTCGTCCGTACCGCCGACGGGCGTTCGCCGCTCGGTTCGCTGTGGCTGTTCGAGGACGGCGAGGAGCGCGTCCTGGTCGACCCGCGGGGGCTCGGCGAGCCGGACGAGGTGCCGCGGGCGGAGCTGGCCCGCCGCGAGCGGGCGCGCGAGAGCGGCGGCGGGATCGTCTCCTACGCCACCGACGCGGCCGTCCGCACCGTCGTCTTCGCCCTCTCCGGCGCGCTCTGGCTGGCCGGGACGGACGGGAGCGCGCCGCGCCCCCTCCCGACCGCCGGCCCGGCCGTCGACCCGCGGCTCTCCCCCGACGGCACGCTCGTCTCGTACGTGACCGGGCGCGCCCTGCATGTCGTACGGACCGACGGCACCGGCGACCGGCGGCTGCTCGCCCCCGAGGGCCCGGAGATCTCCTACGGGCTCACCGACCACGTGTCCGCCGAGTCCATCGGCCGCGCCCGCAGCTCCTGGTGGTCCCCGGACGGCTCGGCGCTCCTGGTCGTCCGGGTGGACGAGTCGCCCGTGCGGCACTGGTATCTGAGCGATCCCGCCCACCCGGACAAGGCACCGCGGGTACTGGCGTATCCGGCGGCGGGCACGGCCAACGCGGTGGTGTCCCTGGTCGTCGTCCGCGTCGACGGCGAGCGGGTCGCGGTGCGGCTGCCCCGCTCGGCGGACCCGGCCACGCACCCGTCGGGCACGTGGACCGACCCGGCCTTCGAGTACCTGGTGGAGGGCGGCTGGGACGCCGAGGGCCCGTACGCCACCGTCCAGACCCGGGACCAGCGCACCGCCTACGACCTCGCCGTCGACCCGGTGAGCGGGGCGACCGAGGTGACGGGCCGTCACCATGACGACCACTGGCTGGAGTTCACGCCGGGCGCCACGGCATCGACCCGCTCCGGGGCCTGCCCGGGGGACGGGCTTCCGCCCGGACCGGAGGTGCGCGCGATCCTCGGCTCGGCGGGCGACACGGTCTACTTCACGGCGAGCGACGAGCCGACCGAGACCCACGTGTGGGCGTACACCCCCGGCTCCGGCCGCACCCGCCTCACTCAGGAGCCCGGGGTGCACACGGCGGCCGTCGGCGGCGGCACCCTCGTCCTGGACAGCCGCACCCCGCACGACCACACCGTCACCGTCCTGCGCGACGGCCGGCCCGCGGGACGGATCGGCGTGCTGAGCGAACGGCCGCTGGTGACACCGGCGCCGCTCTTCCTCTCCCTGGGCGAACGCGAGCTGCGCACCGCCCTCTATCTGCCGTCCTGGCACCGCGAGGGCGCGGCCCGGCTGCCCGTGGTGGTCCATTCGTACGGCGGTCCGGGCATGCAGACCGTCGTACGGACCGGCGCCTGGCACCACGCGGTGAACCAGTGGTTCGCCGAGCAGGGCTTCGCGGTCCTGTCCGTCGACGGACGCGGCACCCCGGGGCGCGGCGAGGCGTGGCGCACCAGCATCCACGGCGACCAGCTCACCCCCGTCCTGGAGGACCAGATCGACGCGCTGCGGGCGGCCGCCGAGCGCTTCCCCGACCTCGACACCGGGCGGGTGGGCATCCGGGGCTGGTCGTTCGGCGGATACCTGGCCGCGGCGGCCGTGCTGCACCGGCCGGACGTGTTCCACGCGGCCGTGGCGGGCGCGGCCCCGACCGACCTCGCGCTCTACGACACCCACTGGAAGGAGCGGTATCTCGGCCACCCGGACGTCCAGCCGGAGAATTACGAGCGCTGCTCGCTGGTCGCCCACGCCCACAAGCTGACCCGGCCGCTGCAACTCGTCCACGGAATGGCGGACGACAATGTGGTGCCCGCACACATGCTGCGGTTCTCGCAGGCCCTCCTCGCGGCGGGCAGGCCGCACAGTGTGCTTCCGCTGGCGGGCCAGAGCCATATGGTCACCGCCGAGGGTGTGGCCGACACCCTGCTGTGGCTGGATCTCGCGTTCCTGAAGAATTCTCTGGGCGCCTGAACAGCCGGCGGCGCAGGACCGTATCCCTTCACGCAGTCCCCTGGAGCAAGGTGAAGGGAAAGCCAGTATGAGCACCCAAGCGCTTCCGTCCGAGCCGGGCCCGGCCCGCCGTACCGTCGTGGCGGCGGTCGGCGGTGTCGGCCTCGCCGCCGCACTCGCCGCCTGCGGCGACTCGGACTCGTCCGACAGCGCCAAGACCTCCGGTGACGGGGGGACGGGCGGCGCGGCCGGGAGCGGCGCCGGGGCGGCCGGCGGCGGGGTGCTGGCGAAGACCGCCGACATCCCGCAGGGCGGCGGCAAGGTCTTCGCCGATCAAGGGGTGGTGGTGACCCAGCCGACGGCGGGCACCTTCAAGGCGTTCTCCGCCACCTGCACCCACCAGGGCTGCATGGTGAAGGACGTCGCCGACGGCACCATCAACTGCCCCTGCCACGGCAGCAAGTACGACCCGGCGACCGGCGGCGTGACCGCCGGTCCGGCGCCGCGGCCGCTGCCCGCGAAGACGATCAAGGTGGAGGGTGACTCGATCAAGCTGGCGTGAGTCCGTCCTCGTCGCGGGCCGGCCCCGGTGGTGCTCAGGACCGCCGGGGCCGGCGCGGCGTTCTGAGGCAGCCCAGGATGTCGTCGGTGGTGGCGACCGTGGCGACCAGGGCGAGCGTGTTGCGGACCATCACGGGGGTGTACTCGGCGGGCACCCCGGCGATCGCGTCCACCGGCACCACGGCGGTGTAGCCGAGGTTGACCGCGTCGAACACGGCGTTGGGAATCGCCACGTTCGCCGAGACACCGCTGATGATCAAAGTACGGCAGCCGAGGTTGCGCAGCAGCGGGTCGACGTCCGTCCCCGCGATCGGCGAGAGACCGTGCAGCCGGCGGACCACGAGGTCCTCGTCCGCCACGTCGATGCCCTCGACGATCCGTACCGCCGTCGAGCCCGCGTACTGCTGCACGGGCAGGCGCTCGGCGGCCCGGAAGAGCCGAGCGTTGCGGGAGGCGCCGCGTCCGTCCGGTCTGCGCTCGGCCACGGCGTGCACGACCTGCACGCCCGTCTCGTGCGCGGCGGCGACGAGCCGGGCGATGTTGTGGAGGGCGCCGGAGGAGCGGGCCTCCTTGGCGAGTTCGGGCAGCGCGCTGTCGGGGCCGACGACGCCCTGCTGGCACTCCACGGTCATCAGCACGGTCGAGGCGGGGTCCAACTCCGCCGCCAGCCGTTCCCTCCGCCCGTCCGCTCGCTCGTTCGTCGCCATGGCGCCGGAGGCTAACGGCCATTGCGCGCGGGGGGAAGGGCACGCCATGATTCCTGACACTCAGTCAGCTCGGAGGGCTGGGCCCACTCGCGGGAGGAGCCGCCCGATGACCACCGCACAGCGCCGGGGCCGCCGGATCATGATGACGGACGCGGAACGCGACGCGTTCCTCGCCGAGCAGCGCACCTGCCGGGTCGCCACGGTGGCCCCCGACGGCGGACCGCACGTCGGGGCGCTCTGGTACGTCTGGGACGGGAGGGCGCTGTGGCTGTACTCGATCACCCGCAGCCTGCGCTGGGCGCAGCTGCGCCAGGACCCCAGGATCGCGGTGGTGGTGGACGCCGGCGAGGCGTACGGGGAGCTGCGCGGGGTCGAGCTGCGGGGCACGGCGGTGCCGGTGGGAGAGACACCCCGGACGGGCGAGCCGTGCCCCGAACTGGACGGGCCGGAACGGGAGTTCGCGCGCAAGAACTTCGGCCTGGAGGAGATGGTCCACGACGGACGGCACGCCTGGCTCCGGCTGACACCGGAGACGATCGTGTCGTGGGACTTCCGGAAGCTGGGGCTGCCGGGGTCGGCGGGGGCATGAGGCTGCCGGGGAGTGGGACTCCCGGACACGCGAAGCCGGGCACGCCCCCGGGCGCGTGCAGCCGGGCACGCGCGACCCCCGGCGCGCGCGTGAGCCGGGGACGCGAACCCCTCGGCGCGTGAGGCCGGGCACGCGAGACCCCTCGGCTCGTGAGGCCGGGCGCGTAAAGCCCCTCGGCGCGTGGGGCCCGGCACTTCGTAAGGCCGGACACGCGAGACCCCTGGCTCGTGAGGCCAGGCACGTAAAGCCCCTCGGCGCGTGGGGCCCGGCACTTCGTAAGGCCGGACACGCGAGACCCCTGGCTCGTGAGGCCAGGCACGTAAAGCCCCTCGGCGA